>NZ_JBCFOK010000002.1:0-575885 GCF_039605595.1 Streptomyces odontomachicola
GGCGGGGGGGCCGGGGTGGGGCGCGGTGTGGGGCGGGGGCGCGCCCCCCGCCCCGGGCCGCCCCGGGGGGGGCCCGCCCCCGTCCACACCGGCGAGGCGACAGGCCCCGCCCCCTTCTTACGAGGAGAGCACCGCACCCCCGCACACCCCGGCAGGCCCCACCCACCCCTCCAAGGAGTCGCGCATGCCAGCCAGCACCACCGACGCGAGAGCGGCCGAGGCTGAGTACGAGGCCGAGGCGGCCACCGACGTCGTCGCCCTGCGCAGGAGCGTCGCCGCGGGCGCCATCGGCGTGTTCGTGCACTGGTTCGACTGGGCCGCTTACGCCTATCTGGCCGGAACGGTCGCGACCGTCTTCTTCCCCGCGGAGAACAGCACCGCGGGGCTGCTCGCCGTCTTCGGCGTCTTCGCCGTGTCCTTCGGCATCCGCCCCATCGGCGCGATGGTGTTCGGGCCGCTCGGCGACAGGATCGGCCGCAAGCGCACGCTGTCGCTGGTCATCTTCATGATGTCCGGCGCGACCCTGACCATCGGACTGCTGCCCGGGTACGCCGCGATCGGGGTGACCGCTCCGGTCCTGCTGGTGGTCCTGCGGCTGATCCAGGGGTTCGCCGCGGGCGGCGAGTTCGGCAGCGCGGCGAGCTTCCTGGCCGAGAGCGCGCCCAGGAAGCGGCGCGGATTCGGCGTGAGCTGGCTGGAGGTCGGCTCCCTGCTCGGCTTCCTGACCGGCTCGTTCGTCTTCCTCCTGCTCTCCACCGCGCTGGACGGGGGCCAGCTCACCTCGTGGGGCTGGCGCATCCCCTTCCTCATCTCGGCACCGCTCGGCGTCATCGGCTTCATCATCCGCAACAAGATCGAGGACACCCCCGAGTACCGCACCCTGGAGGCGCACGACACCGTCCCGCGCAGCCCCGTACGCGAGCTCCTGCGCTCCCACAGGAAGCAACTCCTGCAGGCCATGGGCCTGATGACGGCCATGCACGTGCCCTTCTACATGGTGCTCACCTACCTGGTCACGTACGAGACCGACCACCTGCACCACTCCGCCGACAGCGCGGCCGCGCTCTCCACCACGATCTCGCTGCTCGGGCTCGTCCTGGTCCCGCTCTTCGGCTGGCTCTCGGACCGCGTGGGCCGCAAGCCGGTCTTCGTCGGCGCCACCACCGCGCTGCTGGTCCTGTCCACGCCGGCGTTCTGGCTCATGCGCTCCGGCATGGCCGGTACGTGGATCGGCGGACTGCTCCTGGGCGCCGTACTCGCCGCGATCCTGGGCACGTACGCGGTGTGGTCGGCCGAGGTCTTCCCGACCCGTACGCGGCAGAGCGGGCTGTCCATCGCCTACAACCTCACCGCGGCGCTGTTCGCGGGGACGGTGCCGTACCTGATGACCGTGCTGATCTCCGCGACGGGGAGCGTGCTGGTCCCTGGCCCCTACATGATGGTGTTCGCCGTCGGGGGACTGGTCGCCGCGCTGACCTTGAAGGAGACGGCGGGGAACGCGCTGCTGCGGCCGGAGGATGTGGCGGAGGCAGGGCATGAGCCGGAGGTGGCGGAGGCGTCCGGCGCTGTCGCCGAGGGTCGTTAGCGGGCGTCGCGGATAGGGTCGCCGCTGCACGGCTGACCGGCTATGGGCGCGAGGGGCAGAAATGACGTCACCGGTGGGATTCACCTTCGTACAGCTCCGGTATTTCCTGGTGGCCGCTGAACGCGCCTCCATGACGGAAGCCGCCACGGAACTGCACATCGCCCAGTCGGCCGTGTCGGCGGCCATCTACAACCTGGAATCCGAGCTGCGCGTCCAGTTGTTCATCCGCCGGCGCGGGCGCGGGCTCACCCTGACCCCAGCGGGGGAGCGGCTCAAGCAGCAGGCGCGCGAACTGATGGCTCGTGCACGGGACGTGGAAAGGGAGGCGCGCGGAGACAGCGGCGCCCTTTCAGGCCCCGTGGCCGTCGGCTGTTTCCTCACCCTGGCCCCGCATTACCTGCCGCCGCTGTTCAGCGAATGCATGAGCCGCCACCCCGGCATCGAGATCGACGTCCTGGAGGCCGAGACGGACCAGCTCGTCGACGCACTGAAGGCCGGGAGCATCGACTTCGCCCTGACCTACGATCTGGGTCTTTCGGCCCAATTGGACCTGCACAGCGAAACCATCGCGCAGGCCCCCGCGTACGTCATCGTCCCCGCCGACCACCACCTGGCCGACCGGGGCACCGTGGAACTCGCCGAATTGGCGGCCGAGCCCCTGGTGTTGCTCGATCTGCCGCACAGCCGCGACTATTTCCGCTCGCTGCTCACCTCGACCGGTACGGCACCGAATGTGCGCTACCGCACCCAGAGCTATGAAACCGTCCGCTCCCTGGTGGCCCGCGGCCTGGGCTATTCCGTACTGAACCAGCGCACCGCCACCGACCAGACCTACGGCGGCGGCCAGATCGCCCAACTGCAGCTCCGCGACCCGGGCCCGCCCCTGCAGGTCCAGATCGTGTCGGTGAAGGGAATGGCCCAGACACCGCGTGCGCGGGCGGTCATGCAGTTGCTGAGGGAGGAGGCGGAGGCGCGGCCGTGAAAATCAGCGGTAATTGGCCTTTGCCAGCCGTAGGAGGAGCGGGGCGATAACCCGCGCGGAGACGGTGGGATTCCCGGCGCCGACGACGCGGCGCAACGGCGGGTCGAGCATCGCATCGGCGCAGGAACGCACAACGGGAGCCAGCACTTTGGGCGCCCTGTTGGTGAGCACGTCGCGGGTGGCATTCCACAGCGCCGCGGCCTCTTCCGTGGGGGCGAAGTGCTCCCGCTCGTACGCGTCCATCCACGCGGCGAGCGCGTGCCAGGTGGCGGGCACATCGCGGATGTCCATGCGCTCGGCGAGGGCGAGATAGAAGGTGTGGGCGGCGGCCTTCTCGGCGTCGGTGGTGGCGCGGCTGCCGCGCCGGTCGCACCAGCGCATCGGCGCGACCTCGAAACAGGCGAGGACGTAGCGGAATTCGTCCTGGGAGATGTCGAACCGCGAATGCATCCGATTCATCGCCCCGATGACCTGCTTGCCGCGCTCGCTCTCCAGCCCCTCTTTGAAGAGGACGTACATCATGTCCCCGGTCGCTTTGGCACGGGCCGCCGGCGCGTCGACGAGCTCACCGCTCCCCGCGAGGGTCCGCGCGATGGAGGGAATGGCGAAGGTGCGGTAGAAGCCGAGATTGATCCCGAAGAGCATGTCCCACGCCAATTCGCCGGAGACCAGGGCGCGTTGGAGTATCGCGGCCTGCTGGAGGTCGAGCGATGACGGTGAGCTCATACAGGCACCGCTTTCCTGCGCCGGGTCCATGGTGACCGGATATGTGCCACCCAGGCCCGAGGCTACCGCCCCGCCGAGCAGGGCTCGGGGCGCGTACGTGATGAGCGCACCGCACGACGCGAGCGCATATGCGCCTTGCGATGAAGCGGGTGACGGGCCGTCACCACCGGGGTAGCGTGGACATGATGGACGGGGAGTCGATTCTGGGGGCTGTCGGGACGGTTGCCACGGTCGTGGGGACGTACTTCAGCTATGTCACCGTCAGAGGGCAGTTACGTCGCCGGCACAGGAGCTCCGCCGACGATGACGAACCCCCAGCCCTCCCGGAATCCGGGAGCTATGACGCCTTCATCTCCCACACCGAGGCGGACTCCGAGCCGGCCGAGAGGCTGGCCTCCCGCTTGCGCGAGGGTGGGCTGAACGTCTTTCTGGCCAAGTGGATCGGGCCCGGCCTGATCGAGTACCTGGAGAAGGAGCGGGCACTCCTCGCCTCAGCCAACGGGGTCCTGCTCTTCAGCCGCTCCAGCATGGCGGACGCCGCGATCCGCGAGGAGTACGCGGCCCTGCTCCAGCGCGTGCACTCCGGCGGGCGGCGGTTCGTCCCGGTCCTGGTGGACGACGTGGCACTGCCGCCCTTCGCCCGCATCCGCAGGCCGCTGGACCTTCGTGACGCGAGCGCGTCGGAGTACGAGGAGCACGTCGCGGCGCTGATCGGGGCACTGCAGCCGCTCCGGGATGATGCTTCCTGAGCGCCGGGCAGGAAGGCCGGAGCACGCCGGCCATCGATGTCTTCCTTTCCTACGCGGCCGACGACGCCGACCGGGCGCGGGAGTTGGCCGACCGACTCGCCCGGCGCGGGCTCCAGGTGTTCTTCGACGAGTGGCACATCCTCCCGGGTGACGTGGTGGTGCATCAGCTCGATGCGGCGATCCGCGCGTCCGCCAACGCCATCCTGCTCATCAGCCCCGCATCGGGCACCTCGCCGCGGGCCCTCGAGGAGTACGCGGCCTTGGCGACCGCCGGCGCACAGCATGACCTGCGCTTCATCCCCGTACTGGTCGGCGACGTGGACCTGCCGCCCTTCGCGGCGAACCGGGTCTGGCGCGACTTCCGCAACATCGTCCCGGAGGAGTACGAACTCAAGGTCGAGGAACTTGCCGCCGTCGTGCGGGGCGCGCCGCCAGACCCAGCCCTGCCAGAGGCGGGGGAGCCGGCAGCGGGGTCGGTGAGCCGGGAGAACATCGACGCCGCTCTGCCCTCCTCGCCGCGCCCGGTCACCGAACCGGAACGGCCCGCCCTCGTGGTCTGCTACGCCTCCGCCGACCTCGATTATGCCCAGGCCCTGATCGGCCAGTTGAGGGCCGACGGACTGACCGTCTGGTCCGTCGGTGATCTGCGGCCCGGGGACGCGCAGTTCTGGAGCATCCGCCAGCAGTTGACGTACGCCACGGCAGTGGTCGTCCTCATGTCGCCCCAGTCCCAGGACTCCGACGACATCACCCGGATGATCCTGGAAGGGCTGCGGCACGAACGGCCCTTCTTCCCGGTGCTCCTGGACGGAGAACGCAACTACCACCTGGCGCACACCTGGTACGTCGACGCACGCGACGGACGGCTCCTGAGCCCGCACGAACTGGAGATGCTGCGCCGGCTCGACGAAGCGGCAGCCGAACACCGGCCGCTCGACCCGGCCACGGTGCTGCCCGCGCCGCTCGAGAGCCCACCGGTGCGGGCCGTGCGTGTCCCCGCTTCCGTCTCCCTCGACCGGCTCCATCACGCCCTGTGCAGCGGCGAGTTGGAACACGCCGACCTGCTGACCACCGCCCTGGTACTGGAGGCGGCCGACCGGCTCGACGACGGCTGGATGCGCGAGCGGCACGCCCGCGGCCTGCCCCTCGACGTCCTTGCCGGGATCGACGCGGTCTGGTCGGCGCAGACACAGGGGCGGCAGGGCTTTCGCGCGCAAGCGGCACTGGCCGGGGTGCGCGCCCCGCGGCACGCGGACTTCCTGGCGCTGTCGGTGGCGTGCGGGTGGCGCGGGTCCGTGGACGACAGTGTGTCCCGGCATTATCGGGAGTTCGCCGAATTGGCCGGTCCAGGCCGCCGCACCGGCTTCTTCCCGACGCTGCGCAATCCGCAGTCCGAGGGATTCCCGGACTGGTACGACCAATGGATGTCCACGGTGCTGGCTACGCATCTGCGTTTGAGGAATGGGGGATCATAGTGCTGGATAAGCCATGGTATTTACTCAAGCGATTCCAGATCACCGCGGGTGTTCTGGTCGTGCTGGTGGTCATCGGAGTGTCCGTTCCGGTGCTGTTGTCCGTCATCTTTCCGGTGCTTTTCGTTGCAGCCGTAGTCTTCGCGAAGGGGTTCGTGTACATCTCCCGTGACAAGGTGGGCATCGTCACCCGGGAGTACGGCAGGGCCCATCCGGACTTTCGCAGGATCACGCCGCACACCACACGCGGCGTGCTGGCGCAGACGCTCCTTCCGGACCGCAGGCGCTGGTTGTTCCCGGGGTTGTACACGGTCCGTCCCGTGGACCGGGTGTACGTGCCGGAGGGCAGCATCGGCATGGTCATGGCCAAGGAGGGCCGGCGCCGTCCGCCCGGCCGCACCGTGGCCCTTCCGGTGGAGTGCGACAACTTCCAGGACGGCCAGGCGTTCCTGCTCGGGGGAGGTGAGCAGGGCAGGCAGGCCACGACGCTGAGCGGCGGCCAGTGGTACTCCATCAACACGGACCTGTTCGAGGTCACCACCGTGAAGCGCACCTACGTGCCGGCCGGCACCATCGGGCTGGTGCGCGCGCGAGAGGGCGGCATCCGACCGCCGGACCGCTTCTTCGGGCCGCACGTGGAGTGCAGCAACTTCCAAGACGGTGCGAAGTTCCTGGCAGGCGGCGGAGAACAGGGCCGGCAGATGGCAGTCCTGGCCGGAGGAGCGCACTACGACATCAACCCCGCGCTCTTCGACGTCACCACGGTGGACAACCTCGGCGGCGACTCACCGGACGCGGGCGGCGACGAGGTTACCGCCGAGCACCTGCGGGAGATCTCCGTACCGATCGGCTACACCGGCGTCGTGACCACGCTCGATGGGGGAGCCCCCGCTTCGGGTGACGATGAACTGGGGCCGGTAGTGCCCGGGCATCAGAGTTTCCGGCTGCCGTGGGTGTTCCTGGAGCGGGGAGGCTGCCGGGGCGTGCAGGCGGAGACCCTCGGCGAGGGCACCGTATACGCCCTCAACCCCTGGTTCGTGCGCGTCATGCTGATCCCCACCCGGGTCCTCATCATGGACTGGACCGAGAAAAGCGCCTCGCAGTCCAGGAATTTCGACGCGGACCTCGAACAGATCGTGGTGACCGTCCAAGGCCACAGGCTGCACGTGGAGATGAGCCAGACCCTGCAGATCCCCCGGGAATCCGCCCCCAAGCTGGTCCGTACGTTCGGCGGCACCCAGACCTCGGGCATCGGCGGCCTGGAGGTCGACCCGCTTCCTGTGCAGCGATTCGTGGAACGGGTGCTAGGGGCCACGGTCGAGTCGTACTTCAATGAGATCGCCGCCGCTACCAGCATCGCCGACTTCCTGAACACCTATTCCGAGATCCGCACCGACCTCACGGCGCAAGTGCGCAATGCCCTGCTGGCTTGGGGAGTGGAGGCCAAGCGCACGACACTGGGCCAGTTCCGCGCCGAGGACCAGGGGCTCAACGAAGCCCTCAAGGAGAAGTTCGCTGCCGAGACGCGCGGGGAAGTCCTCGAGGTCGAGCTCACGAACGAGCGGACCAGGGACGAGATCGACGAGATCCGGGTACGCAGCGAGCGCCGACGGGCCGCTCTCGAACTCGAAGCGGAGATCGAGGCGTTGGGCCGTGACAATGCCGCGGTGATCCGTATCGTCCGGGAGATCTCCGGAATGCAGGTGCCGAATTACATCGGCGGCGGGGACATCTCCAGCTATATGGAGGCCCTGCCGATGACCGCCGTGGGCAAACTCATGGACCAACTGCGAGAACTGCATTCGGATCAGCAGCTCGATACGTCCACATCACGACTGCGGCTGTCCAAGGGGGAGTCTCCCGAGGCAGAAGCCTGAGAGAGCGGAGAGCCGGCTCGAGGCGGCCATGCCGCCCGCGCACGGCGTTGAGGCGCTGCAACACCTCCCGTGGCCCGGAACAGGCCGGAATGCCCCTGTGCCCCGGCACCCCGCGCCAGCACGATGGTCCCGCACAGCCCACCCCCACCCGTCGCACTGGGAACCCCAGGAGTTGCGATGCCACAGGAGAATCAGCGCAGGAACCGCCGCCCCGCGATACGCCGCTTACGCAGCAGGACCGTCGCCGCAAGCGCCGTACTGGCTCTGGCGCTTGCGGTCCCGGTCACCGCGCAAGCGACTGCCGCGCCACCGGACAGCGGACGGAGCGGGCAGAGCGGACAGCAGGAGAAGACCGCGCAGGACAGACCGGCGAACAGCGAGAAGAGCTATCGGGTCGGCGGCGTTGGGACGCGGCAGGAGCGCAGCCGGATCGCCGCGACCGGAGTGTCGATCGATGCCGTACGCCGCGGCTCGGTGGTCATCACCGCCGACGCGGCCGGCGTGCGTCAGGTCAGGGAACTGGGCCACGCGGTGACCGAGCTGCCGGGGCCGCCGCGGCGTACGAAGGCCGGCCAGGCGCCCAAGCCGAAGGACTTCCCGCCCAAGGACTCCGGCTACCACAACTACGACGAGGCCATGAAGGCCGTGGACGGGTACGTCGCGAAGTACCCGGACATCATGAAGAAGCAGGTCATCGGCACCTCCTACCAGGGTCGCAAGATCGTGGCGGTGAAGGTCAGCGACAACGCGGCCAAGGACGAGGCCGAGCCCGAGGTCCTCTTCACCCACCACCAGCACGCGCGCGAGCACCTGACCGTGGAGATGGCGCTCTACACCCTGGGCGAGTTCGGCGCGCAGTACGGCAAGGACCCGCGGATCACCAAGCTCGTCGACAGCCGCGAGCTGTGGATCATCCCCGACGCCAACCCGGACGGCGGCGAGTACGACATCGCCACCGGCAACTACCGCATGTGGCGCAAGAACCGCCAGCCCAACCAGGGCACCAGCCAGGTCGGCACCGACCTCAACCGCAACTGGGCCTACAAGTGGGCCTGTTGCGGCGGCTCAAGCTCCAACCCGCGCAGCGAGACGTACCACGGTGCCAAGGGCGAATCGGCCCCCGAGGTCAAGGTCATCGCGGACTTCGTACGCAGCCGGGTGGTCGGCGGAAAGCAGCAGATCACCGCGAACATCGACTTCCACACGTACGGCGAACTGGTGCTGTGGCCCTACGGCTACACGACGAAGGACACCGCCGAGGGCCTCTCGCAGGACGACCGCGACGCGTTCGCGACCGTCGGCACGGCCATGGCCAAGAGCAACGGCTACAAGCCGGAGCAGTCCAGCGACCTGTACATCACGGACGGCTCGATCAACGACTGGCTGTGGGGCAGCCAGCGGATCTTCTCGTACACCTTCGAGATGTATCCCGGCTCGGGAGGCGCGGACGGCTTCTATCCGCCCGACGAGAAGATCGCCAAGGAGACCTCGCGCAACCGCGAGGCCATGCTGATCCTCCTGGAGAACGCGGACTGCATGTACCGCTCGATCGGCAAGGAGGGGAAGTACTGCAAGGCCGAGCGGCAGAGCTGACGGTTCAGGGCTGATGGCCCGGCCCCGCAACTCCCGTAATCAAGCCGGGAGGTGCGGGGCCCACCGCGCCGCGCTCACCAGCTCTCCGACTCCGTCGCGTACTCCTGCCCCGGCGAGGCCGCGCACTGGCGCGGGCGCAGCTTCACGGTGAGCAGGGGGAAGACGAGTACGGAGATCATCGCGGCGCCGACCAGGGACGCCGCCTCGGACCTGCCCAGCACGCCCTCGTCGACGCCGATCGTGGTGATCGCGACGACCAGCGGCAGGCAGGTGGAGGAGTACAGCGCCAGCGCCCCGCGGTCGGGTCCGCGCAGGTCGCGCGGCGCCAGCAGCCAGGCGGGCAGGCCCCGTACGAGGAGGAAGAGCACCAGGAAGGCCGGGAGGAGCAGCAGGGCCCGGCCCCCGCCGAGCAAAGCGGCGAGGTCGAACTTGATGCCAGTCACGATGTAGAACAGCGGCACGAGGAAGCCGAACCCCATCGCCTCCACCTTCCCCAGCACCTCCCCGCTGCTCTCCGGCGCCGCGCGCAGGAACACCAGCCGCGTGAGCACCCCGGCGACGAAGGCGCCCAGCAGCACGTCCAGGCCGAAGGCCTGGGAGAGCGCGAGCATCGCCACCAGGACGAGCATCACGAAGCGGACCGCGAACTGGCCGCTGGTGTGCAGCGTGCTGCGGATGATCCGGCTGAACCACGAGGGCCGCGGACGCAGCGCCCACCACACGGCCGCCGCGGTCACGGCCGCGAAGACGGCGAGCACCGCGGCCGAGGTCCCCGGCGCGCGGCCGCCGAGCAGCACCGCCATGGCGATGATCGGCCCGAATTCGCCGACCGCGCCGAAGGCCATCACCACTTTCCCGAAGCGCTCGCCCAGTTCCCCGCTCTCGCGCAGCATCGGCAGGACCGTGCCCAGCGCGGTGCTGGTCAGCGCGGTGCCGATCACCACGGCCTGGGAGCCGTCGCCGGCCGTGAGCGCCAGCCCGACCCCCAGCCCCAGGGCGAGGGAGAGCACCCAGGCCACCGAGGCCCGGCGCAGGACGGCCCCGCGGATGGCGGCGAACTCGATCTCGTAACCGGCCGTGAAGATGAGCATCGACAGGCCCAGTTCCGAGAGCGTGTCGATGACCTCGTCCTGCTGTGCCCAGCCCAGGACGTGCGGGCCGATGAGGATGCCCAGCACCAGCTCGCAGATGACCAGCGGCACGCGCACGTGGTACGCCGCGCCGTGCGCCAGCAGCGGGGTGAGTGCGGCGACGGCCATGATCAGGATGAGGGTCGGCGACTGGGTCATGCGGCCGCCCCCGCATCGCCCTGAGCACACGCGTACGTTCCCCCGCCACGCATCGGCACCCGGCCGCCACGCGTCGGCACCCTTCGCCCTGCCGGGGCGGAGGCCGGGGGAACGGTACGGACGCGCATCCTCCGAGCGTCGCGGCGGGGGAGGGGGAGCGCATGCGGGGCGGACCGGGCAGGGGAACGCCGGTGCCGCGCGCACCGGGCCGGCGCCGCGGGCGGCCGCTCGTCACTCGTATGGGCGCCACGAGATGGCCGCGCCCGGGAGGCCGCCGCAGGCTCGACCTGTCTGTCGCGCCGTCGGCGCCCTGCTGCGGACGCCCGGCTGGCACAGGGAGGAGCAGCGGCATGTCCGACACAGCCAAGAACTCCACGGGGACGAACTCCACGGGGGCCGCGCGGAAGGGCGGCGACGCCGACGCCTGGGCCAGCGGCGGAGTCGTCTTCGCCGGCGCGCTGATGCTGCTGGACGGCGTGCTGGGGGTGCTGGCGGGGATCGCGGGCATCGCCGAGGACGACGTCTTCACCCGCCTCGGCAGCTACGTCTTCAAGTTCGACCTCACGACGTGGGGCTGGATCCACCTGATCGTCGGCATCCTGGTGGCCCTGGCCGGAGTGGGCGTCCTCAACGGCTCGGCGTGGGCGCGCATGGTCGGGGTGGGCCTGGCGTCGGTGATGGTGATCCTCCAGTTCCTGTGGCTCCCGTACCAGCCGCTGTGGTCCCTGATCTCCATCGCGCTGGCGGTGTTCGTCATCTGGGCGTTGACGGCGCGGCGGTTGCCGTGAGGTTGCCTGGGGCGGCGGTCGCCGCGCCGTGCGAGACCGGCAAGGGGCGTCGGCGCCGCGGATAGGGCAGCCCGCGCCGCCGGAGGGCCGGCCGCTCGCTAGGCTCCCTTGTCCAACGGACCGGGGAGGAACCTCACATGAGCGGCACCACGTTGCCCTTTCCTGAGCGCATCGAGCTCACGGGAGAAGGCCTCGTCCTGCGTGACTGGACGGAGGCGGACCTGGCCGCGATGCCGGATCTGTTCGACCACCCCGACATCGCGTACTGGACGCCGATGGCGTCCCCCTTCGACGCGGCGGCGGCCCGCGCACGGCTGGACCGGGACCGGCAGCTACGCGCGGAGGGTACGACCATCTTGCTCGCCATCACCGTGGACGGACGCGCGCCGCTGGGCGAGGTGATGCTGCGGCGCGCTCCTGAGGGGATGGAGGTCGGCTACGCGGTCGGCCCGGCGCACCGCGGTCAGGGGCTGGCCGCGCGGGCGGTCCGGGTGGCGGCCGCGTACGCCTTCGAGCAACTGGGCGCGGAGCGGGTGGTCCTGGAGCTGGAGGCCGAGAACGGCGCCAGCGTCGCGGTGGCCTCCAAGGCGGGATTCCGCCTGCTCGACGTGCCGCTGATCGAGGGGGAGGAGAAGGGGCGGCCCTACACCCTGCAGACGTGGGGGCTGTCGCGGGCATCGTGACCCACACCGGGATCCCGACCGCCGCGCGCCCCCAGCGGGCCCGCTCCAGAGAGGCAGCCATGGCCGATCACATCGCGCAGTACGACGAGGACGCCGCCCAGCACTACTTGGGGCTTCCGCTGATCCGCAAGTACGCGGAGTACCCCACATTGAAGAACGCCGTCGGGAGTCTGCGCGGGAAGCAGGCGCTCGACCTCGCCTGCGGGACCGGCATCTACACCCGTGCCCTGCTGGAGTGGGGCGCGGAGCGGGTCGTGGGGGTGGACGCGGCCGCGGACATGCTGCGTGTCGCCGGGCGGCTCACGCCGGCCGGCGCGCCGATCACGTACGAGGAACACGACGTGCGGGACATGCCGTTCCTCGGCGCATTCGACGTGGTCACCGCTGTGTTCCTGCTCAACTACGCCCGCAGCAGGGAACAGCTCGACGCCATGTGCGAGCGGATCGTGGCCCACCTGAAGCCGGGCGGTCGCTTCGCCGGCAGCATCACGAACTCCGGCTACGACCCCGAGCACCCGCACGACACCCGCTACCAGGTCACGTACGGGCGCATGCCGCAGCACGCGGACGGCGACACCATGAGCTTCACCCTCTACGACCAGGACCGGCCGATCACGCTGGAGACCGTGTACTGGACCAACGAGACCTACCGCGCGGCGCTGAGCGAGGCCGGGCTGGTGGACGTCGAGGTGAGCGGCTGGCAGGTCTCGGAGGAGGGAGTGGCGGAGTACGGGGCGGAGTTCTGGGCCCCGTGGGTGGCATCACCCGCCCTCGCGGTGGTCACCGGCCGGCTGCCCGAGTAGCCGGGGCCTGCGGTGAGGCCGTGGCGTCTGGCGGAAATTCACGGGCGCGCGGCACCCCCCCCGTACGCGACACCCCCCGTATGCGGGGCCGATCGGCCCCCGGCCTCGCAGGTCACGAGGCCGCCGTGGTGCTCCTGCGGCGCCGGGCCGTCATGGTGCTGGTCTTCGTCGGCACCTTCGACGGGCCCTCCATCGAGCCCGCCACCCTCAGGCGCGAGACCACCGTGATGGTGCTGACCGTCGCCGTGGTCGTCGTCACCGGCAACCACTGAGGAGCGGCGGTCGGTGCTGACTGCCAGCCACCAGCCACTGACGACCGGCGGCCGCTGCTGACCGCCGACCACCGGTGACCCGAGTCGCCCAGGACGCGGGGCGCAGATCGAACTCACGCCGCCGAAGCCGGAGTTCCAGGAGACGTGGACCCTGGAATTCATCCGGCCCATCGAGGCGTAGCAGCGCAGGGACCGGATGGGGCGGCACGGGCCCGGCCCGGTCGCCCCATCGTTCGGAGCCCCGCTCGGGGCCTGCTGACGACCTCTTCAGTGCCCCGCGGCGCGCGCCTCCTCGCGTAAGCAGGTGGGGCAGGGCTGTGCGGGTGCGATCAAGTCCTCCAGGCAGCAGGGTTCTCGGCAGGTGCACGGTGGCCGGTGTCGGGACAGGAGCAGCAGCGCGCCGGCAGCGGCGGCCCTCAGGGTGGTGCGTCGTGTCATCGGGGCGCCAGCTGCCCGCGCGGATCTTGCGGCAACCTCCTTACGGGCGGCGGACATGTTGCATGTGCGACGGCCCTCACCGGTACGGGTGGAGCGGCGGGGGACAGGTGCAGGGCAGGCGCGCCGTCAGTGCGCGACGGCCGCCCCGCGCTAATTCACGGCAGTGACGCGCCTGCCGCCTCCCACGCCGCCCCGACCATCGCGAAGATCTCGTCCAGCGCCGCCTCCGGATCGTCCGCCTCGCGGGCCAGCGCGTACGCGTCGATCACGAAGCGCGCGACCGCCCGGCAGGCGGTGGTGGTCTGCGGCAGGTCGGGCGCCTGGTCGAGGGCGTCGGCCAGGGACTCCGCGTGGCGCAGGCGCATCGACTCCTCGTACTCCCGCAGTGCGGGCGTTCCCTCGATCATGCGCCAGACCGGCGCCGCGCCCTCCGCCGTGCAATGGCGTACGAGATCCCGAACCTCCTTGCGCAGCGCGGGAATCAGGGGCTCGTCCGGCGCCCTGTCGGTGACCGCGCCGGTCAGGCGCTGCTCGAAGTCCGCGTCCTGCGCGAAGACCAGCGCCTCCTTGGCGGGGAAGTGGGCGAAGAGGGTGGTCACGGCCACGTCGGCCTCGGCCGCCACCTCGCGGATGCCGACCGCCTCGTACCCGCGTTCCAGGAAGAGCCGCAGCGCGGTGTCGGCGATCTTCTGGCGGGTCGCGGCCTTCTTGCGTGCGCGGCGTCCGGGCGGCTCGGTCATGCCGTGACCCTAGCAGTTACGGAAGTGCAACGACTCAAAAACCCTAACGGTTAGTGCTACTGTTCCGCGGCATGAAGAGAGTGAGCTTCGCCGAATTCGGCGGCCCCGAGGTTCTCCGCCTCACCGAAGCCGAGGAGCCCCACGCGGGCCCCGGCCAGATCCGCATCGCCGTACGCGCGGCGGGCGTGAACCCCGTCGACTGGCGCCTCCGCGAAGGCCAGAAACTGGGCGCCCATCCCATCCGACTGCCCACAGGCGTCGGCCTGGACGCCGCCGGAGTCGTGGACGAGATCGGCGAGGGAGTCGAGGGCGTCGCCCTCGGCGACCCCGTGTTCGGCGAAGGCATCGACACCTACGCCGAGTTCGCCGTGCTGACGGCCTGGGCCCGGATACCCGAGGGGATTTCGTACGAGGAGGCGGCCGGCTACCCCTCCGTGGTGGAGACCGCGCTGCGCGTCCTCCGCGAGGTCGGCGTACGGAGTGGGCAGACGCTGCTGGTCAGCGGCGCGGCCGGGGGCGTGGGCTCCGCCGTCCTCCAGATCGCCCGGGACCGCGGCATCACCGTGATCGGCACGGCCGGCGCCGCGAACCAGGACTACCTGCGCGACCTCGGCGCCCTCGCGACCACGTACGGAGAGGGCTGGCCCGACCGCGTGCGGCGGCTCGGGCACGTCGACGCGGCGCTGGACCTGGCGGGTTCGGGCGTCATCCGCGAACTCGTCGAGCTGACCGGGGACCCGGGGAAGGTCGTCTCCATCGCCGACCTCGACGCGCCGCGGCTGGGCGTGCGCTTCTCCGGCGTGGCCGGGAGCGTGCCGGACGCGCTCGCCGAGGCGGTCGGGCTCATCGCGCGCGGCAGCCTGCACATCCCGGTCGCGAAGTCGTACACGCTGGCCGACGCCGCGGCGGCGCACATCGACAGCGCGGCGGGGCACACCCGCGGGCGCCGGGTCCTGATCGTCTGAACGCCGCCCGGGGCCCCTGAGCGACTGAACGCCCGGGGCCGGCTGCGCGTAGTCCTCACGCGGGCCCTCTCGTGGGGCCTCCCGTGAGTCCTCACACGGATCCTCGCGTGGGGACCGCGCGCAGCCCGGGCGTGCCCGGCGCCGTGCCCCGGCGCCCGGTGCCCTGTGCGTACGCCGCCGTGATGGATACTCGCTGCGGAGCGCGAGCGCACACGGCACCGACAGACACGGAGCACCCAGCATGACCAGCAGCGACGCGGCGATGAGCGAGGCCACCCACGCCCGCGGCGAGAGCCGGGACCGGTCCGGGAGGCTGCGGAGCTGGCTGCTGGAGGGGCTGGCCGAGCAGACGGCCCGTCACCCGGGCCCGCACGGCACGCCGGCGGCCGAGCACAAGGGCCACCCGTGGTGGCGGGTGATGTGCCTGACCGGCGTCGACTACTTCTCCACCCTCGGCTACCAGCCCGGCATCGCCGCGCTCGCCGCCGGGCTGCTCTCGCCGCTCGCCACCCTCGTACTGATCGCGCTCACGCTGCTCGGCGCCCTCCCCGTCTACCGGCGCGTGGCGCGCGAGAGCCCGCACGGCGAGGGCTCTATCGCCATGCTGGAGCGGCTGCTGCCGTGGTGGACGGGCAAGCTGCTGGTGCTCGTGCTGCTCGGCTTCGCCGCGACCGACTTCATGGTCACAATGACGCTGTCGGCGGCCGACGCCTCGGCGCACGTCGTGGAGAACCCCTTCGCGCCGAGCTGGCTGCACGGCGAGAACACCTGGATCACCCTCGTGCTGCTCGCCGCGCTCGGCGCCGTCTTCCTCAAGGGCTTCCGCGAGGCGATCGGCGTGGCCGTCGTCCTCGTCGGCACCTTCCTCACCCTCAACCTCGTGGTCCTGGCCACCGCCGCCTGGCAGGTCCTCACCCACCCCGCCCACATCGGCAGTTGGACCGACGCGCTCTCCAAGGGCCACTCCTCGCCGCTCGGCATGATCGCGGTGGCGCTGATCGTCTTCCCGAAGCTGGCCCTGGGCATGTCCGGATTCGAGACGGGCGTCGCGGTGATGCCGCTGGTACGTGGGGGTTCGGCCGACACCGAGGCGCGGCCCGAGGGGCGCATCCGCGGCACGCGGAGGCTGCTGACCACCGCGGCGCTCATCATGAGCTGCTTCCTGCTGGTCTCCAGCCTGGCGACGACGCTGCTGATCCCGCAGCACGAGTTCGCGCGCGGCGGCTCGGCCAACGGCCGCGCGCTGGCCTACCTCGCGCACGAACACCTCGGCAACGCCTTCGGCACCGCCTACGACGTCTCGACCATCGCGATCCTCTGGTTCGCCGGGGCGTCCGCGCTCGCCGGGCTGCTCAACCTCGTACCGCGCTATCTGCCCCGCTACGGCATGGCGCCCGAATGGACCCGCGCCGTGCGGCCGCTGGTGCTGCTGTTCATGGCGATCGCGGTGTTCATCACGCTGTGGTTCAACGCGAACGTGGACGACCAGAGCGGCGCGTACGCCACCGGCGTGCTGGTCCTGATGCTCTCCGCGTCCTTCGCCGCCACCATCGCGGCCCGGCACCGCGGCCACCGCGCCGCCATGGTCGGCTTCGGCGCGATCACGGCGGTCTTCGCGTACACCACCGTCGCGAACGTCGTGGAGCGGCCCGACGGCATCAAGATCGCCGCACTGTTCATCCTCGGCATCCTGCTCTTCTCCTTCGCCTCCCGCGTCCACCGCGCCTTCGAACTGCGCGCCTCCGACGTGACACTGGACGAGACGGCCGCGCGGCTGGTGGACCAGGCCGCGGGCCACGGACCGCTGCGGGTGATCGCGAACGAGCCGAACGAGCGGGACGAGGCCGAATACCGCGAGAAGGAGTACAGCCAGCGCGAGCAGACCCACATCCCCGACGGGCGGCCCGTGCTGTTCTTGGAGGTCACCGTGCAGGACTCCTCCGACTTCACCACCGAGCTGCATGTGCACGGGGTGGAGCAGTACGGCGCGAGCATCCTGCGCGTCGAGGGCCCCGGCGTCCCCAACACCATCGCCGCCGTCCTGATGATGATGCGCGACCGCACGGGCCGGGTCCCGCACGCCTACTTCAACTGGACCGAGGGCCACCCCCTCGGCCACCTGATCCGCTTCCTCGTCTTCGGCGACGGCGAGGTGGCGCCGGTGGCCCGCGAGGTTCTCCGCCGGGCGGAACCGGACCCGGAGCGGCGGCCGCGGGTGCATGTGGGGTAGAGGCGCGGGTGTACGGGGTTGCCTTGCGGGCTCAGAACCGGCTCATCAAAAGGGCCTGAACTCCTTGAAGTCCGGTGTCGCGGGCGGGATCGGCAGTCGGTAGGCGCGGGCCCGCGGACGGCCGTCGTCCTCGGCGGCCGTGCCGTCGGCCAGGGCGCCCGGCACAGGACACCACCCCAGGTTGGTCTCGAAGTACGCCGCGGCGGCGCTGACCGAGGACCACCACACGTCGTCCAGCACCACGACGCCGCCGGGCCGGACGATCTCGTTCAGGAAGTGCAGGTCGACGAACACGTTGTGGAAGTGGTGGCTGCCGTCCACGAACGCCGCGTCAGCGCCGAAGCCCGCACCGGCGAGCTTCGGGAGGAAGCGCTGCGACGGTTCGGTCACCAGCTCCGCGACGCCGTCCAGCCCGGCGCCGCACAGCAGCTCCCAGCCCACACCGTCGTACGCCGTGTACTGGTACGGATCGATCACCACATGCCGCGGGGTCGGAGCACCGGCGCGCAACAGCGCCTCACCGATGGCCAACGCCGAGCCGGCATAGCCGAGCCCGACCTCGACGACCGTGCCCGCGTGCTCCTCCACGAGCAGATCACGCACCTGATCGCCATCACGCCCCGGAACCGTCACGGTGCCGAAGTCCGGAGCCCCTTCGGGCCTCCGCGGCGGCCCCCGCTCGACAAGCTCACGCCGCACGGCGGCGACCTGCTCCGCCCACTCGTCCTCGGCCCCCTCGGACCACACCATCGAACTCACCGGCCACACTCCTCATCACTGCCGCTGGGGACACATGCCGGGGGCCACTGTGACATCTGGAGAGTCCGTGGAAGTGCGCGGCAACCTGTGGCCCGGCGCCGGGATTCCGCGCCGGGATCTCCTGCCCCGCTGATGAATTTCCGGCCGCCGTACGGTCCACCCTTCGACGAAGGGAGTGCGTCATGCGCAAGGTCATCGTGTGTACGTTCCTGACGCTGGACGGTGTCATGCAGGCGCCGGGCGGGCCGGACGAGGACGTGCAGAGCGGGTTCGCGTACGGCGGGTGGCAGAAGCCGGTGACGGACGACGAGGTCGGCGCGGCCATCGCGGATTGGTACAGGCACTGCGACGCGCTGCTGCTGGGCCGCAAGACGTACGAGATCTTCGCCTCGTACTGGCCGGCCGCCGACCCCGCCAACCCGTTCACCGACCGGATGAACAGCACGCGGAAGTACGTGGCATCGCGGAGCCTGACCTCCGTCGCGTGGCAGAACTCCACGCTGCTGGAGGGCGAAGCCGCCGATGCCGTACGCGAGTTGAAGGCGTCCGACGGCGGCGAGATCAACGTCGTGGGCAGCGGCGACCTCGCCCAGACCCTCATGCGGCACGCCCTCGTCGACGAGTACCGCCTGACCGTCCACCCGGTGATCATCGGCACCGGCAAGCGGCTGTTCGCCGACGGGGCGATCCCCACCGCGCTGGGGCCGGTCAGCGTCTCGACGACGAAGGGCGGCACCGTCATCGGCGTCTACCGGCCGAAGGGGAGGCCCAGCTACGACAGCTTCTAGGCGGCTCCGGCTCCGGCTCCGGCTTCGGTCCCGTCCCGGGAGGCTCGGCCCTGGCGCAGGTGCCGCGTCAAGAAGCGGGCCGCGGCCTCCCCCGCGAACTGCGGGACACCGGTGTGCCCGCCCATGTTCGCGTGCAGCGTCTTCTCCTCGGAGGCGAAGGCGTCGAACAGTTCCAGGGCCGCCTGCCGGTCGTTTCCCTCGTCGTCCCACTGCAGCAGGACGTGCAGGGGAAGGGTGAGCCGCCGGGCGTCCTCGTACGTGACGCGCGGCATGAAGCTCCCGGCGAAGAGGACGGCCGCCGCGATGCGCGGCTCGACCAGCGCCAGCCGGATCGCGATGGAGATGACGCCGCCCGAGTACCCGACCGGGCCGTCGGCGATCTCGGGCAGTGCCAGGAGGGCGTCCAGCGTGGCCTGCCACTCCGGTACCGCCTTGTCGACCAGCGGGAGGACGAGCCGGTCCACGATGTCCTCGCCGACCGGTTCGCCGGCCTCCAGCGCCCGGCGCAGGTCGGCGCGCGCCTGTTCGGCGACGGGGGAACGGGGCCGGTCACCGCTGCCGGGCAGCTCGATGGTCGCGGCGGCAAAGCCCTCAGCGGCGCACTGCCGGGCCCGGCCCAGCAGCCGGGGGTGCATCTTGTGCAGTCCGCCGGGGTGGCCGAGCAGGATCAGCGGCGCCGGCGTGAAGGAGGAGTCGGACGTGGAGTCGGACGTGGAGGCGGATTCGGGCGTCCACAAAGTGCCGGGAATCTCGCCCAGGATGAATTCGCGCTCGAGAACGCCGTCATCGAGGCGCCGCGCAGAAGCGAAGTGCATGGTCGGCATGGTCGTGCCTTTCGGGAGTGCGCTGAACGGCGCTCCCGGACGACCTATCGCCCGACCGTGACCCTGGAGGAGAGCACCCACGTCGATACGTTCACGGGTACCACCTCCTCGTTCTCTCGCACGGCCTCCGGAAAGGTAGCAGCGGCCGCCGTGGGCCGCCAACGGGTTTTACGGGGGCGTCGCGCGGGCCGAGGGGGCGGGGGCGCTTACGAGGACGTGTCCTCGCCGAATTCGGCGTCGAGTTCGCGGCCGATGCTGCGCGCCCATTTCTCGACGCGTTCGCGGTCGCGGAAGTCGCCGCCGCGCCCGGCGGCCACGATGCGCCGGGCAACCCAGCCGCGCGCGGCCTCGTCCAGGCGGCCGCCGAAGACGACGTGTTCGCGCGCGTCCACGCGGATGGTGGCGCGCTTCGCCTGGGGTACGAGGGGCAGCTCGCGTTCCGCCGCCGAACCGTCCAGCGGCCCGCTGCTGAACAACCACACAGGACGCCGGGCCAGTTGCCTGCCATGACGGCGCGCGAACCGGCGCGCGTCGCGGTGCCAGCGCCCCGCGTACAGGGCACCGCCCAGCACCACGGCGTCGTACGCCTCGGGCGGGGGCATCTCCGCGGCGGAACGAGCCCGCGCCACGCACCCGTGCTTCCGCAGGACGTCCGCGATCCACTCGGCGATCTCCGCCGTCGATCCGTTCTTGCTGCCGTACGCGACCAGCACGTGAGGAGGCACGCGATCACCCCGATCCGGTCCGTGCGAACGAGGGCCCGACAGCTTGAGTGTGGGTGCGGGCAGGGGGTTGGGGGAGGGGCCGCATGGCCCTGCTCTGGGGGTGCGGGCGCATCGCTCTGGAGGGTGCGGCGCATCCGGGTACGCGGCGCACCCGGCGCGCCGGGAATTCGCTCGCCGCGCCCCGTACGGATGGCTACCGTCGTCGGCCGTGGTGGACAGGGGAGATCCCGAAGATCCCAAGCCCGAAGATCCCAAGGAGGTCGTCCGGCGTGGCTACGACGCCGCGTCGCGGCGCTACGACGCGGCGTACGGCGGCCCGGCGAAGTATCGGCCGTGGCTCCTTGACCTGCGTAAAAGTTTCTTTCGACGCGGTCGTCTCCTTCTACGCCCTCATCCACCTCCCGCTGGCCGAACAGCCGCCCCTGCTGCGAAGATCGCCGGCTGGCTGCGTCCGGGAGGCTGCTTCGCGGCGACGACAGGGCATGGCGCGTGGACCGGCACCGAGCAGGGCTGACTCGGCAGCGGAGCCCCGATGTGGTGGAGCCACACGGACGTCGGCACGAACCGCGAGTGGATCACGCGGGCGGGGTTGGTGGTGGAGCGGGAGGAGTTCGTACCGGAGGGTGCTGGCGGGCATGCGTTCTTTTGGGCGCGCCGCCCCTGAACGGGCCCTGGGGTCGCCTACAACCACTCGATCGCCGCCGCCAGTTTGGACGGTGACAGGCCGAACATCTCGCGGGTCACCCGTGTCAGATGTGCCGAGTCCGTGAAGCCCGCAGCCGAGGCGGCGTCCGTGAGGGAGGCGCCGGCGCGGACCTCCCGCATGGCGCGGCGCAGGCGTTCCCAGCGGCGGCAGTGGGTGAAGGAGAGGCCCAGTTCGGCGGTGAAGAGGCGGCCCAGGCGCCCGGCCGAGATGCCCACGTCCTCGGCCAGGGACCGCAGCGTCACCGGGTCGTGGACCGTACGGGGCAGGCGGGCCAGCGCCTCCGCGAGCGCTGGATGGCGCGGGCGGCCCGCCTCGTACGGCAGGTCGCAGACCGCGGCGAGGAGCGGGGCGAGCGCCGCGACAACGTCCTCGCGCGTGGTACGGGGCGGAAGGTGGCGCATCGGGTCGCCGGGCGCACCGCTGTACGCCTCGGCCGCTGCCGCCCAGGTAGTGACGTCGAGACGGCTGTTGGGCGTCGGCGCCGTCGACGCGATGCGCGCGTCCAGGGCGCGCGCCGCCGTGCTGTGCGCGTCCAGCCACACCATGACGCCGTGTGCGCCGTACGACTCCGTGACGTGCGGCGCCCCCGCCGGTATCACCGCCGCCGTCACTTCGCGGGCCGGAGCGCCGCCGTGCGGGGTGCTCAGAGTGACAGTGCCCCCGTTGGTCACGAGCAGCATCTGCCAGGCGCTGTGGGCGTGGGCCGGGGCGGTGGAGAAGGGGCCTCGGTAGATGAGCCGGCCGGGTTCGAGGAGCACCGAACCGGGCCAGGTCCGGGCGCTGTTGGCCGCTTCGCCCGGGCCTCTCGGCCTCTCCGGCTTCGGGCTGTCCGGACGCCTCGCAGCCGCGTTCTGACGCACCGTCGGCCCCCTCGGCTCGACCTGCGAATCGCCGCCAGTTTAGGGCGGTTGCTGCGTACGGGGCCGGCGCGCGCAGCACGGGTCGTGCGGAAGGTGGCGGCTGCGTACAAGGCGGGGTGTGGTCGGGGCCGTGACACTCGGCGGTATCCCAGTGGCCCATCCACGAGAGGCCGACGCCCATGTTCGATCGGGACCGGGACGGGAACCGTGTGCATGCTGTGCTGTACCGCAGGCGGGCCCTCGTCCTGTGGATCAGCGCCGTGCTGATGGTGCTCGCCGCCGTCGGTGGGTTCGGGGTGGAACACCGGCTGCAGCACGGCGGGTTCACGGATCCGCGGGCCGAGTCGGCGCGCGCCGAGAAGGTGTTGTCGGAGCAGTTCCCGGGCGCGGACGACGATCTCGTCATCCTGCTGACCGGGCCTGGCCGTGAGCGCGCAAAGGGAATCGGAGCCGGCGGTGTCGACGACGCCCGAATCCGCCGTGTGGGAGCGGACCTGACCCACCGCGCCCAGCACGACCCCGGCGTCCGCGCCGCCACCTCGTACTGGACGGCCGGCGGCGCCCCAGAACTGCGCTCCACCGATCACCGCACCGGCCTCATCGCACTCTCTCTGCGCGGCAACGAGGACCGGCAGGCCAAGACGGCCGAACGGCTCGTACCCGAACTGCGCGCCCACGACGGCGGGCTCGTACTCCAGGCGGCAGGCAGCGCCCAGGTGCAGGCCGAGGTCGGCAAGCGCACCGAGCACGACCTGCTCCTGGCCGAGGTGCTCGCCGCCCCGGTCACCACCGTCCTGCTCCTGCTGGTCTTCGGCAGCGCGGTGGCGGCAGCCCTGCCGCTGGTGATCGCGCTGCTGTCCATCCTGGTCACCCGGGCCGTGCTCAACGCCCTGGCGAGCGCGGCCTCGGTGTCCGTGTACTCGATGAACCTGACCACCGCCCTCGGACTCGGCCTTGCCATCGACTACAGCCTCTTCGTACTCGCCCGCTTCCGCGAGGAGCTGCGCGCCGGGGCCGAGGTCCCCGAAGCGCTGCGGCGCACGCTGCGCAGCGCCGGGCGCACGGTCGCCTTCTCCGCGCTGACCGTCGCGTTGTCGCTGGTGGCGCTGCTGGTCTTCCCGCAGTTCTTCCTGCGGTCCTTCGCGTACGGCGGCATCGTCGTAGTGCTGACGGCGGCGGCCGGCGCGGTCCTCGTGCTGCCTGCGCTGCTCGCCGTGCTCGGGCACAGGGTCAACCGGTACGACGTCTTCGCGCGCTGGCGACGTAAGGCCCCTGTTGTCCCTGTTGCTTCGGGTTTCGCACCCCGTACGGCGTCCGAGGGTCGCTGGTACCGCTTCGCGCACGCCGTCATGAAGCGCCCGGCGATCTACGGCAGCGCCGTCGTGATCCTTCTCGTCCTGCTCGCCTCGCCGTTCCTCCAGGCGTCGCCCGGGCTGTTCGACGATCGCTCGCTGCCTGCTGGTTCGCAGGTGCACAGGGCGACGGAGCGGTTGCGCGAGGGGTTCGCGCCTGCCGCGACCCGTGCGATGCCGGTCGTCGTCGAGGGTGTCGGCGGGGGCGATGGTGTGGGCGGCCGGGACTTCGCGGCTCTCGACCGGTACGCCGCCGCGCTGTCCGGGGTACGGGGCGTACGTATCGTCTCCGGGCCGACCGGCGACTACGCGGGCGGGCGCCACATCCCCGTAACCGCCTCCTCCGCGCTCCAACAGCGGGGCGGCGACGTCCTGTTCACGGTCGTGTCCGCTGCCGCGCCGGACGATGACGCGACGGGCGCGCTCGTGCATCGCGTCCGCGCCCTCGATCCGCCGACCGCCGCCGCCGGAGTGGGCGCGGCAGGCGACAAGGTGAGCGTCTCCGTCGGCGGCCGGGCCGCGGACATCGCCGACAGCCGCGCAGCGATCGGCCGGGTCACTCCGGCGGCGGTCGGCATCGTCGTGGGCTCGTCGCTGGTGCTGCTGTTCCTGTTCACCGGGAGCGTCCTGATGCCGGTGAAGGCGCTGGTCCTGAACGTGCTCAGCCTCAGCGCCACGTTCGGCGCCATGGTCTTCGTCTTCCAGGACGGCCACCTGGACCTCCTCGTCGGCAGCCCGCCGCACACCGGGCACATCGACGCGGCCATCCCGATCCTCACGTTCTGCGTGGCGTTCGGCCTGTCGATGGATTACGAGGTCTTCCTGCTGTCCCGAATTCGCGAGCGCTACCTGCAATCACGCGACAACACCGAGGCGGTCGCGTACGGGCTCCAGCGCACCGGCGGCATCATCACCGCGGCCGCCGCGATCATCGCCGTGGTCCTGGTCATCTTCGCGATCTCCGGCGTCACGCTGCTCAAACTCCTCGGCGTCGGCCTCGCGCTCGCCGTGATCCTCGACGCGACACTGGTGCGCGCCATCCTCGTACCGTCCTTCATGCGCCTGGCCGGCCACGTCAACTGGTGGGCCCCGGGGGTGCTGCGGCGGGTGCATGGGCGGGTGGGGTTGCGTGAGGGGGGTGCTGATGAAGCGGGGGTTGGTGCTGGGGCAGGCGCGGAGGCGGGGGTGGCCTCTGCGCGGGGGCCGGCGCGTGGGTGAGGCGGGTGGTGCGTCACGGCCCGCCTTTGTGCTCAAGCGCCGCGCTGGGTATGCGTGTTGGTCGCCGGTCGCCGGTCGCCGGTCGCCGGTCGCCGGTCGCCGGTCGCCGGTCGCCGGGGCTCGGTTGCTGGAGCTCGAAGGGGCCGGCCGAGGTGGGCAGCGTGCTCGTGCTCTTGGTGTTGATGGGCCGGCGAGGCGCGGCCACGGAATGCTGACCGGCCAGAACGCCGGTAGGCCGGGAGGCGTGCTCAGTGGGTGAGCAGCAGCAACCCGCCCACGACGACGATGATGCCCACCGTCAGCAGCGCGACGAGCCGGGGGCTGCCTCCGGACCGCCCGTTCCCCGAGGTGGGGGCGAAGAAGAAGCCCCCGTCACCGCCGTGATGGTGCCCACCGTGATGCCCTCCATGGTGTCCCCCGAAGTGGCCGCCCCCACCGTGATGCCCGCCGCCACCGTGTCCGCCTGCGCCACCGTGCATGATCCGTCTACCTCGTGGGGTTGGTGTGCGGTTCCGTAGGCGCCGTGATGCGGTCATTGGCACCTACACGTACAGGGACGGGATGCGGGCGATGTCTGGTTCCAGCAGAGCGGAGGGGCGCGGGGCGGGCGCAGCCGCCGGCAACCGCACCTTGGGGGCGAACGCACTCAGGGCTGGGCGAGGCTGCATGGGGCGGCGCCCCGATCCGGGACCTCGCTACCGGCTGCCCCCGAGCTGACGGGACGAGCATGCCGCTCGTGGGCGGCGATCAGAAACGCAGGGCACCGCGCGACACCGGACACGCGCAGGTCAGCAGTCAGCCAGACGAACGCCCGACGGGGAGCCGCCCGACCTCGTCGGCCCCGGCACGCACCGAATCCGCGCTGCGAGCAGACGCACAGGAGCGACGCTCACCCGGGGAACACCCCACCGGCTCACCGCAGCGCCACCGCCGTCCCCGACCGCTCAGTCGCGATCTTCACGGCGAAGCCCGCCAGCGCGGTGCCCATCACGTACCGGTGCAGGCGCTGCCACAGCGGGTGGCGGGAGAAGAAGCCGGCCACGGAACCCGCCGTCACGATGAAGAACGCGTTGCCCGCGACCCCCACCGCGATCTGAGTCAGGCCCAACAGCAGCCCCTGGAGGCCGACATGGCCGCGGTCCGGGTCCACGAACTGCGGCAGCAGCGAGATGTAGAGGATGGCCACCTTGGGGTTGAGCAGGCAGGTGAGCAGGCCCATCAGGAACAGCTTGCGGTCCCCGTCCTGCTCCAGCTCCTGCGGCGCGATGGGGGAGCGTCCGCCGGGGCGGACCGCCTTCCACGCGAGCCAGAGCAGGTACCCGGCGCCGGCGAGCTTGATCGCCAGGTAGACCTCCGGCACCAGCGCGAAGACGGTGGCGATGCCGGCGGCCACGGCGAAGAGGTACGCCAGGAAGCCGAGGAACACCCCGGCCAGCGAGATCAGCCCGGCGCGGCGGCCCTGAGCGATCGAGCGGGAGACCAGGTAGATCATGTTCGGCCCCGGCGTCAGCACCATGCCGAGCTCCACCAGTGCGATTCCCGCCAGTGCTTCCAGCCCGATCACGGCACAACCCCCGTAAGCCCGTACGCTCGTTCGACGATACGCAACCTAGCAGGTCATGGCCGCCACCTTCCGTGGAAGTGCCGGTACGGAGGCGTCCTGGATGGTGCGATGGCCGGGTGAACCCTCACGAACCGGCAGCCCTCCGACCGTTGACGACGGCGTGGGTCAACCGGCACCTGGAACCCGGCGAACGGATCACCGCCACCGAACCACTGCACGGCGGCATCACCGCCGAAATGCGCAGGCTCACCATCGGCAAGCGGGGCGGAGGCACCCGTCACCTGGTGCTGCGCACCTTCGCCGACCCGTTCCGCGAGGAGCACGCCGAGGACTGGCTGACCGGAGAGGCCCATGCGCTGACGCTCCTCCCGGGGAGTGGTATCCCCACTCCTACGCTTGTCGCGGTCGATGCTGTTGCCGAGCAGTGCGAGTACCCGTCTCTGCTCATGACACATCTGGCGGGCCGGACGGTGCTCGACGACGAGGGGGCGGAAGCGCGCGTACCGCTGCTGGCCCGCCTACTCGTAGCCATCCACGCGGTGCGCCCCCTCGAACCGCCCCCGCCCTACGTGACGTTGACGACCGCCGACACCGTCGTGCCCCCGCGGGGCGCCGACGCGGCGGTCTGGGCTGCGGCGATCGACGTGATCCGCAAGCCCGCGCCGTCGTACGAGCCGCATGAGCCGCGTGAGCCGTACGAGCCGAATCGGGGGCGGTTTCTGCACCGGGACTTCCAGCCCGGGAACGTGTTGTTCGACGTGCCGCCGTCGGGGCCGGCGGACGCCCGGATCACCGGCGTCGTGGACTGGGCGCAGACCTCCTGGGGCCCGGCCGACCTCGACGTCGCGCATTGCTGCACCAATCTCGCGATGCTGCACGGCCCGGCGTGGGGCCCGCGGTTCGCCGAGGCGTACGAGGAGGCCGGCGGCGTACTGGCCGCGACCGCGAGCGAGCGGCTGTATTGGCGGGTGCGGGATGCGTTGGCGTTCTCCGAGGAGGTGCGGCAGGTGTCCCAGCCATGGCGGGAGGCGGGGAGGACGGAGCTGACCGCTCGTGTGGTGGAGGAGCGGTTGGATGCGTATGTGAGTGCCGTGATGGACGGGCTGGGCTGAGCTGGGCCGAGGAGCGAGATGAACGTGCCGTCGTACGAGATCTGACCGCGCGGGCCCGGTTCTGTCCGAGCATGAACGAGACTGATCCCATGACCCTGCACCTCATCTCCGTCATCGGCAGCAGTCCCGGGGTCGGCAAGTCCACCCTGTGTCGCGCGGTGGCCGGTTGGCTGAACGGCCTCGGCCTTTCCGTCGACCATTTCGAGGAGGCCGACATTCTCACGCGGTCGGCTTTTCGGCCCGTGGCCGAGGAGTTCGCCGAGGGGAATTCCGACGTTCAGCCCGCGACTTTGGTCGAGTGCACCCGCGCCTATGTCGCGGAATCACTCGCGGAAGGCCGGGATTACCTGGTGACGGATGCCCTTCTCCCTTTCATCCCGTCCCTCGTGGCGTGGGGGCACGACGAGAAGACCCTCGCCCACGTCATGGGCGAGCTGGCACGGGCCGCGGAACCGGCCCAGGTCACCGTGGCGTACGTCCACGACGATCCGGAGAAGGCGCTGCGCCGCGCGGTCGAGCGGGAAGGCGACGGGTGGGAGGGCTGGTACGTGGGGAAACTCGCCGGCTCACCCGGCACCCGGAATGTTCACGACCTCCCGTCGGCCGCCGCCCACCTCCGCTTCGAGGCGGCCTTGACCCGTCGCCTTCTCGCGCGTACGCCGTGGAATGTGCTGAACGTGGATGTGGGAGAGCTGAATGCGGAGGAGGCGTACGCCCACACCCGGCGGTGGTTGGCGACCGCTCTGGAAATGCCGGAACGGCCTTCCACGTAGTCGCCGCTGACGCCCCTCAGCGCTTCACGGCAAGTCCCCGCTCGTTGCGGGTGACCGTGGGCCATGGGCGTCGGGCGTGGTCGAGGGCCTGTTTCAACCAGGCGGTGATGCTGGGCAGTTCGGAACGGAGCGCTTCGAGGTCGATATGGAAGGCCTGCTCCTTTCCTATCTGCTGGAGGAATGCGGGCAGGTCGCGCAGCCGCTCGTGAATCCACGTGAGGGGGTCCTCGGTGAGGGCGGGATCGAAGACGCGCTGTCCGGGCTCGCCGTCCGTCACGGCCGGGTGCCAGTGGATGCGGTCGGCGCGCCCCGGGGCGGATTCCAGGAGGTCGAGCCGGCAGAAGGCGGGTTGCAGCACCCAGCGGTCGGAGGCGTACACGCTCCCCTCGTGCTGTTCGTCGACGACGCGGAATTCGATGCGCAGGCCGCGTTCCCGCACGTCAGGACCTTCCGGTGCCGCGGGATCGAGGAAGTCGATCTCCTCCGCCGTCAACGCCAGCTCCCCGAACTTCCAGATCATCTGCACCGCCCGCTCCCTTCCACAACCGCGTGATCGCGTACGGGGTCTCCCTACCCATCCACCGCGGGCCACACGGACCGCCGCCGCCGGCGAAGATGCCGAGGCCCCGCAGCAACGCGTCGGCCATGCCCGGGATGCCACACACGCTGCCCTTCGTGGGCGTACTCAGCGGCGTAATACGAACACCCGCAGCGTCCCCAGGTCGTAGTACACGGCATACCAGGTCCGCACCAGCACCTCCGCATCGTGCTGCGTGATGCCGATGGTGCGGCGGTGGGCCGGCAGCCGTTCGGCGAGTGGGGTGGTGAGGACGAGGTGGCCGCCGGGTGACAGCAGCAGGCGGGCGGCGGCGCGGAGCCGGGGGCGGTTGAGGAAGGCGTACGCGAGCCGGGCGGTGATCACGTCGTAGCCGGCGCGCGGCAGACCGGAAATGCCCTGGTCGATGTCGTGCTGGTGGAAGCTCAACCCCTCGCGGCCGCCGTGTCGTTCGCGGGCCAGGGCGATGGCGCTGGGAGCGAAGTCGATGCCGGTGACGTGGAAGCCCTGTTCGTGCAGGGCGCGCGCGTACTCCCCGGTTCCGCAGCCGACATCCAGCAGCCGCCGCCCGTCCGCCGCCCCCAAGTGGTCGGTGAAAAGGGCGAGTTCCTCGTCGGTGACGGGGCTGAAGTTCTTGCCGTCCCGGTACCAGCGGTGCCAGTGGTCCACCGGGAGTGCAGGTGGCGCAGGCATAGGGGACATCTCCCGTCGTTCAGGGCGCGGCGCGCGGGGCGGGAACAGTGCGGAGGCGGCGTACTGGGGAGCACAGCAGCAGCGCGGGCGGCACGAGCAGCAGCGCGGCCGCGAGCGCGAGCGCGGGGCGTGCGCCGACCGCGGTGGCCAGGGCGCCCGCGGCGAGGGCGGCCAGGGAACGCGGCCCGTACGCCAGCCACGTACCCACTGCCTGCTGTCGGCCCTGCATGCCGCTGTCGCAGGCGAGTTGGCGCACCGACCGCTGCGTCGAGCCGGTCGCGACCGCCGCGCCGAGCTGGAAGGCGAGGCCGGCCCCGATGGCGATCTGGCCGGTCAGACCGGGTACGGAGAGCAGAAGCGGAAGCTGCGCGGCGGGCGCGATCAGGGCCCCGGCGAGCATGACCCGGAACGGGCCGCGCCGCGGCACCAGGCGCCGCGCGAGCAGTCCGCCGCTGATTAACAACGGCAACCGTCGGTACCGGTCCACCACCGCACCCGCCAACAGCGCGGTGAACAACGGCGGCAACCGCTGCGCCGCAGTGAGCAATGCGGCCTGCCACACGCTCGCGTCCAGCACGGTGACGGCGATGAGGGGGAGCGCGACCGTGGAGACGGCGCCACCGCTGATGCTGATGGTGAGCGTGGTGAGGTAGTGACGCCAGTCGGTGCGCCAGGTGGGGTGGGGGGAGGTCACGGTCATGGTGTGCGGTTCGACTCACCGGCCGGTGGGTGGGTTTCGCGGCACATTGCGTCACGGCGGTGCGGCAAGGAAGTCTGCGCAGGGCCAAGGGAGTTGGCATCTCCCGAGGATCTCCTACCGTGTCGCGGCATGACGATCCTGATCATCGGCGGCAGCGGGTTCCTGGGTGCTGAGCTGGCCAGGCAGGCGGCAGCGGCCGGGCACACGACAGCCGCAACGTTCGCGACCAAGCCCGGCACCGCTCGCGGGGTCATGTGGCACGCCCTCGACCTGCGGGATCCTGCGAGTGTCGAAGCCGTCCTGACCGAGGTCGGTCCGCGCATCGTCATCAACGCGACGAGTGGCGGATCCGACTGGGCGGTGACGGCTGAAGGGCCTGTACGCCTGGCGATGGCAGCGGCGAAGTACGACTGCCGCCTCGTCCACGTATCCAGCGACGCGGTGTTTTCGGGCGCCCGCGTCCACTACGACGAAACCTGTCTCCCCGACCCCGTCACCCCTTACGGAGCCGCCAAGGCCGCAGCGGAGACGGGAGTCGGCCTCGTACACCCGCGTGCCGTCGTCGCGCGCACCTCGCTGATCATCGGCGAGCGGCGGTCCGCGCATGTCCGCCTGGTGCACGAGCTCGCGGCCGGCGCGCGAAGCGGAGTGCTGTTCGCCGACGACATCCGCTGCCCCGTACACGTTGCCGACCTGGCCGCCGCCCTGCTGGAACTCGCGGTCGGTGAAGGGGCCGGCGTGCGCCATCTGGCGGGTTCCGATGCCGTGAGCCGCTACGAGCTCGGCACCCTCATCGCCCAACGTGACGGGCTGGACGCTTCCCGGCTCACGGCAGGTCTGCGACCTACCGGCGCGCTCCCCGGCGCTCTCGACGTTCGCCTCGACAGCCGCGCCACCGAACGCGACGTGCACACCACGTTGCGCGGCGCTCGCCAATTCCTCGCCGTAGCAGGACGGTCGGGAGGCTGAAGGCCTCGCCAACAGCGGTGCCAATCCGGAGCGTTCAGGCAGACGGCCCCTCCGACGCCGTCCCGGTTTCCAGGAGAGGCGGAGGGGCCGCTGGGTCTTTCCTGCGGTGGGCTTTATGCCCGGTGGATCAGTGGTATTCCAGATCCGCCGAATCGTCCGTGTTCATCATGCAGGAGTAGCGCTTCCAGCTTTCGGGAGTGCCGAGTTCCTTGTGGGACTTGTCGACGGCTTCCATGCAGTTGTGGACGCCGTGGACCGTGTACTCCTTGCCAGGGGGCGGAGTGTCGGCCGCCTGAGCTGCGCCGACAGCGGCACCGGAGAAGGCCAGGATTCCGGCGCCTGCGATGGCCACGCGCTTGAACTTGCCCATTCTTTCCTCCCTTTCTCACATGCGCCGCGCGGCAGGCGGGCAACAGTGCCCGGCATTGCTGTGGTCGACCCGTCGTGGTCGCGACGGAAAGCAAGAGACCGGGGCCCGTGACCGGCCGCGCCAACGCAGTGCGCGCATCGGGGAATTCCCCGAGCGCCTGACATTCGCTACTCGATCACGCCGCGCGCCGCGCCCTCAAAGCCCCGAGGGCTCTTGTTACGGGGCCCTGACACCCCGTATGCGGAACTCCGACATGGTCACGGCGGAGAGCCCCGCGGCAGCGGAGAGGGCGAGTTAGGGCTGGATCCCCTGCGTCGTGGCCCGCGGCAAGGGGCAGGCGTCCTGTGTTGCGCGCTCCTAGGTTGCGCGTTCCTACGTTGCGCGCTCCGCCGCGTCCGGCAGGCGGAGCAGGGCGTCGGCTGTCGCCTCGTCCGCCGGGTGGAAGGCCCAGATGCGGTGGCCCTCGCTGCCCGGGAGGTCCAGGACGTGCTGGTCGAAGGCGAGTGTGGGGTACCCGTCGAGGGTCCGGTGGCGGAAGACCTTGCGGTCCATGGCCTTCTCGTACAGCCGGTGCTCCTCCCAGGCGGAGGCGAAGACCTCGCTGTGCGTGGCCAGTTCGCCCACGAGCTGGGTGAGGCGGGCCGCTCCCGTACCGGCGCCGGCCTGCGCGCGCAGAGCCGCCACCATGCAGCGCGCGACCTCGGGCCACTCGGTGAAGAACGACCGCGCGCCGGGGGCGAGGAACACCATGCGCGCGTAGTTGTCCCGCGGCTCCAGCCCGTCGTGGAGGAGGTCGCCGAGCGCGTTGGCGTCCACGATGTCGAGCCACCGGTTGACGAGGAGGGCGGGCACCGCCATGGAATCGAGGAGCCGGCGTACGGATTCCAGGCGGCCGCCGTCCATGGGACGGGACGCGCCCGCTCCGTCGGGAGAGGCGGCGAGTACGCGCAGGTGGCGGGCGGTGACGGAGTCCAGCAGCAGCGCCTCGCACAGCCCCTCCACCACCGCGCGGGACGGCCGCCGCTCCCGGCCTTGTTCGAGACGTACGTAATAGTCGGTGCTGATCCCCGCCAGCAACGCCACCTCGTCCCGCCGCAGCCCTGGCACCTGACGCCGTGCGCCAGCGGCCAGGTGGTGATCTTCGGGCCGCACCTGGCTCCGCCTGGCACGCAGGAAGGCCGCGAGGGGTGCGTCGTCCGGTACGGCGGCGCCGCGGTCCCGTGACGGGGTTGGAGGAGCCTTCATGGTTCCAGCGTACGAAAGTCCACGTCAGAGCCCCGGCCGGGCCATTCCGGGTGACACCGGTCAGTGGTGGTCGGGCGTGAGGAGGGTGCGCAGGTCGGCGATGCGGTAGCCACGGGCGTGGGCGGCTTCGATGATCCGCGGCAGGGCGCGGGCATCGATGACCCCGCCCCGGTCGTGCCGGTCGTGGGCCTGGCCCGGCTGGGTGCCGACGTGCATCTGGATGATCGCGCCCGGCCGGAGCGCGGCCACCGCGCGCCCGACCGCCTTGCGTACGGTCATGCCGCCCCGTGCGCCCTTCCAGCCGTTGGTGTCGGCGGTGAACTCGATGTCGGCGAAGCCGAGCCGGTTGACCTCGGCGATGGTCCCGGGGCTCGTCTCGCTGTAGGGGAAGCGGAAGAACGGCATCGGGGCCGTGCCCGTCGCCGCCCGGATCGCGTGGTCGGCCCGGAGCACTTCCTGCGCCCGCCGCTCGCGGGAGACGTTCTGGAAGTGGGGGTGGGTGTGGGAGTGGTTGCCGATGCCGTGACCTGCGGCGACGAGGGCGCGGGCCGTGCCCGGATGCCGCTCGGCGAAGTCGCCGGTGAGGAAGAAGGCGGCGGGGGCGTGATGGCGGCGCAGGGTACGGAGGACCGCGCGGGTCCCGTCCGTGTTCCAGGCGGCGTTGAAGGTGAGCGCGATCATGCGGCGGTGGGTGGGGAGGGTGCGGTTCTCCGAGCCGTACAGGTCTCGTACCGAGGTGGAGGGGGCGGTGGCGGCTGGCGAGCGAGTGGTGGAGGTGGGGGCCGGGGGAGCGGGACTGCTCGCGAGTGCCGTGGCGGCGAGTACGGCGGCGAGGGTGCGCAGGGTGGTTCCGGTCCTGGTCGTGGGCCTCGGGGGGAGTGTCACGGCGGCACGTTAGCGGGCGGGAGGTGGTGGGGGTGGGGTTATTCGTGGGGCTATTGGGTGGTTCGTGGGATGGGGGTTCGAGCGAGCCCTGCGCGTCGTACGGAGGTGGCTCGGGGTGGGAGTGGCGCTCCTACCCGGCCGTTCTGCTGGCCGCCTAGCGTCGCCAGCGCCTGCCCGTCAACGGCGCAGCTCAAAGGCGTGGCGCACCCCGCCGCGCCGCAACACTCAAGGAAAAGGGACACATCCATGTACGTCATCACCGGTGCCAGCGGTCGTACGGGCCGGGCCGTCGCCGAGTATCTGCTGAACGCCGGGCACCTCGTCCGGGTCCTCGGCCGCTCGGCCCGGCGGCTCGACGACCTCGCCGCGCGGGGCGCCGAGGTGCGGGAGGCCGAACCGGGCGACCCGGCCGCGCTGACGGACGCCTTCCGTGGCGCGGCTGGCGTCTACGCGGTGATCCAGCCCAACTACCTCCCCGATCACCCCGACTTCGGCGCCTTCCAGGACCGGATCGCGGCCTCCCTCACCCAGGCGGTCGCCGAATCCGGCGTCACCCGCGTCGTCGGGCTGAGCAGTTGGGGAGCGCGCCACGCCACGGGCACGGGCCCGGTCGCGGGACTCCACCGTTTCGAACAGCGCCTCTCACGCGTACCCGGGGTCGACACGCTGTGGCTGCGCGCCGGTTACTTCATGGAGAACCTGCTCGACCACGTCGACACCGCCCGCACCGACCACCGCATCAGCGCCCCCTTCGCGCCCGACCTTCCCCTGCCCTTCGTCACCACGCGCGACGTCGGAGCCCGGGCCGGGCGGGAACTCGCCACCGGGACGTGGCACGGTACGGAGGTCCTGGAACTCCAAGGGGAACGCGATGTGAGCATGCGCGAAGCGGTGAAGGTCATCGCGCACGCCGTGGGCGAGGACGCCCTCATTTACGAGCAGACCACCCTCCCCGACTTCCACGCGGAACTCCGCCGCAACGGCGTCTCCGACAACGTCGCCGCCATGATGGTGGAGGTCGGCGAATCCGTGAATTCCCGCCATGTGCGCATGGAACAGCCACGTACAGCTCGTACGACCACGCCGACTTCCATCGAGCGATTCGTGGAGGAGGAATTCGCTCCCCGGTTCCGCGCGGGCCGTGCGTCGGCGGCCGGCTCGCCTCGCGGCTGATTCCGTACGGAGCCGCTGATCACGCCGCCCTGTCCGCCTCCGTACCCGCGCGCCGACCGGCCGTCAGCCAGGCGCTGTACCGCCGCAGCGCCCGCCGCTGTTGGAGCTGTTCGCAGAGCAGGGCCCGGGCGGGGTGGGCGCGGGGCTTGGGGGCGGTTCCGCGGGCGAGGCGGTGCATCTGGTGGCGTACCTGCGCCATGGTCGCGGCCGAGGCGAGCGCCTTGTCCGACCAGGCCGCGCGCCGGAGCTCCCCGTCGCCTTCGCGGCCGCCGCGCCAGCGTTCGGGCAGGTCAGGGGTGAGGGAGAGCGCGGTGCCGATGCCGACGAGCGCGACCCCGCTGGCGAGCACCCGTTCCGCGGTCTCGCGCCGCGTGATGCCGCCGGTGAGCATCAACGGCAGCGGGCTCGCCTCGACCAGGTCCTTCGCCAGGTCGAGGAAGTAGGCCTCGCGCGCCTGGGTGCGCTCGTCGGCGGGCCGGCCGGTCATCGCCGGGCTCTCGTAGCTGCCGCCGGACAGTTCGACCAGGTCGACACCCAGCGGCGCGAGCATCTCGATCACCTGGCGCGCGTCGTCGGCGTCGAATCCGCCGCGCTGGAAGTCGGCGGAGTTCAGCTTCACCGCGACCGCGAACGACGGGGCGACGGCGGCGCGTACGGCGCGGACGACGTCCAGCAGGAGGCGGGTGCGGTTCTCCAGCGAGCCGCCCCACGCGTCGGTCCGCTTGTTGACCAGCGGGGAGAGGAACTGCGACAGCAGGTAACCGTGCGCGGCGTGGATCTCGACCCCGTCGAAGCCCGCCTCCTCCGCGCGGCGCGCCGTCACCGCGAACCGGCCCACCGTGGCCTCGATCTGCCCGGCCGTCATGGCGACCGGCCGCCCGAACCTGCCGCTGTGCCGGCCCAGGTCGACGCCCACGTCGGACGGGCCCCATACGACGCCCGGCATGCCGGCCTGCACCTGGCGGCCGGGGTGGTTGAGCTGCATCCATATCCGGCCGCCGCCCGACCTGCCCGCCTCGGCCCACTCGGCGAACGGCTTCAGCGGCGCGGCCTCGTCGAGTACGACGCCGGCGGGCCCCGTCAGCGCCTCGGCGTGCACCATGACGTTGCCGGTGATCAGCAGGCCGGTGCCGCCGGCGGCCCAGCGGCGGTACAGCGCCAGCAGGCGCGGGCCGGGCTGCTGGCCCGCGTCGGCCAGGTTCTCCTCCATGGCCGCCTTCGCGATCCGGTTGTCCAGCACCTGTCCTGAGTGCAGGGACAACGGCGAGAACAGTTCGCTGGTCATCCGAATCCCTCTCTGTTCGGGTTGGCGGCCCGGAGCGATCGAGGCCAGCCGGGGCGGTCGCCTAGAATGTGTACGCCGCTCACATTAGACGGAGAATGTAAGCGGTGCATACATGAGAGGGGTGTGGCCCGTGCCACAGGCGAGTACGTACCACCACGGCGACCTGCATGCCGCCTGCCTGCGCGCCGCGCGCGAACTGCTCGAAGAGGACGGCAGCGCCGCGCTGTCGATGCGGGCCGTCGCGCGCCGCGCGGGCGTCTCGCCGACCGCGCCCTACCGCCACTTCCCGGACCGCGAAGCGCTCGTCTCCGCGGTCGCCGCCGAGGGCTACCGCGAACTCGCCGAGCACCTGTCCGCCGCCCACCCCTCGCCCGCGACCCCCGACGAACTCGCGTCCGTCGCCGTCGCCTACGTGCGCTTCGCGCTCGACCATCCCGCGCTGTTCCGCGCGATGTTCGCCGAGCCCTGCGACCACGGCAACGAGGAGCGGGCCGCCGCGACCAGTGCTATCGCGGAGTACGTACGCGGCATCGCGCGCAGCGCCTTCCCGGGCGCCGACCCGGACGCGCTGTGGACCCCGGTGTGGGCGCTGGTCCACGGCCTGGCGTTCCTGCACCTCGACGGCAAGCTCGACGCGTCGAAGCCGGAGACGGTCGCGGAGCAGGTCCGCGGCGCGGTCCTCGGGTTGTTCGACGCTGTGGCGGCGGCGCGGTAGAGCTTCTCGAGGCAGCCGTGCCCGGGTTGTTCGTGACATGCGAGCACATCGGCGCGACAGCCGTTCCGGGTATGGCGGCCAAGCCGGTCATCGACCTGATGACGGCCGTCCACGACCTCACGCACGCCGCACCCCACAGGGTGGCGCTCGCCGGCCTCGGCTTCGACCTGCACGGCCCACACGCCGCCGCCGTTCAACTCCAGCGCTTGACGAATTCCATCGCCGCCGCATCGACTTCCGCCGGATGCGACGCGCTCAGGAAGTGCTGGCCGCCCTCGACGACCTCCAAACGCGCCTCGGGGGAGTGGGTGAAGAGCTGGATTTCCTCCTCCGCGTTGGCCACGGAATACACCTGGTCTGCTGTGCCGTGCAGCCACAGCACAGGGGCGGTGACCTCGTCCAGGCGGCCGTGGAGGCCGTCGCGGTCGCGGAGGTTGACCGTGCTGAGGCGCAGGCGGCGGCGCCCCGCTTCGCCGGCGTAATGCGCGCGGTAGGCGGCGAGCCAGAATTCCCGCTCTTCGGCCGATATCCCGCCCAGTGCCGTGTCGAATACCGCGTCCACGATCTCGTCCGGAACGACCCAGTCCTCGCCGACCGGTTCGGCGAGCGCGTCGATGAGCGGGGTGTTGAATTCGATGCCGTCCCAGCAGCCCAGTTCACGGCTGCGCGGGCTCTCGTAGTCCATCGACGTGCCGAGCGTGATCAGCCCCTTCACGACGTCCGGCGCGAGCAGCGCCATGCGCACCGCGATCCAGCCGCCCTGGGACGTCCCGAGCACGAACGCCTCGCGAATTCCGAGGGCTTCGAGGACTTGCAGGTTCGCGATGGCACTGTCCCAGTAGGTGAAGTGCCGGTACGCGGACCTCGTACGGCCGTGTCCGTACGGTTCGAGGGAGAGCAGGTTGACCGCGGAATTCAGCGCGGGATCGGCGAATTGCGGCCGGTAGAGATCGGCAGAGGTGGTGTACGAGTTGATGAGGACCAGCGTCGGGAGCGCGGGGTCGTACGGTTTGCCGAAGGTGTAGCCGATGCGGGACCCGCCGAGGTGCGGGATTTCGACGGTCTGCTCGTTCTGGCTCATGGGGCGTTCCTCCCGCGCGTGACGGACATCGAGATCATCAACTCCACGTGAGGCCCCAACTGCCGTGCCGGCGGGGTTATTCCGGTGGACCGATCCGGGGCCCGACCCGCTTGCTCACCGCGGCCCGGAACGGTCCCGCCACGGCCGCAGGGCGACGTCGGTGGCCTCGCGGACGCGTTCGCCGAGCCGCCCCGCGTCCCGGGAGAGCGCTTCGGGGCTGTCGAGCAGGGCTTGGAGCGCTCCCGAGACGGCGCCGACGAACGCCCCGACCAGCGCTGCCGCTTCGACCTCGTCGAGTTCGTCGGGGAAGGCGCCGTGCAGGCGGCGCGCGATGGTCCGCTCGGCCTCGCGCTGGAGTTGCAGGGCTCGGCCGCGTACCACCGGCACGGTCTGGATCAACCGCATCCGCACCCGGGTCAGTTCGCCGACCACGCCGAAGTCCGTCTCCGCGACATTCCGCAGCGCGCGCAGGAGCACGTCGGCCGGCCGCTCATCGGCCGCCCGGGTGGCGATCGCGTGCAGCGCGGCCTGCACGCGCGCGTCGGTGTCGGGGAAGAGCAGCTCCTCCTTGCTGGAGAAGTGGCTGAAGAACGTACGCGTACCGATTTCCGCGCGCGCGGCGATGGCGGCGACGGTCGTCTCGTCATAGCCGTCGCGCTCGAAGAGTTCGACCGCCGCGTCGATGAGCGCCTGCCGCGTACGTGCCCGCTTGCGCTCACGGAGCGTCTGCGTCTGCCCGCTGCCGTCCGGATTTCCCATGGCACAAGAGTACGCAACGAGTGCTAGTCTGCACTCACTGCAAGTCGGCACTGGATGCAGAAAGTTGGGCGCGGGAAGGCGTCCTGGCGGGGAGGTCGAGATGCACCACCGCACAGTGTTGATCTCTGGAGGCGGGATCGCCGGTACGACGCTGGCCCACGGGCTGGCCCGGCGCGGCTTCGCCCCCACGGTCGTCGAGCGGGCCGCGGGCGCGCGCAGCAGCGGAAGCCCCGTGGACGTGCGCGGGCCCGCGGTCGAAGTGGCCGAAGACATGGGCGTCATGCGGCAGTTGCGGGACGCCGCCACGCGGGTGGAGCGGCTGACCTTCGTCGACGGCGGCGGCCGGCCGAGGGGCGGCCTGCCCCTCGGCGCCTTCGCGCACGACGCCGACAGGGCGGTCGAACTGCCCCGCGCCGACCTCGCCGCCATCCTGTACGGGGCCGTGCGGGACGACGTCGAGTACGTGGCCGACGACTCCATCAGCACGCTGGAGCAGGACCCGCACGGCGTGGACGTCACCTTCGAACGCGGCGCCCCGCGGCGCTTCGACCTCGTCGTCGGTGCCGACGGCCTGCACTCGAACGTGCGCCGGCTGGTGTTCGGGCCTGAGCGCCGGTACGTCCGGCACCTCGGCATGTACGTGGCGACCCTGCCGTTGGGGCGGCCCGCCGAGAGCCCGTACGAGGTGCTCACGTACAACTCTCCGAACAAGGCCGTCTCCCTCCATCCCGGGCGGGGCTCGGCGCTGGTCGCGTTCATGGTCCGGCGGCGGGAGGTGACCGGGTTCGACTACCGGGACGTTGCGCAGCACAGGCGGCTGCTGCGGGAGGCGTTCGCGGGTGAGGCGTGGCGAACGCCCGAATTCCTCCAGCGACTTGAGGAGGTCCCGGACCCGGATCTCTACTTCGACGCGGTCAGCCGGGTCCGCCTCGACCGCTGGTCACAGGGCCGGGTGGCACTTCTGGGCGACGCGGCCTCGTGCGTCTCCCTGTTCGGCGACGGCTCCAGCCTCGCGATGGCGGGCGCGGCGACGTTGGCCGCGGAACTGGCCGCCAGTTCCGGTGACCATCGAGCGGCCTTGTCCCGTTACGAGGCCGCCCACCGGCGCTTGGCGACTCCGAAGCAGCGCCAGATGACGGCGGCGTCGAGGTTGCTCGTGCCAGCGACGAGGGCCGGGATAGGGGCCCGCAATGCCGCTACTCGTGTGTGGGCTGCCGCGGCTGGGGTGCGCGGGGGTGCTCGCAGGAGTGCGGCGGTGGGTGGTGGTTGAGGGTCCTGGTTCGCGAAAGGTTCGCCGGCTCCCGGCAGGGCTCGCGCGCCGGCGTCGCGTCTGCTCGCTGAGGGTGAGAGCCCCGCCCCGCGAAACGTTCGCCAACTCGCAGCAGCGCCCGCGCGCCGGCGACACGCTCGCTCACTTCACCCGCGCCGCGATGCTGCGCGCGCACTCCATCGCCTCCGCATGCGTGGTGTCGACCTCCAGGTCGTAGGTCACGCCCTGGTGGACCACCTCCGCCTGGGACGCGGCCATCCCCGCGGTCCGGTCGCCTCGTGCGAGCTCGCGGCCCGCGGCCACTGCCGCGTCACACCTCACCCCGACCCACAGCACCCGCAGTCCGCCCAACGCGCTCTGCCATCGCTGCTGCGAGTACGCGCCACCGAGGAAGACCTCGTCGACGATGACCCGGGCGCCCGCGCGGGCCATCGCGGCGACTCCCGCGATCCATGCCGCTTCCAGCGTCCGGAATTCAGGGCCGACGGCCACCTCTCCGTCCGGCGCGAATTCGATTCCGCCGTCCGACGTCCGCATGGACGCCGGCATCGCCTCGACCAGCGTGTCCGTTCCGAGCGCCAGCCACGGATCCGGCAGCACCGCCTGCAGGCACCGCACGATCCCGGACTTCCCCGAGCTGGAACCGCCGTTGACCACGATCACCTGTGTCATCACCGCGCCACAGTAGAGGCGCGCGGCCCGGTCAGGGTGCGAGCTGGCGCAAGAGGCCGCGGGTGTCCGTGCGTACCCACTCCTCCACGAGGCGTCCCCGGTCGTCGAAGCGGAAGATGTTCATGAGGTCGAACACGACACGCTTGCCGTTGGGCGGCAGCGGGCCGACCGGGGACTGGGTGAACTCGCGGACGAAGGTGCCCTCGATCCAGGTCTGGCACGCGATGTACTCGCCCTCGGCCACCACGATGCCGCGCCGGATCGACCGGTCGTCGAACGCCGCACGTACGGAGTCGAAGTACGCGCTGAGCCCGGCGAAATCGGAGTCGAAGCCGTCAGGACCGTGGAAGCGGAACTTCTCCGTGTCGAAGTACGCCGCCGCCTCGGCCGGTTCGTCGCCCGATAGCTCCAGCTCCCCTGCGCGAACCAGCCGTGCCACGAGTTCGTTGCGCGTGAATCGCTGGGTCATGACGCCCAGCCTGCCCCGCCCAAGTCACCCGATCCAAGGACGATTCGGGCCGCAGGAGCGCCCGCCGACCCCCGCACTGCGAACCGCGTAAACCCCCTGGGGGTAAGGTGCGGACACCGGTTGACGCTGAGGGAGAGGGAGTCCGGAGCGATGCGGGCAGGGCGTGGCGGAGGTGTGGGGCTCCGCTGGGTGTACGGGGTGCTGGGCATCCTGTGCGTCGCGTTCGCGCTGCTCGTGCACCACACGTTCCCGGGGACGAACGCTGCGGAGGGCGGGACCCGGGCCGCTCCAACCCCTGCGCAGGCCCCGGCCGTTCGCGTCGTCCCGAGCGAGGGCGACGGCGCGCACGCAGTCGCCGCGCGCCACCACGTACCCCCGAAGCACCCCGACACTCTGAGCTGCTGCACCCACACCACCCAGCTCTGCGCGGCGCCGAACATCGACTCCGTACAGCTCCTCGCGCCTGATCGGGACGAGCCGCACCCGTACGCCAACCAAGCGGCCGCACAAGGAGCTTCGCCCGCAAGCGCGGTGGGGCGCGCGCCGCCCGACCTCTTCCTCCTCTCTCTGCTGCGCAGATAGGCGCGCCCGGCAGCGGCGCGGCGGCACCGCATGTGCTGCTGCGGCGCCGCCGAGCGCCCGTCCAGCAGTCCTGAGAGAAGGAAGAAAAATGAACAGCATCAACCGTCGGTCCGTCCTGTTCGCCGGGCTCGGAGCCGCGGGCGCCGGCGCGCTCGCCGCCTGCGGGAACGGGACCAGCGGCAACGGGACCAGCGGCAACGGCGCCAGCGGGAACAGCGCGAAGAGCGCCCCGCGACTCGTCGCGCCCTCCAGCCCCGTGGTCGCCGGTACGGAGAAGAGGCGCAGCAGCACGGGGCGCGAGCGGAAGGTCTCGCTGACCGCCGCGCCCGCGAAGGTCGACTTGGGCGGCGGGGTGACCGCCAAGACCTGGGCCTTCACCGGCCGCGTACCGGGAAGGGAGGTCAGGCTCACCGCCGGGGACACCCTGGTCGCCGAGCTGGCCAACCAACTCCCCGGCGGGACCGCCACATCCGTGCACTGGCACGGCCTCCACCTGCGCGACGACATGGACGGCGTACCGCCGGTGACGCAGTCGGCCGTGCGGCCCGGCTCGGCCTTCACCTACCGCTTCGTCGCCGACACCCCGGGCACGTACTTCTTCCACCCGCACGTCGGCGTCCAGCTCGACCGCGGCCTGTACGCGCCGCTCATCGTGGAGGACCCGAAGGAACCGCTCGCGTACGACGACGAGTGGGTCGTCGTCCTCGACGACTGGCTCGACGGCGTCACCGGCACCCCTGACCAGGCCTTCGCCGAGCTCGAGAAGGGGATGGCAGGACACGGGAGTCACGGCGGTGGCATGGGCGGAATGGCCGGCATGCGGATGGGCGGCGCCGCGTCCTCATCCGGGGACGCGCCGGGCGACTTCATGCTCATGGGCGCCACCAGCGCACTGCTCGGCGGGGACGCGGGCGACGTGAAGTACCCGTACCACCTGGTCAACGGGCGCGTGGCCGACGACCCGGACGTCTACCGCGGCAAGCCGGGCAGCAAGGTCCGGCTGCGCATCATCAACGCGGGTTCGGACACCGCCTACCGGGTGGCCCTCGGCGGCCACAGGCTCACCGTCACGCACACCGACGGCTTCCCCGTACGGCATGAGGACGTGGACGCCCTGCTGGTGGGAATGGGGGAGCGGTACGACGTAATGGTCACCCTTCACGACGGGGTGTTTCCGCTCGTCGCCCTGGCCGAGGGCAAGAAGGCGAACGGCCTGGCTCTCGTACGTACGGGGTCCGGGCGCAGGCCCTCGCCGAGCGTGCGGCCGAAGGAGCTGGACGGCCGGATCGTGGCGGCGTCCGAGTTGCGGGCCGCGGACGACGTACGGCTGGAGAAAGCGAAGGCCGACGTCACGCACCGCATCCAACTGACGGGCGGAATGGCGAAATACGACTGGACCCTCAATGGTCGGCCATTCGGCATGCGGCACCCCGAGAAGAATCCGCTCCTGGTCGAGAAGGGACAGCGGGTGCGGCTCGATTTCGTCAACGACACCGACATGTGGCACCCCATGCACCTGCACGGACACACGTACCAACTCGGCGACTCAGGCCCCCGGAAGGACACCGCGATCGTGCTGCCGAAGCGGAAACTCTCCGTCTTCTTCGACGCCGACAATCCGGGTCAGTGGATGCTGCACTGCCATAACGCGTACCACGGGGAGGCGGGAATGATGGCGAACGTGGCGTATAGGGCCTGAGCTTCCGGCGTCACAGGGCGCGGTGCATGATGTGCAGCCCGACGTAACCCTTCGTCGGATGCCGGAAGCCTTCCGGGAGTGTGCCCAGCACCTCGAATCCGAGGGAACGGTAGAGCTGGACGGCATGCGTATTCGTCTCGACGACCGCGTTGAATTGCATCGCCCGGAATCCGGCCTCGCGCGCCCATTCCAGCGTGTACTCGCACAGCGCCCTGCCCACGCCCTTTCCGGAATGCGCCGGGTCGACCATGTAGCTGGCGCTCGCGATGTGCGAGCCGTTGCCCATGTGGTTGGCGTTCATCTTGGCCGTGCCCTGGACCGCTCCGGTTTCGTCGAGAGCGACGACCGTACGGTCCGGGGCCGGCAGCAACCACCAGTCGCGGCCCTGCTCCTGCGTGAGCCCGGGCGGAAAGGTGAAGGTCTCGCCCGCGGCGACGATCTCGTGGAAGAAGGGCCAGATGGCCGTCCAGTCGGTGGTGCCGGCTTCCCTGATGAGCATGCGGACAGAATGCCGGGAGGGCGCGCGGGATCGCCATTGCTTTTCGCCGCCCGAGATCTTCCGGCCGGGGCTCGCCCGTGCCCCTCCCCGGCTAGGATCCGGCGCATGGACGCCCTCTACCCGCGGCTGCTCGTCGAGGACTTCGACGGCGCGGCCCGCTTCTGGACCGACGCGCTGCGCGATGTGCTGGGCATCGAGCCCGTCAAGGTCATCCCCGCGGCCGGGTACGCGAACTGGGACCTGGACGGCGGGACCCTGCTCGTCCTCTTCTCCCGCCGCGCCCTCGCCGAGGCCGTCGGCACCGACGCGCTGCCGGCCGCCGCGCGTGCGCAGGACGCCGCGATGCTGGTCCTGCGCGTGACCGACGTGGACGACGCCGCGCACCGCCTCGCGGGACACGGCGCCGTAACCGTCACCGAGCCCCGCGACCGCCCGGAGTGGGGGCCGAATCTGCGTACGGCCCACCTGCGCTCCCCGGACGGGACGTTGGTGGAATTGCAGTCCTACTAGGAGCAGCGCTACGAGGAACGGCCCTACCAGCACCAGTCCTACCAGGAGTGGGAGAGGCGAGCCAGATCATGGACTCCGAGCAGATCGCGCAGGAACTGGCCGATGCCGGTGCGCTGTTGAGCCAGGCCTCCATGGCGCGGCTGGCGTACAACGGGCTCGACGGGCTGCCGCGCGTCGTCCCGATCGGGATCTTCTGGACCGGCGAGGAGATCGTCATGTCCACCGCGGCCACGGCGCCCAAGGTGAAGGCGCTGTCCACGCGCCCGGAGGTCGCCCTGACCATCGACGCGGGCGACAGTCCCGGCTCGGCCAAAACGCTGTCGGTGCGCGGCGTCGCGCACCTGACCATCGTCGACGGGGTGGTACCGGAATACCTCGCGGCCGCGCGCAAGAACTTCGACGCCGAGTACGCGGCAGAATTCGAGCGGAATTGCCGCGCCATGTACGACCGGATGGCACGCATCGCGGTGGAGCCGCAGTGGGCGCGGTTCTACGACTTCGGCGCGGGCCGCATGCCGCAGTTCCTCGCCGAACTCGCGAAGAAAACGAGCTGACCACGCACAACGGGCCCCTCAGGAAACCCCCTCCGCCCCCGGCAGCCGCCCCACCTCCGCCGCCTCCCCGTGGAACATCGACGCGAGCTGGCAGTCCTGTACGCGCGCTCCGTGCCGTTCCAGGCGTCGGCGGCCGCCGGGGAGTGCGCCGAGCAGGCGGTAGCGGAGGGTGTTGATGGCGAGGGACTGGGCCAGGGCCCACGGGAGGCGGGGGCGGAGGCCCAGCTCGCGCATGCCGGAGAGGCCCATGAAGGCGGTGAGGAGGCTCAACTGGCGGGCGCGCTCGTAGCGTTGGTGCAGGCGTTCGAGCGCCGGGGCGGCGTGCCCGAAGTCGCGTTCGGCCTGCGCGTCCATGGTGCGGCGGGCCAGGTCGCGCCCGGCCTGGGTCTGCGCGCCCGCGGCTAGCAGCACGTGGTGGTTCAGCCGGTGCCGTACGTTCTCCACGTCGGTCAGCCACTCCGGCGCGACGCCCATCAGCCGGCCCACGTACCGCCACAGGTGCATGAGATCGGCGCGCTGACGGCGGGTCAGCGGCACCCCGAGCCCGAGGCAGCCGGCGATCACGGTCGCGTCGAAGAGGCCGAGCGTGCCCGCCTGGTCGGCCTGGTTGATCGGGAGACCCCAGCGCGCGGTGTCCCAGCGCGGCGCGAAACGCGCGTTGACCAGCGCGTGCATGGCCCGTACGTGCACCGTCAGGCGCCAGCCCTCGGCGCCGGGCCGCAGCCCGCCGGAACGGGTGACGGCGTGCGACCACTTGGTCGTCTCGCCCAGGCGCCGCAGCGCCTCCCCGCCGGACAGGCCGCCGGTCAGCACGAGCAGGTCGGCCGGGCCGCCGAAGCGGTAGCCGCCGACGAGGGAGAGCAGGGTGAGGACGTCGCCGCTGTTGCGGCCCAGGTAGCGGTACGCGGCGGCGCCGCGCTCGATGCGCTCCCAGTCCACCCACTCGGGCACGGTCGTCGCGTGGTCCAGGAACTCGCGCAGCGCGGGCGGCAGATCCCCTGGCAGATCGGGGGCCGCGCGCAGGGCCTCGGTGATCTGCGCGTGCGTGACCCGGCCCGGGTCGCCCGCGGGCAGCCGCACGGCCTCGGCGAGGGAGGCGCCCAGCTCGTCGCGTTCGAGGAGGGCGGCGCCCAGGCGCTCCATGAGGGCCTCGTCGACGTCCTTGTCGATGTCGGCGAAGAGGAAGAGCGCGCGGGCGATCCTGCGGCCGCGCGCCTCCGCCTCCCGGAAGCGGGTGGGGAAGCGGCCCGGAACGCTCCCGGGAGCGCGGTCGGGGGAGCGGTCGGCCGCACGTGCCTCGCTGCTCTGCGTCATACGTCCGTTCTAACGCGAGGGATTATTCGCATACAATTCGCGTATGCGGAAGGCACCCCGGCAGGAGCGCTCGCGGCAGATGGTGGAGCGGATCGTCGAGGCGGGGAGGGCGGTGCTCGCGCGCGACGGATACGCGCGCTTCGCGACCACCCGGGTCGCCGAGGAGGCGGGCATCAGCCCGGGCTCCCTCTATCAGTATTTCCGCAACAAGGACGAGCTGCTCACCGTCCTCATGGAGCGCTACTGGGCGGAGCTGGGCGACCGCGTCGCGGCCTCGCTGGCTGACCATCTCACCGAGCCGCCCGAGCACTTGATACCGAACGCGATCGAGGCGCTGCTGTCCGCGCTGGAGCGGGAATCGCGACTCCTTCGCGTTGTGGTCGAGGAGGTTCCGCCCGCCTACAGCGAGGAGCACCTGCAGAATCTCCGGCGCCGCATCCAGGAGTTGGGCTCGGCCTACCTCGCCGGCCGCGCCCCCGGCACGCGGCGCGGAGCCACCCGCTCCTGGGTGCTGGTCTCCGCGATGGAGGCGCTGAGCGTCCGCTGGGTCCTCGACCGCCCCGCCATACGCCGCGAGGAACTGATCGAGGAGCTGACCCTCCTGGCCGCCAACTACACGGCGGGAACGGCGGGTTCGACGGACTGAGCGAGGTCGGGCGCGCCCTCCGCCCCCGCCACCTCCGTCGCCTCGCACCACGGATCGATCGGCACGCACCGGACGCCGCGCCCCAGCTCGTCCAGGATCCACCCCTGCCGCTTCACCGTACGCAGCACGATCGCGTGGTCGGCGATCTCCAGCTCCGGGCACTCGGCGCCGATGCGGGCCGCCAGGTCCAAGGCGGCGTCCACGGAGTGCAGCCACGTGCTGAGCAGCACGTTCGTCTGCCCGCTCGTGGCGGTCATCAGCCGCACCTCCGGCATGCGGCTCAACTGCCCGCGCACCTGCTGCATGCGCGCGACGGGAGCGCGCGCCCACAGGACGGAGGTGACGGGCCAGCCGGTGATGTTCTGGGACACCTCGCAGCGGTAGGCCACCGAGCCCGAGCGCTCCAGCCGGGTGAGCCGGCGGCGTACCGCGCTCTGGCTCGCGCCCAGCCTCCCGGCCAGCTCGGTGACGGGTGCACGGCCGTCCGCAGCGAGGGCGAGCAGCAGCCGGCGGTCCTGCGCCGACAGCGGTCCCGGCACGGGGAGCGGCCCGTGGGGGTCGCCAGCGGACGCCTGGAGCCTGAGCTGCTGCGGGCGGGAGAGCGCGTCCAGACGCCAGTCGCTCCCGGCCACCAGGATGCGCGTGCTGACCTGGGTGGTGACCCGTACGACGCCCGGCAGGCGGCTCACCTGGTCCAGGACGAAGCGGGAGAGCCCCAGCAGGTCGCGGGTGATGACGTTCGCGTGGATGTCGCGGCCGCTGGCCAGCTCCATGACCGACTTGGTACGCGGATCGCGGGCCAGCGCCTGTGCGACCTCGCCCCGGGCAGCGGGTTCGCAGTCGACGGTGACGAACGCATTGCACATCGACCGCCATTGAGCGGGACTCCCGGTGGCCGTCACCCACGCGGCGCCGCGCCGCGAGATGCGTGCCCAGCGCCGCGCTGCGGTCACCGCGCTCAGGCCCAGCACCTCGCCGACCAGCGTCCAGGGGGCGCGCGGGGCGATCTGGAGCGCGTGCGCGAGCGCGAGGCCGGTCTCGTCCAACTCGGTCTCGCCCCGCCCGGCTTCATCCAAGCCGGTCTCCCCGGTCTTGCCGATCTTGTCGGTCCCGCCGGGCTTCGCGGCGGAATCCTTCACGCTGCGATTTCCAGAGGCGTTATCCATCGATTCTCCGGGCCGCTGCACAGGGGAAAGCCACTATGGGCCGCGCCGTCGCACCGCACAAGGGTGGCGACGACACCCTGCACAGCCCTCTCTCGGGAGAACGGAGACCTCGTGGCGCACAGCGAACAACAGCCCTGGGAGTGGCCCGAGTCGGAGTGGCGCGGGCACGTCGAACACGTACGGGCCGGACGCTCGCTGGCCCCGCGCACCTGGCCCGACGGCGCCCGCTGCGCCGTCGCCTTCTCCTTCGACTCCGACCACGAGACGCCCGCGCTGCGCGACGGGCACACCACCCCGGCCAAGCTGGCCCAGGGCGAGTACGGGGCGCGCGTCGCCGTACCCCGGATCCTGGACCTGCTGGAGCGGCACCGCGTCCCCGCGAGCTTCTTCATGCCCGCGGTGTGCGCGCTGCTGCGCCCGCAGGAGGCCAAGGCGTACGTGAAGGCCGGGCACGAACTCGCCATCCACGGCTGGATTCACGAACGCAACACCCAGCTCACCGCCGAGACCGAGCGCGAGCTGCAACTGCGCTCGGCCGCCACGCTGGAGCAGGTCAGCGGCGTGCGCCCGGTCGGCATCCGCACCCCGAGCTGGGACTTCTCCCCGTACACCCTGGGCATCACCCGGGAGATGGGGCTGCTGTACGACTCCTCGCTGATGGCCGACGACGAGCCGTACGAACTCCTCGAGGACGGCGAGGAGACCGGCGTCGTGGAGATCCCCGTGGAGTGGATCCGCGACGACGCCCCGTACTTCATGATGGAGCGCTACGCCTCGCTGCGGCCCTACATCGCGCCGCGCGACGTGCTGCGCATCTGGCGGGACGAGTTCGACGCGGCGTATGCGGCCGGCGGAATGTTCCAGCTCACATTGCACCCGCACATCATCGGGCACCGGTCGCGGATCGCCGTTCTCGACGAGCTGCTGAGCTACATCGCGGGCCACGACGGGCTGTGGTTCGCCACGCACCGCGACATCGCCGAGCACTGCCGCCGTACGCACGGCTGAGGCCGCCGCCCCCTCATCTCGCCCGGATCTCACCCAGGAAGCGAGGACCCCCGCCTCGTGCGCACCGAAACCGACACGGCACCCAGATCCGCCACCGCCGCACCCCACAGACTGACGCCGGCCCAGCGCAAGGCCATCGTGGCCGGAACGATCGGCAACACCGTCGAGTGGGTGGACTGGGCGCTCTACTCCATCTTCGCCAAGGTCATATCCGATGTGTTCTTCCCCCGCGGCGACGGCGCCGCCGCGCTGCTCTCCACGCTCGCGGTCTTCGCCGTCGGCTTCGTGGTGCGGCCCGTGGGCGCGGCCGTACTGGGCGCCTACGCCGACCGCAAGGGCCGCAAGAAGGGCCTGACCCTCACGATCGGCCTGATGGCGGGCTCCGGTTTCCTCATCGCCCTCACGCCGGGGTACGGGGCGATCGGACTGGCCGCGCCGCTGATCCTGCTGGTCGCGCGGCTGGTCCAAGGGTTCTCTGCGGGCGGCGAGTTCGGCTCCTCCTCCGCCTTCCTCGTGGAGTCGGCCGCGCCCGGGCGCCGGGCCTTCGCCGGGTCCTGGCAGCAGGTGTCGGTCGGCGGCGGCGTACTGATCGCCTCCCTGCTCGGCACGCTCTTCACCTCGCTGCTCGGCGAGGAGGCGCTGCACGCGTGGGGCTGGCGGGCCGCGTTCGTGCTCGGCGGGCTGCTCGGGCTCGTGGGGCTGTGGCTGCGGGTGAGTGTGGAGGACACCGCGTCCTTCGCACGCGCGCAGGCGCATCGGGCCCAGCAGGCCCAGCAGGCCGACGTGGCAGGTCAGCGGGTGCGGAGGAACCCGCTCGCGGCCATGTTCAAGGAGCACCCCGGCGCCGCGCTGCGCGTCGTGGGCATCACCGTCGCCGGGACCCTCACGTACTACATCTGGGTCAACTACCTGCCCACGTATGCCAATCTGACCACCGGCATCCCGCTGGAGCGCGCGCTGCTGTCCCAGACGCTCTGCCTGATCGTCTTCGTCGTGCTGCTGCCCTTCGCGGGGCTGCTCTCCGACCGGTGGGGGCGCAGGCCGACGATGACCGGCTTCGCCGGGGGCTTCGTCGTCCTGTCCTGGCCCATGCTGCACCTCCTCGATGACAGCTTTCTGACGCTTTTCCTGGTCCAACTGACCGGAATGCTGCTGATTCTGGGCTACTCGGCGAACTGCGCGGTGGTCATGGCCGAGCAGTTCCCGCCCGAGGTGCGCGCCACCGGCATCGCCCTGCCGTACGCGCTGGCCGTCGCCGTGTTCGGGGGCGCGGCTCCGTACGTCACCACGTGGATGAGCGAGTCCGGGCACGCCGACAAGCTGTGGATGTACGTGTCCGGCGCGGCGCTGCTCTCGCTGGTGGTGTATCTGACGATGCCGGAGACGAAGGACAAGGAGTTCGTCTGATGAGGCATGTGCTCATCACCGGGGCCGCGAGCGGGATCGGGCGGGCCATCGCGGAACACTTCGTCGCGCACTTCGCCACGCACTGCGCCGAGCCCGGCGTCCGCCTCACGCTGGTCGACATCGACTCCCGGCTCCCGGAGGTCGCCGCACCGCTGGGCGCGCACCACCACGTGCTCGACCTCGCCACAGCCGAGGGCCCGGCGCACGCGGTCGGCGCGGCCTGGAACGGCCACGGCCCCGTGGACATCCTGGTCAACGCCGCGGGCATCTACCCGTCGCTGGACATGGACCAGCTCACGGCCGCCGCCTGGGACCGGATCTTCGCCCTCAACACCCGCGCCCCGGCCCTGGCCACGGCCGAGCTCGCCCGCCTGGCCTCGGCGGAGTCACGCCCGGCCTCGGTGGTCAACATCTCCTCCGGCGCCGCGTTGCGCGCCCGCCCCGGGGGTGGTCCGTACGCCGCGTCCAAGGCGGCCCTGGAAATGGCCACCCGCGCCGCGGCCCTCGAGTTCGGCCCTCTGGGAATCCGCGTGAACGCCGTGAGCCCCGGCTTCATCCCCGTGGCCAGCGACTGCAACCGCGTAAGCGAGGGTTACGCCGCCGCCGTCTCCGTCAACCCCCTGGGCCGCCCGGGCACCCCCGAGGACATCGCCCGCGCCGTCCGCTGGCTGGCGAGCGAGGAGGCGGCCTGGATCACGGGGGAGATCCTGCGGGTGGACGGGGGAAGCGGCACGGGCGCGTCCCACCTGCCGCGGTCGTGGCCGCCGGAGGGCGAGAGCGGAGCCGACGGAGCACCTGGCACGAAGGGACACCACGCATGACCGGCGACGACACCCCCGCCTACACCATCGTCGGTGCCGGAGCGATCGGCGGGACCCTGGCGCACAGCCTCGCTGCGGCCGGGCACGACGTGAGCGTGGTCGATGCCGACGCCGAGCATGTGGAGGCCATCCGCGCCGACGGGTTGACCATCCTGCGCGGGGAGGAACGCGACACCGTACGGCTGGACGCGGCCACTCCCGACACGTACCGGGGGCCTGAGCTGCGACGCGTACTGCTCAGCGTCAAGGCCCAGGCCACCGAGGCGGCCATGCGCTGGATCGCCCCGCGCCTGGCGCCCGACGGTTACGTCGTCTCCGTACAGAACGGCTTCAACGAGGAGCTGATCGCCCGGCACATCGGCGACGACCGCATCCTCGCCGCCTTCGTCAACATCTTCGCCGACGTGCACGCGCCCGGCGTCGTACGCGACGGGGGAGCGGGCGCCTTCGTCATCGGCGAGCCCGGTGGTGCGCCCGTTTCACCGCGCGTACGGGAACTCGTCCGTGACCTGCAAGCCTGGGGCCCCTGCCGGGCCTCGGACAACGTCGAGGGCTACCTCTGGGCCAAGGCCGCCTTCGGCGCCATGCTCTCCGCGACCGCCCTGGCCGACGCCCCCATGGCCGAGCTGATCGACCGTCACCGGCCGGCGATGTACGCGCTGGCGGCCGAGGTGTACGCGGTGGCCGACGCGCACGGTGTGCGGCTGGAGCGCTTCGACGCCTTCGACGCGCCCGCGTTCCGGCCGGGAAGCAGCGCCGCGGGGGACGACCCGGCCGTACGGGATGCCGCCTGCGACCGGCTGACCGCCTGGCTGCGCACGCAGCCCAAGGACCGCAGCGGCATCTGGCGCGACCTCGCCGTACGCCGCCGCCCCGTCGAAGTGACCGCCCACTACGAGCCCGTGATCGCCCAGGCGGCTCAACTCGGCCTGCGTACACCGGTGTTGAGTGCCGTACTGGACGGGCTCCGCGAACTCGAACACGACCCCTCCGGCATGTCCGAGACCCGCCTGGACCACCTCGACGCCCTGGCCCGGCTGCCCGCCGCCCCCGCCCTCACCGACGCCCAGGCCACGGCCGTACGCGACTGGCTGGACGATCACCGCGAGGCGATGGCCGACGACCTCGCCGCCTACACCGCGCACGAGAGCTCCAGCGAGGACGAGGACTCCCTCGCCACCTGCCTCACCTGGCTGCGCGGCTGGCTCGACACCTCGCTGGACACCTCGATCGGTGCGCCCGTCAGCGAGGAGGTGCATGCGCGGGACGGGGCGGGGGACGTTCTGGTGTGGCGGTACGCGGGGACCGGCGCGGGTGAGGGTGCTCGTGGTGGGGGTGGTGGCGGTGAGGGGACAAGTCCCGTACCACTGCTGCTTCTTGGCCACTACGACACCGTCTGGCCCACCGGAACCCTCGCGGAGTGGCCGTATCACCGCGAAGGCGACCGCATCACCGGCCCCGGCGTCTTCGACATGAAGGCCGGGCTCGTCCAGGCGGTGTGGGCGCTGCGCGCGCTCGCCGCGCTGGGCCTGCCGACTCCGCCCTGCACGCTGCTGCTCAACGGCGATGAGGAGACCGGTAGTCCGGCCTCCGAGGAGATCATCACCGCCGAGGCGCGCACGGCCGGCGCCGCGCTGGTCTTCGAGGCGAGCGCGGAGGGCGCGGTGAAGACGACCCGTAAGGGCGTGGGGCTCTTCACCCTGAGCGTGCGCGGCGAGGAGGCGCACGCCGGGCTCGACCCGGAACGGGGAGCGAGCGCGATCAACGAGATCGCCCAGCAGGTACGCGCCCTCGAGGACATCGCCGACCCCGCAGCCGGAACCACCGTCAACGTCGGCGTCCTGCACGGCGGCACCCGCAGCAACGTCACCGCAGGTCAGGCCGTCGCGCACCTGGACATCCGGGTGGCGACGGACGCCGAACGCGCCCGCGTGGACGCCGCGTTGAACGCCCTCGCCCCCGCCGACCCGCGTACGACGCTGAAGCTGGGCGGCGCCTGGAACCGCCCGGTCTTCGAACGCACCGACGGCGTAGCGCAGCTCTACTCCATCGCCCGCGCCTGCGCCGCACCCCTCGGCCTCGACCTGCGGGAAACGGCGGTGGGCGGCGCGAGCGACGGCAACTTCGTACTCGCCGCCGGCACCCCCGTACTCGACGGCCTGGGCGCGGTCGGAGGCGGCGCCCACGCGCGCGACGAGCACGTGAGCGTGAGCGGGATGACGGAGCGGGCGGCGTTGGCGGCGGGGGTGATGGCTGCGTTCGCTTGAGGGGCGGATGCCCTGGCTCGCTGTTTCTCGGCGCTAGTTGTGGGCGTTGGCCTCGGACTCCGCAGCGGGGTAGCTGTGACGTGGGTTCAGCTGAGAGGCCGATGCCCGTACCGCTGGACAGCATGCTGTGAGCGCTTGCGACTTCGCATCAAGCGCCTACTGCTATCTCGAGTTGAGCTGGAGTGCGCACTCTCGGGTACGCGTTCTTCAATATTCGCTTTAGGGAATTCGCTTTCCTTGCATGTGTTCTTGCAGCTGAAGCGGAGTATCGCTCTCCTCTTTGTTTTCGTGTCAGCTGCAGGCGCGATGAGGGTTTCGCGCGTAATCCTTTTGGGGCCTGCAAAGTGACATTCTTGTCGCCGTGTTCTGGCAGGTGCGCGACAACCCTGACGAGGGTGCAATGCGCTCAAGGTGCACGAGTGCAGATGGAGGGATCAATACTGGTCACTTCTATTCTGGCCCTGCTCACATCTAAAGGTTCGTCTCTGGCGATGCGACGCTGCGGCGGTCGCCGAGTTTTGCAAGGTCGACTTGCATGGATTGAGAACTTTAAGGAAATTCTGAGTAGCCGTAAACGATCGCTTCCGGAGTTGTACCCTTACCGCGGTGGCAGCCGCTGCTGCCGTATCACCTACGGCATGCAGTGGCCCCGGGAGTCAGCCCGGGGCCACCTGAAGGCAACAACACCAAGAAAAGGAGATCGTTGTGCCAACCCGAAAAGGCCGGGGACGTGTGCTCATGTCCGCGGCTCTCTCCAGGACTAGTATGCCTGGAGCCCGGCCTCCAGAAACCCGTTTCGGCCCACTGAGCATCAGGATATGTGGGCGTCTCGTCGTGGTGCTGGTGGTCATCCTTGTGGTCTGCGTGGTGATGCACCCCGTGCCGGAGGCCGTGCTCGGCTCACTTCTGGCCACTGTGCCCTTAACGGTGCACTGCTCCCGTGTCCGCTGGCTGCGTCGCCGCCATAGCTGACGCAGAGGCGGGGCGGTGGTTTCCGCCGCCCCGCCGGAGAGGGGATCATGGAGGCACCGAAGGAAGCAGAATGCGCACACTGCGGAAAGAAATTTCCGCAGCGCTTCGGTCCCGGTCGGCGAAAGGACTACTGCGAGCCGGCATGTCGTCGTGCCGCCCAACGCCTACGGGAGCGCCAAGCCGCCGAGGCGGGGAGACAGGGGCCTCGGCAGGCGGGATCGATCAGTGCCGACCTGGACGTTCTCACTGCTCGCCTGACGGAATACCAGCTCCGTGACGAGCCGCTGGACCGTCGCCTTCACTTCGCTGATCTGATTGAGCAAGAGGTTCGCTGCTACGTCTTCGCCGCGGTATACGACGCCAGGGCGGATGGCCTGGCCTGGCGGGACATTGCTTCCGCAGCGGGGGTGACCGAGGCCTCGGCCAGGTCTCGCTGGAGCGTCAACAAATGCGAGCGTGTGCTCAGATCCCGGCCGGTCATTCCCGAGTAGGCAGCAGTCTCGCGTTGCTCTGGCGCGGGGCCGGACGCGGCGTCGCCGACCCCGCCCCGGGGTGCGATCTTGAAATGGCGGGCGACCGTTGAGTTGTCGTTGTCGCCATTCGAGCCTCGAGAGTTCCCCAGCCACTGCCCAAGACCAGTGCTGCAAGGAGAAACAGCATGGTCGTAATTTTCGAAGAACCCATGCCTCACTTACCGCCGCCCTGCCGGACCCTGCCCGCTGAGTCACGGCTGGACTATATGGCGTTTTGCCAGCTACACCATGACGCGTACCTCGGCTACGTCCAATTGCGTACCGGAGACCATGAGGCTGCAGCAAGCATCGTGGACGCGGTTCTTGCCCAGTTGGGCGCGGACTGGCATTGGGTGTTGCGCAGTCCCTGCCCGGCGGCTGTGGCTTGGCGCTTGCTCGGATGGGTCGTTGATCGCCGTTGCTGCTGTTGTCCGGCGCACCCACCCGCTCGCGCTGTCTATGGCCTTCTGGATCGTGAAGAGGCCGATGTGCTGCTGCTTCATCGTCTGCTAGGACTGAGCGTCACGCGGACCGCATTCGTGATGGGCGTAGATCGCATCACCGTGTGGGCGCGCTTACGTGCCGCAGAGAGGAGCCTCACTCCGTGCTTGGCTGATCACTTTGGAACGTGCCTACCGGGCAGGCACAGAGGAAGTGACTAGCATATGGGGAGTTTGTTTCTCCCGCAGGTAGTGAGGAGTTGCACCCCTCGGTCGGATGTAAGCCCTCGTGGGGACTGGAGCGCTCACGGCTGGCCTCTCTACCATTGGTTCCTTCTTTCCATGCGGCCCGAGCAGGGCCTGGAAGAGGGGGCCGATGTGGGCGGGGAGAAATATCCGACGCAGGCTATCGATGTAGCAACACCCAGTGTGTCTCGCATGTACGACTTTCTGCTGGGTGGTGTCGAAAATTACCAGTCGGACCGCGATGCGTGCGCCGAGCTGTTGGAGATCGCGCCCAGCACGCAAGCCCTGGCCAGGAACAATCGGGACTTCCTGGTCCGCGTGGTGCGTACGCTCGTCGAGGAGTATGGCGTCGAGCAGTTCCTCGATCACGGCTCCGGCCTGCCGACACAGAACAACGTTCACCAAGTGGCCCAGCGGTCCAATCGGCACTGCCGAGTCGTCTATGTCGACAACGACCCCATCGTCCTCGCGCACGGGCGAACCTCCCTGGAGGAGAACTCCTTGACCGCGGTGATCGATGAGGACATGCGCAACACGGACAGAATTTTCGACCATCCGGAAGTGTGTCGCCTGATCCGGCCCGGCAGGCGGACTGCGGCGTTGTTCGTCTCCGTGTTGCACTGCCTGCCGGACACCGGCGATGGCCGAGAGCCGGCAGCCGTGGTCAAGAGGGTCAGAGATCGACTTGCGCCGGGCGACTTCATGGTCATCTGTCAACTGGTCAGTGACGATCGGCAGGTGCGCGAGGGGGTGACTGATCTGATGGCCAGGGCGACGCACAACACCTGGGGCAGGGTGCGCGAGCCGCACGAAGTTCGCCAGTACTTCGAGGGCCTCGAGATCCTCGAGCCGGGCCTGGTCGATGTTCTTGACTGGCGTCCGGATATCCCACCCCCACCTCAAGAGCGCCGAGCGACCGACTGGGTGGAGTGGGGCGGTCTGGCTCGCGTCCGTGCCTCGGAGATGTGAGGGCAGATCAGCAGCGATTGCGATACTCCTGGAGAGCACGCTCCAGTATCTCCTCGCTGTTCGCCCGTTTCGTGGCGGCGAAGCGCAGCTCGTTGAGTACGTGCCGGTATGCATCCACTTCGGTGGGGCGCGTCAGGTAGGTGGCGCTGGTGAGGTGCTCTATGTACACGAGTTCGGCGGGGCCGCCGTCGAAGAATTTCAAGTGAGTGATCGGATGGGGCGGCGAGACAGCGGCGCCGTTCTCGAACTCGATGACTCGTATGTTCACCCCCTGCACACGAGCTGCAAAGAGTAGATACTCAAGCTGTTGGCACATGACACTGGGGCCGCCCACCGGCCTTCGCAGGACACCTTCATCGAGCAGGGCATTGACTTTCGGGTGGCTTCCTTTCAACATCATTTTGCGCTGGGCCCGCATGTCCGTCTTGCGCTCGATCTCTTCCTTCGGGGAATCGGGTAGGGCTGCTGTGATCAGCGCGCGGGCATAGTCCTTGATCTGGAGAATCCCAGGCACCACATTGTTCTCGTATGTGGAGATCTCCTCCGCCGATCCCTCCAGCCCGATGAGGCGCCTGAGGAAGGCGGGGGTAACGTCGCTGTACTGCTGATACCAGGCTTCGTCGCTGATCTGTTTCAGCAGATACTCGATCTCCCGGTATTGTTCGGCGGAGACGCCGTAGTGCCGAGCAAGGTCCAGGACGTCCCGCTCCTTGGGCGGGCTCTCCCCGCGCTCCATGCGACTGATCTTGGAGATCGAACCGCGGATCACCGGCGCGACATCTTTGAGGGACAGCCCCCGGGCCTGTCGCAGCTGGCGGAGCTGTTCTCCGAGGAACCGTGAGGCTGCTTCGCGTTTGGCGCCCGGAAGTTGCGCCACCGGAGCAAGACCTGGCTCATCGGGTTGTGGAACTGCGGTCATGCGGACTCCCGTTGAGGCATACCGAGCGGGACTATGCCAGTCTTGCAGGAGGGAATCCGCATGTCCGCTGAATCTTAACTTCCGATGGTGGAAGATTCCGCGGTTCAGGAGATCAAGTGGTCGAACTCCTCGTCCTTCACACCTGTCACGAAGGCCGCCACCTCCTCGCGGGAATAGATCAGCGCAGGTCCGTCCGGGAAGCGGGAGTTGCGTACGGCGATCCTTCCGTCGGGAAGTTCAGCGACTTCCACGCAATTCCCATCACGCACGCTGGCGGTGCTCTTGGACCAGGAGACCCCAGGGATCATGCTCGCGGCAACGCCGTTGTCGAACTGCATATGCCGACCTCATTTCATGCGTGTCCGACGCCTCACAGGGGCAAGGTGAGTGGCCCGGGGCGCTGCTCCGGGCCTTACCTTGATCACGCAATCCCGTATGCAATTGCATGTGAGGCGACTTGTGAGAAATGCTAGCCAGGTCGCGCCTTCAGGGGAGCCCCTCGCGTAGGTGAGGGGATGAAACGGCACGACTTCAGTAGGGGAGGGCAAGCGCCCTGCCGCAGAATGCGGCTCAGGAAGGCGTACACGAGCCAATGCTTGATCATGTATCCCGTCCATGGCGTGGACCTGAGTCGCGGTTGCGCTCCCTTATCGCTACTGCGGTTGCTGTCCCGTTTCACCCGTCACGGCATCAGACGTTCTCCCCCGCACCGCCATCCGGCCCAACCCGAGGCCGCGGGGTGCCCGTATGGCGCGGTACGCATGTTTGGCATGATCGGGGCGGACCACCCGATCATGGTCGGAATCAAAGTGAGTGGAGGAGTCGCTGTGGGCATCATCGCGTGGATCGTGATCGGACTGCTGGCCGGTGCCATCGCCAAGGCGCTGATGCCGGGCAAGGACCCGGGCGGATGCGTGATCACCATGCTGATCGGCGTGGTCGGCGGTCTGCTGGGCGGCTGGCTCGGCAAGGTGATCTTCGGGGTGCACTCCATCAACGGGTTCTTCCACCTGTCGACGTGGATCGCCGCCATCATCGGCTCGCTGATCGTTCTGGGCATCTACCGCCTGGTCAGCGGCGGCGGGCGGCGCTGAGTTCCGCAGCCGACACGACTGCACAGTGGGCCCGGCGCCGCGTGAACCCTCACGCCACGGCGCCGGGCCCACTATGCTCCGGCCGGTGATCCTGCCGGTTGCGCGAGCTGGCCGGGCCGGGGCTGGACCCCGCCACGGCCCGCGCGGCCCGCACGGCCCGCGCGGCCCGTGAGGCACAGGCCACCGTCCGCGGCATCGAGAGCTACGTGCACCTCCCCAACTTCCTGATCGCCGCCGCCGAGCGTGAAATGTGAGCCGAAGCGCCGGCTCGACCCCGGCGTCCGCCAGATGAGCCGGACGAAACCCCCTAGGGCACCCTCGCCACCCCGCCCCCGCCGCGCGGGTCGGACCCCGAGCTGAGCCTGCCGTCGCGGGAGCGGCTCACGGCCTGGACTCGGGACATGTAGTCGGAGGCGGCGACGTCGTTGCCGTGGGAGCGCAACTGGGCGGCGAGCGCCGCGTGTTGGGCGGGCTCCACGTACACCGTGCGGTGCTCCTCGCTGTGTACGCGGGGGAGGGCGACGGCCGTCTCGGCGTCCGCGCCCGCGAACAGTACGGACCGTGCGACCTGGAACGTCGCCGTGATCAGCCGGCTGCCGCCCGGCGCGCCCACCGCCAGCGCGAGCCCGCCACCCGTGTGCGCGCCACCCGTGCGCCCGCCATCTCCGCGCTCGTCCTCGAAGGCGATCAGCGGCGCGCCCGTGCCGATCCGGGCGCCCGGCCTCAGGGAGTCGGGTGCGCCGGGGAGCGGGTTGTAGTGGCCGGTGAAGTTGTTGAGGAGGTAGCCGAGTTCGGGTACGAGGTAGGCGCTGCCGCCCACGGAGCCGGTGGAGTGGGTGATGCACACGGCGTGGTCCCCGTCGACGGCGGTGACGTGGGTCGTACCGTCGCCGGGCGCCTCCCCGCGTACGACCACCGGGTCGCCGGCGGCGATTGCGTCCGCCCACGCGTCGAGGGAGTCGGGGGAGAGGACCGCGCGCGTGACGCGGTCGGCGTCGGACGGGTCGGTCGCCTTGATGTAGCGGTTGTCGGCGAAGCTCGCCCGCATGGCCTTGGCCAGCGAGTCGGCGGTGTCCGCGTCGAGTTCGGTGGCGTCGATGCCGAGCCGGTGGGCGAGTGCCAGCATCTGGAGCACCTGGATACCCGGGCTGGGCGGCGGCGCGGTGAAGAGGGTGTGGCGGCCGAGCGTGTGGCGTGGTGCGGGGGTTTCGAGCGCTTGGTAGCCGGTCACGTCCTCGCGGCTGACCAGTGATTCTTCGCGTTCCAGGGCGTCGGCGAGGAGGCCGCCGAGCTGTCCGTGCAGGAAGTCGCCGAGCCCGGCGGAGGCGAGCCGGTCGAGGATGTCGGCGATCCAGGGCTGGGCGAAGCGTTCGCCGGCCTGGTAGCCGGAGCCGTCGGGGTGGAGGTAGCGGGCGGCGGCCTCCGGGTACGCGGCCGCCTTCGCGGCGAGGGTGGGGTAGCCGGGCCTGCTCGCGTGGGAGTCGCCGGCGGTCCCGGTCTGCCACCACCGCGCGAGGTAGGGGCTGAGCTCGAAACCGTTGCGGGCGAGGGCGGTTGCGGGGGCGAGTACGTCGTGCGTGCCGACGCGTCCCGACCCGTACCGCCGCAGCAGCAGGTCCATGGCGTCCACGAATCCCGGGACCATGACCGAGGCCGGACCCATCTGGTTGCCCTCGCTGGTGAGCGCGTAGCGCCCGAAGGTCTCCACCCGCCCCAGGAATTCCCCCGCCCACGCCGCGGGCACCGGCCGACTCCCGGTCGCCGCCTCGCCGTTGATCGCGGTCACGTGCCCCGTACGCAGATCGGCATGCAGTGCGAGGGCCGAGCCACCGAGCCCGCACATCATGGGATTGACGACGGCCTGCGCGAAGGCGGCGGCAACGGCACCGTCCACGGCGTTGCCGCCCGCGCGCAGCAGGCGCTCTCCGGCGGACGCCGCTTCGGCTTCGCAGGAGACGAGGACGGCCATGTGTGCTCCTCAACGGGGTGGGTGGTGGGGCCGGCTGCGCGAAGGCGGCAGCGACGGCGGCGCGCACCGCGCCGCCGCCCGCGCGCGGAGGCGCCCCGGCGGACGCCGCCTCCGCTTCACGGGGAGGGGCCAGGACGGCCATCAGCTCCGCTCACAGGGGGCGTTCACGCCAGCTCCCAGTTCCGCGTCTCCGGCAGCAGCCACGTCAGGACGACCGTCGTCACCGTGCACACCCCCAGCGCCGCGGCGATCGCGCTGCCGAGGCCGATCGCGTCGGAGGCCCAGCCGATGAGGGCGGAGATCAGGCCCGTGAACGCGGCGCCGAACTCGTAGCACACGCCCGCGCCCGAGGCCCGTACGCGGCCGGGGAACAGCTCCGTGAACAGCGCGCCCTTGCCCGCCGCCTGCGCGGCCATGAAGAAGCCGACCAGCAGCGACATCAGCAGGCCGAACCACGTCGCGCGCACGTCCAGGAGGAGGAAGAGCAGGCCGAACACAGCCGTGCCCAGGTAGAAGGCGGTGAACGCCCAGCGCCGGCCCACGGCGTCGTGCAGGTGGCCGCCGGCGATGTAGCCGAGCCAGTTGCCGAGGATCATCAGCCACAGGTACGTCGCCGTGCCGCTCACGCTCAGCCCGCGTTCCTGGGAGAGGTACAGCGGGATCCAGATCTGGATCGCCTGCGTGCTGCCCAGCCCCGTGGCGCCGAACAGCGCGCCGATGATCAGGCGACGGCGGAGCGGGGCGCGGAAGAGCTCCCGGTACACGCCCCGCGGCTTCTCGCCGGGCTGCTGCGTGGGCGGTGGCCCCACCCGCGGCGCGTCCCGCAGCGTACGGCGGATCACCGCGGCCGCGAGGGCCGGCAGCAGGCCGACGGCGAACATGACCCGCCAGGCCACGCCCGGTTCGAGGAACAGGTTGCTGAGCAGATAGGAGAGGTTGGCCAGCGCCCAGCCCACCGACCAGGCGGACTGGACCCAGGCGAGCTGCCGCCCGCGCCGCCCCGGTGTGGCGTACTCCGACATCAGCGCGGCGCCCACCGGCCACTCCGCGCCCAGGAACAGCGCCGAGAGCGAGACCAACAGCAGCAGTTGGACGAAGTTCTGCGCCAGGCCCACCAGGGCGGTGGCGACGCTGTAGCCGATCATGATGGCGACCAGGACGCGCACCCGCCCGTAGCGGTCGGCCAGCCGCCCGCCGATGATCCCGCCGACGGCGGTCACCACCGCGACCGTGCCGGTGACGACGCCGGCGTGCGTCCTGGTCAGGCCGAGCGCCAGGAGGATCCCGGCCATCGCCAGCGGCAGGACCTGCTTGTTGAAGCCGTCCAGGCCCCAGCCCGACCAGGAGGCCCAGGTCACGCGGCGGCGCAGCGATTCCGCCTGAGCGGGGTCCGACGTGGTCCCGGCGGGCGCGACGGACGCGGTGCCGCCGGCGCTCACCGGTCACCCCGCAGGCCGGTCCGAGCGTTGCGCAGCACCTCACGCGCTGCCTCCGTCGCCGCCCGGTCGACAGCGCCGTCACCGTCGAGGACCACCCCGTACACGCCCTCGGCCGCCGCACCGGTGACGCGGCCCTCGTACACGTCCTCGCGCACCCGTTCCGCGTCGCGCTCCCAGGGGTGGCCGTGGCCGCCGGAGCCGGGGCTCTCCACGCGCAGCACGTCGCCGGCGGCGAGGCGGACGCCCGAGACGCGGCCGTGGGCGAGGGGCTCCTCGCGTTCTCCGCCGCGCAGGACGGAGAAGCGGCCCGGCGTGCCGTCGTCCCCGCCATCCAGCCCCCACGGCGCGTACTGCTGCCGGTCGGCGTGTGCGGAGAACTCGGCGCTCTCGGCGAGTACGTGGATGTCGCGCCGCACCCCGAGCCCGCCGCGCCGCGCCCCGGCGCCGCCGGAGTCGGCGATGAGCCGGTACTGGTCGACCCGCAGCGGATACTCCAGCTCCAGCGCCTCGATGGGCAGGTTGGAGGAGTTGGAGACGTGCACCTGGACCGCGTCCATGCCGTCCAGGCCGCCCGTGCCCTCGCCATCGGGGCGGCCGCCGAAGCCGCCGGCCACTACCTCGGGATAGACGAAGTAGTCGTCGCCGCACTGCCCGGAGAAGGTCACGTACGTGATCGTGCTGTGGCATCCGGCCGGGACCCGGTCCGGCACCGCCTTGGCTAGGGCGCCGAGCAGTACGTCGGCCACGCGCTGGCAGGTGTCGGTGCGCGCGGTCACCGGCGCGGGATGCCGCGGGTTGAGGATCGAACCCTCCGGCGCCTCGATGCGTACGGCGTCGAAGAAGCCCCCGTTGGGCGGGATCCCGGGGTCGAGAACGGCCTTGACGGCGTAATAGACCGTCGCCTCCAGCGCGGAGCGCACCACGTTGATGCCGACGGGCGACTGCGGCCCCGTGCCCTGGAAGTCGACGGATATGTCCTCGCCCGCGATGGTGACGGCGGCGGTCACCGGGGTCGGCGGCAGCAGCCCGCCCTCGCCGTCCGGTTCGGCGTCCATGTGGTCGGTGAAGGCGTACGTGCCGTCCGGCGCGCTGCGCAGGGCGGCGCGCAGCCGTCGTTCCGCGTAGGCCAGCAGTTGCGCGGTGGAGGAGGCCACGGCGGGAGTGCCGTGCCGCTCGTGCAGCTCCACCAGGCGGCGGGCCCCGGTGGTGACGGAGGAGAGCTGCGCGAACATGTCGCCCCTGCGCTCCTGCGGCAGCCGCGAGTTGAGCGTGATGAAGGCGAGGATCTCGGGGTTGACCTCGCCCGCGCGGGCGAAGCGCACGACGGGGATGCGCAGCCCCTCCTGGAAGAGGGAGGTGGAGTCGCCGGAGTTGCTGCCCGGCACGCGCCCGCCGACGTCGGAGTGGTGCGCGATGTTCGCGCTGAAGCCGATCAGCGTCTCTGTGGCGCCCTCCCCCGCGAAGACGGGCGCGACGGCCGTGATGTCGGGCAGGTGGGTGCCGCCGGCGGTGTACGGGTCGTTCGTGATGTAGACGTCGCCGGGCCGCAGTTGGTCCGCCCCGGGGCTGTCCAGCAGCGCCCGTACGAGCCCGGCCATCGAGCCCATGTGGATCGGCATGTTCTCGGCCTGCGCGACGAGCCGGCCCTCGGCGTCGAAGAGGCCGGTCGAACAGTCGCACCGCTCCTTGATGTTGGTGGAGTAGCTGGCGCGGCGCAGCACCGCGCCCATCTCCTCGGCGATCGAGGTCATCGCGTTGCCGATGACCTGCACGGTGATCGGGTCGATGGGCTCCGCCGTGGCGGCTCCCGCGGTCGTGTCGGTCATCGGGCCTCCGCCTCGATCATGAGGTTTCCGTGGGTGTCGACGGTGGCCGTCCAGCCGGGCGGCACCACCGTGGTGGTGTCCAACTGCTCGATCACGGCCGGGCCGTGGATCCGGTTGCCGGCGAGCAGCCGCGCCCGGTCCAGTACGGGAGCGCGTACCGGCCCGGTGGCGGCGAAGTCGACCTTCCGGTGCTCGACGGTCGCCTCCCGTTCGGGCTCGGGACCGCCCCGCGCCAGCGTCGGCAGCTCGATCGGCGCGATCTCGCTGATCGCGGAGACGCGCAGGTTGACGAGCTGTACGGGGGCCTCGCGATGGGCGAAGCCGTACGCCTTCTCGTGCGCGACGTGGAAGTCGGCCAGCAACTGCGCCAGGCCCGCCTCGTCCAGCGACCGGCCCGGCCCCGGCAGCGGCACCGTGAGCTCGAAGTTCTGCCGCGCGTACCGCAGATCGGCCTTGATCTCCAGGGTGGGCGAGGCGTCCTCGGGCGCCTCGCGGGACAGCCAGCCGCGCGCCTCGTCCAGCATCTGCTCCAGGCGCTCGCCGATCCGCCCGAGCGATCCCGGTGCGGCCGGCACCAGGCAGGAGCGGACGAAGTCGGTGCGGATGTCGGTCGCCAGGAGGCCCAGGGCGCAGAGCGTGCCCGGGTTCGGCGGCACCAGCACGGCCGTGATGCCGACCTCGTCCGCCACCTCCACGGCGTGCAGCGGCCCCGCGCCGCCGAAGGCCACGAGCGTGTAGCGGCGCGGGTCCTCGCCGGCCTCGACCGACACCGCGCGCACCGCCCGCGCCATGTGCGCGTTGGCCACCTCGCCGATGCCCCGCGCCGTACGCGCGAGGTCCAGCCCCAGCGGCGTACCCACCCGCTCCAGCGCCGCGCGGGCCGCCGGCGCGTCCACCGCGAGCCGGCCGCCCAGGATCTCGCGGGGGTTGAGCCTGCCCCGTACGACATTGGCGTCGGTGACCGTGGGCTCCGTGCCGCCCCGGCCGTATGCGGCGGGGCCCGGCTCGGAACCGGCGCTGCGCGGGCCCACCGCGAGCGCCCCGCCGGGGTCGGCCGCGGCGATGCTGCCGCCGCCCGCGCCGATGGTCTGGATGTCGAGGGAGGGGGTGCGGATGGGGGTGTCGCCCACGCGCCGCTCGCCGGTCAGCAGGGCGTTGCCGCCGCGGACCAGGCACACGTCGGTGCTGGTGCCGCCCATGTCGAAGGTGATCAGGTCGCTCGCACCGGCGAGGCCGGCCACCCGGACCGCGCCGATGACGCCGGCGCTCGGGCCCGACAGCAGCGTGGTGACGGGCCGTTCGGCGACGGCCTCGGCGGAGACCAGGCCGCCGTTGGACTGGATGACCTTCGGGCCGACCGGGACACCCGCCGCGCGCACCCGCTCCACCAGCCGGTTCACGTACCCGGAAACGGGCGGGCCGATGAACGCGTTGGCCACGGTGGTGGAGAAGCGCTCGTACTCGCGGAACTCCGGCGCCACCACGCTCGACCTGCACACGTACGCGTCAGGCAGCCGCTCGCGCAGCATCTCCTCCACGCGCCGTTCGTGCTCGGGGGAGAGGTAGCTGTGCAGCAGGCAGACGGCGACGGCGCCGACCCCCTCCGCCGCCAGCCGGCCGGCCAGCTCCGCGATCTCCTCGGCGGAGGGCTCGGCGAGCACGGCGCCGTCAGCGCCCACCCGCTCGGCGATCTCGAAGGTGCGCGAACGGGGCACCAGCGGCGGCGACTTCCGCGCGAACAGGTCGTACAGGTCCGGGCGCCGCTGCCGCGCGATCTCCAGCACGTCGGGCACCCCGCCGGTGGTGACGCAGGCCGAGCGCGCGCCGCGCCGCTCCAGCATGGCGTTGGTCGCCACGGTGGTGCCGTGCCCCAGGTACGAGACCTGCGCGGGCTCCCCGCCCGCCTCGGCCAGCACCCCCTCGATGCCCGCGGCGACGCCGGCCGACTGGTCGCCCGCGGTACTGGGCAGCTTGAAGACCGCCAGCCGTCCCGTGCGGGTGTGGAGGGCCGTGACGTCGGTGAAGGTGCCGCCGACATCCACTCCTATTCGGATCACGTGTATGCCTGCTTTCCTGTGTACGGGGGTGTACGGGTGCGTACGGGGGTTGGGCGTACGGGGCGTACGGGGCGTGCGTGAACGGGCCGCGCGCGTACGGGAGTTGGTGACCGGGCCGGGCGCTCGGCTCAGCCGAAGCGGTGGACCCGCAGGTGCTCGATGCCGTGCGCGGTGCGGCCCTCCGTGAGCAGGTCGGCGGCGATCTCACCGAAGACCGGGGAGAGCTTGAAGCCGTGGCCCGAGAAGCCCGCCATCGCGAGCACGCCGGGCAGGCCGCTGACGGGCCCGAGCAGCCCGTGGTTGTCCGGGGTGTATCCGTCCAGGTAGGCGGCGGTACGCGCGGGCCCGGGGCGCAGGCCGCGCAGACCGCTCGCGGCGGCGGCTCCCATGCGTTCCCGGTAGTCGGGCTCGACCGCGCCGCTGAGCTCCCGCGGGTGGGAGACGACGGCCTTGGGGGCGTAGAGGTTCATCTTCACGCCGTGCCCGTCGTGCGCGGGGAAGAAGGAGTAGGCCGCGCTGCCACGGCGTATGCCGACGGGAAAGCGCTCCGGCGCGAAGCCCTCAGCGGCGGCCTCCTCGGGCTCGAACCACCCGAGCACGGCCCGCCGCAGCTCCACCGCCCGCGCCACCTCCGGCAGCAGGTCGGTGGTCCACGGCCCGGCGCACACCACCGCGGTGTCGAACCGCTCGCCGCGACCGCCGGCGGTGACGCGTACACCACCGTCGTCCGCTTCGAGCCCGGTCACGGAGGTGCCGGTGCGCAGCTCGGCCCCGTGCGCGCGGGCGGCCGCCGCGGCGGCGCGGATCGCGCGGTCCGGGCGCAGCAGGCCGCCGTGCGGGTCCACGACGGTGACGTCCTCGTCGTCCAGTTGGTGTTGCGGGTAGCGGCGCTCGGATTCCTTGCGGTCCAGCACGTCCACCGGCACCCGCCCGGCCCGGGCGACATCGAGGACCCGCGCCACGTCGGGGTGCGCCTCGGGGCCGACGGTGAGGGCGCCGCAGGGGTCGAACAGCGGCTCGTGCCAGGCGTTTTGGAGCTCCAGCCACTTTTCGCGCGCGGCTCGCAGGAGCGGTACGTACTGTGCGCCCTCGCGGTAGGCGAGGCGGAAGATGCGGCTGGCGCCGCCGGCGGCGCCGTGGTCGTGGCCCGGCGCGTACGGGTCGAACCCGACGGCGCCGACGCCGCGCCGCGCCAGGTGCCAGAGCACCATGCTGCCCATGGTGCCGGCGCCGATGACCGCGACGCGGGCCGGTGGTCGAAGCATCGCTGAGCCTCCGAAACGGAAGGGGTACGGCTGCGTCCCCTGGCGCGGGACGCAACTGCGTCAGGGAGAGGGGGAGTCGGGAAAGGGGCACGGGCCGCGCTGTTCTGCGGGTATGCAGGAGAACCGGCCGTCGGCCGGTGGCTGTGCACTGTGTCGACGATCCGTTAACGTAGTGGCGACTACGAGAAGGAGTCAATAGAAGTCGTGAACGCTACAGACTCGACAGATCCGGGACCCTCCCGCACGGTCCCGCTCCACGAACGCGTCGCCGCCATGTCCGCCCGACTCGCGCCCAGGGAACGGCTGGTCGCCGACTTCCTCCGCGACCACCCGGGCAAGGCCGTCTCGCTCTCCGCGGCCGAGCTCGGCCGCAGCACCGGGACCAGCGACGCGACGGTGATCCGCGCGGTCAAGGCGCTCGGCTACGCGGGCCTGCGCGAGCTCAAGCGGGACCTGGCCGAGGCGATGGCCGTACGCCGCGACCCCGCGCGCGTACTCGACCAGCGCCTGGAGCGCGCCGCCACCTCCTCGGCGCAGATCGGCGACCAGGTGCTCGCCGACGGCGCCGCACTCTTCCAGCAGGCACGGCAACTCCTGGACCCCGCCGCCTGGGAGAGCGCCGTCGGACTGCTGCAGGGCGCACGGTCGGTGCTCTGCTACGGGATCGGGCCGGCGGCCACGGTCGCGGAGTTCCTGAGCCTGAGCCTGACCCGGAGTGGCGTCTCCAGTCGCGCGATGGGCACCACCGGCTTCCGGATCGCCGACGCCCTCGTCCCCCTGGCCGAGGGCGACGTGGTCGTCCTGATCGCCCCGCTGCGCCGTTTCCGCGAGATGGGCGTGGTCCTCGACCACGCGCGGGACGTGGGGGCGCGCGTGATCCTCATCAGCGAAACGCTCGGCATGGCCCTGGAGGACCGCGTCGACGTCCTCCTCGCCACCCCCGAGTCCACGTCCGGCACGGCCGGCGAGACCTTCGTCCCCATGGCCCTGTGCCAGGGCCTGGTCATCGACGTAGCGGCCCGCACCCGCGACCGCGCCCTCACGGCCCACACCCTCCTCAACCGCCTGAGGGAGGAGGCAGCGGGCCCCGGGCTGGACTTGGGGGCGCTTCCTACGGGGGAGGGGGCGGTGGGGGAGTCGCCGGGTACTCCGCAGGAATAGGGGCGCCGCAGTACCTACGCGAAGCCCCGGGCGTCCGCCCCGGCCCGTCGTCACCGCCCCAGCGTGCGCAGCGGCCGGGTGATCGAGTCCGGGCTGATGCCCTTGCGCAGGGCGAGGATCAGGCCCGCCGCCTCGGCGTAGGTGGCGGCGTGGAGGATGCCTTCCAGGCCCAGGGCGTCCGCGGTGACGTCGAGGAGGGTGGTGTTGTCGCGTACGGCGATGACGGGGATGCGGCGGCGCAGCGCCTCCAGTACGGGGATGCCGCCCAGCGCGTCGGCGGGCGCGACCACCGCCACCACGTCGTCGATGCCCAGCGCCTCGCCGAGCAGGGAACCGCGCCGCTCCCCGGAGAGTTGGGGCGCACGGGCCAGGCCGACGAGTACGCAGGCCAGGCCGCTGATGGAGACCAGCTCTCCGGCTGCGCGCGCGTCCACGACGGGGTGGTCGAGCCGCAGGTGCCTGAAGTTCGTCATCGGCGCGTGCGCGGCCGGTACGCCGAAGGTGCGCACGAGCAGATGCGAGATGACGGCCTCGGCGCCGCCGACGGGGTTGGCGTGCTGCCCGTTGAAGTGGGCCGCGTAGTCGTCTTGGTCCAGCCCCTGCACGTTGGAGGTGACCGCCAGCGCGTTGGCGCCACGCGCGAGCAGGTGGCGCGCCGCGTCGAGCAGTACGCCGGGGTCCTGTACGTGGCCGACGTAGGCGCCCGAGGGCGCGCGGGCGCAGTGCGTGCCCAGGGGGCGCTCGGTCACCACGTAGTCGACGACGTCCACGCCGTGGACCGCGCGCACCGCGTTCATCACGTTCACGGCGTGCTCCACCTCGGCGGGGCGGGCCGCCTCGATGATGAGGCCCAGGCGGTTGGCCCGGGAACGGTGCAGCGCGGTCGCGCCCCGGCAGAAGGCGTCGATGCACGATCCCTCCGTGTACAGCACGCGTTCCCCGCAGCGGATGAAGTCGGAGGCGTTCACCGCGTTCGGGTTCGTGACCAGGAGGTCGGCGGCCTGGGCCAGCAGCGCCGTGACGGGCGCGGCGTCCCCGGCGTAACCGCCCAGCGCGCAGCCGATGCCGGTGGGCACGAGGCTGACCACCACATCGTGTGGTGAGGACGGGCGCGCGCTCGCCAGGGGCCCGGAGTGGGGGAGCGGCCCCGCGTACTCGGTGCTCTCCACCACGACCCGGCCCCCGCCGGCCTCGCTGACGTACCAACGCAGCGGCTCCTCTTGGAACGCGCCCTCGATCAGGGCCACCAGGGCGCCCACGTCGTGCGCCGCGGACCGGTCCAGCTCGTACCTGCGATGAGCGATCACCAGAGGGGCCTTCCCGGGCTGCGTGCGGGGGATGAGCGCGGGGCCGCGGCGCCACACTGAAGAGGTAGGCCAAGGGGGCGTGGGTGTGGGCCGCGCGCTCCGCGACTTCAGGCGTCGTCGGTGGTTTCGGTGATTTCGGCGATGAAGTCTGCTAGCGCGGCTGTGACAGCCTCGGGTTGTTCGTCGGGGATGAAGTGGCCGGCGTCGGGGACGATGACGCGGGTGGTGTTGTCGGCCCAGGGGCTGAGGGAGGCGGCCATGTCCGGGATGGAGCCGTGGCTGCTGGAGATTCCGAGGAGGGGCACGGTCAGGTGCCGGCGCTCAAGCGCCTCGCGGTTTTTGCGCGCTGACTCCGCGGCGTTTCGGTAGTACGCGAGGGACGCGGGCAGGCCGCCGTCGGCGGCGATGGCCGCCGCGTAGTGGTCGATCTCGGTCTCGTCGAAGGTGTCGGGATGCAGGGCCTTGGCCTTCAGGAACCAGCCGACGTACTCGCGTTCGCGGCCGGCAAGCAGCATCTCGGGCACATCGGGCACCATGTGGAATGCGAAGTGCCAGGTTTTCCATGCGCGTTCCGGGTCGGTGGGAATCGATTCCGGGAGAGTGATTCCGGGAATTCCGGCGTCGAGCAGAGCGACCCCGTGCAGGTCGCTCTCGAAGCTGAGGGCGAGGGAGAAACCGACCCAGGCGCCGATGTCGTGGGCGACCAGGGAGTAGGTCGACACCCCGAGAGCCTTCACGGCAGCGTGGACGTGCGCGGCGACCGTGTGCGTGTCGTAGCCGCGTACCGGGCGCTCGGAGTGGCCCTGACCTGGCAGGTCGACCGCGATGACGCGGAACCGGTCGGCGAGGCCGGGCATCACCTTTCGCCAGGCCCACCAGGTTTGCGGGAAGCCGGCGAGCAGGACCACGGCCGGTCCGCCCGGTCGTCCGCCTTCGACGGCATGCAGGCGTACGCCGTCCGCGTCGACCCAGCGGTGCGTGAATCCGGCCAGGTGGTGCAGGGGCAGGTCGCGTATGGGGTTGCTTTCGGAAGTGTGCGGAGTGCTGATTGCCGAGCCGGTCACGGGAGTCCTCCGTCGGTGTCAGGTGTGCGGTTGGGCCATGACCACGCTTGAAGGCTAGCACGTGTTGAACTGGCCAGTTCAAGATGGAATGATGCACAACACATACCGATTCGCAGGCAAGGAAGTACCGCGTGGCAGGCAAGAAGCAGTTCGACATGGATACGGCGCTCGACGACGCGATGATCCAGTTCTGGCGCGACGGCTACGGCGACACCTCGCTGGACGATCTGTCCCGGGCGACCGGCCTCAACCGCAGTTCCATCTACACCTACCTCGGCGACAAGGACACGCTCTTCTTGCGCTGCCTGGACCTCTATGCGGCGCGCTACGGCGAGAAGTACGACGCCGCCCTCTCGTGCGCGGCTTCGGACCCCGTTGCCGCGGTTCGCGCGTTCTTCGACGTAACCCTCGATCGCATTGCCGATCCCCAGGTGCCCGACGGATGCCTGATGGCCCAGTCGGCCATGGCAATTCCCGTATTGAGCCCGAGCATCGCCGCGCGCGCCAAGCAGGGCCTCGACGTCCAACGCCGGCGTCTGCGCGCCGCCTTGGAGGCCGGCGGACTGACCGAGCAGAACGCCGAGGCCTTCGCCGTGCACATGGCCGCTGTGAACCAGTCGCTCGCCGTCATGAGCAGGGCCGGGACGAGTCCGGAGCAGCTCCGGACGATCGTGGACGTGAGCGTGGACGCACTGTCGCAGGCACTGAGCGCGTGAGGAACGAAGGCCGACGTACCTGTACCGGTGATCGCAGCGCCCAAGGGGAGGCGGACAAACGGGACGTGAGGGTGCCGTGCGGTCGGTGGAGGGGTGCGGGCGCAGGTCGAGCGGTACGTCGTGAGCGGTCAGCCGCCCGCCGTCCTCGGCACGGAACGCGGGGACGGGGCTGGGCGTACGGCCAGGGCTCTGGCCCCAGAGCCGGTCGTCGGTGAACCGGGTGCCCGGCGGCGCGACGACGCTGACCGGCTCCTTCGCGTAGGCCCGCACGCCGAAGAGGGTCAGCTCGGCCGAGACCCGTACCTCGCGCCGGCCGCGCCGGGCGGAGACGGGCTGACCCGTCACCAACAGCCCGTAAGCCGCGCGTACGTCGGCCAGCAGCGCGCCGCTGACCCCGTCGCCGCAGCTCAGCGGCGTGGTGTCGGTGAACCGTACGAGGGTGAAGGTGCTCCGCGCGGTGAACCGCATCCGGTAGTGCCGCCAGCCCGGCGCGTGCGATGTGTCCGGCCTGCGCTCTCCGCTACGCGCGATGTGGACCGGCAGCGCGGCGAGTTGGAGCCCGGGCTCGTCGCCGTCGTCGCCCGTGAACCGCGGGCCCCGCGTGAAGTCCCCGTTGAAAATGCGCTGCCTGCCCATGTGCGGGCTCTTTACGTCGTCGCCGGTTCGGGGTCGGGTGCGGGTTCGGTCTGGGCCGGATCGGTTCGGATCGGTTCGCGTCGAGTGGTGTCGGGCGGTCGGGGCGTCGTCCTCCGGTCAACTGCCGGGCCACCGCGCCGTGATGGCCGTGCCGCCCTCTCCCGCGCACAGCTCGGCGATCGCCCCGCTGCCGATGGTGACCGCGTCCACGCCGCCGTCGATCGCCTCGTGAGCGGCCAGGAGCTTCTTGCGCATGCCGTCGCCGGTGTGGGCGTACGCGGAGGCAAGCGTGGCGTGGTCGATTTCGCGTACGGGGGCGCCGTGCAGGGCCACGTACGGGACATCGGTGACCAGGAGCAGGCGCTTCGCGTGCAGTGCCGAGGCGAGGGCGGCCGCGGCACGGTCGGCGTCGGTGTTCACCGTGCGGCCCTGGGGGTCGCGGGCGAGGGGCGTGACCAGGAGTGCCCGGCCGGGAGCGGGAGGGGGCTGCGGCAGGTGCTGGAGATCCACGTGGCGCGGCGGGCCGACGCGGTTGTCCAGTTCGACCAGGTGCTGCCCCTGCCACCAGAGGCGTTCGGCGGGGGCGGCCCGCAGCAGGCCGCGGTCGCCCACGACGGGGTCCAACGGCAGGTCGCGATGCGCCAGTTCGGCAGTGATGGTGTGCCGGATCCCCGTACTGACTTCGGCGATGTCCTCGAGGACCTGCGGTGTGGTGAGGCGGCTGCGGTTGCCGTAACGGTCGCGTACGAACACCGCGCGGCGGCCGTCGTGCCGTGCCCGCTCCTCCAGGGCGCGGGACCAGCCGTGCACCAGCACGAGGGCGTTTGCGCGCGCGACCGTGACCAGCTCGTCCCACCAGGGGGCGGGCAGCTCGTCGAGCACGCTGCCGCCGATCTTGACCACGAGCGTGTTCGGCCGGCCGCTCACGAGACCACCAGCGGCTGCGCGTCGAGCCCGGTGGTCTCGCCGTGGCCGAAACGGAGGTTGAGCACCTGTACGGCCTGGCCCGCCGCGCCCTTGAGGAGGTTGTCCAGGGCGCCGAGCGCGATGACGCGCCGGCCCTCGGCGTCGTACAGGGCCATGACATCGCAGTAGTTGGAGCCGGTGACGGCCTTGGGGGTGGGCGCCGGCACGGGGGCATCGCCGCGGTGCCGTACCCGTACGAAGGGATGCGGGCGGTAAAAGCGCAGGTAGGCGCGGCGAAGGGTGGCCGCGTCGAGGGCGCTGCGGGGCTCGTCGGTGAAGGCGTAGCAGGAGGCGAGCAGTCCGCGTACGGTGCCGGTCCCGTAGGCCGACATGGCGGTACGGGGCAGCCGTCCCGGCGCGTGCTCGGCGAAGAACCGGTCGACCTCCGCCGCGTGCCGGTGCCCGTCGGGCGCGTACGGGGTGATCGCGCCGCTGCGGTGCGGGTGGAGGTCGGCCTCGCGCAGGGCCAGCCCTCCGCCGCTCGACCCGCCCTTGGCGTCGATGAGCAGCGGGCCGAGCCGCAGGTCAGCGGCCCGCGCGGCCTGTACGAGGGGTGCGAGCGCGAGCAGCGCGGCGGTCGCGTAACAGCCGGGCAGCGAGATCAGCGCGGCGTCGGCCAGCCGCGCGCCGAGGAGTTCGGGCACGCCGAACACGAAGCGGTCGGCGAGTCCGCCGGGGCGCTGTACGTCGGGATACCAGCGCTGGTGCAGCGCCTCGTCTCGCAGACGGAACGCGCCGCTGAGGTCGATGACGACCGTGCCGTGGCGGGCGAGTTCGGGGATCACCGCGGCCGAAGTGACGGCGGGCGTCGCGCAGATGACGGCGTCGCAGACGCGGGCGAGTTGTGCGGCAGGAAGGTTCTCGATCACCGGATCGGGAGAGAGCCGCAGCCCGGGGTGCACAGCGGAGAGCCGCTGCCCCGCGTGCCGCTCACCACCCAGGTAGGTGAGGTCAAGGCCCGGGTGCCCGGCGATGAGCCTGATCGCCTCGCCACCGACCAGACCGGCAGCGCCCAGTACGCCGACTCGCGTCACCCCACCACCTCCCGCAGATGATCCGCGATCGCCTCGGTGATGTCCGCCGGAGCCGCGGCGGCCAAGGTCCGGTAGCAGGGGGCGTGGTTGATTTCGCCTATCAGGAGGCCTGCGCCGGTGGTGAACAGGTCTATGCCGTAGATGCCGGGGCCCAGGACGGCGGCGGCGCGCTGCGCCAAGTCCTCGCCCTCCGCTGTGGGGTGGTGCTGCGCCGTGCCGCCCGCGGCGGCGTTGCTGCGCCACTCCGTCCCCGAGGCGGCGAAGCGGGCCGTGGCCACCGGGCGTCGCCCGACCACCAGGCAGCGCAGAACGGGCCCCGGCAGCAACGGCTCGGCCAGGCAACTGCGTTCAAAGCCGTGCCCCAGGTCGTCGATGCAGTCGTAGAAGCAGTCGAGGGTGTCCCGTTCACGCAGCAGCAGTACGCGCCGGCCACCCCCTCCGTACAGCGGCTTGAGCACCAGCGGCAGGCCCAGCTCCTCGCAGGACCGGTGCAGGTCGTGGCGCGAGAGGACCAGGCGGAAGGCGGGAACGGGCAGCCCGGCGGCGGTCAGCGTGCGCCGCAGGTCGAGCTTGTTCTCGCACAGCCGGATCGCCTCGGGCCGGTTCACGGTGGGCGTCCCCGCCGCCTCCAGCAGGCTGGCGATCAGCCTGCCCCGTACGTAACTGCGGCTGCGGATGAGTGCCAGATCGAAGCCCGGTAGCCCGCTCCGGGGCCGGCCCAGGCACAGCGCCTCCTCGTTCACCCACTGCCCATGCAGGCCCGCGCGGGGAAAGTGGCGGAGGAGGCGCTGCTCCTCCCAGCCGAGACGGTCGCTGACCAGCGCGATGTTCGCGGTGGCCGGGGCGCTCCCGTGGGGCGGGAGGGTGTCGCTCGTCATTCGCCCCAGTCCCGTAACGTCGGCTCGACCATGGTGAGGTGAATACGGCCCGGAACGGTGGTTTCCGCTGCGGTGGTGTTCTCCACGCGCAGCGTGAGCAGGCATTCGGGGCAGCCCAGCGTCTCGCCCGCTTCCAGCGCGGGCAGCGTGAGGGGCGCCTCGCATTCCGGGCATGTGGCGTTCGGCGATGTGGTCACTGCGGCCTCGCTTCCGGGGAGGGCCTCTCCTCGGGGAAGGGCCTCGCTTCGGGGAATGGCGGGTGGGTGAGGGCGAATTCCTCGGCCAACTCCCGGATGGCGGCGCGGTCCAGCAGCGGGCGGCCGCAGTGTTCCTGCCGCTCCTTGAGCCACCGCGCGAAGTGCTCGGTGTCGATGCCCTTGGTGCCGATCCCCTTCGAGTCGACCCCTTTGGCGTCGAAGGCGTTGAAGGCGTTGAAGGCGTCGATCCTGTCGGAGTCCTCAAGCACCCAGTCCAGCAAGGGCGGTGAGACGCGCGTACGCACGCGCAAGGTGCGCGTATTGCCCACCTCTTCCGCCGAGATGTTCTCGTACGCGCCGGGATTCGCGAGCTGCCCCGGTATCTCGTACGCATACGAGTACGGGGTGAGCGGGCCCGGCACAAACGTGGACAGGTCCGCGCGGGCCTGTACTTCGTGGTTGAGGGCGGTGAGGTGCGTGAGGGTGTGGCGGGAGTCGCCATGGCAGACGCGCAGCGCGCACAGGAGTTCCGCGAGGGGTGTGTTGCCGCCGCGTTCGCCGATGCCGCCGACCGTCGCGGATATCCATTCCGCCCCGGCTTCGTAAGCGGCCAGTGAATTGCCGACCGCCATTCCCAGCATGTTGTGGCAGTGCACTTCGATTTCCCGTACGCCGGGCGTCGACTTGAGCCGCGCGGTCAGCTCGGCGCAGCGGGAGGGGGTGAGGCAGGAGACGGTCTCGGCGAGGCGGAAGCGGTCGGCGCCGGCTGCGAAACCCGCGGCGGCGTACGAGATCAACCGCTCCTCATCGGCGCGGGCCGCGTCCTCGCCGCTGAAGGTGACGTGCAGCGCGCGCCGCTTGGCCTCGCCGATGGCGTGCGCGGCGAGCTTGGTGAGATAGCGCAGGCTGGGGCTGCCCAGTTTGAGCGCGGCGTGCTCGGCGGAGGCCGGCAGGGACAGCATGACCGCCCGGCAGCCCAGGCCCTCCGCCTCGGCGAGCGCTTCGAGTACCTGCTGGCGGGAGCGCACCGTGATCAACGTGAGGCAGTTCTCCGCGCCCACGGCGCGGTGGGCGGCGGCGATCAGGGGCGCGTCGCCGGCGGGTGAGCGGGAGAGCAGGCCGACCTCTACGAGATCCACTCCGACCTGACGGAGCGCGCGGGCGATGGCGGCGGCATCGTCGGGGCCGAATTCGACGCCTGCCATGTGGGCGGAGTCCCGTAATGTCGCATCCGAAATCCGGGGCAGGGGAGGGGAATGGGGGGCGTGGGCGTCGGCTTGAGGGGGCCGGCCGCCTGTTGGGGTGTCGGGGTGTGTCATGGCGGATTCCTCCTCGGCCGTGCAGTCGGTGATGGCCGCGCGGAATCACGGGCCGGGGTGGGGGAGGGCCTGGTGGGCTCCTTGGTGTGCGGGTCTTGTGGCGTGGTGCGTTTGAGCCCCGTATCGCGCTGCGTATTCCAGGAAGCCGCGGAGAATGCGGCGGCCGTCCCGGCGGAATTCCAGATGCGCCTGGGCGCCGATGAGGCGGCCGTCCGTGGAACGGATGAATTCCACGGGGCAGTCCGCCGCCCGTCCGATCACGCGGAAGACGGTGGGCACTTCGCGCAGGTAGCGGGTATGGCGCTGGAAGAGCGAGGCGCGGGAGCCGACGTGGCGGAAGAGGGATTCGCGCGGGTCCAGCCGCACGTGGTGCGCTCCCACGCGCTGGTCGCCCTCCACGAGGCGGCCTCCGTGCGCCAGTCCCAGAATGTGCATTCCGCCGCACAGCCCGAGCACCGGCAGGTCGCAGCGGTCGATCAGCGCCGTGAGCCGTGCGTACGCGCCGCTGTCGGCCGGCACCTTCGTACCGCTCAACACCAATGCCTGGTGCCGGGATGTGAGACGGCACGGCGCATTACGGAACGCGACGATCTCGGTTTCCGCGCCCAACTCCCAGAGCCGCTGGCAAATCAGCCCGGCGGAGGGGCTGCCGTTGTCCACGACCAGCGCGCGCACGTCGCTTGCGCTGTTTGGCGCATAAGGGCCGAACTGGCCGCTTCCTATTGGACCGTGAGACATGGGATTGCCTCCCGCCGAGCCTTCGCGTACGTGGGCAGGGGAGCCGGAAAAGAGGGAGCGCCGAGCCCATGGGCGCCGCGAACGGACACGTTCCGATATGCGTCACGTACGTCCCCGGTGCCGATCACACCGCCTCCCACAACCGCGCCGGGAATACCGGCCCGCGTATGGGCACTGTGCCGCGCGGTACGGGGCCACGGAATGGGGTACGCAGCGGCGCACCGGCGCACACGTACGCCACACCGCGCGCCGGGGAGTGGCCGCGGGGAGCGGCGAAGCCGGCCGTTCCGGCTGTGCGGGCGGCAGCCGCCGTCACACCGCGGCGCCGCCACCGGTCAGAATCGGGGCCATGTCTGAGCAGATGAGCTCCCCGATCTGGCCCGTACTGCACTACGACGACACCCGCGCCGCCCTCCGCTTCCTCGTGGACGTGCTCGGCTTCCGGGAGGTGGTCGCAGTGCCCGACGACCAAGGGGATGTCGTACACGCCGAGTTGAGCTGGCCGGGTGGTGGCCGTCTCGTTTTCGGCTCGACCAAGCACACGGACAGCGTGCACGGGCGGATGAAGGCGGGGGAGAACGCTGTGTACGTCGTTGCCGGTGACGCCGACGGTGTCGACGGCGTATACGGACGCGTACGTGCCGCGCGGCAAGGGCGGGTGGTCGAAGCGCCGCACGAGACGCGGTTCGGCTCGGGCGTCTCCTCGTACACGCTCACCGTCGGCGATCCGGAGGGCAACCTCTGGACCTTCGGTACCTATGGCGGGGCGGAGGTGTAAGAACGCAGGCCGGTGTCCTACATCCCCGGCACGTACGGTGCGATGCCGAGGATCAGGATGTCGCGGTGGCCACTGGCGCCGTCGGGTCGGCCGGGGTGAGGCCGGTGGGGCGATGAGTGGAGAGACGCGGGCCGGGGGTCGTGGGGTGGCGCGTGTGCGGGGTGCGGTCCATGTGTTCCTCCTCCTCAACGTGGCAGGGCCGCAGCGTCGCAGGGCTGCGATGAGAATCGCCGCTCATGACGGACCCCGTAGCGGGACCCCATGGCGGAGCCCCCTGCGCCCGGCTGCGCTCGGGTACAGGGGGCCGTGTGGGGCGGCCGGTCAGCCGTTGGCGCAGTTGTTGCCGAAGGCGGGGTTGAGCAGCCCGATGATGTCGATGGTGTTGCCGCACAGGTTGATCGGGACGTGCAGCGGGATCTGGATGGTGTTGCCGGAGATGACGCCGGGCGAACCCGTCGCGGCGCCCTGGGCTCCGGAGTCGGCGGCGGCGCCGCCGGCGGTGGCGAGTACGGCCGCCGCGGCCAGGGTGCCCGCGGCGAGGGTGGTACGAAGACGCATGAGTGCTCCTACGTGGTGACGGGTGGGCGCACAAGACGTTCTCGCGCTCCGTCGCGGAGAAACCCACACCACACGTCGGCGGCCACAGTCCACACGAACGGGGGCACGCGGAGGCGAACGCGGCCGAGCGCACCGACGAGCGCCTAGGCCCTCCGCGAGAACCCAATCCGGTACGCGGCCGCCCCCAACGGCCGGAACGGTCCCGCACCCCGCCCCCGTTCCCGCACCCCACCCGCGTACCCTCGCCGCATGGCCGATGAGCAGGTGCGGGACGTGCGGCGGGGGCCGGGGCGGCCGCGGCAGGAGCGGGTGACGCGGGCCGTGCTGGACGCCGTCGTGGAGCTGGTGGCGGCCAGTGGGATGGGCGCGCTGACCATGGACGCGGTCGCGGCGCGCGCCGAGGTGAGCAAGCCGGCCATCTACCGGCGCTGGCCCACCAAGCACGACCTGGTCATCGCCGCGGCGGAGTCGCGGGTCGGACCGCTCACGGTGCCCGACATGGGCGACTTCCGCGCCGAGCTGCGGGCCGTGCTGAGCGCGCGCATGGAGGCCTACCGGCAGCCCGGGATCGACCGGCTGCTCGCCGGGGTGATCGGCGCGGCGGCCGAGGAGGGCGCGGTGCGCGAGGCGTTCCGCGCGTACGCGGAGCGCGTGACCAGCGAGACGCGGCACGTGCTGGAGCGGGGCGTGGAACGCGGCGACGTGCGCGCCGACGTCGCGCTGACGGACACCACCACCCTCATCGCCTCCGCGCTGGTCTTCCGCATGGTGGCCGAACAGCGGCTGCCGGACGAAGCGCTGGTGGAGTCGGTGGTCGGCCTGATCGGCCAGGCGGTCGCCGTCCGCCCCTGAGCCGTGTCTCGTGATGGCTCTCGGCCCGGCTCCGGCCGGCTCCGGGCGATCGGTTCGCCGGGCGCGAACGGATCCGCTGAGTGCCGGCTCGCCCAGGAGACTTACGCACCGTGAACTCACTCGCCCTGCCACGCCGTTCTCCGAAGCCGGCGTCCGTGCTTCTCGCCGCCGCTTCGGCCACGGTCATCGCGCTCGTCCTGTATCTCAACAGCGTGGACAACGGCACCATGTGCGCCAACCATCCGGTGAACGTGTCCTGGTCGCGCCTGGCACTCGCGTACGGGGGTCTGGCGATGGCGGTTGCCGGGCTCGTCATCGCCATCCGCGTCCGGTGGGCCGGGCGGGCCCCGTCCGGACGGCCGCGGGGCTCCCTGGCGATGGTGATCGTCGCAGTGCTGCTGGTGGCGATGGCGTGCCTCGCCGCCGTGTCCACGCACTCGGTGCTCGAGATGGCCGAGTTCTCGCGACAGCCCAACTCCCTGATGAGCTGCACATAGGCCGACCTGGTCAGCCGTGCCGCAGGGCGGCGGTGATGTACGCGCGCAGCAGGTCGTGTTTCCGCTCGTAGCCGAGCTCGTCGGCGATGTCGCCGATGCGCGTGTCGAACGCGCTCTGGGTGAGGGCTCCCACCGAGTACAGATACGCCCAGTGGTGGAACCCGGCGGGCTTGTCGGGCAGCGCGGTCTCGAGCGCCTCGATGAACCGGCGGCCCAACGGGTCGAAATGCTCCCGCGTGACGGGTCGTTCCCGGCTGGAGGGATCGGACGCCTCGCGCAGCATGAGGCGGGCGAACCAGATGAGCTCCGGGTCGTCGTGCAGCGCCAGCACCGGGTCGGTGAAGGCGCTGACGATCTGTTCGAGGGCGTCCTCGGCACGCAGGTCGGGGATCGCCTTCAGGCGCGCGAGCCGTTCGTCGTTGACGTACCGTCGCTCCTCGAAGATCGCCGAATACAGGCCGAGCTTCGAGGTGAAGTGGTAGACGACGAGGGACAGTTTGCAGCCGGCCTCTTCGGCGATCTGGCGCATGGTCGCGCCGTGGTAGCCCTCCCGCGCGAAGAGGCGTTCGGCGGCCCGCAGGATCGCCTGCCGCCGGCTGCCGCTCGCCCCACTCCGGCCGGCCGTCGCCTCGCCCACCTGGCCATCCCTCATTCCCGCGTCCGTCCGTCCAAGTATGGCAGCAGGGTCGCCGAGGGCTGTGGTCTGCTCATTCAGGCCCGCTCGACCAGAGTGGAGTAGGCCCGCTCGAGCCCTTCGGGAGCGCGGCCCGGACGTTGCCGACGAGCGCCTCCTCCACCGACCGTACGGTGCCGAACCCACGCTCCTCGAAGATCTCCCACTCCCGCCTGAGGAGGCCGGGGCTCGGCTCGATGGACCGGCCGAACCACAGGACGTTCTCGTCCTCCGCGTCGAACAGCGGCCATGCGTCGCCCAGTTCCTCGCCCCGGATGAAGGCCGCGTACCGCTCGCCCATCCGCGCGCTGACCCGCCGTACCTCCTCCCGGTCCGCCCCGTCGAAGGCGGGCCACCACGCGAGGTCGCGCTCGGAATGGTTGCGGAAGAGGAACGGGATGTCCCCGGTGTGCACGGCGCGGAGCCGGCCGTCGAGCCCGGGCAGGTCGTAGGAGAACTGGAAGAGGTGCACGGGGATGTGCTGAGCGCTGAGGTTCCGCGCGATCGCCAGCGACGGCAGCTTGAAGAACTCGAAGGACATGATGTCCGACAGCAGCAGCCCGGGCGCGTGGTCGGGGTGGAGTTCGTGGAATCGCCGGTAGACCTCCTCGGCGCCCTCCGCGCCGAACACCTGCTCCAGGACGCGCAGCACGTCCCTCCGTGAGCCGCGGCCGACCGTTTCGGAGTGCCCGCGGAAGAACTGCCACTCGTCCTTCGCGAACCCGATGGCCACCTCCAGCCCCGGCTTGGCGACGGTGTCCTCCGACAGATGCTGAGCCGGGGCCCGGGGAACCCAGTCCCCGTCGACGACCGCGCCCAGGGGTCGCCAGGCGAGGTGCTGGTCCGGTGGGAAGTAGCGGGCCAGCACGTTCTGGACGGCCAGCAGCCGGTCCGGGTCGACATCCTGGAGGCGCGCCGGGTCGTCGATTCCCAGCAGGTCGAGGTACATCCGCGCGACGGTGACGGCCTCAGGGCGCTGCTGCGTGCACCAGGGGTTGAAGGGGGACAGCGACTGCATCACCGCGCGCCGGAAATAGGGGTGGGCCTCCGGAATGGCCAGCAGGTGCGAGACCGCGGTGGCGCCGGCGGACTCACCGCCGACCGTGATGTTGTCCGGATCGCCGCCGAACGCCTCGACGTTCTCGTACACCCACTTCAGCGCGGCGAACTGGTCCTGCACACCGAGGTTCACCGCCTCCGGGAGGTCATCGCCCAGCAGCCCGAAGTGGACCCAACCGAGGGCGCCCATACGGTAGTTGGGCCGGATCACGATCATGTCGGACTCGCGCGCCAGGTTCGCGCCCCGTTCCAGCGCGAAGGAGCCGGAGCTGACCGCGTTCGCGCCGCCGTGGTAGTAGACGTACACGGGCAGGCCCTCGCGCGGCGCCGACTCCGGCACCCAGATGTCGAGGTAGAGGCAGTCCTCCGCCGCGTGGTTGTGGCGGTAGGTCGCGCCCGTGTAGCCGGGCCAGGCCATGATGCCGGGCACGCCGGGGTCGATGTCCCGCACGATGCGCTCGACGTCGCGCTGGTTGCCCGAGTTGACCTGGTACGAGGCGGGGCCCGGGCGGCTCGCGTCCCTGACGCCCTGCCACGGCTCGGGCGGCAGCGGCGAGCGGAACCGCAGCGGCCCGACCGGCGGCTGGGCGAAGGGGACGCCGCGGTAGACGACGACACCCTCCTCGTGGGTACCGCGGAGCAGCCCGGTGGCCACCCGCGTGACCGCTTGCGAGTCCATTGCGTGCATGGGATTCCTCTTCCTTCCGGATACGAGCTGAGCACCGGCCCGCGCGTCACCCTAATTTCTGACTGTACGTACGTACAGGGCTCACCTTCCCCGCACGCAGGGCGAGTCGAGCGTCGCCCAGGCGTCGCCCGCAAATCCGCGCGCCCCACCCTCTTGTCCACCCGCCTCCCAATATCGATACTGCCGGTTACGTAATTGGCAGTCGTCCTTGGGAGGGACCTCCATGCAGGCCGTCGCGAGCAACCCGGTCACCGATCCCCGACCGGTCGTGGACAAGCCCCTGATGCGGTACGGGAACCGCGTACTGGAACGTCTCGCCCCGGGCGCCGTGCCGACCGCGTACGAACTGCTCGACGTCGAGCCGCTCACCCCGCACTTCGGCGCCGTACTCGGGGGCGTGGACCTCACGGAGCCGATCGGCGACGCGCTCGCCGAGGAGCTGCGGCGGGCGCTGCTCGAATGGAAGGTGATCTTCTTCCGGGGGCAGAGCGGGTTCACCTCGGAGCACCAGCTCGCGCTCTCGGGCGTGTGGGGGCCGCCGGAGGCCAACCCGTTCTTCGCGCAGACCGGTACCCCCGGAATCTCCCGGCTCGCCAAGGACGCCAAGGCAGCGGGCAACAAGAACATCTGGCACAGCGACCACTCCTTCATGGCCAACCCCTCGCTCGGCGCGGTCCTGCGTGCGGTCGAGGTGCCCGCTGCGGGCGGCGACACGATGTGGGCCGACATGGGAGCCGCGTACGACAACCTGCCCGAGGACCTGAAGGCGCGCATCGAGGACCTCACCGCCGTCCACGACTGGGAGGCGAGCTGGGGCGCGCTGATGAACGAGGAGCAGAAGGCCGCCTTCCGCGAGAACTGGCCGCAGGTCGAGCACCCCGTCGTGGTCCGCCACCCGCGCAGCGGCCGCAGGACCCTGTACGTGAACGAGCCCTTCACCCGCTACATCAAGGGCCTCTCCGAGCGCGAGAACCGCGAACTCCTCGACATCCTGGTGCTCCAGGCGCGCGTCCCCGAGTTCCAGATCCGCTTCCGCTGGGAGCCCGGCTCGATCGCGATCTGGGACAACATCGCGGTCCAGCACTACGCGGTCAACGACTACTTCCCCCAGCGCAGGGTGATGGAGCGCATCGCCATCGCCGGGGTCCCGCTGTCCTGAATCGGTGTCCCGAGCATTGGCGGTGCTGGTGGCCTCGCGAGTCTCATCACGTTCGGGAGCACCTTGGGCGTGATCGCCTCGGCTCCCGGGCTGTCCTGGGTGATCCAGGAGCAGGGGTGGTGGGCGGCGATGTGGGCGCTGGCGGGGGTCGGGCTGGTGTGGGCCGCAGTGTGGGCGGTCCGCGCCGGCCGCACCACGATGCGGCGCCTCACCGCGTACGCCACCGGCCCGCAGCTCACCCGGCTGCCGGGCATCTTCGCCTCGGCGCTACGAGGGTGAGCCCGGCGGCTCCAAAGGCCCCGGACGCGCGGGTTCTTACCGTTCGCTGACGTGTCGCGCGCGTGCCGCCGGTGCGGGTGGCGGCGCCGCTAGCGTGCACGCATGCGAGTTCTGGTCACCGGCGGCGCCGGTTTCATCGGGTCCCACATCGTGCAGGCGCTGGAGGACGGCGGCCATGAGCCGGTGGTCCTCGACCGGGCGGCCACGGGGCGCGGCGTGGTGGGGGACGTGCGCGACGGGGAGACCGTACGCCGTGCGCTGCGCGGCGTGGACGCGGTGTGCCATCAGGCCGCGATGGTGGGCCTCGGCAAAGGGGTCAGCGACGCGGCGGCCTATGTGAGCAGCAACGACCTGGGCACGGCCGTGCTGGTGGAGGCCATGGCCGAGGCCGGGGTGGCGCGCCTGGTGCTGGCCGGTTCGATGGTGGTCTACGGCGAGGGGCGCTACCGGTGCGCCCGGCACGGAGTGGCGCGGCCCCAACCGCGCTCGGTGGCCGAGTTGGACGCGGGACGCTTCGAACCGCCATGCCCGCGGTGCGGCGCCGCGCTCGGCCCGGAGCTGGTCGACGAGGAGGCGCCGGCCGACCCGCGCAACGTGTACGCGACCACCAAAATCGCCCAGGAGCACCTGGCAGCGGCATGGGCCCGCGCGACGGGCGGGACCGCGCTCAGCCTGCGCTACCACAACGTGTACGGGCCGCGGATGCCGCGCGACACCCCGTACGCGGGCGTGGCCTCCTTCTTCCGCTCGGCCCTCGAACGGGGCGAGGCGCCGCGGGTGTTCGAGGACGGCGCGCAGCGGCGGGACTTCGTGCACGTCGCCGATGTGGCCGATGCCAACCGCGTGGCCCTGGAGGCGCTGGAGTCCGGAGCGGGCGCGGAGGAGGGCGGGCTGCGCGCGTACAACACGGGAAGCGGGCGGCCGTGCACGGTGGGGGAGATGGCGCGGGCCCTGGCTGACGCCTACGGCGGGCCGGTGCCGGTGGTCACCGGTGAGTACCGGCTGGGGGACGTACGGCACATCACGGCCTCCTCCGCGCGTATCGCGAGCGAGCTGGGCTGGCGCGCCCGTACCGGCTTCGAGGAGGGCATGGCGGAGTTCGCCAAGGCGCCCTTGGCCGAGGTGGGTTGAGCAGCCGGGTCAGGCCGCGGGGGAGGGGCCTGCGGCGGCCGGTGCCAGGGGCAGGGTGACCTCGAAGCGGCAGCCGCCGGGAACGTTGCGTACCGTCGCCGACCCCTCGTGCGCCTCCACGATCCCGCGCACGATGGCCAGTCCCAGACCGGCACCGGCCGGTGGCGTACGCGCGTCCGTGCCCCGCCAGCCGGTGTCGAACACGCGCGGCAGATCCTCGGCGGGGATGCCGCCGCAGCCGTCGGTGACCGAGAGCACCACCGAGCTGTCGCCGGCCCGCGCGCCCACCGCGACCGTGCCGTCGGGAGGGGTGCGGTGGATGGCGTTGACGAGGAGGTTGCCGAGCACGCGGGACATCTCCTTGCCGTCCACGTGCAGGGGCACGGGCGCCAGTTCCTCGCCTCTCAGGTGCACGCCGCGCTCGGCCGCCAGCGCGTCGGCGCCCGCCAGCGCGTCGCCGACCAGGTCGTAGGCGGAGATGCGGGTCGGCGAGAGCGCGAGGGAACCGGCCTGGATGCGGGAGAGTTCGAACAGGTCGCCGACCATGCCGGTGAGCCGTTCCACCTCGCCGCGGATGCGCTGGTGGTAGCGCGCCGGATCGTCGGCGACGCCGTCCTCCAGCGCCTCGGCCATGGCGCGCAGGCCGGCCAGCGGCGAGCGCAGGTCGTGCGAGATCCAGGCGACCAGCTCGCGGCGGGACGCCTCCAGGGCGCGCTCGCGCTCGCGCGAGGCCGCCAGCTTGCGGCTGGTCTCGGCCAACTGGTCGGCCAGCGAGGCGAGTTCGGCGGGCATGGGGAGGGCGGGGCGGGCGAAGCCGCCGTCGGGTGGGGCGGGGGCCTGGGGTGCTTGCGCGGCGGGTGCGGTGGGGGCCGTGTGATCTGTGGTCGCCTCCTCGCCCAGGCGCCGGGACGCCTGCTCCAGCGCGCGGTGCGCGCCGATGACCCAGCGCGCGAGCAGCAGGGCGGTGGCCGTGGCGGTGACCGCGGCCACGCCGCACACCGTGGTGACCACGCCGAGGTCATGCTCGTTCAGGAACATCGCCCAGGACACCGCCAGGGTGCCCGCGAGCATCGCCCCCACGGCGACGGCCGTCAGCACGGCCAGGGCCACGGCCACCGAACGGCGCAGCACCGCACGCAGCACCGCGGCGCCGGCCAGCCCGACGGCGGCGGCACCGAGCGCCGCGTACAGCAGGATCAGGGAGAGGTCACGCACGGGCCGCGCCTCCGCTCTCCGCCGCGTCGCCCGGCGCCGGGTCGCCCGGCGGCGGCTCCGCGCCGTCGAAGCGGTAGCCCACGCCCCACACGGTGGTGATCAGGCGGGGCCTGGCCGGGTCGGACTCGACCTTGTGCCGCAGCCTCCGTACGTGCACCGTGACCGTCGACAGGTCGCCGAAGTCCCACCCCCACACCGCGGCCATCAGCTCCTTGCGGCCGAAGGCCCGCCCGGGGTGCCGCAGGAAGTGCTCCAGCAGGTCGAACTCGCGCAGCGTGAGGGTGAGTTCGCCGCGCGCGTCGGCCGCCGTACGGGCAGCCGGGTCCAGGCGGATGCCGCCGCCGGTGAGTACGGGGCCCTCCGGGGCCGGCGTGTGGGCGCGGCGCAGCACCGACTCGATGCGCAGGACCAGTTCGCGCGGGCTGAAGGGCTTGGTCACGTAGTCGTCGGCGCCGATCTCCAGGCCGAGGATGCGGTCCTCCTCGTCGCCGCGCGCGGTGAGCATCACCACCGGCAGCGGGCCCGCTGCCCGCAGGTGGCGGCACACCTGGAGCCCGTCGAGCCCGGGCAGCATCAGGTCCAGCACCACCAGCGCGGGCGGCGCGGTCCGGGCGCGGGCCAGCGCGGCGCGGCCGTCGGCCACGCGGTCGACGGTGAAGCCCGCGCGTTCCAGATAGCCGGAGACGACCTCGGTCACCGTCGGGTCGTCGTCCACGACCAGGATCCGCCGGGGCTCGGGCGGTACGGGCTGCTGCTCCATGCCGCCGAGTCTCGCACCGTCGCCCCTGCTCGCGCGGCCCGCGAACGGGGCGGCCGCGGCGATGTCCGCGTTTCGTAAGGAGTCGGCGCCGGCGTTCGGCGGGACCCGGCGCGTGGCGTCGCCGGTGACGCGACCGGTGACTCGACGTCCGCGTTTCGTAAGGAGCCGATGTCCGTTTTGCCGGTCTCAGCTTCGTAAGGTGAGAAAGGTGATCGACACCTGCGAGTCCCCCAACTCACCGCCCCCGCGCGGCGATCTGGTGCTGCCGTGCCTGAACGAGGCCGGGGCGCTGCCCTGGGTGCTGGAACGCGTTCCGCGCGGCTGGCGGCCCATCGTCGTCGACAACGGTTCCGACGACGGCTCGGCCGACATCGCCCGCGCGCACGGCGCCCTGGTCGTCCGCGAGGAGCGCCGCGGCTTCGGCGCCGCCTGCCACGCGGGACTGCTGGCCGCCGAGGCCGACCTGGTCGCCTTCTGCGACTGCGACGCCTCGCTCGACCCGGGCGAGCTGCCGCGCGTCGCCGCCCCGGTCGAGCGCGGCGAGGCGCATCTGGTGCTGGCCAGGCGCCGCCCGACCGGCCGCGGCGCGTGGCCGCTGCACGCCCGCCTCGGCAACCTGGCGCTGGCGCGGATGGTGCGCCGGCGTACCGGCGTACGGCTCCACGACCTCGGCCCGCTGCGCGCTGCCCGCCGCAAGGACCTGCTCGGACTGGCGCTGACCGACCGGCGCAGCGGATACCCGCTGGAGATGGTGGTGCGTGCCGCCGACGCGGGCTGGCGCATCCGGGAGACCGAGGTCGCCTACCGCCCCCGCACCGGCGCCTCGAAGGTGACCGGCACCTGGCGCGGCACGTGGCACGCCGTACGCGACATGCGGGCGGTGCTGCGATGAGCCGGGGCAGTGGGCAGATGGAGGCTGTGGGCGAGACGACCGTGCTCGTGCTCGCCAAGGAGCCGGTGCCGGGCCGGGTCAAGACCCGGCTGACCCCGCCGCACACCCCGGAGGAGGCCGCCGGGCTGGCGCGCGCGGCGCTGGAGGACACCCTGCACACCGTGGCAGGACTGCCCGTACGCCGCCGCGTCCTCGTCCTGTCGGGTACGCCGGGACCGTGGCTCCCGTACGGGTTCGAGGTGGCCCCGCAGGCCGGAGGCGGGCTGGACGAACGCATCGCCGCCGCCTTCGCGCTGTGCAGCGGGCCCGCGCTGCTGATCGGCATGGACACCCCGCAGCTGTCGCCTTCCCTGCTGGCACCCGCGCTGGAGGCCGGGGCCTGGCGGGGGTGCGACGCGTGGTTCGGCCCGGCATGCGACGGCGGCTTCTGGGCCCTGGGCATGGCGCGGCCCCGGCCGGACCTCGTACGCGGCGTCCCGATGTCGGCGCCTGACACCGGGTCCGAGCAGCGCCGCCGCCTGGTCGAGGCGGGGCTGTCGGTACGGGACCTGCCGCCGCTGCGTGACGTGGACACGGCGCGGGACGCGGAGGCCGTGGCCGCCGAGTGCCCCGGGAGCCGCTTCGCCGCGGCCCACGCGCGCCTGACCAGGACGGTCACGCCGTGACCGCCCCCGTTCAGGCCCCGGCGGCCTGGTCGGCCGGGCCCTACGCCCGTGCGCTGCGGAGCGGGCGCGGTCCCCTCTATCTGCGGCGTACGGACGGATGGCTGCTGCCCCTGGAGGTGGAGCGCTGGTGCGCGCCGCCGGACGGTGCCGATCTCGGCGTACTGCGGCGCTGCGAGGGCGCGGTACTCGACCTCGGCTGCGGCCCGGGACGCCTGGTCGCTGCCCTCGCCGAACGGGGGCTGCCCGCGCTGGGCATCGACACCTCCCCGTACGCGGTGGCCCGCACCCGGCAGGCGGGCGGCAGCGCCCTGCGCCGCTCCCTCTTCGAACCGCTCCCCGGCGAAGGCCGCTGGAACACCGTCCTCCTCCTGGACGGCAACATCGGCATCGGCGGCGACGTCCCGGCGTTGCTGCGCCGGGTGGGCCAACTCCTGGCTGCCGACGGCCAGTTGCTCGTCGAGGCGGCGCCGACGGAGGTGGAGGAGAGCGTCCACGTCCAACTCCACGACGGCGGCACGGGAACCGGCCCTTCCTTCCCCTGGGCACGCGTGGGCCCCGCGGCACTGCGCCGGTGCGCGGAGGGGGAGGGGTGGCGGGTGATGGAGCAGTGGGGGTGCGAGGGGCGGGTGTTTTTGGGGGTGGGGCGGTGAGGGGTTGCTCTGCGCCGTGGGGCGCTGGCTTCCCAGGGGTGGCACGGACCGTCAGCGGAACAGGCGGAAGAACCCGCGCACCTGCTCGACCAGCGACTGCGGCTGCTCCAGCGCGGCGAAGTGGCCGCCGTGCGGCAGCTCCTCGTACCAGCGCAGGTCGGTGAAGCGCAGCTCGGCCTCGCGCCTCGAGGGGCGGGTGATGTCGCGCGGGTAGACCGAGAGCCCGGACGGCGCGGTCACCTTGTCCCGGAAGTGGGCGAAGCTCTCCCAGTACAGACGCGCCGAGGACGTGGCCGACGTGGTGAACCAGTAGACCGAGATCTCGTCGAGGATCGTCCGCCGCGACACCGCGTCCTCGGGGTGGCCGCCGTTGTCCGTCCACGCCCAGAACTTCTCGGCGATCCAGGCGGCCTGCCCCGCCGGGGAGTCGGTGAGGGCGTAGCCGAGCGTCTGCGGCCGGGTCGCCTGGATCGCCGAATATCCCCGGCCGGTGCGCCGCATCTCCTTCTCGGCCTCGATATTCGCCAGCTCCGCGGGCGTCGGGTCCTCGAACGTGCCCGCCGCCACGGATCCCAGGTTCAGGTGGACGCCGGCGACCCGCCCGGGCGCCACCTCGCCCAGTGCGCCGGACACCGCCGAACCCCAGTCACCGCCCTGCGCGCCGTAGCGTTCGTACCCCAGCGAGCCCATCAACGTGTCCCAGGCGCGGGCGGTGCGCGTGATGCCCCACCCGGTCGTCGACGGCTTGTCGCTCCAGCCGTATCCGGGCAGCGACGGCGCGACCACGTGGAACGCGTCCGCCGGGTCACCGCCGTGCGCGCGCGGGTCGGTCAACGGGCCGAGAATCTCCAGGAATTCGAGCACCGAACCCGGCCACCCGTGCGTGAGCACGAGCGGGAACGCGTCCGGCTCCGGCGAGCGTACGTGCACGAAGTGGATGCCCAGTCCGTCGATGGTGTCGCGGTATTGCGGGAACGCGTTCAGCCGCTCGGCGAACCCGAAGTCGTAGTCCTCGGCCCAACTGCGGCACAGTTCCCGCGCGTACGCCAGCGGCAGCCCCTGTGACCAGTCGTCCACCGGCTCGCGCTCGGGCCACCGCGTCCGCCGCAGGCGTTCCCGCAGGTCCGCGATCTCGGCTTCGGTGATGCGGGCCTCGAACGGCTCGGCGGACATGGCAAGACTCCTTGCTGGTTGCTGGTTGCTGGTTGCTGGTTCCTGGTCGCTGGTCAAGGCGTTGTCGGATCGGATGCGGGTGGACTGTCCGGTGGGCTCCCGCGCGCGGCGTCGGGTTCGGGGCGGCGGTGGGTGGCAGGGCGCCGGGTCAGGCCGAGGACGAATCCGGCCAAGGGGAGTGCCGCGAGTACGGCGAGGGCCACCGGTCCCGGCACGATGCCGGAGAGACCCGCGACAGCGGCCGGACCGATCCCGCCGCCCAAAACGTTCATGAAGGTGAACAGGCCCTGTGCTGTGTGGCGGTCGTCCGCTGCGACCAGCTCCGGTGCGAGGCCGACCAGTACGGCTTGGGTGCCGGCGAATCCGCACACGGTCAAGGCCGTGCCGACGACGACCGGGGCCGGCGTGGTGGAGACCGCGACCACGAGTACGCCGACGACGGTGAGTGCCGCGAGCCCGGCCGACACCTGCCAGCCGGTGAACCGGTCGGTCAAGGCGCCGACCAGCCGCCCGGCCGGCACCGAGCAGACGGCGGCCGGGACCAGGAGCACTCCGGCTTCCAAGGGGCCGCCGCCCGTGGCCTGTTCGATCAGGGACGGGGCGCGGAACAGCACCCCGTAGTAGCCGGCGAAGACGGTCCCGCCGATGAGCCCGGCCGCCAGGAAGCCACGGGCCGCGATCACCCGCCGCGGCACGAACCCGTCGGGCGTGCTGCGTACGCGCCACCACAGCCCCACGGCGGCGAGCGCCCCGGCGGCGGCCACGAGGAGCGTGACCGGAGCGGGCAGGCCGACCGAGTGCGCCTGCAGCAACGTGATCAAGGAGCCGGCGAGTACCGACAGCACGGCCGCGCCGACGATGTCGAGTCGCCCGGTCGAGCCGTTCCGCTCGCCGTTGCCGTTGCCGTTGCCGTTGCCGTTGCCGTTGCCGTTGCCGTTGCCGCTGCCGCTGCCGCTGTCCCTGCCGTTCAGCGTCAGCGCGCGTCTGCTCGGCCATGCGGCCAGAAGGAGGGGCAGCGCGAGGACCGGGATCGCGAGCACGGCACGCCACCCGAGCCATGCGGTCACCGCCCCGCCCAGCAGCGTCCCGCACCCCGACGCCGTCGCGCTGGCGGCCGCGATGATTCCCAGGGCGCGCATCCGTTGCCTCCCGGGAAGGGCGGTGGCCGCGGCGAAGACGGCGATCACGGTCGCGCCCGCCCCGGCACCGCCGACCAGCCGGCCGACGATCACGACGGACAGCGTCGGCCCGGCCCCGGCGAGCGCGGAGCCGGCGGCGAGCGCCACGACCCCGGCGACCAGGACCTGGAAGGGACTCCGGCGGGCCAGCAGCCGGCCCGCGACCGGCATCGCGAGCGCGGAGGTCAGCGACCACGCGGCGAGAATCCATGCGGTGGCCCCGAACGGCACAGCGAGCGCGCGGCCGACGGCCGGCAGGGCCACCGACGGCGCTCCCAGCGCCACGTACATCGGCAGCACCAGCATCCCCAAGGTCAGCCCCAGCCGACGCCCGTCCGGGGCACCGGCTCGCTCCGGCGCGCTGACCCCTCCCGACGGTATGGCCTGCGGTGTCGTCCCTTGCCGAGTACGCTGTGACATGCGAACGCTCCTTTACGTGTAACGCTACGGAGCAGTGAGGAGACACGTCAAATGCGGGATGCGTATCACAGTCCCCCGGTGGTCCAGGCGGCCGTCGACCTGGCCAACACCTTGATGCCGGTCAAGGGGGAGGACGCGCTCGAAACCGTGGAGCAGCTCCGGGAGTTCCTCGACGGCCATCCCGCGGTTGCGCCTCCGAGTTCGGCCGCGCATCAAGGGGCCGGTCGGCGGCATCTCACCCGCGCCGATCTGGCGGAGGTCCGCGCGTTGCGCGAGACGGTGCGTGAGGTGCTCGAGCGGGCGAACGCGGACGCGGACGATGTCGCGGCTCTGCTCAACGACGGTCTGCGTCGCAGTCGCGCCACCCCGGTACTGCGCCACGAGGACGACCGCTGGTGGACCGAGGTCACCGCCGACGCCGACCGCTGCGCGGCGCACCTTGCCGCGACCATGCTCAGCGCGCTGGCCTCCGTGATGGCCACGTTCGGTCCCGCTCGTCTCGGCGTCTGCGCCGGGACGGCCTGCCGGGCCACTTTCGTGGACCTCTCGCGCAACGGCTCGAAGCAGTACTGCACGCGAACCTGCGCACACCGGGCCAGCGTCGCGGCCTACCGGAGCCGGCGCAGCCCGAGTTGAGCACCGGCACCCACCCCTGCCGGGCCGGCTTCGGGGTTTCCCCGAGTCCGGCTTCCACGAACTCGTTCGCGGACACCGTGGCCATCCTCGTTGCGGAGATCCGCGCTGAAGAACCGTCCGCAGAGGGCCGACCGCCCTCCGCCATTCCTGCTCGGGCGGAGGGCGGCGGAAGCCGTCACGGGATCGGTGGCCCGTGGCGGCGTGTGCTCATCACGCTGGGGATTGCTGCCACAGTTGCTCGGCGCCCGGGGCGCCGCAAGGGAGGGTGAGGGCAGGGGCGTTGGGCTCGTCGTCGGTGATGCAGGCCAGGCCTACGGCCACGTTCCGGAGCGTGCTGTCGGGGGCGTTGGTGTCGAAGAACCAGGACTGGGCGGGCGGCGCCGAGCCACAGGAGCGGAGCGCGACGGGCTGGCCGATGGCCTGGAACGTGGCGCACTGCCCGGGGTACGCGGCGCTCTCCAGGGTCCAGCTTCCGGGAGCCACGCCCGGAGTGAGGTGGAAGCGCTCCGAGGGCAGCACCCCCTGCGGGTTCGAGGCCACCACCGGGTCCCTCGCGTCGAGATAGTTCTCGGTGGTGGCGTTCTGGAACGTCACCACCGGCCCACCCGGCGGAGCCGCCGCGGCGGTCCCGCACGTCGCCAGCGCGCCGCCGGCGGCCAGCGCCGTCACGGACAGGGCCACCGCAATCCTCTTCACACGCATCACAATCGATCCCTTCGCGGAGCTTCCACGGAGCCTTTCGCCGGAAATCTAGAGCCCGTTCAGTCCGCCCCCACAGGTGTTAATCCACCCTCCCGGGAATTGGCTGTTTATCTCCCCAGTGCGTCCCGCGGGAGGGATTCGATTCTTCGAATGCCAGCCCGGGAAAGCCACGGAAATCCCGCGGGCCGATAACTCACTTGAGTGAGGCGGTAGTTCGCACGTACGGAGGGACCGAACCCCGCCGCGTCTCCGGAACGCCCATGTCAGGACACCCGCCATCCGTCACCCGCCCGCAGGGGTGGCCGGAATGCGCGCCGAATGTCTTCGCCCGGCATGCATGTTCGCATCCCATTCCATCCCGCGACCGCTACGGGCGACTCCTTTTCCCCCGCGTACGCAAATCGCGCGCCCGTCGCCACCAGCGCACAACGCCCGCGCGCAGCACCCCGTAAAGCGACGGTACTCCACGTACCGCCACCCAAAACGCGGCGGCCAGTACCACGCACACCAGGGACAGCGCCCACCCGCGCGGATAATCCAGCGGCGTCACCGTCGGATTGGCCGAGGTGCCGAACCGCAGCATCACCGGCAGGGCGATCAGGGTCAGGCAGCCGCCGGTGATCAGCGCGCCCCGCTGCACCCCGCGTGCCGGGAGGCGGCGCAGTGCCGTCCCGCATGCCAGTACCAGCGGTACCAGCACCAGATCGTGGAGGCCCACGGCCCCGGCCAGCCACAGCAGTACGGGGCCGACCGTCCCCGCGTACGTGTCGGCGACCAGCAGCACGACGCCCGTGACCAGCAGCGCGAGGCCGCCAAGGCCCAAGCAGACGCGTAGCGTCCTCATGTCAGGACCTCCAGGCTGTGCACCCACTTCGTCTGGAGGACGCCGGGCCTGTTCGGCGCGATGATGCGGGCCGGAAATCCGTGATCGAGCGTGAGCGGGCGCCCGTTGAGATCCAGGGCCAGCAGAGTGAGCGGATCGCGGGCGTAACCCGAGGGCATCTCCGTCACCCGGTAATTGCCCGCGCGCTCCAACGAGACGACCCGCAGCGCCGCACCCCGCGGCGCGCCCGCCCGCTCCAGCAGATCGCGCACCCGCACCCCGCCCCACCGCGCCGACTTGCTCCACCCCTCCACGCATGCGATGGGCAACTCGGCCTCGTACTGCGGCAGTTGACGCAACTCCGGCAGCGACAGCTCGTACGGGTGCGGGCCCCGCACACGCAGCCGCCAGCCGCGCACGGTGGCGGGGGAGACCCGCGCCATGGCGGCGGTGCGGTTGACCGGCAGCCCCTGCGGGCCGTGGTCGGGGTGCCGGGGTGCGAGCACGTCGGCCCAGCGCAGCGGCGTGAACGACTGCCCCACGGTGGCCAGCGTGACCGCGCCGACCGCCGCGCCCACGCCCAACAGCAGCGAGCGCCGGTCGCGTTCGACGCCGTCCGCCGGTGACGTGGAGCCGGCCGTACGAGGCTCGGCACCCGTACCTGTAGCCGTACGCCGCCAATGCGCGGCGATCAGCGGCGCCTTCACCGCCAGGTGCAGCAGCAGGGAACCCGCCAGCACCCAGGCCAGCGCCCAGTGCACCTGCCGGAAGGAGAAGGGCCACGGGTACCACTGCACGGTGTTGAGCAGCCCCATGAACAGCTCCAGCAGCGCCGTGCCCACCAGCACCGCGACCGACAGCCGCTCCAGCGCATGCCGCACACCCCGCAGCACGGGCCACGCGAACAGCCGCGGATAGACCGTCCACAACTTCGCCAGCAGCAGCGGTACGGAGGCGATGCCGGTGGCCACGTGCAGACCCTGGGTGAGGCGGTACCCCCACACCGGCCGCGTGGGCAGCAACGCGCGCATCCACCCGGCGGGCTCCTGGAGGAAGTGGCTGACCAGGCCGGTCACGAAGCACAGCAGCACGGCGGCGCCGAGCCACCGTCCGATGGCCGTGGCGGTACGCGGATCGTGCAGGGCGCCGGCGAAGCGCACGAGGGGCCCGCGCGGCGCGTACCGCTTGAGCCGCCGCACCCATCCCGGTACCGGCAACACCGGTAGCCCCGGCACCGGTACCCGCCACGCCTTCGCGCCCCGCCCCCGCCGGGGCACCCAGGAGCGCCGGACCTTCGCGCCCTCACCGCGCCGCAACTTCATGCCCCCGCCTCAACCGGCTCGTACGGATGCCGCGCCCGGCCTGCCCGTACGGACTCCTCGTACGAACCACGCGTATGGACTCCCTGCGCGGGCCACGCGTATGGCCCGCTCGCACCCGCCGCCCGCACAGGTCGCGCCCCCCGAACTACCGCAAGAGGGCGACCCGTTGACGCGCCCCGGCCACCCGCCGCGCACCACCCCATCGCCGCTGCTCACCGCCCTCACCACCCCGTCATCAGCAGATGGTTGACCGCCAGGGCGAGCGTCGCCTGGGCCGTCAGCCACCAGCGGACCGTTCCGCGCGGGAGCAAGGCGGCCAGCGGCAGCAGCCACAGGGTGAAGGGCAGCCAGATGCGCTCCGTCTCGGCCTTGCTCAGCCCCGACGCGTCCGCCAGCAGCAGCGCCGCGAGCGCTCCCGTGGCGAGCGTCACCAGCGCGCCGCGCCGCAGTGCCGCCGCTCTGCGCAGCCCGGCTAGTACGGCCGGGCCGAGGACCACGCACTGCACCGCGAGGTTGGCCCACACGAAATATCCGTAGGGGCGGAAGCCGCCCGCGCCCTGGTAGTAGCGCTGATGCAGCGTCACATACCCCTCCCACCAGGAGAAGCCGCCCGCCGCGAAGAGCACGAACCAGCACGCCATGCCCACCCCCACGAGCACCACGGACAGCGCCAACGCCCGTACGGGCACGCGCAGGTGGCGGTGAGCGGCGACGAGGACCGCCAACGCCACCGCGCCCAGCAGCACCAGCCCGTACGAGAGGAAGCACAGCAGCCCGAACAGCAGCCCCGACCCCAGCGCGGCGAGCGGCGGCCGGCGCACCGTACGGGTGACGGCCAGCGCGAGCAGCGCGACCGCCCATGCCCCCACGGCGGTGAAGCAGCCGTCGGCGGAGACGCCCATCCAGACCGCGGCGGGAGCCAGTGCGAGGAAGGGCGCCGCACGCCGGGCCGGTACCTCGCCGCCCAGCGCGCGCAGCGTCACGATCACCGCGGCCGCCGCGGAGGAACCAACAAGGAGCACGAACACGCCCGCCCAGCCGCCCCCGTGCAGCCCCAGCCGGTCCAGCCCCACGAAGGTGAGCAGCGCACCGGGCGGATGCCCGGCCACGTGCGCGGGCCAGTGGCCGGGGGAGTCGATCAGGATGCGGCCGGTGAAGGCGTGCAGGAAGGCGCCCAGGTCGCGCACTTCGCCGACCGAGCCGAGGTATTCGTGCACCGTGGTCAGCCGCCCGGCCACTCCCATACGCCAGCCGTCGATCAGCGCCAGGGACGTGCTCCAGGCCAGCGCCGCGCCCCAGCAGGCCGGGGCCAGCGCGCGCGCCGGGAGCCTGCGCGCGGTTTCGGGCCCGTACGCCACCACCAGCGCGGCCACCACCAGCGCCGCCGGGGTGCCGGGCCCCGCGTGCGGGAACCAGTGCGCGTACAACGGCGGCCACCGCAGCACCAGTACCCCCTCGCCCTCCTCCAAGGGGCGCCCGATCAGCACGGCGAGGGTGAACAACAGCGCGCCCGCTCCGGCCGCGCACAGGTCGTAGAGGTTGCCGCGGGCCGTGCCACCGGAGGTGCCGGCCGCGTCCCGAGATGCGCTCACGCGCTCACCGTAGGCCGCTGACCAGCACCGCGGGCCGCTCAGCTCGCAGATGTCACCGGGCTGTCAGATCTCGGGAGCGGGTGCCGGGCGTGGCCTGAGGCTCTCATGCGTCGCGGGCGGGCTCGCGAGGCAGAGCCCGGGCCTCACCGGGCCGGACCCCGCCGACCCGCCCCTCCGCGCGCAGCTCCAACTCCGCCCGCAGCCGCGCCAACGCGCGATGCAGCGAGCTCTTGACCGTGCCCGGCGACATGCCCAGCGCCTCGGCGGTCTCCAGGGTGGTGAGCTGCTCCCACAGCCGCAGCACCACCACGCTGCGCTGGCGGGGCGTGAGTTGGCCCAGCACGTCGGTGAGCAGGGCACGGTCCGCGTACCGCGCCATCTCGTCCTCGGCCGTCGGCGCCTCGGGGAGCTGCTGCACCGGCACCTCGCGCAGGCGGCGCGAACGCCACCACTCCGTGCGCGTATTGATCATCGTGCGCTTGAGGTACGCGTCCACCAGGGACTTGTCGGCTATGCGGTCCCAGCGTCGGTACATGCGGATGAGGGCGGTCTGCAAGAGGTCCTGGGCCTCGGCCGGGTCGGCGACCAGCCGGCGCGCGGAGCGCAGCAGGGCGTCCTGCCGGGTGCGCACGTACTCCTCGAAGTCCAGCTCCCCGCAGCCGGACCCGCGCCCGCTCTCCTCCGGCCTGACTCCCTCAGGACACTCCGTCGCCATCGCTCATCTCTCCTGTCACCCCGTCGTCGTGCCTGTACGGGAGAACCTAGGCACCCGGTGTCGGAGCGGAGCAGCGACCGGCCAGCGGACGGCGCGCGATCAGCCATCGGTTGTGTAACAGCGGCGCGGGGTGGTGACGCGTGCGGTCTGCTCGCTGCGGCGCATGCGGCCCGGGAAGCCGCTGGGCACAGCATCACCGGCGGTGTCGCGCGGCCCTTCCGTACGCCGCCGGGGCTCCGCCGCGCGTCGCCATGGACCCCGGCGCGAAGGCCGTACGCTGCGGTTATGCCCGCCGCGCCCCACGCGTCCCTCCCCCCACCCGCGCCGCCGCCTTCCTCGCGCACTCGGAACGAGCAGCCGCGCGCAGCGAGCGCCCACGCGTCGGCGGCGTACCAAGGGCGGGGAAGCAGGCCATCGGGAGGACGCGTACGACGCATCGTCACCGCGACAGGCGTGACGGCCCTCGCCGGCGTCCTGCTCGCGGGCTGCACGGCCAGCGACGGGCTGCGCGACAACGGCCCCGCCTCGAAGGTCTCGGCGCCGCCCACTCCGTCCCCCGTGTGGCCCGACCTGCCCACCCCCTCGCCCTCCGGCGAGGAATGGGACGCCGGCGGGCCCTTCGACGTGGTGCCCGGGGTGCGCGCGCCGGACGGGGATCTGCGGAAGGTGCCGGCCCGCGACCTGCTCGCCGCCGACCGGAACCCGACCGTGGAGGGCATGCTGCGCAAGTGCCACGACGGGCCCTGCCGCCTGCGCAAACCCGTCTACCGCGACCTGACGGGCGACGGCAGGGACGAACTGGTCCTGGGCTACGCGGGCCCGGGCAACCGCATCCTGGTCGAGGTCTACCGCGCCGAGGGCAGCAAGGTCCGCCCCGTCCTGCTGCACTGGGGCGAACCGGGGCTCACCGCCGAGACCGTCGGGCGCGACCTCGTCCTGCGCGAGGTCCTCTACGGCGAGGTCTCCGCCGCCCGCTACCGATGGAACGGCACGATCATGAGTCACGTCTCCACCGAGAGCCGGCAGGGTCCCGCGGCCCGACCGCCCTCCCGATGAGTCCGCCGCGTCCCGCGCCCCGCCGACGTACGTACGTCCCCACCCCACACGCCTCATCGACCGCATCACGACACGAGGACCACGACTCATGACCCACGTTTCCGGCACGCCAGGAGCCGACGCCGGGGCCCGCCTGCTCTTCGTCGAGGACGACGAGGTCATCCGCTCCTCGCTGGGGCAGGCGCTGGAGCGGTACGGCTTCACCGTGCACACCGCCGACGACGGGCTCAGCGCGCTGGAACTCTTCCGTGAAGTGCGGCCCGACCTGCTGCTGGTGGACGTCATGCTGCCCGGCCTGGACGGCATCGGCCTGTGCCGCAGGCTCCGCGAACAGAGCCTGACCCCGATCCTCATGCTCTCCGCGCGCGGCGACCCCTTCGACGTGGTCTCCGGGCTGGAGGCCGGTGCCGACGACTACGTGACCAAGCCGTGCGAGAGCTCGGTGATCGTCGCCCGCATCCGCTCGCTGCTGCGCCGCGCGCACTACCCGCCGCCGCACGCCGCCGAGCCGCAGGCCACACCGACGCACTCCACGTACACCTACTCCACGTCCACGCCCTCCGCGCCGCTCTCCCCGGCGGAGAGCGAGGACGCCGACCCCGACCTGCTCACCTTCGGCGACCTCACCGTCGACACCCGCGGAATGGAGGTGCGCAAGGCGGGCCGCACCGTCGACCTCACCCCCACCGAACTGCGGCTGCTGCTGGAGTTCGCCGCCTCGCCCGGCGCGGTGCTGGAGCGCCAGACGCTGCTGCGCCGGGTGTGGGACTACGCGTGGGAGGGCGATTCGCGGGTGGTCGACATCCACGTACAGCGCCTCCGCGCGAAGATCGGCTCCGAGCGGATCGAGACGGTACGCGGCTTCGGCTACAAGCTCCGGCGCTGCTGACCGTGTCCCTCAGATGGCGGCTCGTGCTCGTGGTGGCGGCGGTGGCCTGCGCCGTCGCCGCGGTGGTGGGCGTGCTGGTGCACCAGTTCTCGTACGCGCGCGAGATGAGCCACGCGCGGCAGACCGCCCTGGTCCAACTCGACCGCGCGGTCAGCGTGTTCAGCCGCACCGGCAGCGTACGGGGCACAGGCGGCGCCCTCGACGACCCGGGCGTGCCGCCCCGGCTGCGCGAGCTCGTACGGGAGGGGCACCGCGGCACCGAGACCGGGCAGGACAAGTCGGGGCCCGGCATGTGGGGCGCCCGCCCGGCCGGTGACCGGATGCTGTCCGTGCGCGTCGACATGACCGCTTCCGAACACGACATCAAGTCCCTCGACACCAGCACCGCGCTGGCCGTCGCGCTGTCCGTGGTGGCCGCGCTCCCGGTCGTCGTGGTGATCGCCGACCGGATGAGCAGGCGCCTGCGTACGGCCGCCGGAACGGCCCGGAAGATCGCCGACGGCGACCTGGACGCGCGCATCGCCGCGCCCCGGCGCTCGCGCGACGAGATCTCCGAGATCTCGCACGCCGTGGACTCGATGGCGGCCGCGCTCCAGGCACGGCTGCTGAGCGAGCAGCGCTTCACCGCGGACGTCGCGCACGAGCTGCGCACGCCCCTGATGGGCCTGGTCGTCTCGGCCGAACTCCTGCCGCCGGGCGAGGAGTCGGCCCGGGTACGCGAGCGTGCCCGCGTACTGAACTCCCTGGTCGAGGAGCTGCTGGAGATCTCCCGCCTGGACTCGGGCGTGGAACGGGCCGATGTGTCCCGGTGCCGGATCGGCGCCGTGGTCGAGGAGTCGGTACGCCGTACCGAGGTGCCGGTGGAGATGGCGCGCGAGGGTGCGGCCGTGGCGCGTACGGCTGCCGGGGACGAGGTCGAGACCGACTGCCGCCGCCTGGACCGGATCGTGGCCAACCTCGTGGTCAACGCCCAGCGGCACGGCGCCCCTCCGGTGGAGGTGACGGTGGACGGCAGGACCGTGACCGTACGGGATCACGGCCCCGGCTATCCGGAGGCGCTGCTGGAGGCGGGCCCGCAGCGCTTCCGCAGCGGCACTCCCGAACGCGGCCGCGGCCACGGGCTCGGCCTCACCATCGCGCTGGGCCAGGCCCAAGTGATCGGCGCCACCCTCACGTTCGCCAACGCGCCCGACGGCGGCGCGCTGGCCACACTGCGCCTGCCCGCGCATCCGCCGCGCGACTGAGCGGCGGCCGATACCTCGCCGATACGCGGCCTCGGGAGGGCCGAGACGGGGCCTGCCTAGCGTGCGGAGCGTGGGTGCCGACCGGCGCCCGGGCCAGGTCCGATGAGACTCGGACGCCCTCCGCATCCTTCAAGGACTTCAAGGAGCAGTCATGCGCAAGCAGACCATGCCGTCCATGCGCCGCTTCCGCCGCACCGGTGCGCGCGCGGCCCTCGGCGCGACGGTGACCGCCGCGGCCCTCGCGGTGCCGGCCGGCGCGGCGTTCGCCATGCCCACCGACTACGTGAAGGAGGTCAAGGCCGACAGCGGCGAGACCCTCAAGCTGGACAGCAAGGCCTACACGGCCACCGTCTCGGACCCCGAGCACGGCGTGACCGGCCAGGTGAACCCCGACTCCGGTCCGGTGCAGAGCCGCATGGACCCGAACGGCACCTTCACCATGAAGCACACCCACGGCAAGACGAAGATCATCTACAAGCACGACGGCAGGACGGCCCAGACCTTCGCCTTCCCGATGGAGGCGTAACACCTGACGCTGGCACAGCGACCACGCGCGGCGACCACACGCACCGAACATGCAGCGGCCCCCGGCCTCAACTCCCTTGGCCGGGGGCCGCTTTCGTACGTCGGCCGCGGCCGCGAGGCCACTGCGGCAATCCCGTCCGCCCCCGGGAGGAGCCCGCTGGCGTCGGGAGCATGGCGGTGGCAGCCGGTGCAGTCTTCCGGCATACCCCGAGGTGAGAGTCCCGGAGGTCGGGCGCGAAGAAAATCTGTGATCGCGAGAGTAGACATGGGGGCGTCGTGGGGGTAACGTTCTTCTCGTACTCGCAGAGATCAAAAGAGCGGGGCAGATGATGGACTGCCCCGCATGCAGGTGAAGCAGGTTGTGGACCGGCAGTCGAGTGGCGTGGCCGGATGGTGAGGGCTCCGCCACTGGCTGCCGGGCTGGACGGCCCCAGGGGCCGCATGCAGTTCTGCAGGATCTAGCAGTGCACGACAGATCAGAAGGAGAAGGAGGAGAGATACGCCATCGGGATCGCCCGGGCAGGAAGGGTCCGCCCGGGTACCGCAGACCCCGGATTGGAAGGTGGTCCCCGGTCACGCAGCCGCGATCCCCGCACCCGTCCATACGGGCAGTGGTGCGGACAGAGAAAACCGGCGTCATAACAGCCGGAAGATGGTGTTGATCCCTTCGGGGCCCTGGTGCCGTACGGCGCCAGGGCCCCTCGACGCGTTACCCGAGAGGTGCCAGTGGCCGCAGACAACCCCACCAACCCGTCGAGCAACCTCGACGACGAGGACTACCCCGCCTTCACCATGGGGCGGGCCGCCGAGATGCTCGGCACCACCCCCGCCTTCCTGCGCGCCATCGGCGAAGCCAAGCTGATCGTGCCGCTGCGCTCCGAGGGCGGGCACCGCCGCTACTCCCGCTATCAGCTCCGGCTCGCCGCCCGGGCCCGCGAGCTGGTCGACCAGGGGACCTCCGTGGAGGCGGCCTGCCGCATCATCATCCTCGAGGACCAGCTCGAAGAGGCCCAGCGCCTCAACGAAGAGCTGCGCAACCGGCAGTCGGCTCCGGACTCGAAGGCCAGCACCTGAGCACCTTGTGAAAATCTCGTTCCGCCGTGACAGAAACACGAATAATGCGGAGTGAGGAGTTTTGGCACGGCGAATCCGAAGCGGGAAAAACGCGCGCTCGCCGAATCGCCCGTGTTACGGTTACGTCAGTTGCAGTTGTGGTTCCCCAAAAACTTGCAAGCGCTCCTCCGGGTCTCCTGGAGTGAGCCTTGTGCGGTTCGGTATTTCCGGAGGGTGATCATTGCGGCAGCTCCGGTCCCCGCGCACTGTGGGGCCGGGTCCGCCCCTGAAGGAGATATTTTGGTTACTGGCACCGTGAAGTGGTTCAACTCGGAAAAGGGTTTCGGCTTCATCGAGCAGGAGGGCGGCGGCGAGGACGTGTTCGCCCACTTCTCGAACATCAACGCCACCGGCTTCCGTGAGCTGCTCGAAGGCCAGAAGGTGAGCTTCGACGTCACGCAGGGCCAGAAGGGCCTGCAGGCGGAGAACATCGTTCCCGCCTGACGCTGACGCGTACGACGAGCTGGGGCACGCACCTGCGTGCGGGTCCCAGCTCGTTGCGTTATTGCACGCTCGCCGTACAGCGACGCTCCGGCGCATTTCATGACGACTCGGCAGCCATGTCGGCTCCGTTTAATTCGTCTTTTCTTCGGCTCGGTCTTGCGAATTCCCATGCGGCTGCGCAGCGCTGCGGTGCATTCCTCGATTCGTGCCGTATCGAGGAAGGTTCTGCATGAACCCCCCTGCTCGTATCACCGCTGATTCCTCCGCTTCACACAGCAGCACCGGCCACGGCCGTGACAACCGCCGCTCGCGTCAGGCCGACCGCCGCCGGGGCGGGTCCCCGCATTCGGGCCGGCCCCAGCGCCCGGGTGGTCGGGTGGCCGGCAAGGGCCGCCCCGCCGCCCCGCCGAGGGAGTTCGCCCTGCCGGACACGCACACCCCGCCGCTGCCGGCCGTCGGGACGTTCGCCGAGCTGGAGATGCCCGAGCGCCTGAAGACCACGCTGCACGCCCAGGGCATGAGCGCGCCGTTCCCGATCCAGGCCGCGACGCTGCCCAACGCGCTGGCCGGGCGCGACGTGCTGGGCCGCGGCCGTACGGGCTCGGGCAAGACCCTCGCCTTCGGGCTCGCGCTGCTGGCCCGTACCGCGGGCGGGCGCGCGGAAACCGGGGCCCCGCTCGCGCTCGTCCTGGTCCCCACCCGGGAGCTGGCTCAGCAGGTGACGACCGCGCTCACCCCGTACGCCCGCGCGCTGCGGCTGCGGCTGACCACCGTGGTCGGCGGCATGTCGATCAACCGTCAGGCACGCGATCTGCAGGCGGGCAGCGAGGTCGTGGTCGCCACGCCAGGACGCCTCAAGGACCTGCTGCAACGGGGCGACTGCCGCCTGGACCGGGTCGCGGTCACCGTCCTCGACGAGGCCGACCAGATGGCCGACATGGGCTTCATGCCCCAGGTGACGCACCTGCTCGACAAGGTGGACCCCGCGGGGCAGCGGCTGCTGTTCTCCGCCACCCTCGACCGCAACGTGGACGCGCTGGTGCGCCGCTATCTGACCGACCCGGTGGTCCACTCCGTCGACCCCTCGGCGGGGGCGGTCACCGCCATGGAGCACCACCTGCTGCACGTACACCCGGACGACAAGCGGCAGGCGACCAGGCGGATCGCCGCCCGCGACGGCCGGGTGATCATGTTCCTGGACACCAAGCACGCGGTGGACCGCCTCACCAAGGACCTGCTGGCACTCGGCGTGCGGGCCTCGGCCCTGCACGGCGGGAAGTCGCAGTCCCAACGCACGCGCACCCTCACGGCGTTCAAGTCCGGCCACGTGAACGTCCTGGTCGCGACCAACGTCGCCGCCCGCGGCATCCACGTCGACAACCTCGACCTCGTCGTGAACGTCGACCCGCCCAGCGACCACAAGGACTACCTGCACCGCGGCGGACGCACCGCACGCGCCGGGGAGTCCGGCACCGTGGTCACCCTCGTCCTCCCCGGGCAGCGCCGCGGCATGGACCGCCTCATGGCGCAGGCGGACATCACCGCGCAGCAGACCCGGGTCCGCCCCGAGTCGGCCGACCTGAGCCGCATCACCGGCGCCCGGACACCCTCGGGCACCGCCCTCACCGTCGCCGACACCGAGCCGCCCAAGCCCGCCGTCCCCGCGCAGCGGGCGCGGCGCAGCCGGCCCGCACGCCAGCGGCACCGTTCCTCCTTCAGCACGGCCGCATAGCTCAGCGCCCAGACCGCAAGCGGATGAGCGTCCGCGTCCGACGCCGTTAAAAGCGCTCGCCGTACGACTTCGTGTCGTACGGCGAGCGCTTTTGGTTTCCGCAACCCGACCGGGGTTGTCCGTGAAGGATCTAACCGACGGCCGGGGCCGCATCCGTGCCCGGGTGTGATGCTTGCGCATTCTTGGGCACGGGCGCTTCGTTCTCTTCAAGGCCCTGAGCCTTGAAGGGGTTCGTCGCCGGAGGCGGCGAAGCCGCGGTAGCACGGCGGGGCGCCCCTTCCGGGGCGGAGAACAACGAGGTCACGTCGATGATGCGTCTCCCAATTGGGTGTGTGACAAGGCGCTGAAGGTACCGGCGTGCCGGGGCCGGGAGTTGAGTCCTACAGCTTGCTCATCTTGGCGTACGGACTCATGATCCGCTTCTGTGTCGAGGTGAAATCCACGAGCACCGCGAGCTCATCCTCGACGCCGATCACGCGGCCGAGTCCGTACACGTCGTGGGTGACCCGGTCGCCCACGGCAAACTGCTCGGGAGGCAGTGTGACCGGGGCCTTGAAGGGGCTGGTAGGCAAATACCGCTTCGGAGCGGCGGGTTTTGTCATCGCCACCAGTATGCGTCTGCAAGCGTCTGTGCGCCATGGCCTACGCTCCGCTCGGCGATGCCGGTCCGTGCTGTGCGCCGTGCCCCGGCTCAACGCTGTGCGCTGTGCCCCGCTCAGCGCACCGTCACCGTCACCGGATTCGACACCGCTCCCGCGCCGGTCATGCGCAGCTTGTTCGCGCCCTTGAGGCCGAGCTTCGCGCGGAGCTGGTAGGACCCGTCGGACTTCACCGTGGTGGAGGCGGGGAGGGTGGCCCACTTCTTGTTCTTGGCCTGGTACTGCTGGAGGGACACCTTGGTCCCCTTCTGTACGCCGGTGGCCTTGCCGCTCACGTGGAACTGCTCCCACGCCTTCACGGTCGTCTTGTCGGCAGAGGCCGTGAGCTTCGCGGCGTGCGGGGCCGGCTTGGCCTCGGCCTTCTCGACCCAGGAGGTCATGGTGCCGCCCGGGTGCAGCACGAAGTGGGCGCCGTTGTGCTCCCCGTAGGCCGGCTTGTCGCCGTTGGTACGCAGGGTGTCCCACACGATCGGCTTGCCGGTGTCCGGGTCCGGGGCGATCAGGTCGGCCTCGAAGACCTTCTGGCTCACCTTGTAGACCTTGCCGGTGAAGCCGCCCGCCAGCTTCTGGGTGCGTATCAGGGTGCGCTTGGCCGCGTGCTGCCCGTCAGTGGTGGCGGAGGCCGCAGCCGTGCTCTTCGCGCCGGTGTGTGCGGCGGGGGAGGGGGCGGCCACCGCGCTCGCGGCGGGCAGGAGCGCGGCCGCGGCGACGGCGGCGACGGTCAGCGTGGCGGTGCGGGAGACGGTACGGCGACGGTTCTCACTCATGGTCGGCTTCCTCGTGCTTCCAGGTAGAGGAACAGAACCGGACACACGCTTCCCCCGGGACGGACTTGGTCTTCTGCGCCCCAACTGCGGTGTGTGTCCGGTGCGTACGAGAACAACCTTATGGTGCCGCGCACGCCTTTGACCTGCAGTTCTGTAACAGGAGATCGACAGCGCTGGAACGGAGGTGCCACTGGTACAAGGACGAATCATTCGTCGGGACTTGTCGGTGCAATGTCACATTACTATGTTACGCGTCACATCCCGGCGGTCAGCGCTCTCAACTCCCGCCGGGGACAGGGCACTTGGTGCGTCGGCACTTGGTACGTCGCAGCACACCGCACACCACTGCCCCCTCATCCCACAGGAGCCTTCGGTGTCCTTACGCAGACCCGTACGCGCACACCTGCTCATCGCCGCCTTGGCCGCGGCCCTCCTCGCAACCGCCGTCCCCGCGGGACAGGCGGCCGCGCGGCCCGACGACGGTCGAGAGGAACGCACCACCGCCACCGCGCCGCACGCGCCGCGCGGCGCGAGCGGCACCGACCCGGGCGACAGGGTGAAGCGACTCGCCGCCGCGCCCAAGGCGAAGCCGAGTCCCGCGCCCCCGCCCGGCGGCCTGCCCCAGGGCCGCACCCCCGGCGCGCGGAACAAGCAGAAGCCCGGCGCCACCCGCCCGACCGCCGCCGGCGTCCCCTGCACGCTCGACGCCCTCACCCGCCTGAGCCCCGACGGCCTCGTCGCCTTCCTCGCCGACCCCGCGGTGACCGGCGACGGCTGCCTCCGCGACCTCCTGTGGACGTGGGACGCGCGGCTCGCCCCCGTGTTCTCCCCGGCCCACGCCCAGGCCGTCGCCCGCCGCATCGCCGCGCTCTCCGCGGCGCACGACGGCGCCAACGGCAGCCACCTGTACGAGATGTTCACGTACCTGCACGCGGCGGCGTACCACGACTTCTCGCGCTCCGAGATCGACCTCACCGACCCGGTGACCGTCGACGCCGTCCGCCGCGCAGCGGACGCCTTCGGTGCGGCACCCCGTACCTTCGAGGCCACCCGCGCCAACGCCGACACGCTGCGCGAGGCGCTCTACGCGGCCAGCTCACCCGGACTGCGGCAGCACCAACTCCCGCTGGTCAAGCGCGTGCTGGCCACCATGGACGCCCGTCACCCGGCGACGAACACGAGCGCCGCGTGGGGCGGTTCCGCGCTCGCCGCGCTGTCGGTGAACTACCTCGGCGTCTATCCGGGCAACAACGACACCGCCTTCCGCGACGCGGTCACGCGCGACGCCGCGTACCGCGCCGCCTTCCAGGACTTCGCCTCGTACACCCACCTCAAGGGCACGGCCAACGCGTGGGTCGTGCGCGACGCGCTCGGCGAATACGGGCGCTTCGGCCAGATCGACGCGCTCAAGCCGGACATCGTCCGCGACCTGGGCGCCCTCGTGGACACCACCACCCGCAACTTCGGCGAGGGCAGCCAGCCGTGGGCCAAGGTCGCCGGCTGGCTCGTCGCGTACGACGCCTGCGCGCCCTACCGGGTGTGCAAGGCGGACATCGAGCGCCGCATCTTCCCGCGCACCTACACGTACGACAGCGGCGGGATCAAGGTGCGCACCGCGCTGGACGAGGCCGCCGTGGACCAGCTCTACTACGCGAGCAAGCAGGTCAGGGCGCAGTTCCACCGCGTACTCGGCACCACGGAACCGCTCGCGGGGGACACCAACACCACCCTCAACATCGTGCTGTACGCCTCGCGCGCCGATTACGAGACCTACCACCCGCTGCTCACCGGCATGGGCACCGACAACGGCGGGATCTACATCGAGCGCGGCGCGACCTTCTACACCTACCAGCGCCGCGTGCCGCAGGACTCCTCGCTGACGCTGGAGGAGCTCTTCCGCCACGAGTACACGCACTACCTCAACGGCCGCTGGGCGGTGCCCGGTTCCTTCGGCGAGGGCCCCTGGTACGAGGGCGACCGCACGACCGCGATGGACGAGGGCACGGCCGAGTTCTTCGACGGTGCGACGCGGCACGAGGGGATCGCGGTGCGCAAGGCGCTGGTGCGCGGCGTCATCGCGGACACCGCGAACGGGCGGCCGCGCATGACCGTGCGGCAGCTCCTGCACGCCACGTACGACGGGGACGGCTTCCGCTTCTACGACTACGCGGGCACCTTCTTCGAGTTCCTGTGGCGCGAGCGCCCGGCCCAACTCGCCGCCATGTACGGGCATCTGCGCGGCAACGACGTCTCCGGCTTCGACGCCTGGCGCGAGCGGATGTCCGGCGACGGCGGTCTCCAGCGCGCGTACGACGCCTTCCTCGACGCGCAGATCGCCCGCGTGGACGACCTGTTCGTGCCCGACACCACCTTCCAGCCCCCGCAGTCGCTGAAGTACGGCGACGCCGGGGAGGCCGGCACGGCGCTGGCCTCGGCCACCGGCATCGGCGCCGAGTGCCGCGAGGCCGTACCGGGGCCCGGCAAGCGGCGCTTCGCCTGTACCGGCCGCATCACCGCCAACCTCACCGACGCCGGCAGCCCCGACGCGGTCTTCCGGGACATGAGCGGGACCGTCGACTACTACCTGCTGGAACGCAGCCTCAAGGCCGGCAACAACTTCCCGGACATGAACTGCTCCTTCGGGAGGACCGACATCTGGTCCAACGGGCGGGCGGGGACGGCTCCTTACTCGTGCGAGGGCCCGCTGCGGAGTTGAGGTTGCCGAGTCTGCGAAATCCCTTGAGTCCGCGCAGGTCCATCCCCTGGTGAAACGTGACATTGTACGCTGTTCCTCCGCGGGCTCCCGGCGCCGCGGAGTCCCGGAGGAGCAGCGATGGGTTCCCTCGACCGGCATCTGATCCCCGTACAGGAGCGGCTGCGCGACAAGGTCGCCCACGCGCTGCGCGCCGCGCTGATCTCCGGCGAACTCCGCCCGGGCCAGGTCTACTCGGCGCCCGGCCTTGCCGCGAACTTCGGGATCTCCGCCACCCCCGTGCGCGAGGCCATGCTCGACCTGGCACGCGAAGGGCTGGTCGAGCCGGTGCGCAACAAGGGCTTCCGGGTCACCGAGGTCAGCGAGCGCGACCTGGACCAGTACACCGAGCTGCGGGTGCTCATCGAGGTGCCGACCATCGGCAAGGTCACCGAGACCGCGTCCCCGGAGCAGCTCGCCGAACTGCGCCCGCTGGCCGACGAGATCGTCCGCACCGCACGCGCCGACGACCTCATCGGCTACCTCGACGCCGACCGCCGCTTCCACCTCGCCCTGCTCCTCCTCGCGGGCAACGAGCGCCTGGTGGAAACCGTAGGCGACCTGCGCAAACGCTCCCGCCTGTACGGCCTGACCGGCCTGTCCGAGCAGGACAGACTGGTCGCCTCGGCCGAGGAGCACCACGAACTCCTCGACCTCATCCTCGCCGGCGACAGAAGCGCCGCCGAGCAGTGCATGGCACGCCACTTGGGCCATGTGCGCTCGCTGTGGGCGCGGCCGGAGGGAGCGGCGCGGTCGGAGGGGGCGGCCGGGACGAATCCCGGCCGTACACGCTGAGCCGTCAGGGGCTTATGCCGCTTCCGCCTTCTGGCGCTGTTTCCGGATGAGGCCGTACAGGTCGAGCGGGGTCACGTCGCCGGGCAGGCGGCCGTCGGTGAACAGGTTGACGCCGCCGCGCTCGTAGGCCCGGTCCACCAGGGCCGAGCAGATCAAGTGGCCGCTGCTCGCCACGTAACCGCGCAGCAGCCGGGACGCGAGCGGCAGCTTCAGGCGCAGGGCGGCCAGCGCCAGGTAGTCCAGGAAGCTGTACGGGGTGCCGATCAGGTTCGTGGCCTGCTCGCATATCGCGGACGCGTGCTCGCGCGGGCACGAGTACCAGGCCACACGCGCCGCGTCGTACTTGGACAGCAGGGCGCGCTCGGCGCCGCCCGGCATCGCCTCGACGACCTGCCCTTCGCCCACGTACACGAAGGCGTGCTGATAGTCGGCGAAGCCGTCACCGTTGAGCCACTGCCCGAGCCGTATGAGCCGGCCGACGTTTCCCGTGATCTGAGTGAGCCCGAAGTCGCCGTCTTGTGGTGCGTACGTCATTCCGTCCTGCCTCCCGGATTTCAGCCCCCCTCCGAGGAGTTCTTCCCACCGATGGCGCGAACGGAGCGTGAGTGAACGGCTCCCGACGGGCGTTCACTCACCCGGAGCCGCTGCCGTGCCCCGTGGTGACGTAGGCGGACGGCGAGGCGCCCGTGGCCTCCAGCACGGGGTGCCTGCGCTCGGGAACGTCGACGTGCGGGGCCGAGCGCACCTCGAGGGTGACGGTGCCGCAGGAGACCTCGCGGGCGCTGTCGTTGAGGACGGTCGTGGACAAGTGCCGCAGCGCGGCGGCGTGCACGGCCATGATCTCCCAGCTATTCGCGTCGTCCGGCTCGGTGAGCAGGAGGCGCGCGGTGGTGTTCAGCGCGCGCAGGCGGGGGCGCTGCGCCTTGCGCTGGTGCCGGGGCAGGCAGCGCCAGGCGGAGTTGCCGACCGTGACCAGGCGCCAGAGCCCGTTGGTCGTCGGGTCGGCGTCGTAGAACCGCAGCCCGTAGCGGCCCACCAGCCAGTACGAGGCGGCGAGCGCCAGCGCCAGGAGTACGTCGATGCCGGTCCACCACCACACCAGGTGGCGCCCGCCGCACAGGTGGGAGCCGAGGTAGGCCGCGGCGCCGCCGACGCCGCCGAAGACCGCGCCGGAGGCGAGGAGCACGGCGACGACCGCGGGCAGCATGCCGATGCCGTCCTCGGTCTCCAGGGACGTCAGGCCCCGCCAGTGCGGGGCCAGATAACGCGCCAGCCGTGCCGGTCTGGGGGCGGGTTCGGTGATGGCGATCCCCTTCGCCCAACTGACGGTCATGAGCGCTCCTCCTGCGTTTATCTGCACGACCGGACGCTTCATCGAACGATCGCGCCATAAAAGAAGAGGCGGCACGTTGCGCGAAAGCACCCAATTGTCGGATGGGTATGCCGAGGAATTCCACTGAAACAGCCGCATCGACGGCTCCACCGCATCCGCGAAATCACATGGTGCGCGTCCTTGCGGAGACACCTCGCGTGACCCCACTGTGCTTTTCGGGAAAACCGCGAGTGGCGTCGTGTCAGGCAGTACGAGAAGTACGACTAGCGCCCCCTCGTACCACCGGAGCTCGTGCGGGGGAGCCCGGGCACGAGGCCTGATTTGCGGAGGCGGGGCCGCGAGACCACTCATTCGGCGGGCAACGCGGAACACCGGTCCGGTCGTTCACCGGAGGTGAAAACACGGAAGATCCTCAGGTCCCAGCAGGAGCAGCAGTGGGACCCCGATGAGGTGATGCAGCTACAGGTACCCGTAAAAGGCTCACGAATTCACGGACCGTGCACCGATCTGCTCGACTCCTTCGACAGGGAGATGCAGGAGATCCAGACGAGCTTCCACCGGAGGATTTCCCCCTTGCTGCCGGAGGGGGACGAGAGCGCCGATGACGCATAACGGGGGAGAGGGACTTCCCGGGTACACGCCGTACCCGCCGTACCCGCCGTACACATCCGTGCCGCCGGAGAATCCGGATGCGGACGGTGTGCCGCACGACGCGCATTACCCGGTCGAGGCGGACCCGGATCCGGATCCGGCCGAGGAGCTGCTGTACCTGGACGACGAACTCGCCGAGCTGCTGGCCGCCTCGGCGGCCGACGCGGTCGGGGGCGCCGGGGGCGTCGGTCCTGACGGTGCCGTCGGGGACATCGGAGACACCGCGGATGTGCCGCGCCCCAGCGCGCCCCCGTCCTCGCACCGCCGCCCACCGCGGCTGCTGTCCAAACAGAACTGGCTCAGGGGCGCCAGCATCGGGCTCGCGCTCCTCACCTCCGTGGTGGTCATCGCGGTGAGCGTGTTCGGCGCCGTGGTCTCCTACTCGCCCCTGGAGCACGCCGCGGCCCAGGCCGCGCCTCCTGAGGTCGCGCGCTGCTGGCCGCTGCTGATCTTCGCCCCGTGGCTGGTCGCGTACTTCACGATCCTGCGCGCCACGCTCCACCGCAGACGCGCGGTACGCGCATGGCTCCTGGTCGTCTTCTGCGTCGCCCTCGCCGCGGCGCTCTGCGTCAGCGAGGCCCCGCAGACGCTCACCGGCGTCCTGGTATCGGGGCTCCCCCCGGTGGCCGCACTGGCCTGTTTCGCCCAGCACATGGGCCAGCTCTCCCTCACCCGCCCACCCCGCTCCCACCGCACCCCACCGGCCCACCGCCACCGCCCGGATCCGGGGAACGGGGGTGGAGGAGGGGGAGTGAAGGAGCTCTGAGGGGTGCGTGGGCCGACACGTGCTGGGGTGCGCAGCGGGGGCCGTTGCGGCGGCCCACTCGCTGATCAGTCAGTCGAGGGCGGCGAGCGAGGGGTACGTCGGCGTCGGCACTCGCCGCCCGCACGCCGGAAGTCTTCGGACCGGAGGCAAGTCCATGAGTTGGGGGCGCGCCCGGTGCGGGTATGTGGGGAGGCCGGCGGGGGCTGCGCCCTCGTTTATGAGCGTCATTCGATCGTCTGGAGGACTCTGTGCAACGCTCCTCTTCCGTTTCCTCAGCAGCCGTGGACGCCGGAGCCGGGCAGGTGCCCGGAGCTGGCCGTTCCTCCTACGACGTGGTCGTCGTCGGTGGTGGGCACAACGGGCTCGTGGCCGCGGCGTATCTGGCTCGCGCCGGGCGGAGCGTGCTCGTGCTGGAGCGGCAGGGGCACACCGGGGGCGCGGCCGTCTCGGCGCGGGCCTTCAGCGGCTGGGACGCGCGGCTGTCGCGCTACTCGTACCTGGTCAGCCTGCTGCCGCGGAAGATCGTGGACGACCTGGGGCTGAGGTTCCGCACGCGCAGGCGCCGCATCGCCTCGTACACGCCCACCGTCGCGAATGGCCGGGCCACCGGGCTCCTGGTGCAGGACGACGAGGCGCGGACCCGCGAGTCCTTCCGCGAACTCACGGGCTCCGACGCCGAGTTCGACGCCTGGCAGCGCTTCTACGCGATGACACAGCGCGTCGCCGAGCGCGTCTTCCCCACCCTCACGGGACCGCTGCCCGGCCGCGCCGAGCTGGAGCGGATCGTGGACGACAGGGAGGCGTGGGAGGCGCTGTTCGAGCGCCCGCTGGGGGAGACGATCGAGGAGCGGTTCTCCCACGACCTCGTGCGGGGCGTGGTGCTCACGGACGGGCTGATCGGCACCTTCGCGCACGCCCACGACCCGTCGCTGCTGCCCAACCGCTGCTTCCTCTACCACGTGATCGGCAACGGCACCGGCGACTGGGACGTGCCCGTCGGCGGCATGGGCGCGCTCACCGACGCGCTGCGGGACGCGGCCCTCGACGCGGGCGCCGACATCCGCACCGGTCACGAAGCCGTACGCATCGACACCGACGGCGCCCGTGCGGAGGTCCGCTATCGGGCGGGGGAGTACGAGGGGACGGTGGCCGCCGGTTCCGTCCTGGCGAACGTCGCCCCCACCACGCTCGACCGCCTTCTGGGGGAGGAGCCACAGGATGGCCGGCCCGCCCCCGAGGGCGCGCAGCTCAAGGTCAACATGCTGCTGCGGCGGCTGCCGCGCCTGCGGGATCCCAAGGCCGACCCCCGCGACGCCTTCGCCGGCACCTTCCACGTCGCCGAGTCCTACGGCCAGCTCGAGGACGCCTACCGCGAAGCGGCGGCGGGCCGGATGCCGGATACGCCGCCGTCGGAGATCTACTGCCACTCGCTCACCGACCCCTCGATCCTCGGGCCCGAGGCGGCCGGGCGCGGCTGCCACACCCTCACCCTGTTCGGCCTGCACATGCCGGCCAGGATCTTCGAGGGCGCCGGGGACACGGCCCGCGAGGAGGCGCTGCGCGCCGTGCTGGCGCCGCTGGACGCCTGCCTGGAGGAACCGGTCGAGGAGTGCCTGGCGACCGACGCCGACGGCCGCCCCTGCATCGAGGCCAAGACCCCGCAGGATTTGGAGGCGGACCTGGGGCTCCCGGCCGGTCACATCTTCCACCGCGACCTGTCTTTCCCCTACGGCGGTACGGAGGAGGACGCGGGCACGGAGAGGGGCGCGGGCACGGGCAGGTGGGGCGTGGAGACCGCGTACGCGAACGTCCTGCTGTGCGGGGCAGGCGCCGTACGCGGCGGAGGCGTCAGCGGCATCCCGGGCCACAACGCCGCCATGGCGCTCCTCGGCGCATCCCACGGGCCGCAGCGGCGCTGACCCTGGGGAGTCCCTGACCTGCATGGATCCACCAGTACGGATCACCGCGGCCGTCGCCGTGTTACCGTTTACCCCAGTTGCAGTTGTGGTTCCCATGTACTTTGTGTGCGCCTGCTGGTTCTTGAACCTTTCAGGCGCACTTTTGTTTTTCCGGTGCATTCTCCGGATGGGGTTACTCAGCACGCGACCGAGGTCCGCGCAGTGCGGATCTCCGGCACTGCCCCGAAGGAGACAGAAGATGGCTACCGGCACCGTGAAGTGGTTCAACAGCGAAAAGGGCTTCGGCTTCATCGAGCAGGACGGCGGCGGCGCCGACGTCTTCGCCCACTACTCCAACATCAACGCCACGGGCTTCCGTGAGCTGATCGAGGGGCAGAAGGTGGAGTTCGAGGTCGTGCAGGGCACCAAGGGCCTGCAGGCGGACGGCATCACCTTCGTGTGATCCGCGCTCTCGGGCGCGCCTAGCGCCCACGGGCAGGGGCCGCAACACGCTTGCGGCCCCTGCCTCTTGTTGAACAGCCTTTTCCGTACGCGCACGCCGGACCATCCCGCACCCCGCGCGTACGACGGCGCTCCGGCGCCCCTCCCGCGCCCCGGCCCCTCGTCCCGAGACGGAGCCCGTACGACGGCAGCGGGAATCCGCTCGCTATTTCCCGGCTCGTTCTTGCGATCGCTGCGCGGTTGTCCGCCGCCGCAGGTCTTCCTCGAGACGCGCCGCTACGAGGGAGGTTCTGAATGAGCCCCGACCGCGAAGACAACCGCAGTCGCCAGCGCACCACAGCCCCGCAAAGCCGCCGCTCCCGCCGCCCGCGCAACTCCGCCGAGGGGCGCGCCGAGGGCCGGCCCGCGTCGGACCGTTCCACGACGGAACGCCCGGCGACGGAGCGCCCCGCGACGGAACGGACTGCGGCAGACCGGTCCGCGAAGGATCCCGCCAAGAAGCGCACGGCGCAGGCGCAGGGCCGCCCGAAGCGCCGCACGAAGGCCCCGGCCTCGCAGCGCCCCGTACAGGCCGGCCCGGCGAACGGCACGGGACCGGCCGACGACGCGGAGCCGGCGGCCGAAACCGAAGCACCGCCCGCCGTCTCCACCTTCGCCGAACTCGGGCTCCCCAAGGCCCTGTTGGCGGCGCTGGAGCGGGAGGGCAAGTCGGCCCCGTTCCCGATCCAGGCCGTGACCCTGCCCAGTTCGCTCGCGGGGCGGGACGTCCTGGGGCGCGGACGCACCGGTTCGGGCAAGACCCTCGCCTTCGGTCTCGCGCTGCTCGCGCGTACGGCGGGGGAGCGGGCCGCGGCGCGGCAGCCGCTCGGCCTCGTCCTCGTGCCCACCCGTGAGCTGGCCCAGCAGGTCGCCGACGCGCTCACCCCGTACGCCCGTGCCCTGTCCCTGCGGCTGGCGACGGCGGTCGGCGGCATGGCCATCTCCCGGCAGAGCAGCAGGCTGCGCGAGGGCGCCGAGGTGCTCATCGCCACCCCGGGGCGGCTCAAGGACCTGATCGAGCGCGGCGACTGCCGGCTGGACCAGGTGCGCACCACCGTCCTCGACGAGGCGGACCAGATGGCCGACATGGGCTTCCTGCCGCAGGTCACGGCCCTGCTGCGGCAGGTGCGCCCGGACGGTCAGCGGATGCTGTTCTCGGCCACCCTGGACCGCGACGTGGACCGCCTCGTACGGAATTTCCTCACCGATCCCGTCGTGCACTCGGTCGACCCCTCCGCCGGTGCCGTGACGACCATGGATCACTACGTGCTGCGCGTCGCGGACGAGGACAAGCACGAGACAGCGCTGCGCATCGCCGCGCGCGACGGGAGGGTGCTGCTGTTCGTGGCGACCAAGCGGGGCGCCGACCGGCTGACGAAGCGCCTGCTGGCCAGCGGGGTGCACGCGTCGGCGCTGCACGGCGGGAAGTCGCAGAATCAGCGCAACCGCACGTTGGAACAGTTCAAGACCGGACCGGTTACGGCGCTGGTGGCCACCAACGTGGCCGCGCGCGGCATCCACGTCGACGACCTCGATCTGGTCGTGAACGTGGACCCGCCCAACGACCACAAGGACTACCTGCACCGCGGCGGCCGCACCGCCCGCGCCGGTGGCTCGGGCAGCGTGGTCACCCTCGTACTCGGTGAGCAACAGCGCGAGATGAAGCGGCTGTTCAGCGCGGCGGGGGTCACCCCGAACACCCTCAGGGTGCGCCCGGACGACGCCGAACTCGCCCGCGTCACCGGCGCCCGCGAGCCCTCCGGCATACCGGTGACCATCGCCCCACCGGCCCAGCCCGCGAAGGAGACCCCCAAGCGCCGCTCCGGGGGCGGCGGTTCCCCGGCCCCCGCGGGCCGCGGCCGCCGCTCGCGCCGCGGTGGAGGATCCCGCACGGGCTCCGCGGCACCCCGCACGTCGGGCTCGGGCTCCGCCCCTTCCACTTCTCGCACCTCTGGCTCCGGTTCGTCCGCTCCCTCCCGCGCTCCGCGCTCCCGCAGGGGCCGCAGGGCCGCCTGAGCGGCCCGGAGGCCGCGTACGGCGCCCCTTCGCCCCCTGCTCTCGCGTACGTACGTGAGAGCAGGGGGCGTACGTATGCGAGAGCACGGAACCACCGGCCGTCTCGAAGAGCCGTAAGCCCGCGGAGGGTATCGCGCCGAGATGTCTTCAAGAAGTGCCCGTGACCAGCGGATTCTCACCGGACCGTCACGCGGCGGCCCAAGTTGATCATGGATTCGCGCAGGTCCTAATGTGACGAGTCGACAGGCGGTGCCCGGCCGCCCGTAGTTGACCGGAGGATATGCATGACCACCCTGCCCCAGCCTCAGGCCGGAGAGGCTGAGCAGCCCCCGCAGTCCCTCAGCACCGCCGCCGCGCGGCAGCTCGCGACCACCACCAAGTCCGCCCCGCAGATGCAGGGCATCACCTCGCGCTGGCTCCTGCGGGTCCTGCCGTGGGTGCAGACCGAGGGCGGCGTCTACCGCGTCAACCGGCGCCTGACCTACACCGTCGGCGACGGCCGCATCGAGTTCGAGCAGACCGGCGCGAACGTCCGCGTCATACCCCCGGAGCTCGGCGAACTCGGCATCTTCCGCGGCTTCGAGGACTCCCAGGCGCTCTCCGCGCTGGCCGACGCCTTCACCCAGCACGACTTCGAGGTCGGCGAGGTCCTGGCGCGCCAGGGCGAGGACGTGCAGTACGTACGCCTGATCGCGCACGGCCGCGTACGCCGCACCCGTGCGGGCAAGTACGACGAGGACTCGGTGATCGAGACCGTCGCCGAGGGCGACCGCTTCGGCGAGCACGCGCTGTCCGGCGAGCCCGCCACATGGGACGCCACCGCCACGGCGCTGACCTCGGGCACCCTGCTCCAGCTCCACCGCGACGACTTCGAGCGGCTCGTGGAGCGCACCCCCTCGCTGCGCGAACACGTCACCGCCTTCCGCGCGATGTCGGCGCACGAGCAGAACAAGCACGGCGAGGCCGACATCGCCATGTCCTCGGGGCACAGCGGCGAGCCCGTGCTGCCCGGCACGTTCGTGGACTACGAACTCAAGCCGCGCGAGTACGAGCTGAGCGTCGCGCAGACCGTGCTGCGGGTGCACTCCCGCGTCGCGGACCTCTACAACAAGCCCATGAACCAGACCGAGCAGCAACTGCGGCTCACGGTCGAGGCCCTGCGCGAGCGCCAGGAGCACGAGCTCGTCAACAACCGCGAGTTCGGGCTGCTGCACAACGCCGACTACAAGCAGCGCATCCGCACACACTCCGGTCCTCCCACCCCCGACGACCTGGACGACCTGCTCGCGCGCCGCCGCAGCACCCGCGTGATGCTCGCCCACCCCAAGGCGATCGCCGCCATCGGCCGCGAGATGAACCACCGCGGGCTCTACCCGGCCAACGCCGACTTCGACGGCCAGTCCGTACCGGCCTGGCGCGGCGTGCCGATCCTTCCCTGCAACAAGATCCCGGTCACCGAGCAGGGCACCTCCTCGATCCTGGCGATGCGCTTGGGCGAGGACGACCAGGGCGTCGTCGGCCTGCACCAGACCGGCATCCCGGACGAGATCGAGCCCGGCCTCAACGCCCGCTTCATGGGCATCGACGACAAGGCCGTCATCTCCTACCTGGTCTCCACCTACTACTCGGCCGCCGTGCTGGTCCCCGACGCGCTCGGGGTCCTGGAGGACGTCGACGTCCACCACCGCCGCGGCTGACCCCGGGCGGACACAGAGGAGGACGAAAGACGATGGCCAAGCCCTTCGAGCTGCCCGACTTCTACGAGCCGTACCCGGCCCGCCTGAGCCCCCACCTGGAAGAGGTCCGCGTCCACTCGCGGGCCTGGGCGGGGGAGATGGGCATGCTCGAAGGGTCGGGCATCTGGGACACCGCCGAATACGACGCGCACGACTACCCCCTGCTGTGCGCCTACACCCACCCCGACGCCTCCGCCGAGCGGCTGGCGACGGTCACCGACTGGTATGTGTGGGTGTTCTTCTTCGACGACCACTTCCTGGAGAAGTACAAGTACACGCGGGACACCGCCGCAGCGCGTGAACACCTGGAGCGGCTGCGGGAGTTCATGCCCGCCGACCCGGCCGCGCCCATGCCGGAGCCGCGCGACCCGGTGGAGACCGGCCTCGCGGACCTGTGGCGGCGCACCGTCCCGCACATGACCGACGGCTGGCGCGAGCGCTTCACCGAGGCCACCGCCGCCCTGCTGGACGAGTCGATGTGGGAGCTGTCCAACATCGAGATCGGGCGGGTCTCCAACCCGCTGGAGTACATCGAGATGCGCCGCAAGGTGGGCGGCGCGCCCTGGTCGGCCGGGCTCGTGGAGTACGCCGCGCACGCCGAGGTGCCCGCGCAAGTCGCCCGCTCCCGGCCCCTGTCGGTACTGCGCGACACCTTCTCCGACGCCGTACACCTCCGTAACGACCTCTTCTCCTACCAGCGGGAGGTCGAGGAGGAAGGCGAACTCTCCAACGGCGTCCTCGTCTTCGAGACCTTTCTGGAGTGCACCACCCAGGAGGCAGCGGACAAGGTCAACGAGCTGCTCACGGCCCGGCTGCACCAGTTCGAGCACACCGCGCTGACCGAGGTGCCGCCGCTGTGCGCCGAGCACGGGCTCACGCCCGACGAGCAGGTGCGCATCGCCGCGTACACCAAGGGCCTCCAGGACTGGCAGTCCGGCGGGCACGAGTGGCACCGCCGCTCCAGCCGCTACATGCGCGAATCGGGCCCCGGCCCGGACGGCGGCCCCCTCCTGCCCACCGGGCCCACCGGCCTGGGTACGAGTGCGGCCCGCCTCGCGGAGTCGTACGCGCACACCATGCCGCAGCGACTGCGCAGCCACACCCACGTACAGCAGCCCGCCGCCGGGCTCCCGGAGCCCGATCCGCACATGCCGTACGCGGCGAAGCGCTCGGCGCATCTGGACGGCGCCCGGGAGAAACTCGTGCGCTGGTGCCGGGAGTTCGGCATCACCTCGGAGGGCGTGTGGGACGAGGCCAAGCTGCGCGCCGCCGACCTGCCGCTGTGCTCGGCCGGCATCCACCCGGACGCCACCCCCGAGGGCCTGGACCTGACCTCGGGCTGGCTCGCCTGGGGCACGTACGGCGACGACTACTACCCGCTCGTCTTCGGGCGCACCGGCAACCTGGCAGCGGCCAAGCGCTACACCGACGGCCTGGCGGACTTCATGCCGCTGGACGCCGGTACGCCGCCGAGGCCGCCGGGCACGGCGCTGGAGCGCTCTCTGTACGACCTGTGGGTGCGCACCGCCGCGCCGATGACCCACCAGGCGCGGGCCACCTTCCGGCGCACCATCACCGACATGACCGCGTCGTGGGTGTGGGAGCTGGTCAACGCGGCCGAGCGCAGGGTTCCCGAGCCGGTGGACTACATCGAGATGCGCCGCAAGACCTTCGGTGCCGACCTCACGATGAGCCTCTCGCGCATCGGGCACGGCGGCGTGATCCCCGACGAGGTCTACCGCTCCCGCCCGGTGCAGGCGCTGGAGCACTCGGCGGCGGACTGGGCGGGGCTGGTCAACGACGTGTTCTCGTTCCGCAAGGAGATCGAGTTCGAGGGCGAGATCCACAACGCGGTGCTGGTAGCGCAGCGCTTCCTGGACTGTACGCAGGCTCAGGCGCGCAGGATCGTCGACGACCTGATCGACGGCCGGATGCGGGAGTTCCAGCACGTGCTGGAGGTGCAGATCCCCGCGCTGTGCGAGGACCTGGACCTGCCGCAGGAGACGCGCGCCGCGCTGGACCGTTACGCGGCGGAACTCCAGAACTGGATGTCCGGCATCCTCGTGTGGCACCGCGGCTGCCACCGCTACGACGAGTCCGAACTGCGCCGCGACATGGGCGGCTTGGGCACGGCGGCGACGCTGGCCACGTCGGTGACTCGGGCGCGGGTGGGGGCGCTGGGGGTGTGAGCCCGGGCTCGTGGAGGTCCGCACCGGGAGGTCGGTCCCGGAGCGGGCCACGCGTCGCGCACGTCCTGGATTCCCGTTTCCCGCACGTCCCGGACCACGTTTCGCGCGTCCCGGACCCCCTCTTCCGCACGTCCCGGGCGGACGTCCCGAACGGCTCGGGTGAAGACGGCGCGAGAAGGCGGCGTGGCGGATCTGCCGTACGGGGGACAACGGCGTGCCCGCGCGGGACTCGGACCGGAGCGGGCAGATGATCTCGGGGGAGAGAGCTCCGGGCGGTGTGGAGCGCTCGGCCGTGCCCGCCCGAGGTCCGTTGTGGAGTCCGCATGCTCGCCGTGCCCATCGTCGTCGTCGTTCTTGCCCTGGTGGCCGCTTTCGTCGCCCATTTCTGGCTGCGCGCCCGGGTGGCGGGTGAGGACGAGGACGGGCTGAAGCTGAGTGACATGGTCGGCCCGCTCCAGACACTGACCGTGCTGCTGCTCGCCTTCACCCTGGTCACCGCCTCCGGTTCCTACCGGGCGGCGGTGCAGCAGGCCCGGGTGGAGGCGAACGCGGTGGACCACCTCAACGAGGTCTCCGACTACGCCCCGGCCTCCGCGCGCCGGCAACTGGGGGCCGACATCGCCTGCTACGCGCGGGCGGTGCGCTCCTACGAGTGGCCCGCTATGCGCGAGGGCGACAGTTCGCCGGTGCCGAGCGTATGGAGCACTCATCTGCGCTCGGACTTCAAGAAGCTGATGGACGAGCCCTCCTTCGGCATGCTGGTGTCCGCCGACAACGAGCGCGCCAAGGCCCGTCAGGAACGTCTCGCCGAGGCCAACCCGGCCATCCCCGAGCCGGTCTTCTGGTTCCTGCTCGTGTGCCTCGTACTGACCTTGGTGGCCCTCGGCCTGGCGCTTCCGCGCCGCCGCGCGGCCGCCCAGCTCACCGGGATGGTGGTGTTCGCGGTGCTGCTGGGCGGTGCCCTGGTGATCATCCGCGACGTCGACTACGCCTTCGGCGGCGCCGTCAGCGTCCAGCCCACCGCCATCAGCGACGTCGCCCGCCAGGCGGCCCGGGACTACGCCACCGACCACGACATCTCCCAACTGCCGTGCGATGAGAAGGGGGCGCCGAAGAGCGCCTGAGGCTCCGCCCCGCGTCTTCCCCACCGCGCCCTCCGTGCCGCCGCACGGCGCGGCCCTCGCCGGGCCACGGCGCGGACAGCCGGACGCGGATCATCGACGGCATGCGTACGCCGGAGCCTGCCGCGAAGGTGAAGTCACCGCGCTCCTCGCCGGAGCCGAAGCCGTACCCACCGCGTTCCTACGCCGCCCGGCACTCAGCGCAGACGCCCCGGAAGGTGACCTCGGCCGCGTGCACGGTGAAGCCGAAGCGCTCGGCGTCGGGGAGGGCGGCGAGGGGGTCCCCGCCGGGGTGGACGTCGCGGATGGTGCCGCACCGCGAGCACACCAAGTGGTGGTGCGGACGGTGGGCGTTGGGGTCGTACAGCTTGGCGCGGCCGATGCTGGAGACCTCGGTCACCTCGCCGAGCGAGACCAGTTCGCTGAGGGTGTTGTAGACGGTCGCCCGCGCTATCTCGGGCAGCAGGACGGAGGCGCGTTCCAGCACTTCGTCCGCGGAGAGGTGGACGTGCTCGCCGTCCAGCACCTCGGCGACCACCCGGCGCTGCGCGGTCATCCGCCAGCCGCGTTCGCGCAGCCGTTCCAGCAGGTCACTCATGGCCACCACCCGTCGGTGCGACGCCCGATGAAATTCCGTGAAAACGGTATCCGTGCGCCCTGGTTCTCGTATTGACTTGGACTATGTCCACCGTAAGATCGGCTCCAGCGTGAGCCAAGGGACAGGACGGCGGCAAGGACATGCCCGTGGCGGTTCGACAGACGTGCCCGTGCGGACGGGCGAGGGCGGTGCCGCCGACCACCGCTTCCCTTACGGCCGTTCCCACCACCCCCAGTTACCCAGCAGCACCGTGAACCGTCTGGCCCGGAAGGATTCCCATGCCCGAGAACAATGACGCCCACGCCGCAGAGGCGACCTCGGAAACCGGCGGCTGTCCCGTGGTGCACGGACGCGCCCCGCACCCGACGCAGGGCGGCGGCAACCGCCAGTGGTGGCCCGACCGGCTCAACCTGAAGATCCTGGCCAAGAATCCCCCGGTGTCCAACCCGATGGGCGAGGAGTGGAGCTACGCCGAGGCGTTCAAAACCCTCGACCTCGCGGCGGTCAAACAGGACATCGCCGAGGTACTGACCGACTCCAAGGACTGGTGGCCCGCCGACTTCGGCCACTACGGCCCGCTGATGATCCGCATGGCGTGGCACAGCGCCGGCACGTACCGCATCAGCGACGGCCGCGGCGGCGCCGGTTCGGGCCAGCAGCGCTTCGCGCCGCTCAACAGCTGGCCTGACAACGCCAGCCTGGACAAGGCGCGGCGGCTGCTGTGGCCCGTCAAGCAGAAGTACGGCGAGAAGATCTCCTGGGCCGACCTGCTGGTCCTCACCGGCAACGTGGCGCTGGAGTCCATGGGCGTGCAGACCTTCGGCTTCGCCGGCGGCCGGGTGGACGCCTGGGAGGCCGAGGAGGACGTCTACTGGGGCCCCGAGACCATCTGGCTCGACGACCAGCGCTACACCGGCGACCGCGAGCTGGAGAACCCGCTCGGCGCCGTGCAGATGGGCCTCATCTACGTCAACCCCGAGGGCCCCAACGGCAATCCGGACCCGATCGCCGCGGCCCGCGACATCCGTGAGACCTTCCGGCGCATGGCGATGAACGACGAGGAGACCGTCGCCCTCATCGCCGGCGGCCACACCTTCGGCAAGACCCACGGCGCGGGCCCCGACTCCAACGTCGGCGCCGACCCCGAGGCCGCGCCGATGGAGCAGATGGGCCTCGGCTGGAAGAGCACCTTCAACACCGGTGTCGGCAAGGACGCCATCACCTCGGGCCTGGAGGTCACCTGGACCACCACGCCGACCCAGTGGGGCAACGGCTTCCTCAAGAACCTCTTCGAGTACGAGTACGAGCTCACCCAGAGCCCGGCCGGCGCCAACCAGTGGGTCGCCAAGGACGCGCCGGAGATCATCCCGGACGCGCACGACCCGGAGAAGAAGCACCGCCCGACGATGCTCACCACCGACCTGTCGCTGCGCTACGACCCGGTGTACGAGCCCATCGCCCGGCGCTACTACGAGAACCCGGAGGAGTTCGCCGACGCCTTCGCGCGCGCCTGGTTCAAGCTGACGCACCGTGACATGGGCCCGGTCGTGCGCTACCTCGGCCCCGAGGTCCCCAGCGAAACGCTGATCTGGCAGGACCCGCTGCCCGAGCGCACCGGCGAGCTGATCGACGAGGCCGACGTCTCCTCCCTCAAGGAGAAGATCCTCGGGACCGACGTCACCGTCTCGCAGCTCGTCTCCGCGGCCTGGGCCTCGGCCTCCACCTACCGCGGCAGCGACAAGCGCGGCGGCGCCAACGGCGCCCGCGTGCGCCTGGAGCCGCAGCGCAGTTGGGAGGCGAACGACCCGGACTCGCTCGCGCAGGTGCTGCGCGCGCTGGAGGGCGTCCAGGAGTCCTTCAACTCCTCGGCCACCGGCGGCAAGCAGGTCTCGCTCGCCGACCTCATCGTGCTCGGCGGCTGCGCCGCGGTGGAGAAGGCGGCCAAGGACGCCGGGTACGACATCCGGGTGCCCTTCACCCCGGGCCGGGTCGACGCCGCCGAGGACCAGACCGACGCCGAGTCCTTCGCGGCGCTGGAGCCCGAGGTCGACGGCTTCCGCAACTACCACGGCAAGGGCAACCGCCTCCCCGCCGAGTACCTGCTCGTGGACCGCGCGAACCTGCTCACCCTCAGCGCTCCCGAGATGACGGTGCTGGTGGGCGGGCTGCGTGTGCTCGGCGCCAACCAGGGCGGCTCCCAGCACGGCGTGCTCACCGACCGCCCCGGCACGCTGACCAACGACTTCTTCCGCAACCTCCTCGATCCGGGCGTCACCTGGAAGTCGACCTCGGAGGCGCAGGACGAGTTCGAGGCCCGCGACGCCGACGGCAAGCTCCGCGGCACAGGCACCCGCAACGACCTGGTCTTCGGCGCCAACGCCGAACTCCGCGCCGTGGCCGAGGTCTACGCGAGCAACGGCAGCGGCGAGAAGTTCGTCAAGGACTTCGTGGCGGCCTGGGACAAGGTCATGAACCTGGACCGCTTCGACCTGGCGTGAGCCGGTGGTACGGGGTTGGGGCGCTGATCCGTACGCCCTGACCCCGTACGCATCGCTTCGTACGCGTTGAACCGTGAGCCGCGCCTCCGTCCGGGGGCGCGGCTCACGGCTGTTGAGGTGCTGGTGGCCGGTCAGTTGGCGCTTGGTGTCAGCCGGTGTCGTGCGCGTCGAGCCCACCGGCTAACCCCGAGCGACCTCAGCGGTGTGCGCGGGGGTGTAGCGCTCGCCCAGCACCTGGTCGCTCAGCGGGTCCAGCGCGGCCAGCGCCTCGGTGTCCAGGGTGAGTTCCAGCGCGGCCGCGTTCTGCTCCAGCCGGGCCGGGCTGCGGGTGCCAGGAATGGCCGCCACCGCCACCCCGAGCCGCTCGGCCTGGGCGTACACCCAGGCCAGCGCCGTCTGGGCCGGGGTGGCGCCCAACCGCTCCGCCACCTCGCGCACGGTCTGCGCGATCTTCTCGTTGGCCTCGCCCGCCTCGCCTGCGAAGCGGGGGTTGGTGCGCCGGAAGTCCTTCTCGCCCAGCGTGGAGCGGTCCAGGGTGCCGGTCAGGAACCCGCGCCCCAGCGGCGAGTACGGCACCAGCCCGACCCCCAGCTCGGCCATCACCGGGGTGACCGCCTCCACCTCGCGGGTCCACAGCGAGTACTCGCTCTGCACCGCGGTGATCGGATGCACCGCGTGCGCCCGGCGCAGCAGCTCGCCGTCGACCTCGGACAGGCCCAGGTGGCGGACCTTGCCCGCCTCGACCAGCTCGGCCATCGCCCCGACGGTCTCCTCGATCTCCACGTCCTGGGGTGGGCGGTGGGCGTAGTACAGGTCGATCTCCTCGACGCCCAGCCGCAGCAGCGAGGCGTCGCAGGAGCGCAGCACGTAGTCCCGGGCACCGCGGATGCGGCGTGCCCCGTCGCCGGCGCTGCGGTCGATGCCGAATTTGGTGGCCAACTGCACCTGGTCCCGGCGGCCGTGGACGGCCCGGCCCACCAGTACCTCGTTGTGCCCGGTGCCGTAGGAGTCGGAGGTGTCCAGGAACGTGATGCCCAGCTCCAGGGCCCGGTCGATGGTGGCCAGGCCGCCGTCCCAGTCGGCCGAGCCGTAGCTCTCGCTCATCCCCATGCACCCCAGGCCCATCGCGCTGACGGTGAGACCGGGCGAGCCCAGCGTGGTTCGGGTGATCATGCGTGGATACTCCTCCTGCCCGGCGGGCCGGGCGGTACCTCGAGCACTGACGAACGCTCCCGAAACTAGGACTTGGAGCGCGCTCGAAGGCAAGCAGGAGGACCGGCCCCCGTCGGCGGGCCGGGCGCGGCGGGAGCGGGTGAGGGTGAAGCGGCCCACCGGCAACAGGTCGCCACAGGACCCGGACACCGCGTGACGATCAAGATCAATCTCACCGGGATTTCCTGCACCTCAACTACTCCCACCCGCGCACGCGGGGCTCGTCAGCCATGGCTGCCCGGGCGCATCAGGCACACCTGATCCACCGTCATTTCCTCGTTTGAGCCGCGCCGGAGAAGCGCGAAGGCGGCACCCCGAAAGCCCGGGTGAACGCCGCCGTGAAGGCTGCGGGGGTCGCGTAGCCGAGGCGGCCCGCCACGTCGCCTACCGAGGCGGTGCGCAGGAGGGGGACCGCCGCGAGGAGGCGGGCGCGGGAGCGCCATACCGCGGGGCTCTCGCCGGTCTCGGTGCGGAAGCGGCGGGTGAAGGCGCGTTCGCTGAGGGACGTGCGCGCGGCCCAGTCGGCGTTGGTGACGCCGGCGTCGGGGGCGGCGAGATAGGCGCGGCACAGTTCGGCCAGGTCGGGCGAGGCCGGCACGGCGACGTGGAAGGGGAGCGGGGAGCGCGCGGCGATCTCGTGCAGCAGCAGCCCGGCGATGCCACCCTCGCGCCCGGAGAGGCTGTAGTCGGGCCCGAACTCCACGGCGGCCAGCAGCAGTTCGCGCAGCAGCGGCGGTACGTCCACGACCGTGCAGGTGGCGGGCCACCAGGGCACCGCGTCCGGCTCGATGTACAGGCTGCGGGTGCTCACCCCCAGCATCCGCACCCGGTGCTGGGTGGCCGCCGGGATCAGCACCGCGCGCTCGGGCGGTACGGTCCAGCTCCCCTCGGCGGTGTCGACGACCATGGTGCCGGTGGCGCCGTAGAGGAACTGCGCGCGCCGGTGCTCGTGCCAGTCCAGCAGGTAGCCCGGCGGATAGTCGGTGCCGAGTGGCAGCACCGCGCGGTCCACGTGGTCGACGGTGTCCAGCGGGATGTTCTTCACCCCGCCACTGTAGTTCCACCGCGTGGCCGAGACGCGAAAGAACCCTGCCGACCATCGCATGCGGGAAGCACGCCGCCCCTGATGGAGTTGTCTCCTGTGAACGACATAGCTTTGCTCGGAATCGGGCTGCTCACCGGTGTGACAACGGTCCTGTTCGGCTTCGGCGGCGGCTTCGTCGCCGTACCGGTCGTGGTGTGGGCCGACGCCGCGCTGGGCGCCGACGCGATGCGCGTGGCCACCGCGACCTCGGCCCTGGTGATGCTGGTGAACGCCGCGTTCGCCACCGCCGTCACCCAGCGCAGGGTCCTCGCGGGGCTGCGCGGCAGCGGCGTACTGATGCTGCTGATGGCCGTCGGCGGCGCGGTCGGCGCGCTCGCCACCCGCTACGCGCCGGACGGACTCGCCCACTGGGCCTTCATCGCGTACGTGGCGCTGACCATCATCGATTTGCTTCTGCGGCCCGGATTCCTTCGCCCGGCCTCCCCGGTGGGGGACGACGGAGAGGCGCCCCGCCCCCTGCCCGCCGCGCTCGGCGCACCCGTCGGCGCCGTCGCGGCCTTCCTCGGGGTGGGCGGCAGCGTCATGACCGTCCCCGCGATGCGGCGGGCCGGGCACCCCATGAAGGTGGCGACCGCGCTGGCCAACCCCCTCACCTTCGTGATCGCGCTCCCCGCCGCCGCGGTCTTCCTCGGCAGCGCGTCCGCCCCCAGTGCCGCGCACACCCCCGTACACCTGGCGGGCCTGATCGACCTGCGGGCCGCCGCGGCGCTGCTCCTCGGCGCCCTGCCCGTGATCGCCCTGCTGCGCCGCCGCCCGCCGCGCATCCCCGACCGCGTCTACGCCTGGTCCTACATCGGGCTTCTCGGGGTGGTGGTGCTCGCGATGCTGGTGGCGGGCTGAGCGCTCTTCGGGGCCCCGACTTCTCCTAACACGTACGGCCTGCCGTATGCGGAGAATTCCCGAACATCGCCCTGATCGAGGGGAGTTCCTTCACCACGCGATCATATCTGGTTACGGTCGGCAGCATTACGGGGTGAGGTCAGGCAGCGGCCCTTCCCGGAACCGCCCGGTTTCTCTCTCCGTTTCCTGTGGAGCCGACCATGCCCGTACCGGACTTCGACGTTGCCGACTGGTTCGACGGCACCGACGGCGTCGACCTCGCCGACTGCACCGTGCTCGCCGTGAGCGAGGAGATCGACCTCAGCAACGCGGACCTCGTCGAGGCCGAGCTGAGCCGGCGGCTGCGCGCCTGCATCACCGCGACGGTGATCGTCGATGTGCGGGCGACGCTGCTGACGGTCACCGGCGTCGCCGTGCTGGAGTCCCTGCACGCGCTGGCCGGGCGGCAGGGGGTGCGGCTCCTGGTGGTGCCGCGGTATCCGCTGGTGCGGCGGGTGTTGCGGCTGACGGGGGCGGATCGGGTGCTGAGCGTCCATCCCGGGCGGGAGTCTGGGCCGGGCTCCAGCCTGAGCTCGGGCTCAGGCCCCGGTCCGAGCTCGGGCTCAAGCTCCGGTGCGGGTTCGGGCCCAAGCTCCGGGCCGAGCTCAGGTCCGGGTTCGGGGCCAAGCTCCGGCCCGCGCCCCGACCCCGGCTCCGGCTCGCGCCCCGATCCCGGTTCCGGGCCGCGCCCCGGTCCACAGCCCGGCCCCCACCCCGTACAAGGCCCGAAGCTCAGGCGACCCCGAGCTGCTGGTTGAGGTACTGCCCGTCGGAGCACACCCAGTACTCCGCGAAGCGCCCGTCCTCGTACCGCAGGATGTCGTTCCCGCGGAACACGACCTCCGTGCCGGGCGCGGCCGTCGCACCGGGGAATCCGCCCTGGTAGAGCCCGCGCCCGACCCAGCGCGCGGAGAGCAGGTCACCCTGTACGAGGGGTCCCACCTCGGGTGCGAAGGTCAGCTCCTCGAAGCACTGGTGGCTCATCGCGATGAGGTCGGCGATGCCCTGCGGACCGCTCAACTCGCCCTCGGTGCCCGGCTGGATCGCGCCGTGGTGGATGGCGAAGCCGGGCGCGACGATCTCCGGGGCGACGGAGAGGTCCCCGCCCCACAGTTCCCCCAGCCAGCGCACGTACAGCGCGCGCATCGTCTCCTCGGCCATCGCTTCTCCTTCCGGCACGGCGGCGGCACTCCGGTCACGCCGGGCACCCGGGATCGCCGGGTTCCGGCAAGTGCCGCCCTGTGTCTGCAGTGTGCATGTGGTCTCCTCTCATCTATCACGCCGACCTCAACTGACGCGTGGGTAACCCGGGTTGGGGCGGACACACAGCGCGCTTTACGAAGCGTGCTTTACGAACGGCTCTTCCGGTCCGGGCCCTGCTCCAACTTCCGCTTGCGGCGCGCGATGCTCAGAAGCCTGACGAGCGAGATCGCGAAGGGCCCCGCAGCGAGCAGGATCGCCCCGTTGAGCGGCCTGCCATTTGCGATATGACCTGCGACGATGAGTGTGCTGAAAGCGAGGAGCAGCACCGGAGCCATCCATATCCGCCACCAGGACTGCGAGCGCAGTTCGGCGTCCTGGCGCGTTCTGGCGTCGGCCATGCGCATGTCCATCTCCTGCGGAGACTTCCGCAGCACCATGACGACGGGGACGCAGCACAGGGCGAGCATCGCCGACTCGATCACGATGCCGCCGGTGTCGCCCTTGCTGATGGCCTTCGCGAGCAGGAACGCGAAGAGCACGGCCAGGGCGCCCGCGAGGATGCAGATCTTTTTTCTGGGGTTCACGTCTTCTCTCCGATCGCCAGCCCCCTGACGGGCGGGGACGCTAGGCGACGGCGGAGAGGCGGAGAAAATTGATCACGGGGTTTCGTTGCATGTCTCACGTAAGTCGGTGCGCCCGGGCCCTGGTCCTCATCAGCTCAGTGGCCCCGAATGCCGGAGTGGTTACGCGACGTTGCAGAATGTCGGCATCCGCGTCGTGGGAGGGGCTCGATGGCGATCTACGCCTTGGTGCTGTGCGCGATCACCGTCTTCTGGCCGTTGATCGCCCTCATCCGGCTTCCGTGGCCCCTTGCCGCCGCGGTCTTCTCCAGCGCCGTTCTCCTGCTGAGCATCGCCGCTGTGGCCTGGATGCTTGCCCAAGGGGGCGACGGGTTCATCTTCGCGGTGTTCGGCCCCAGCCTGCTGATCGCCTCGTGGCGGCTGCGCCAGAGTCTGCGCCGCCTCGCCCGTGCCGGGCGGCAGGGCGGGACCCCGCGGCGCCCATCCCTCCGTAACGGCGGGAGACGGCTTCCCCAGGGGTAGCGGCACCGCCGGGGAGGCCGCCGTGCTGTTCGCCGGAGCCGCTCTGTCGTACCCCCATGCGATCCTGAAAACGTGACCCTGGAAGATCTCGTCCGGCTGCGCCGGGCCCGTGACCTGATGGACCGCGCCTACGCGGAGCCGCTCGATGTGCCCGCGCTCGCGCGCGCCGCGCTGATGTCGCCCGGCCACTTCTCGCGCAGCTTCCGTGCCGCGTTCGGGGAGACGCCGTACGGCTATCTGATGACGCGGCGCATCGAGCGCGCCAAGGCCCTGCTGAGACGCGGCGACCTGTCGGTGACCGAGGTGTGCTTCGCGGTGGGGTGTACATCGCTGGGCTCCTTCAGCACCCGTTTCACCGAGCTGGTCGGCGAGAGCCCCAGCGCCTACAGGGCGCGCGAGCACGACGCGGGCGCCGCCGTGCCGGCCTGCATGGCCAAGATCCTCACGCGTCCGGTCAGGACGACTGCGGGAACGGTCAGGAATGGAGAAGCCATACCGGCGCCGCCGCCCGTAGCGTGACAGACATGACAGACACGGACATCACGCTCTCGACCTGCTTCATCGCCGTCGACGACCACGAGAAGGCGCTCGCCTTCTACCGGGACATCCTCGGCCTGGAGGTACGCAACGACGTCGGCTTCGAGGGGATGCGCTGGGTGACCGTCGGCTCGCCGGCGCAGCCCGATGTGAGCATCGTCCTCGAACCGCCCCTGGCCGACCCCAACGCCTCGGAAGCCGACCGCCGGGCCATGGCCGAGCTGCTGGCCAAGGGCCTGCTGCGGGCCGTCCTCTTCCACACCGACGACTGCGACGCGACCTTCGAGAAGATCAGCGCGGCGGGCGGCGAGGTGCTGCAGGAGCCCGTGGACCAGCCGTACGGAGTGCGCGACTGCGCCTTCCGCGACCCGGCGGGCAACATGCTGCGCTTCACCCAGCCCAAGGGGAAGTGACCCGGAGGGGCCGGGTCCGCGCAGGGCCGGCCCGGCCCCGCCGAAACCCGGTCCCGCTTCCGTACCCCCGGCATTACGCTGCCGAGAACCCGAACACGCATCCGGCTCGCCCCGCGCGGCCGGATGCGCTCGGCAGTACCCATCGCGGGCCCTCGCGGTCCCGCACGACAGGTGGAGAGAAGAGCATGGCCGCGAGCACCGAGCCCAGACCCGGAGCCGAGCCCGAGCCGCAGTCGCCCGCGCCCCGGCCCGTACCGGAGGCGCACCCCGCCCCGCACCCCGCCGACACCCACGACCTGATCCGGGTGCACGGCGCGCGCGAGAACAACCTCAAGGACGTCAGCGTCGAACTGCCCAAGCGGCGGCTGACGGTGTTCACCGGGGTCTCGGGGTCCGGCAAGAGCTCGCTGGTGTTCGACACCATCGCCGCCGAGTCCCAGCGCATGGTGAACGAGACCTACAGCGCCTTCTTGCAGGGCTTCATGCCCACCCTGGCCCGGCCCGAGGTGGACGTGCTCGACGGGCTGACCACCGCGATCACCGTGGACCAGCAGCGGATGGGCTCGGACCCGCGCTCCACGGTGGGCACCGCGACCGACGCGTACGCGATGCTGCGCATCCTCTTCAGCCGGCTCGGGCAGCCGCACGTCGGCCCGCCGGGCGCGTTCTCCTTCAACGTCGCCACGGTCAGCGCGAGCGGCGGCTTCACCGTGGACCGCGGCGAGGAGAAGACCAGGACCGAGAAGGTGAGCTTCACCCGGACCGGCGGCATGTGCACGCGCTGCGAGGGCCGCGGCACGGTCTCCGACATCGATCTGGCCGAGCTGTACGACGACGCGAAATCGCTCGCCGAGGACCCCTTCACCATTCCCACCTACACAGGTGACGGCTGGGTGGTACGGGTCATCCGGGAGTCGGGGTTCTTCGACGCGGACAAGCCGATCCGCGACTTCACCAAGAAGGAGCGGCACGACTTCCTCTACCGGGAGCCCACCAAGGTCAAGATCAACGGGGTCAACCTCACGTACGAGGGCCTGATCCCGAAGATCCAGAAGACCTTCCTGTCCAAGGACAGGGAGTCGATGCAGCCGCACATCCGGGCCTTCGTGGACCGCGCGGTCACCTTCGCCGTCTGCCCCGAGTGCGAGGGCACCCGGCTGAGCGAGCTGGTCCGCTCCTCCAAGATCAAGGACCTGTCGATCGCGGACGCGAGCGCGATGGAGATCCGCGACCTGGCCGAGTGGGTACGGGGGCTGGCCGAGCCCTCGGTGGCGCCGCTGCTCACCGCGCTGCAGCAGAGCCTCGACTCCTTCGTGGAGATCGGCCTCGGCTACCTCTCGCTGAACCGCCCCTCGGGCTCGCTCTCCGGCGGCGAGGCGCAGCGCGTGAAGATGATCCGGCACCTCGGCTCCTCGCTGACGGACACCACGTACGTGTTCGACGAGCCGACCATCGGCCTCCACCCGCACGACATCCGGCGCATGAACACCCTGCTGCTGCGGCTGCGCGACAAGGGCAACACCGTGCTGGTCGTGGAGCACAAGCCGGAGGCCATCGCGATCGCCGACCATGTCGTGGACCTCGGTCCGGGGGCCGGTACCGAGGGTGGGACGGTCTGCTACGAGGGCACCGTCGAGGGCCTGCGCGCCTCCGGCACGATCACCGGGCGGCACCTGGACGACCGCGCGGAGTTGAAGAAGTCGGTGCGCGAGCCCACCGGAAAGCTGGAGATCCGGGGCGCCACGGCGAACAACCTGCAGAACGTGGACGCCGACATCCCCCTCGGCGTGCTCACGGTGGTCACCGGGGTCGCCGGATCCGGCAAGAGCTCCCTGCTGCACGGCTCCATCCCCGCCTCCGAGGGCGTCATCGCGGTCGACCAGGCCGCGATCCGCGGCTCACGGCGCAGCAACCCGGCCACGTACACCGGGCTGCTCGACCCCGTACGCAAGGCGTTCGCCAAGGCCAACGGGGTCAAGCCGGCGCTGTTCAGCGCCAATTCGGAGGGCGCGTGCCCGCAGTGCAAGGGCGCCGGCGTCCTCTTCACCGACCTGGCGATGATGGCCGGTGTCGCCGCGCCCTGCGAGGAGTGCGAGGGCAGGCGCTTCCAGTCCTCGGTGCTCGAATACCGCTTCGGCGGGCGGGACATCAGCGAGGTGCTGGCGATGTCGGTGGACGAGGCGCTGGAGTTCTTCGGCGCGGGCGAGGCGCGTACGCCGGCCGCGCACAGGATCCTCGAGCGCCTGCACGACGTGGGGCTCGGCTACCTGACACTGGGTCAGCCCCTGACGACGCTCTCCGGCGGCGAGCGGCAACGCCTCAAGCTCGCCACTCATATGGGTGAAAAGGGCGGCGTCTACGTCCTCGACGAGCCGACCACGGGCCTGCACCTGGCCGACGTCGAACAGCTCCTGGCCCTGCTCGACCGCCTCGTCGACGCGGGCAAGACGGTCATCGTCATCGAACACCACCAGGCGGTCATGGCCCACGCCGACTGGATCATCGACCTGGGCCCGGGCGCGGGCCACGACGGCGGCCGCATCGTCTTCTCGGGCACGCCGGAACGGTTGGTCGCCGAGCGGGCGACGCTGACGGGGGAGCACTTGGCGGAGTACGTGGGGAGGGGCTGAGGGGCGTAGGTGCGGGGCGGGGCGATGATGCCCCGCCCCGGGCAAAGCTGGGGCGCCGACAGCTACATGGTCAGACGCGCTTCTGGACCCAGAACACGGCGAGGCTGACCACGCCGGTGCCCAGCCCATAGCAGACGCCGCGCGCCATGTGGGCAACTGCCGTCCGGCGGTTTCGGCGTACGCCGCGGAGCGCCCGCCGGAGAAGTTCTGCCATGGTCCTGCGCCAAGACCGGTGTTCGGCATCACCGTTCACGACAGATTGTCCTTTCTCCAGGGAACCGATCGCGAGGAGCCCATCCGGCCACGGCCAGGAGTCTGAAAGCGGGGAAGAGGGCTCCTCGCCTGTAGGGGCTTGGGCTACCTCCAGGTGTTGCCTTGAGCGTTGAACTGGTGGAACTGGGCGGCCAGACGGCGGTCCGGGCGGCTGAGGATGATGCACGAGTCAGCCCCCGAGGTCGCAAGGCGGTTGACTTCCATCTCCAGCTCGCCCGTGGGAGCGGTGGCCCGGCTGCACCCGGAGGTGCGCACGAAGCGGGTCATCCTCTCCACGTTGGTGAAGAAATCGTCGTCGAGAGCAGGTGAGCTGGGCTCAAGCAGCGTGTCCGTCACCTGATGGATCCAGTGCTGCGCTTCCCGGCTCTCTCCGCGGGCCAGATGGTGCAGGTGGAGGCAGTAGGCAGCGCCGCGGTGTCCGGCTCCCGCGGCCAACTGCCACCAGAACTGTGCGCTCTCGAAGTGCTCGGTGAGGTAGAGCAGGCAGGCGAATACCACAGCGCCGTCGACGTCGAGCTGGTCCTCGGTGAGCTCGGTGGAGGCGTCGGGGTCCTGAGCCAGACGGTCGACGTGTTCGGCGGCATCCGGCCTGTTGAGGTACCAGCGGCAGACCACGGACAGCTGCTGACCGGCGCGGGCGGCATGGAGCATGTCCGGTGCGGGGGTGGCGTCGGCCGCGTCTTCAGCGAGCCGGCGCAGTGCGGCGCCGACGTCGAACCCGTCGGCTGGGGAGGTCGGGATTCGAGCGTGGGCCAAAAGGCCGTCGATGGTGGTCACTGGCCGGCTCCTTCCTTTCCCCGTCGGGGCTCTTCCGGGAGATTCAGATGCACGCGGAGGCGCTCCTTGCCCTTCCGGCAGTGGTAGACGACGGTGCGCGGGTCCAAGCCCATGTAGCGGGCGATCTTCTTCGTCTCGTACCCGAGGAGGTAGCGCAGGACGATGACGGTGAACTGGCGGGGCGGAAGTTCCAGAATCGCCTCGTAGAGGCCGCGGGACCCGGTGCTGAACTCCAGCCCATGCCGAACGGCCTTCAACTGCTGGGCTATAGGACCGTTGATGACGAACGCCGCGCGCCGTTGATCGTGTCGCAGACGGTCCGTGACGCATCGGTGCAGCACCGCGAGGGCCTGTTCTTCCAGGTCGTTCTGCTTCAGCAGCTGGTTCCAGCCGGCCAGAATCTTCAGGAAGACCTGATGGACGACCTGTTCGGCGGCCCTCCTGCTGCCGAGGTGGATTTCGGCGAAGGCGTGGAAGAACTCCTGGTGCCCGAGGTAGAAGCCTTCGAAGTCCAGCGGCAGGTTGGTCGGTGCGTGGACGGTCTCGCGGTGGCCGCCGTCCTGGGGCGATACGTCCTTGCTGACGTCGCCATCCTTCACTCGTCCTCCAGGGGTCCTCACCGCAGCCTCACCGTTGAGAAGCGGTGGTCGTCGGGTGCGGGCTGCCGGCCCGCACGAAGGATCAGTTGATCCCTTGGCACCACCATGGCGATTTCGCGGTCCGCAAACTCATCGCCCTTCAAATATCAGTAAAAGATCGTGTGGTGCGTACGGATCCTGAATCCATGATGTGCTCATGCGTCCGTCTTAAGGGGCCTGGTCAGCGGAATCGTCAGAAGGAGTCGTGAAAGTGTTCAGAAGGCGCCAGTGAAGAGGTTGCCACCAGCGAGTTGAGGATTACCCAAGGCGGGTAGGTGGGCCGCTTCAGTCAAAACCGGAAGAGAGCCGCTGGCTCACGGTTTCGTCTGATCGCCTGCGCTTGGTGTTGGCATCCTGGCGAGAACGTGCGCGCTCCCACGCCCCGTTGAGGCGCGGTGCCACATAGCAACCGGCGGCTGCCAATAGCAGGCCCGCCAGTACGTCGACCGCGTAATGCCAGCGCAGGTACAGGGTTGAGGCTCCGATGGCCAGGAGCAGCGGGGAGTGGAGCCAGAACGAGGGGCGGGTGTCGCGCCATAGGAAGCAGGCTGCGACCGTCGTGCCGGCGATGTGGAGGCTGGGGAAGGCGTCCACGTTGATGTTGTGGGCCATGTAGCGCGCGGTCCACCACGTGTTGAGCGGGGTGGCGAAGTGGCCCGCGAGGCCGAAGCGGGGGCCGGCGGCGGGCAGCAGGAAGTAGCACAGGAAGCCCGCGCAGTGGACGAGGATGAGGCCCAACAGGAGGTCGGAGAGAGCGCGTTCGCGGCGCCGCAGGAAAAGGTGGAGGCCGAGGGCGAGCGGCGGCAGCCATGCGCAGGAGTACGCCAGGCCCAGCACCGCGGTCAGCGCGGGATGCACCAGCGGGGCCAGCATCGGCACCGGGTCGTGCCCCGCGAACAGCCAGCGGTCCGCGTACGCGAGCTGCGCGTCGTAGTGCGCCGGGTGCAGCATCGGCACGGCCCAGCGGAGCTGCGGATACAGACCCAGGCACAGGGCCAGTGCGATCAGGTCGCGGGCGCTCCGCGTCCACCGGCAGCCGCCCTCGTACGCCGTCTCGTGCCACACCGGGCAGCGCAGCGCGCCCGCGCCCCACACCGCGAGCAGCAGCGCCGCGGCGACCAGCCCCGAACGGGCGTCGGGATGCGCGACGGCCGCCGGGCGCAGCACGCCGAGCACCGCCAGTAGGAGCAGGAACGGCAGGACCGCGATCTCTTTGGGGTCCAGCCGCAGTACGGGGGTGAACGCGGTGGTGCGCGGCCTGGCCGTGCGCGGAGGCATTTCGACCCTTTCGCCGGTGTGTGGTCGAGATGTCTACCAGAGCGCGTGCGCGTACAGGCCGACCGGGCAACGCCGGGGTGTAACGCGCGAAATGCGCGGTCCTCCGCGGGCTTGCGGCCAGGATGAGCGGCGTGACCGAGAACCAGCACCCGGTGGATCCCTCCGCCTCCGTACGACCTGACCTGCTCGTACGGCCCGAACTGCTCGTACGCCGTGACCTTCCCGTACGCCACGGCCTTCCCGCCCCCGCGTACTCGCGGCTGGCCGCCCTCGCCGCGTACCGCCCCGCACGCGGCGTGGAGAGCACCGAACTCGCCCCGCGCTGGGGCGTGGACGCGCAGTGGATTGAGCGGCGCGTCGGGGTGCGCAGGCGCGGCGTCGCCGACGCGGAGGAGACGGTGAGCGCGATGGCCGCTGCCGCCGCGCGCAAGGCGCTGGCCGAGGGCGGCGTTCCCGCGGGGCGGGTGGACGCGGTGGTGGTGGCGGGGTGCTCGGCGCGTTCCCCGATGCCCAGCACCGCGGCGCGGGTGGCCGCCGCGCTCGGGCTGGAATCGCCCGGAGTCTTCGACCTCAACGCGGCCTGCGCCGGGTTCTGTTACGCGCTCGGCGTGGCAGACGGGCTGGTCAGGGCCGGTACGGCCGGGTGCGTACTGGTGGCGGGCGCGGAGCGGATGAGCGACTGGGTCGACCCGGGGGACCGGGACACCGCGCCGGTGTTCGCCGACGGCGCGGGCGCCGCGCTGGTGACCGCCGCCGCGCACCCGGGAATTCACCCGACCGTGTGGGGCAGCGCACCGGAGCTGGCCGACCTGATCACGATCCCGGACGGCGGGACCGAGGCTGACACCGGCACCGAGGCCGGCACCGAGGCTGGCACCGAGACCGGGACTGGGGCCGGTGCCGAGGCCGGGGGCGGCCCCGACGGTGAGCGGTGGCTGCGGATGCAGGGGCGGGCCGTGTACCGGTGGGCGCTGGACGGTCTCGCCGACGTCGCCCGGCGTGCCTGCGAACGCGCCGGGCTGCACCCGCACGAGCTGCGCGGCTTCGTACCGCATCAGGCCAACCTGCGCATGATCGAGGCCATCGCCGCGCAGCTCGGGGCCGAACACGCCGTGCTGGCGCGGGACATCGTGGAGGCGGGGAACACCTCGGCGGCCTCGGTACCCATGGCCCTGGACGCGCTGCGGCGCCGCGGCGAGGTGGCCCCCGGCGACCCGGTCCTGCTGCTCGGCTTCGGCGCGGGGCTGAGCTATGCGGGGCAGGTGGTGCGGGTGCCGTGAGGGGGCGCGAGGCGTGCGGCCCGGGCCGATGTGTGCTGTCGGACGCCCGCGCGGCCACCCGGGCGGCCGCGCCGAGTGTCCTCGACGCGGCCCCACACGTAGTCACGCGGCGTGTGACTCCCGCGCTCAGCGCGCCAGCGGATTCCCGAAGAAGTCCGCGCCGGCCGGCGGGCCGAAGTAGGCGGAGCCGCGGCCGGTCACGCCGCGGGCCGTGCTGGGGAGGTTCCAGACCGTGCCGTGGCCGTTCTCGCCGATCGCGGAGGCGGTGAGGTCGGCGCGGCCGTCGCCGTCGTTGTCGGCGAGTACGAGCTCGGTGCCGAAGTCGTCGCCGCGCTCGGCGTGACCGGGTACGCCCTCGCTGTTCTCGGTGAAGTACAGCGCGTCCTTGGTGCTCACACCCTCGGCGGTGCCGCGCAGCACGGTGACCGCGCCCGCCTCCTTCACCGCGCGGGAGCCGCGGCCCAGGGTCTCGCCGGGGGCGCCGACGGCCAGTTCGCCGTACCCGTCGCCGTCCGTATCGCCGATGGCCAGGCCGAGACCGAACTTGTCGCCCGGCTCGTCGGTCGCGGGTACGCCCTCGGTGTCCTGGGTGAGGGTGACCGAGGGGCGCCCGCCGCCGGGGCCCGAGGCCGAGCCGTAGACCACGGCGACCCGGCCCGACTTCGGGTCGGCGGCCGCGAGGTCCGCCTTGCCGTCGTGGTCGATGTCGCCGAGCGCGGTCTGCGAGGAGCCGGGGTAGCCGTCGCCCGCGGGCACGCCGGGGACGTCGACGAAGGAGGAGAGCCCGGTGCTCCTGCCCGCCGCCCACTGCGCCGCCGCACGCCACTCGGGATCGGCGGCCTTCTCGGTCTCCGCGACCAGATCGGCACGCCCGTCGCCGTTCATGTCACCGGCCCGCAGCTCCTGCGACCAGCCGTGCAGGCCCGGTACGTCGCTCACGCCCGCGTTCCGCCCGGCGCGCGTGAGCGGCCCCTTGATCACGCGTACGCCCTCGTTGTGCGTCGTGGCCAGGTCGAGGTGGCCGTCGCCGTCGAAGTCGGCGGCGGCCAGCGCCCGGCCCACGGCGTGGTCGGGGTCGGTGTCCGCGGGCGTGCCGGTGTCCGGCGTGCTGCCGTCCCGCAGCCCCGAGGAGCTGCCCCACAGCAGGGTGACCCCGCCGAACGCCTCCTGCCCGTCCGCGATCCTGCCGGGCACGCCCACACCGAGGTCGCTGTAGCCGTCCTCGTCGAAGTCGCCGGCCGTCAGCGCGCTGCCGAAGTTGTCGGAGTCGCCGTCGTCACCGGGTACGCCGGGGGAGTGCTGGCCCAGGTCGGCGCGCCCGCCGCCCAGCCGCCCCTGGGCCGAGCCGTACAGGACGGTCACCCGCCCGCTCTTGAGGCTCGCGTACGTGGCCACGTCCCCGTAGCCGTCGCCGTTGAAGTCCCCGCGAATGCCCGAGGGTGAGGAGGACTTGCCAGAGGGCGACTTTCCGGACCCGGCCGCCGAGGCCGGACCGGCCCCCGCCGTCATCAGCCCCGCGGCCAGCACACCCGAACTCGCCGCAACCGTCACTAACTTCACTGCACTGCGCATACGAAGTGATTCCCCCATGCGGCTCAAGCCGCTCTCAGGACACATTGGTGTGCACTCTCTCCACACCCAGACACAACGGAACGCCGTCCGGTTGCATATGGACCGCAATCGCTCAACTCCGCGCACAGCGCGAGCACATGGAGGCAGACCCCACCTCAGGTCCGGGTGCTGGCCGTCTACTGCGGTGAGCACTCCGCGACCAGGCTCGTGCCATGACCACACCTCGCACGGCCACACCTCGCACGCCCACACCTCGCCGGGCGCGCCGCCGCCTGACCGCCGCGGCCCTCGCCGCCGCCTTCCTCGTACCGTCCGCGTACGCCATCGCCCCCGCCGCGGCCTCCGTACCGCAGTCGTCCGCGCAGCACCACTCGCACACCCAGGACCAGAAGCGGGCCAGAGGCGCGCTGCTCGGCGTCGAGCGGCTCGCGCACAAATCGCGGGCGCAGATCGACGCGCTGCTGGCGAAGGCGAAGGTGAAGGCCCCGGCCGCGCGGTACGGGGGCACCCTGTACCGGCTCACGTACGCCACGATCACTCCGCAGGGCGCGCCCACCACCGCTTCGGCGCTGCTGGTGCTGCCCGACGGCGGCGGGAAGAAGATCGCGACCGTGTCCGAGACGCACGGGACGACCGGCTACCGCGGGTACGCGCCGTCCGGCGAGGACAGCCTCTCGGGGCTCGGCGCGCTGCTGTACGCCGCGGGCGGCCGGGCCGTCGTCGCGCCCGACTACCTGGGGCTGGGCAGCGGTCCTGGCCGCCACCCCTACATGGACACCCGCTCCTCGGTGTCCGCCTCGCTCGACGCGCTGCGCGCGGGCCGCACCGCCGCCGGGCAGCACGGCAAGCGGCTGACCGGCGAGGTGTACGTGACCGGCTTCTCGCAGGGCGGCCAGGTCGCGGTGGCCCTGGCGCGCGAGATCCAGCGCGGCGCCGCACCGGGCCTGAGGCTGCGGGCGCTGGCCCCGGTGAGCGGCCCGTACGCGATCGGCGGCGAGGAGCTGCCCGGCATGTACGACGGCCGGGTGGCCGGCACCTCGGCAGTCTTCTACCTCTCCTACTTCCTCACCGCGCAGAACCGCCTCCACCCCCTCTACTCCGACCCGCGCCAGGTCTTCCGCGCGCCCTACTCCGCGCGCGTCGAGGGGCTCTTCGACGGCAGCCACAAGGACGAGGAGATCAGTGCTCAACTGCCCCGCACGATAGAGAAGTTGCTGACACCGAAGTGGTACGCGGACTTACGCCATCCGACAGGAGCCCTGGCACGCGTGGTGCGGCTCAACGACGGGATGTGCGCGTGGGGGCCGCGCGTACCGGTGCGGCTGCACACCTCGCACGGTGACCGCGATGTGCCCCGGGGCAACACCGTGCGCTGCGCCAAGGACATGGCGGCACACGGCGTCAAGGCCACGGTCGTCGACCATGGCGAGGCCGACCACGGCGGCACCTACCGCGAGGCGGTCGGCGAGAACGCCCGCTGGTTCGCCCGCCTCGACGACTGAGCGCTGTCCGCCCTCCGGCAGGTCACCAGTCGCCGTCGGCCATCTCCCGCCGCTCGCCCTCGCGTTGCTCCCCGCGCCCGTTCTCCGGTACGCGCCGCGGCCCGGGCAGCCATGCCCGCAGCCGCTCCCGGGTACGAGGGCGGGCGCGGGTCCGGTCGCGTACGCCTCTGCGGGCGCGCGGCGCGGGCACCCGCGCGCTGCGCCCCTTCCCCGTACGGGACTCCCGCCGCTCCAGCGCGTACGAGCGCAGCACCAGGGCGCACAGGAGCAGCACCGAGAGCGGGTGCGCGAGCGCGTCGGGCCAGGTCCGGTGGCCGACGGCCCGCCCGGTCACCCACCTCCCCGCGACGGCCAGCGCATAACCGAGCAGCCCGGGGAGCGAGCCCGCACAGGCGGCGGCGGGCGGCACTACGTACAGGAAGCACAGCCCCATCAGCGCGCACAGCGCCAGCGGGAAGGGCATCGCGGTGCGCAGCGACTTGGTGTGGCTCTGGGCGATTTCGGACCAGGAGGCGTACGTGCCGCAGCGGGCCAGCCGGGTGGCGTCGGCCGTCACCAGGCGGCCGCCTCTGCGCCGGACCTCGCGCGCGAGGGCCCGGTCCTCCAGCGCCTCGCGGCGTACCGCGCCATGACCACCGGCGGCCTCGTAAGCGGACCGGTCGAAGACCAGCAACCGGCCCTCGGCCGCCGCCCGTTCGGGCCGCCGCGTCATCCACAGCGGCAGGAAGCTGAACCGGCACCACGGGGTGAGCGGCCGGACGAGGCGTTCCCGCACGCCGTGCGCGGTGCGGGTGAGATGCGGGGCCAGCAGCCCGGCGCGGTGCTCGCGCAGCGCCGTGACCAGGGAGGCGAGCGCGTGGGGCGAGGCGAGGACGACGTCGGGGTCCAGGAAGACCAGGGTGCGGGACGCGGGATGCGCGTGGTCGGCGAGTCGGCGGCGGGCCTGCGGCCTGCCCGGTCGGCCCGGCGGTGGGGGAGCGCCGCGGTGGAGGCGTACGCGCGGGTCGCCCGCGGCCACGGCGCGCGCCGTCGCCGCCGTGTCATCGTCCGACCCCTCGTCCAGCACCAGCACTTCGAGCAGCGGCACACCGCGCTGTGCCCGTACGGACTCCAGGCACGGTCCGATGCGGTGCGCCGCGTTGCGCGCGGGCACCAGCACCGAGACCGGCTCGTCGAGCGGAGCGGTGACCTCGGGGAGCGGACGCGGCGCGAAGCGCGCGGTGAACGCGGAGTGCGCCGTGGCGGCCGCACAGCCGGCCGCGGCCCACCACAGCGGAGCGCCCCACACGCTCGGATCGCCCCATGCGCTCATGCGACCGAGGGAGCGGGCTCGGCGGCTTCGGCGGTCCCGCCGGGCGCGTTCGGCGCGGGCCGTTCGGCGGCGCGGAAGGCGAGTGCGGTGTTGTGCCCGCCGAACGCCGCCGAGGTGCTGACCGCGGTGCGCAGGTCCGTCGGCCGCGGCGAACGGGCCACCACGTCCAGCGAGATGGCCTCGTCGAGCTCCTCCAGGTTCGCCGTCGGCGGGATGGTCTGGCGGTGCAGGGTGAGCACCGTCAGCGCGGCCTCGATGGCCCCGCCGGCGCCCATGGTGTGCCCGAGCGCTCCCTTCGCCGCGGTCACCGGCGGCACCCTGCCCGCGCCGAACACGGCCTCCAACGCGCGCGCCTCCACCGCGTCGTTGAGCGGGGTCCCCGTGCCGTGTGCGTTGACGTGGTCCACATCGCGCGGCTGCCATCCGGCCTGGGTCATGCACAGGCCGAGCGCCTGGCGCAGCCCGCGGCCCTCCGGATGCGGGGCCACCATGTGGTGCGCGTCCGTCGCGCAGCCGTGTCCCGCCAGGTAGGCGAGCGGCCGCGCCCCGCGTGCCTCGGCGTCGGCGCGGCGCTCCAGGAGCATGAGCCCGGCGCCCTCGCCCAGGACGAAGCCGTCGCGGCCGGCGTCGAAGGGGCGGGACGCGGCCGCGGGGTCGGCGCGCCGCGTGGAGAGCGCGCCGAGCTGTGAGAAGGACACCGCGCTGATCGCCGACCTGCCGCTCTCCGCGCCGCCCGCGAGGACCGCGTCCACGGTGCCCGCGCGCAGCAGGTCGGCGGCCAGCCCGATCGCCATCGCGCCCGAGGCGCAGGCGGCGGCGGGGCACATGACCGGGCCCTGCGCGCCCAGGTCCAGGGCGACTTCGGCCGCGGCTGATGTGGGCAGCGAACGCGGCAGCGAGGTCGGCGGCACCAGACCTGCGCGCCCGTCGGCGATCTTCTCGCACACCCCGGGAACCGCCTCGAAGCTCGCGGTCCCCGCGCCGATGAGCACCGCGAGCCGCGGGCCGCCGCGCAGCGAGGGCGGCAGCCCCGCCTGTTCGACGGCCTCGCGCGCCGCGACCATCGCCATCTGCGCGGGACGGTCCAGCCGCCTGCTGAGTACCCGGCCCAGTTCGGCCTGCGGCTTCCAGTCGACGACGGCGCAGGAGAAGTCGGTGTCCAGGCCCTGCAGAAGGGGGTCGCGGGCGGCCAGCCCGCAGCCCGCGTTCACCCCCTCCCAGGTGCTCCTGCCGTCCTGGCCCGCCGCCGTGACCAGGCCGAGCCCGGTCACGGCCAGCTCGGCGACCGCGGGTGCGGGCACCGGGGGTTCGGGCGCGGCCCGCTGGGGCGCGGTCACCGGCCCGGCTCGGCGTAGACCTCGGTCCCGGCCCCTGCCTCCGCGCCCGCTGCCGCCGCCGCGGGCGCGCCGGCCTCCAGTTGCCGGGCCGCCTCCTGGAGCGTGGTGGCCGCGCCGACCTCGCCCAGCCGTACGCCGGTCTCCTCCTCGGCGATGACGACGAGCTCGGCCAGCGAGAGCGAGTCGAGTTCGAGCTCGGCGAACGTCGTCTCGGGCCTGACCAGTTCGGCCGGAACGTCGAAGTCGTCAATCAGGTGCCGCGCGATTGCCTCGAATTGGGGTGACATCGAAATCTGTGCCTTTCCTCGGGTACTGCCGTGTCCTGCTGTACGGGACCGTGTGCTGCCGCGCGACGCGGGAGAACACACGGAGAATGTGCCGCGAGCCGTGCGCTGTTACGGTGCTGGGCCGCCGCGAACGCTACGGGAGAAGAACGGAAAACCAGGGAGGCGAGGCGCCGTGCGCCGTGCCGATTATCTGCGGGATTCACCGCCGATGTTCACCAATCGCCGGCTGGATCGGCTGAGCCGGGTCCACCCGGCCGTTCCGGCACTTCTGTATCTGCCGCTGATTCTTCTCCTGACGGCGCTCGGACTGCCACGCTCCGGTGCGCTGAGCGGAGTTGGGCTGTGGCTGCTCGGATATCTGCTGTGGACGCTGGTCGAATACTGGGTGCACCGCAGCGTTTTCCATTTCTCCGCGAAGTCTCCCTTTACCCGGAGGCTGCACTGGTTGATGCACGGCGTTCACCATGAACACCCGAATGACCCCTACCGGCTGGTCATTCCGCCCGCGGTGAGCCTCCCCGTGGGCGCACTCGTCCTGTTCGGCCTCCGCCAACTCCTGGGCCCGGACGGCTGGATGGCGGCAGGAGCCGGCTTCGGCGCGGGCTACCTGGCGTACGACATGCTGCACTTCGCCCTCCACCACCACCGGGCACGCTCGCCGCTGCTGCGCGCGCTGCGCCGCCGCCACCTGCGCCATCACTTCGAGGACGAGCGCCGCGGCTTCGGCATCAGCGCCCCCTACTGGGACCGCGTCTTCGGTACGGCGCCGCCCCGGCGCCCTGCGCGCCCTCCGCGCCCAACACCCCCGCCAGGCCCTCCCGCAGACCGGTCAGCGGGGTGAAGCGCAGCTCGCGCACCGCGCGGTCGATGGCCAGCGTCCAGTCCTGCTGCCGTGCCTCGCGCAGCTTGTCCCGGTTGAGCATGGTCGTGCGGCCCAGCGCACGGGCCGCCGACTCGCCGGCCCACGCCGCAGCCTGGGCCAGCGCCGGGGGTACGGGGAGGGTGCGCGGCGCCCTTCGGCCCAGCGCGTGGGCCAGTTCGCGGCCGATGCCCTCGTAGGTGTGCACCTCGCCGTCGCTGACCTGGTAGACGCCGCGGCCCGCCGACGCGTGGTCCCCGCGCGCCGCTCCCGTACCGGCGCCCGCGCCCGCCCTCGTACCCTCCAGGCGCTCGGTGCCCTCGCCCGCTGCGTGCAGGGCGCGGCACAGGTCGCCGACATGCACCAGGGAATAGCGGCGCGGGCCGCGGCCGCAGGTCAGCAGCAGTCCGGCGGCCACCATGGAGCGCAGCGCCGGCACGAACTCCCGGTCGCCGGGCCCGTAGACGATCGGCGGGCGCACGATCACCGCGTCCAGCCAGCCGGCCGCGGCGCGCAGCGCGAGTTCCCCGGAGAGCTTGCTGCGGCCGTAGTGCGAGACGGGTGCGGGCGGCGCGCACTCGGCGCGCGGCCGCCCGTCGAGCGAGGGCCCCGCCGCGGCCAGCGAGGAGCAGTACACCAGCCGCGGCGACGCCGGCAGGTGCCGCAGCGCGCCGAGCAGCCGGCGGGTGCCCTGCCCGTTGACCTGCTCGTATCCCGCTGGGCTGGGCGCTTTGACGGCGGCCGCCAGATGGAAGACGCACTCGACATCGCGTACGGCCTCCGCCAGCCCGGCGCCGCTCGCCACATCGCCTCGTACGACGCGGTCCACCGGCGCGTCGGCTGCCAGCCGGGCCGGATCGCGCACCAACACGCCGACCTGGTGGCCGCCTTGGGCGAGCCGGCGTACGAGGTGGGAACCGACGAACCCGGTCGCGCCGGTGACCAGCACCCGCATCAGGACTGCACCGGCGCGGGGGCGGCCGAGGCGGCGCGCTGTGCGGGGATCGGGCGCCGGTAGATGCGGTGGGTGCGGTAGACGCTGCCGCCGGCCGCCTCGATGGCGCGGTTCACGGAGGTGTTGTCCTCCAGCGTCCACGACAGCTCGTACCTGCGGAAACCGCGCTCCAGGGCGAGCCGCTGCAACTCGGTGTAGAGCACCGTCTCCAGGCCGCGGCCCCGGAACTCGTGCTGCACGCCCAGCGCCACCAGCCGCCCGGTGTCGATGCGGCGCATGCCCCGCACCAGCCGCAGCAGACCGAGCGGCAAGCCCCAGGTGGTGAGCCTGCCGCGCACCGGGCGCAGTGCTTGATTGAGGTCTGGCACGCCCAGCGCGAAGGCCACCGGCTCCCCGTCGACCTCGGCGAACAGGGCGAGCCCGCGCCGCACCAGGGGCTTCAACCGCGCGGCGAGATGCGCGAATTCGCGGTCGCTCATGGTGACGGCGCCCCAGTTCCGCGCCCAGGCCCTGTTGTAGATGTCCCGGATGCGCGCCGCCTCGCGCCCGAAGTCCGCCGGATCCAGCGGCCGCACCGTGACACCCTCCAGCCGCCGTACGGCATCGGCGAGCCGGCCGATGCGCTCGGGCAGCCGCCCCTCGGGCTCCGCGTGCAGCAGCCAGGAGTACAGATCCTTCGCCTTGGTGAAGCCGCAGCCCTCCAGCAGACCCGGATACGAGGGCGGGTTGTACGCCGTCATCAGCGTCGGCGCGTGCGCGAAGCCGTCCACCAGCAGCCCGCACTCCTCATTGGTGGTGAACCCGAGCGGGCCGCGCAGCGTGGCCGCGCCACTGTCGGCCAGCCACTCCTCGGCGGCCTCGAAGAGCGCGGCGGCCACGGTGATGTCCTCGGCGCACTCGAAGAACCCGAACACCCCGTAAGGGGCGCCCTCCTCGTCCACGAACCGCGGATCCCGGGCCACCGCGATGCGCCCCAGCACGGGGGCTCCGCGCCCGGTGCCGCGCCGCGCCAGGAACAGCCGCGCCGAACCGGTGTCGAAGAACGGATTCCGCCGCGGGTTCAGCAGCATCCGCTGCTCGCGCTCCAGCGGCGCGACCCAGTACGGGTCATCGCGGTAGAGCCGCTGCGAGAGCCGCAGGAACGCGGTGAGCTCCGCCCGCCCGCGCACGGGGGTGACGTGCGTCTTCATGAGGGGTCCGGCCGTGAGGAGGGGGTGGTGCCGTGTGTGGGGGTGTGTCCGTGCGCGGGGGTGTGCCCGGGTGTGGCTGTCCCCTGCGTGGTGCTCCCCGAGGTGGACCGGCGCTGCGGTGGGGGCTGTGGTGCGGACTGGTGTGGGGGTTGCTGTCCGGGCTGAGCCCCGGGGTGCTCTCCGGGGTGGGCCCCGGGCCGGTCTGCGGGGTGCGGTCGGGGTTGCTCCGGGGGTTGTGCGGGGAGGGTGCCCAGGCGCCTGGCGCAGCGCGCGATGGTCTCCAGGACGCGGTCGATCTGCTCGTCCTCGTGCACGGCCTGCGGGCACAGCCGGATCAGCGGCCTCGCCACGGCCGGGGGCAGCACCACATTGGTGAACACGCCCTCCGCCACCAGTGCCTCCCACAGCGAGAGGCAGCTCGCGTCGTCGGCGCAATAGAGGGGAATCACCGGGGTCTTGTCATGCCCGGTGTCGAAGCCGAGGCCGCGCAGCTCCCCGTGCATGCGCTCGGCCAGCCGCAGCACCCGGCGGCGGCGCTCGGGCTCGGCGCGGATGATGCGCAGCGAGGTCAGCGCGGCGGCAGCGGCGAAGGGCGGCAGCGCGGCCGAGTACATGATCGGCCGGGCGCTGTAGCGCAGATGCGTGATCACCTCGCGCGGGCCCGCCACGAACCCGCCCAGCGAACCGAAGCACTTGGAGAACGTGCCGGTCAGCACGTCGATCCCGTCCTCGGCGCCCAGGTGCTCGCCCGCGCCGCGCCCGTGCGCCCCGAGCATGCCGATGTCGTGCGCGCCGTCCACCAGCACCCGCGCCCCGTACGCGTCGGCGAGCTCGGTGATGCGGGGGAGCGGCGCCAGGTCGCCCTCCATCGAGAACAGCCCGTCGGTGACGACGAGCACGCCTCCCTCCGCGTCCGCCCGCGACGGGGTGGCCTGGAGCATCTGCTCCAAGTGCCCGGTGTCGCAATGCCGGTAGCGGCGGTGCCGGGTGTAGCCGAGCCGCACACCGTCATTCAGCGAGGCGTGATTGAACGCGTCGCCGAGTACGACGTCGTGGCGGGTCAGCAGACCCTCCAGGGACAGGCTCGCCTGATAGCCGGTGGTGGTCACCGCGGCGGATTCCCGGCCGAGGAAATCGGCGAGTTCCGCCTCGAGTTCCTCGTGCAGGGTGAGCGTTCCGTTCAGGAGGCGGGATCCTGAACACGTGGTGCCGAACTCCTTGAGCGCGCTCCCCGCCGACTCCAGCACACGGGGATCCGAGGACAGCCCCAGATAGTCGTTGCAGCCCGTCATGGTGAGCTGCCGCCCGTCCAACTCGGCGCTGCCGTCGGGGCCGCGCGCCGAGAAGGGCCGGTAATACGGATCCCTTCCGGAGTCCAGCAGCGCGTGATATCTCGACACGGCACGGCAGTTGTCGAACACATCACCCATGGCAACTCCCCATCGCGAACGGCTTTCCCGGTGGCGGTTTCTGATTCCGCGCGGACAATGCGGCCAGCGGGACGATTGCGCGCCAGGCTATGCACGCGCCGCGCCACGGGGAAAGAGTGCTCACTCCATCAGCGGATTACGGGGCGGGGCGCGGGCACGTTTCCCCGCACGCGGAATCCGTGGAACCGCGCCGTCAATCGCCGGAAAACAAAAGGGAGTTGTGCGGGGCGCCGGGAAACGGAAACACACGCCGTTTCCCGCGCGCCGCGCGAGCCGCGCCCGGAGTGTCGCCGGCGCCTCAGCGGGTCAGCGCCTCAGCGGGTGAGTGCGTGGCTGAGCGCGCCGACGTACGGCCCCGCGTCCTCGCCCGGCACCCGCCAGCGGAAGGTCGCGCCCGCGCCGTCCACGTACGCCAGCGTGCCGCCCTCGCGCTCCTCGCCGGTCAGGTCGAAGACGGCGACCCGCCAGTCGTGCGCGCCGGGCCGCACCCTTCCGGCGTTCTCGAAGCCGCGCGGGACCACGTTGAAGGCCGAGTTGCCGTCCCCGGCGTCGATCGTGCGGCCGCTACGGGTGATCCACCGCCAGCCGCCGTGCTCTTGGGGCGTGGCCTCGTCGGCCGAGGCGGCGCCGACCGCCTCGGCCCGCACGGCGACGATGGTGAACAGGTCCTTGTCCGGCGCCTCTCCGGTGGCCATGCTCGTGTCGAGCACCGTGCTCGGGCTGAGCGCGAGCGCGCCGCGCCCCGATGTGCCGACGGTGGTCACGGTCCTGCCGAGCCTCAACTGCCGGGTGCCCGCGGTGGCGGAGGGGCTCGCGCTCGCTCCCTGGACCGCTTCGTCGGGATCCGGGGCGCACTCCGGGATCCACTCGTCCCGGGACTCCCGCGCGGCCTCCGCGCACCCCGGGTCCTCCGTGCGCCGCTCCTTCGACGAGGGCTTCGCGCCGCCCGCCTCGGCGTTGGCGACGTTCTCCGCGCTTCCCGAACAGGCGGCGGTCAGCGACAGGCAGGCTCCGGCGGTGAGGACGGCGGCGAATGTACGGATGTTCATGACCCCCCTTGCTGGCTGTCGCGCCCGCAGAATGCTAACGCTCCGCACCCCGCCCGACCCCCATTTCCTCACTCTTCGCACCCGGCCGGGTGTGTGCTGTGAGGGCGCAACTGGGCGGGGGAGGGGGTGCATTGGTTTCCCGGTGTGACCCGAGTTGCGGCTAATCAAGTTTGACTAATGGGGGAGTCGCCCGTACCTTTCCGTCGTCGGCCGCGCCCTGGTGGGCGGCCGAGGGGGTTCGCCGGATCGCAGAGGAGGGGGCCGCATGACCGTTCTGCCGGAGACCGGATACACGCCGACCGAGGAGGACCGGGCGGGACTTGACGCGTGGTTCGCCGCGTACGACGCGGCGAGCGGGAAGCGGGACACCGAGCGGATGGCCGCGATGGCGGTCTTCCCGCTCAATCTGGTGAGCGACGACTCCGCGGGCGACGGAAGGTCCGCGCAGTGGGACCGCGAACAGTTCGTGCGGACCATGACGCAGGTCATGGGCGAGAGCGGCGAAGAGGACATCGCCTTCGACTCGGTGCGCACCCCGGTGTTCCTCTCACCCGCGATGGCCGTGGTCTTCACCGACTCGACCATGACGGTGGAGGGGCGGACACAGCAGCTCAGATACGCCGACATCCTGGTCAAGCGCGGCGGCGAGTGGGCGTTCCAGACGATGGTCCAGCCGGGGTGGGGTGACGGGCTGTAAGACCGGGCCCGGTGTAGTGCGTGGGTGGTACGCGGCGGTGCGAGGGGCACGGCCGCGTACCACCGCGTGCGCGCGTCGGACGGCGATGAGCCGTCGGCGCCCGACACCGCAGTGAAGGACCGCAGTGAAGGACCGTGGTGAAGGTCAGCCGGACCGCCGTTGCGCGTCGCTGTCGTGGCGGAGCCGGTCGGTCTGCCGGGTGAGCGCGTCGATGCGCCCGGCGAGGTCGGGGTGTTCGGCGGCGAGGTGTCCGCGGGAGCGGGCCAGCGGCTCGATCAGCCGCGCCGCGTCGTCGTGTCCGAGCGCCCGGGTCAGCGGCGTACGGGTGGCAGCGGGAAGGTCGCTCAGCGCGGTGACGGCGGCGGCGAGTTGTCGCAGGTCGGCGGCGTTGTCGCGGGCCCAGGCGGTGACCGTGCGGTCCGCGGCGCGGCGGTCACGGGTGGCCTGGATGCGCTCCTCGCCGGTGCTGTCGGGGGCGCCGGGGCGCTGCCGCAGGTAACGGCGCTCGGCGGACTGGCGGTTGGCGACGCCCAGGGGGTGCGCGAGGTCGGCCCAGCTCGCACCCGCCGCGCGCGCCGTCTCGATCAGCCCGGTCTCCCAGTCGCCGAGCTGGTCCCTGACCTGGCGCAGCAACAGGAGGGCCGCCAGGGCCTGTTCGGAACTCGTCCGGCTCGGCTGCCGCTCGGGCCGCGCCCGCTGCGCGGTGCGCACGGCCTCCTCGATCGCCTCCAGCGCCGCCTCGGCCGCGGGGAAGGAGGCGGGAGGGGACTTCTCCCGCGCTGCCCCGGCCCCTGTCCTGGCCCCGGGTCTTGTCCCCGGCTTCGCCTTCTCGTCCGCCGCCTTCCGGTCGTCCCGGCTCATGCGCCACCTCCGCTCGCGCTGTCGCCGTACCGGTGCGTCACCGTACCGATGTGTCGCCGCATCGATGACGCCCCTGCTTGTCATCGTCCGGATGACATGCTACAAGAAGGGGACAGCAGGAAGCAGCGCATTGGGCAGGCGACTGGCCCGTCAAAATGGAGGTGTTTCCCGATGCTGATGCGCACTGACCCCTTCCGCGAGCTGGAGCGGCTCACCCAGCAGGTCTTCAACGGCGGCACGGGTTCCGGTACGTGGTCGCGGCCCTCGGTGATGCCGATGGACGCCTACCGCGACGGCGACGTGTACGTGCTGGCCCTGGACCTCCCCGGCGTCGACCCCGACGCCATCGACATCGACGTCGAGCGGAACATGCTCACCGTCAAGGCCGAGCGCCGCCCGCTCGCGCGCGGCGAGGAGGCCCAGGTGGAGCTCGCCGAGCGCCCGTTGGGCGTCTTCTCGCGCCAGGTGATGCTGGCCGACACGCTGGACACCGAGCGCATCGACGCCCAGTACGACGCCGGCGTCCTCACCGTGCGGATCCCGATCACCGAGCGGGCCAGGCCCCGCAAGATCTCCGTCGGCGGCGGCGCCGACCGCAAGGAGATCAGTACCTGAGGCCGGGTCACGCGGGCGCGCGCCGGGTCAACCGCCGCCAGGCCACGGCATGGTGCCCGGCCGCGCGCCCAGCACATCCACCGCGGCAACCGCCGCACCACCCACCGCACTCACCCGGCGGTCCGTACGGCCGGTGGCCCGCCGTCGGCCACCGGCCCGGACGCCGGAACAACCCCATAGAGAGAAAGGCACTCGTTCACCGATGCAGCCCACACAGGCGTTCTTCAGCCACGCGCCCGCCATGTCCTACGCGCGGATGCTGGAGCGCGTCCGCTACGACGGCGCGTACTCCACTCGCGAGCGCGCCGAAGAAGTCACCTGCCGCGTCCTGGCCGCGCTGGGCCGGCGCGTCACCGGCGAGGAACGCGTGGAACTCGCGGCCCGTCTGCCGCACGAGGCCGCGCAGATCTTCACCGCCGAGATCCCCGAGGCCGCCCCCCTCACCGGCTGGGCCTTCGTGAAGGACCTCGCGGTGCGTACCGGCGGCCACCTGGCCACCACCCGCTGGGACGTGGGCTCCGTCCTCGGCGTCGTCGGCCGCCTCGCGGGACCCGAGCTGCTGGAGCGGATCCTGGCCCAGTTGCCCTCCGGTTACGCCATCCTCTTCGGCCGCGCCGAACTCACCCAGGCCGCCTGAGCGGTGCCGATCGCCTGACCGGCGCGGGCCGCGTGCCCGCGCCGCGGCCGTCGTGCCGTACGCGGCTCACCGGCGCCGGCCTGAGGCGCCCTCGCCTTCCGCCTCCCGTTCCGCTTCCGGGTGCAGGGCGCCGTTGGCGTGGGCGTACGAGAACTCGTCCACCAGCCGGTCGGCGTCGGTGAGCAGTACCCCGTACGTGGCCCAGTGGCCGGAGGAGTCGTCCCCGGCGCCGTCGGTGAGGTCCTCGTGCTGGTCGCGGGCGCTGTCCAGGACGCCCTTGACCGGGTTCTCCTCGTCCGGCTCGCCGGGGTGCGCGCCCACGTGGACGGGCGCGAGCGCCAGGGTCTCCAGCAGCTCCGCGTACCCGGTGAGGAAGCGGGCCGCGGGCGCCTCGGTGTGCTCGTCGTCGAGGATGCGCAGCAGCGCGTAGCAGATGCTGCGGAGCTGTTCGCCGGCCCGGGAGAGGGATTCGACCAGGGTGCGGTAGCCGCGGAAGGTGGTCGGGGTGGGGCGGCGGCGCAGGAGGCGGCGCGGGTTCCAGACCACGCTCTCGGCGCCGGAGTCGACGGCCTGGCGTGCGCTCTGGGCGGTCCTGTCGAGCTGCCGGGCGCGTTCCAGCCAGTCCACGACGGTGTCCCGTTCGGGCATGCCGGAACGCAGGCCGGCGGCCATGTCGTCGAGCAGTGACTCCAGCGCGTCGGACATGCTGGTCACGCCCCGCCGCGCGGTGCGGTAACGCAGCGGCGGCAGTACGGCCAGGGCCACGGCGACGCCGACCGCCGCGCCCAGCACCGCCATGGAGATGATCTGCCACAGGGTGGCGGTCGGCGTGCTCGACAGGGCGTTGAAGGCGAACACCGCCGCGACCGCGACCTGCATCCCCTGGCTGCCCAGCCGCTGCCAGCGCCCGATGACCAGGGCCGCGGCGAGCATCGCGGCGAATCCCCAGGCGTTCTGGCCCACGAAGGGGCCCGCGACCCCGGCCGCCACCACGCCGATGACCACGGCGAGTACGTAGCGCAGGGTCTGCATCAGGGTGCGGTACGCCGTGGACTGCACCACCAGCAGGGCCGTGAAGGGCGCGTACGTGGGCTGCGGCGAGGCGATCGCGTACTTCGCCAGCACCCAGGCGACCACTCCGGCCAGCCCGCTCTTGAACAGCAGGAACAGGGTCTCGCGCTCAGGGCCCGCGTACTCCCGCGCCCTGCGCAGCGCGTCGGCGAGCCGGCCGAGGGACCGCCGCACGCGGCTCCCGGAGGTCGCGGAGAACCGCGGTGTGCCGCCGGTGTCGCCTGTGCCGCTCGCTTCGCGTTCCGTTTCCGTACCGGGCAAGGGCAGCCCCTTCCTCGATTGCTCGGCTCACGGGTCCCCGGGGGCCGGGGGACAAACCCCCTGGCCGGTCCGGCGTACGCCGCGTGCGTGCGGGCCGGCCGCGTACGTCCGGGTGTTTTCCGGGCCGGCGCCCGGGGACCCGGCGGGGCGGACGCGCCGGACATTCCGCCGAGTCGAGGAGGTGCCGGAATGGGTCACGAGAGGACGCCGCGCGAGGAAGAGCGCGAAGCCGAGCGCGGAAAGCTGGCCTCGGAAACCATCGAGGAACGGCACGCCAAGGAGGAGCGCGCGCAGAAGAAGAAGGAAGGCGAGGAAAAGGGCGAAGGCTCCCGGGCCTCCGGGGAGTAGCCGCCGCGACCGCGAGCGGCGGGCCTCGCCGTCGCCCCCCCCGGCGCTCGGCGACGGCTCGTCCGCCCGCTCGCGGGCCTGCGCCGCGTCCCCGGCGCGGCGCTGTGTCAGCCCTTCTCCAGGATCGTCTTCAGCTCGGAGAGCATCATGATCCAGCCGCCGCTGACGCCCTCGAGCATCTTGGAGTCGGGCGAGTCGAAGCCGTCGTGCGTGATGGTGAGCTTCAGGCCCATCCCGGGTTCCTCGCCGGGCTCGATGTCGAAGGTGACCTTCGAGCGTTCCTTGACCGCCTCGGCGAACTCCTCGTCGCTCATGCCGAACATCTCCTGGTGCATCGGCTGCAGCGTGTGCCAGGTGTAGGCGAGCCGCTTGCCGGGCTCCGACTCGGTGACCACCTGTCCGAGGTCCTGCGGTTCGCCGCCGTCCTCGACGGGCCACAGCACCTTCGAGCCGACCTTCCAGTCGGAGGAGGGCGCGAAGCCGCCGTGGTACTGCTTCAGGAATTCGGGGCTGGTGAGCCCCTCCCAGAGCCTTTCCGGCGTGGTGTGGATGTAGATCGTGTAGACGAACTCCGGCTTGCTCATCGTCTTTCCTTCCAGGGAATGCTTGAGATTGCTGAGCGCGGCCACCCGGTCTCGGTCGTACTGCCCGATCCAGCGGCCGGAGATTTCTTGGATGGGTACGGGGTTGAGGTAGTGCAGCCTTTCCCGGCCGCTCCTGACCGCCGTGACCAGACCTGCGTCCTCCAGCACCGCCAGGTGCTTGGAGACCGCCTGCCGGGACATCTCCAGGCCCGTGCACAGCTCGCGCAGGCTCTGCCCGTTCCGCTCGTTGAGACGGTCCAGCAGCCGCCTGCGGCTCGCATCCGCGAGCGCCTTGAACACCTCGTCCATGTCATCCAACCCCCTCACCCTCAATTTGGCAACCATTTGGTTGCATGTCAACCGGCGGAGGGGGCTGACCAGGCAGCCCGGCACTGCCTCACCGGTTAACCATTGACCCCTTAAATAATCCTGCCTAGATTCGCCTGATCGCGAAGGGAAGCGGCAACCGAGCAGGGGTGGGGCGGCAACAGATGGACGGCGTGGGCGAGTCGGGGCGTGGCGGATCCGTGGCCGAGGGGCGTTCCGTACGGCGCTGGCCCGGCGTCTTCGCGCTGCTGGTGATCGTGCTCATCTCGTACGTGGACCGCGTGAACGTCTCCGTGCTGATCACCGACCCGGCCTTCACCGAGCACTTCGGCATCACGGGTAACCGCACCGCGCAGGGCGCGCTGACGACGTTCTTCCTGCTCGGCTACGGGCTCGCGGCCTTCCTGCTCATCCCCTTCTACGAGGCCCGGCTGGGCGTGCGGCGCGGACTGGTGGTCTCCGTGCTCACCTGGGCGCTCTTCACCCTCGCCTCCCCGTACGCGTTCGGCGCCCTCGTGCTCACCGCGCTGCGCCTTCTGCTGGGGGCGGCCGAGGGGCCGCTGTTCTCGCTCAAGACCATGTACGTCAAGGAGCACTTCGCGCCGCACGAGGTCGGCAAGCCCAACGCCGTCAGCTCGATGGGCGTCTCGCTCGGCACCGCGGTCGGGCTGCCCCTGGTCGCCTTCCTGGTCCAACGCTTCGACTGGCACGCCTCGTTCCTCGTCCTCGCACTGCTCAACGCCGCCGTCGGGCTGCCGCTGGTGCTGCTGTGCATCCCGCGTACGCGGCGCGGTACGCCCTCAACTCCCCAGGCGTACGGTGCTGGTGACGGGCAGTCAGGTGGTCCGTCTCCCGCGCCCCGGGCCTCGCGCCGTGCCTCGCGTGCCGCGGTGCGGGCCGCGCTGCGCACGCCGCGGCTGGGGTGGATCGTGATGATCGAGATCGCGACCCTCGCCTACCTGTGGGGCAGCACCTCGTGGCTGCCCAGCTACCTCATCGACGAACGGGGCTTCTCGCTCGCCCAGAGCGGCGCGCTCTCCTCGCTGCCGTTCCTGATGAGCCTGGCGTCCGGCCTCCTCGGGGGCTGGCTCATCGACCGGATGCCCGCGCGGCGGGTGCCGCTGCTGTTCGCCGCGGGCAGTGTGGGCACCGGCGTGTGCGTGGCCGTGGTCATCTCCGCGGGCCCCGTGTGGCTGGCCGCGGCCGGCCTCATCCTGGCCAACGGCTTCTGGGGGCTCCAGAGCCCGGCCATTCCCACGCTCGTCCAGCAGTACGCCGAGCCGGGTGGGGTGGGCACCGCGTACGGCATCGTCAACGGCGCGGGCAACCTCGTCTCCGCCTTCATGCCGGCCCTGATGGGCATGGCCATCACCGCCACGGGCGGTTTCGCCGCCGGGTACACCCTGCTGCTGGGCACGCAGGTCATCACCCTGTTCTGCAGCCTGTGGCTCCTGTTTTCCCCGGGCCGCGGCGGGGAGGGCGAGCGTCAACTGCCCCCGCACACCGACGGGGCCGGGCTCACCGCGAGTGGGTGAGCCCGGCCCCGGAGGTCCGCCGGCCCTCGTTACGAGATGGGGTCGGGGTGGATGGGGTGGACCCTGACGTCGCTGTAGGAGTCCTTGATCCCGCCCGAGGGCCACTTCACGTTCACGGAGGCCGACTCGTGCGGCACGGTCACCTCGATGTCGGTCGGGTTGGCCATGGCGTCGCCCGAGGTGTCCGCCGGGTAGGAGATGTTGAAGCCGGCACGCTGGCCGGACTTCAGGACCGCGACGCGCGGCTGGTTGTCATCGCGCTGGATCGGGCTCGAGGTGTTGTCGCGGTCCTTGAGCATGACCTTCGGGAAGCCCGTCACCGAGCAGGTGCCCGAGCTCGTGTTGGTCAGGTAGACGAAGACGTTGCCGTGCTGCGCGTCGGGCTTGCCGTCCTTGGCGGTCACCTTGAGGTCCGCGTTCTTGCAGAACGTGTTCTGCTTCGCGTCCTCGCCCGCACCGCTCCCGGAACCCGCCTGAGCCTCGGTGCCCTTGCCCGCTTCCGCCTGCGCGTCCCCGGCCTCCGCGCCGCCGGCCGACGAACCGCCGCCGTCCGAGGAGCCGCCGCCCGAGGACGAGCCGCCCTTCGCGGAGTCCGACTGGGCGGAGGAGGAGCTGCTCGGCGCGGACGAGTCCTTCCCCGAGTCCCCGCCGTTGCAGGCGGTGAGCGAGAGCGCGGCGGCGACGCCGAGGGCGGCGAGGGCCGCGGTGCGGGTGTGCTTCATCGGGTTCCCCCAAGAGTGGTGTGGCGCGTGTGGTGCATGTGGTCTGCACTCTTTGTATCCCGCAACCTGTTACAGGCGGTCCCGCGCAAGGTCATCGTTCTGTCACGGGCGCGCGGCCTCCCGTAACCCGCGCCCGTGGGCGGCCTCCAGGAGGAGACCGCCCACGCGAGAGTCCGCAACCGCCCTCGTCAACGCCCCTGTCGCCTACCTCTCATCAACTCCCGCGCCGCCGCAGCGCCCTGGCCGCGAAGCCTCCCGCCACGATGAGCAGGGCGGCGAGGAGGCCCGCGCCGAGTGTCCCGGCGGACAGGCCGGTGCCGGGGAGGGAGGACGGCTTGTCCGGGGGCGTGGTCGGAGGGCCGCCCGTCGGGTGCGTCGGCTGCGGCGTCGGCGTGTCCGTCGGCGTGGGAACGGGGGAGTCCGTCGGCGAGGGAGTGGGCGAAGGCGTGGGAGGCGGAGTGGGGGTGGGTGTGGGCGTGACCGTCGGACTCGGCGTGGGGGTGGGCGTAGGCGTCGGGGTCGGCGTGGGGGTCGGCGTGGGCGGGGGAGTTGGCGTGGGCGTGGGCGTGGGTGTCGGCGTGGGCGTGGGTTTCGGCGTCGGGCTGGGGCTCGGGCCCGGTGACGGGCCCACCTCGTCCACCACCCACGGCGCCTCCGTGGGCAGCAGCGGCGTCCTCGTACCGTCCCCGCGCAGGCGGTCCCCGGCGATGGCGATCTTGTTCCAGGTCCGCTCGCCGCCCTCGAACGGGGCGCCGTCCTGGCCGTGTTCGGGCACGTCCATCGGCCAGTCCAGCGTGTAGCGTTCGCCGGCCTCGAAGACGTGGCCGCCGAAGTCGAAGCGCACGGACCGGATGCGCGACCAGTCCGTCACCTCGCCCGCCGGTACGAAACCGGGGTCCGGCTTCCCGTCGCACTGGAAGGGCGCCGACTTGTCCGGTGTGCCGTCCATTTCGGGGCGGCAGGGGTCGTCCTTCACCGAATAGGTGATGGTGACCGGCGCACCGCCCGCGTCGATCGGGCCCGTCAGCACGGGGCGCCATGCGCTGGTCGAGGCGTCGTCGTAACGGCCGCTGGTGACGCCCTTGGTACCGGGGGCGGGGAGGATGTCGTAGGCGACCACGTTGGTGAGGCGGGTGTTGCCGAGGTTGCCCAGCACCGAGCGGTAGGTGACGCTGCCGCCCGCCGTCGAGCGGCCGACCTCGTCCTCCTGCCCCGGGACCTCGGCCGAGCCCTTGTAGTCCCCGTCCTCGTCGCCCCTGACCTCCTTGCCGACGGAGAGCAGCGAGGACTGCGCGATGGCGAAGTCGTCGGTGGCCTCGGCGACGTTCTCCGCCGTGTTGCCGTCGCCGTCGATGTCGTGGGTGTCCGTCCGGCGGGTGTTGACGGGGCGCTGCGCGTCGTAGAGGCCGAGGCGGTTGCCCTTGTAGTCCGCGGAGGAGGCGGTGCCGCTGTACGTGCCGCTGTCGGCGCCGGGCCTCACCCTGGTGCTGAACTCGTACTCGCACGAGGAGTCGTCCGCCGGGATCTCCGCGCCCGCCCTCGCCGTCAGCTCAAGCCGCGTACGACCGTCAGGACCTGCGGAGACCCGCTCGTCGAAGTCGCCGGCCGCGGGGCAGGAGGACGGCTGGTCCGGGGCGAGCCGCCAGGATCCGGGCTGGTACTCCAGCCGGCTCGGTACGAGGTCGACCACGCGCGGGCGCAGCGGCGAGGACTCCGTTCTGTAGGCGTCATTGGTGATCTTCACCCGCCATACGTGCGTACCGCCCGGCGGTACGGGAGCCCCGCTGGTGCTCTTGCTGACCTGCGGCTGGGACACCTCGGGCGCGACGCGGAAGGAGGCGCAGGACTCCTCGCGCGCGGTGCCACCGCCACCGGAGGCGCCGTCGAGCCGGAGCTGCGCGCAGTTGCGGACGTCGCCGCTGCCGCCGGGCACCGCGTCGGCGTCGGCGCGCCCGGTGACCTGCCCGACCAGGCGGGAGTTGGCGGCCATGCCCGGCACGACGATCTCCACCGAGGTGAGATCGCCCTTGTACGGCCTCAGGTCCACCTGTTGCTGACTGGGCGTCAGCGTCCGTCGGCTGCCGTCGGAGAGCGTGACGCGCACGGTCCAGTCGCCCGCGTACGTGAAGCCGTCCGGCTTGGACAGGCGCAGCGACTCCGCGTCGAAGCCGCGCGGCACGGCGTCGGTGAGCCGCGCGTCGGCCGCGGTGTCGCCGGTGTTGCCGAAGCGCAGGACGTAGGACATGCGCTGGCCGTCGGCGGCCAGTTCGGTGTCGGAGGACTTGTCGAGCGTGCCGGTGACCGTGCCCTCGCTGCCGCCGGAGACCGCGGTGGTGACGCTGTCGGAGGCCGAGATCTCCGTGCTGTCGGGGCCGTACGGATCGCCGCTGACGGTCGCCCTGTCGGTGAGCTTCACCCCGTCCGCCGCGTCGGCCGGAACCCGTACGGTGATCTCCCGCACCACCCCGTACGGATAGCTCTCGACCTGCCCGAACTGGTTGCCCGGTCTGTCGGTCTCGGTGTCCACCGGCCAGCTCACCGTGCGGGTGTCCGGGTCGTAGGCGTAGCCGGAGGGCGTGGCGTCGACGAGCTCGACGCCCTCCGGCAGCACGTCCGTGAGCCGGGCGCTCTCCAACGCGAGGTTGCCGCGCGGGCGGTTGGCGTCGTGCGGGTCGTTCGTCGCCGTGATCTTGTACGTGACGGTGTCGCCTGCGCGTGCCGACGCGGGGCCCTCCTTGGTGATCGCCGGATCCGGCTGCGCCGTCACGTCCACGGCCGCCTCGTCCGTACTCGGCGAAGTCCCGTTGGACGCCGTCGCGGTCATCGTCGCGCGCTGCGGCCCCGGCGGCGTCCAGTAGTCCTCGGTAGGCCAGCTCACGGTCAGATGTGAGCTCTGGCCCCCGGCGATCGAGCTGTACGTGACGGTGACCGAGCCGTCCTCGGCGCGCCGCACGTCGGTCACGCCCGGCGGATACGGCTCCGCGATCTCGCCCTTGCCGGAGGCGCCGGGCGGCGGGGTGAAGGTGACCTGCACGTTCTGGCAGCCGCCCGGGATGGAGCACTGGATGAGCCCGTCGTACGAGACGTTGTCGCCCGAGGGGACCGGGGAGGTCGCGGGATCCAGGCGTACCGTCATGCGGCTGTCGGCGTGCGCCGTGTCCGCGCCGCTCCAGGGCACGCCCACGGAGATCAGCAGCATGGCGAGCAGCACCGCGAGGAGCGCGCCGGGGGAACGGCGCGGATCCTGACGAGACGTCAGGCGGGGCGGTGACAGGGGCAGATGCACGGCGCTCTCCAAGGCCCGGGCGGCACTGTGGGCTCACCAACCGTGAGCCAGGCCCGCCCGAGAGCAGCGCTTTGGCCTGCGGAATGACCCGTGTTTCACCCTTGCGGAGGGGCGCGGAATTCGCCGGGGTGCTGAGGGCGGTACTGGGGCGGTAGCGGGGGAGGGGTGACGAGGCGCCCGGTGCCCTGGAGCAAAAAGAAAAGCAAGGAGAATTCGCTCTCCTCGCCACTCTCAACATATAGCGCACAGGGGGGCTTGCGGCAAGGCCCCGGGTAGCGCGCAGAATCATCCGCCTAAGGCCACAACCTGCGGAAACGGGGTACGAGAGTGTTGCTGTCGACGCATGCGGGATGCGTGGAAGCGGGATGCGCGAAGGCGGGGGTGTCGCAATGACCGAGCACTATGTGCTGGACCTCCGCGACGTCGATGAGACGCAGGGCGAGATCGTCGGCGGAAAGGGCGCGCATCTGGGCGGGCTCTCGCGGATCGGGGGAATCCGGGTGCCGGACGGATTCTGCGTCACGACACACGCCTTCCGGCGGATCATGGAGGAAGCGGCGCTCGCGGGGCAGACGCCGTCGCTCGACGCTCAATTCGACGAGCTCTCGCGCGCGGATCCTGACGACCGTGCCACGATCCGCACGCTGAGCGCGCGGCTGCGCCGGACGATCGAGGAGGCGGCCGTCCCCGACGACCTCGCTGCGGAGATCACCCGCCCGCTCGCCCGGTTCGGGGAGCGGGCCGCGTACGCCGTCCGCTCCAGCGCGACCGCCGAGGACCTGCCGACGGCCTCCTTCGCCGGTCAGCAGGACACGTACCTGAACGTCGTGGGGCAGGCGGCGGTCCTGGAGCATGTGCGGCGGTGCTGGGCCTCGCTGTTCACCGAGCGGGCCGTGACGTACCGGCAGCGCAACGGCATCGACCACCGTGCGGTCCGCATGGCCGTGGTCGTGCAGCGGATGGTCGTCCCCGAGGCGGCGGGCATCCTGTTCACGGCCGACCCGGTCACCGGCAACCGCAAGACCGCCACCGTGGACGCCGGCTTCGGCCTCGGCGAGGCGCTGGTGTCAGGGACGGTCGACCCCGACGTGTTCACCGTGCGCGGCGGCGAGGTCGTCGGCAGGACCATCGCGGCCAAGCGGCGCGCCGTACACGCGCTGCCGGACGGCGGCACGCGGGAGGTGGCGGTCGACGCGCGGCGGCAGGAGGAGCCCTCGCTCACCGATGCGCAGGCGGTGCGCCTCGTACGGCTCGGGCGGCGCATCGAGGCGCACTTCGGCAGTCCGCAGGACATCGAATGGTGCCTGGCGGACGGCGACTTCCAGATCGTGCAGAGCCGTCCGATCACGACGCTCTTCCCGGTTCCCGAGGCCGGTGACCAGGAGAATCACGTCTACCTCTCCGTCGGCCACCAGCAGATGATGACCGACGCCATGCGGCCGCTGGGGCTCTCGGTGTGGCGGCTGACGGCCATGGTGCCGATGCACGAGGCGGGCGGGCGGCTGTTCGTGGACGTCACGCCGCGGCTGTCCTCGCCCGAGAGCCGCGCGGCGCTGCTGGACCTCGTGGGGAGGGGGGATCCGCTGACCCGGGACGCGGTGGAGAGCGTGCTCGGGCGGGAGGACTTCGTACTGTCGCGCCCCGAGACGGGTCCCGCCGAGGCGCCTGCCGGGAGCGCACAGGACCGCGCTGCTCCCTCTCCGATCGAGACCGATCCGGACGTCGTCGCGCGGCTGATCGAGCGCGACGAGGCGTCCGTCGCGGAGCTGGAGCGCGGGATCCGTACGAAGAGCGGGCCCGAGCTGTTCGACTTCCTGCTGGAGGCGTTCACCGAGCACAAGCGGAACCTCGGCGACCCGCTGAGCATGCAGGCGATCATGGCGGGGATGGAGGCCACGTGGTGGCTCAACGACAGGCTCTCGGAGTGGCTGGGCGAGAAGAACGCGGCCGACACGCTCACGCTGTCCGCGCCCGACAACATCACCTCCCAGATGGGGCTCGCACTGCTCGACGTGGCGGACGCGGTGCGGCCGCATCCGGAGGTGGTGAAGTTCCTGGAGGAGGTCGGGAACGCGGGGGAGGTCGGGAACGCGGGGGATGCAGGAGGTGTCGGGGGCCAGGGCTTTCTTGACGCGCTGGCCGAGTGTGCGGGCGGTGGCGAGGCGCGCGCGGCGATCGAGTCCTACCTCGACCGGTACGGCATGCGCTGCGTCGGCGAGATCGACATCACGCGGCCGCGCTGGGCCGAGCGCCCCGCCACGCTCGCGCCGGTGATCCTCGACAACGTCAGGAACTTCGCGCCGGGAGCCGCCGGGCGGCGCTTCGAGGAGGGGCGGCGGAAGGCGGAGCGTAAGGAGCGCGAGGTGCTGGCGCGCCTGCGCGAGCTGCCGGACGGGGAGCGGAAGGCCGACGAGACGAAGCGGATGGTCGACCGCGTACGGACCTTCATCGGCTACCGGGAGTACCCCAAGTACGGCATCGTCAGCCGCTACTTCGTCTACAAGCGGGCCCTGACGGCGGAGGCCGCGCGGCTCGTGCGGGCCGGGGTGCTCGCCGAGCCCGAGGACGTCTTCTACCTCACCTTCGAGGAGTTCCACGACGTCGCGCGCTCGCGCCGGGTGGACGCCCGGCTCATCGAGCAGCGCAGGGCGGCGTACCGCGCGTACCAGGCGCTCACCCCGCCCCGGGTGCTCACCTCCGACGGCGAGGCGCTCACCGGGTCGTACCGGCGCGACGACGTACCGGCCGGCGCCCTGGCCGGCCTCCCGGTGTCCGCCGGCACCGTCGAGGGCAGGGCCCGCGTGGTCCTCGACATGGCGGACGCCGACCTGGAACCGGGCGACATCCTGATCACCCCCTTCACGGACCCGAGCTGGTCCCCCTTGTTCGTAGGCATCGCGGCCCTGGTGACGGAGGTGGGAGGCCAGATGACCCACGGCGCGGTGATCGCCCGCGAATACGGCCTCCCGGCGGTCGTGGGCGTACAAGGCGCGACCGAAGCGATCCGGGACGGGCAGCGGGTGCGGGTGCACGGGACGGAGGGGTACGTCGAGATCCTGTCCTGAGATCCCGGCATACCCCGCAGCGGACGGGGCCTCAACTCCCCGCGTCCGCACCCCCGTTCCCCGCGTTGATGTCCGACGGGTGCGTGGCCAGGGGCGTGATGTCCATGGTCATGTACGGGAACAAAGGCAGGCCCCAGAGGACCTCGTGCAGCTCCTCGTTGTCTCGTACGTCGAAGATGCTGAGGTTGGCGTACTCGCCGGCGCGGCGCCATATGTGGCGCCAGACTCCCTTGCGCTGGAGCTCCTGGGCGTAGGCCTTCTCGCGGCTGAGGGTGTCGGCGCGTACCTGCGGGTCGAGGTCGGCGGGGATGCGGACCTCCATCGTGACGGCGAACAGCAAGAGGGGCTCCTCAGGCGGGGTCGAGGGTGAAGTCGTAGGTGACCTCGTGGCCCTCGCCGGTCGTGGCGGGGGCGGGGGTCAGGATGAGGTCCGGCTTTACCGCGTGGGCTATGTCGTCCGTGATGTGGGAGTCCCCCTCGAAGTAGAGCTGGGTGGTGACGCGTTCGTGCCCCGCGGCTGAGACCTTCAGGTGCAGGTGGGCCGGGCGCCAGGCGTGCCATCCTGCGGCCGCGATGAGCCGGCCGCAGGCGCCGTCCGTGGGGATACGGTACGGCGCGGGCTCGATGGTGCGGATGCCGAAGTGGCCCTGCGCGTCGGCGAGTACCGTGCCGCGCAGATTCCATTCCGGCAGCCCCGGCGCGTACTGCGAGTAGTAGCCGTCGTCGTCGGCCTGCCACATCTCGAGGACGGCTCCCGGCAGCGGCGTACCGTCGACCGAGGTCACCCGCCCCTGGAAGAGCAGCGGCGTGCCCCGCTCGCCGGGACGCATGGGGAGCGCGGTGTGCGAGGGCAGTTCGGGAGCGCCGGGTACGTAATAGGGCCCCTCGATCGTGCCCTTGCTGCCCTCCCTGCTCTCGTGCGCGACCTCCTCGACGACGTGCTCGACCCACACGTCGAGGAAGAGCGGCCACTCGCCGTGCTCGCCGACCCGGATCAGCCACGCCTTGAGCGCGTCGTACTCGGCGTAGCTCAGCCGGTGCCGGCGGATGATCTCGTGCGCGGCGGTGAGGAGTTCGGTGACCAGGGTGTGTACGCGGTCCTGGCTGGTGGTGGCGGTGGAGCGGTCCTTCTGGGCGAAGGCGGCGGTGGCGGCGTTCCCGGACCCGGTCGCCGTGGCGGCGGGCGTGGCAGTGGCTGTGTCCTGTTGCTCGGATGTGCGGTCGGTCGCGGTCATGCTGCGGCTCCTGTCAGAGAAGGGGGAGGGATCAGGTGTCCTGGCGGTAGCGGGTCAGCTTCTCGGGGGCGAGGTCGATGCCGAGGCCGGGGGCCGCGCGCGTACGGAGGACGCCGTCCTCGATGCGGAGCGGCTCGGCGAGCAGGTCGTCACTCATGTCGAGGTAGTTGGAGAGCTCGCCGGCGCGCCGCGAGGTGGCCTCGAAGGCCGCGCCGAAGGCGGCCGCGCACAACGAGCCGATCTGGCCGTCGATCTGATTGCCCATCACCACTTCGGCGCCCAGCGCTTCGCACGCGTACAGCACGCGCTGGGAGGACGTGAAGCCGGTGCGGGCGGTCTTGATGCTGATCGCGTTCGCCGAGCCGCCCAGCAGTTCGCGGGTGACCTCGCCCGGACGGGTCGCGCTCTCGTCCGCGACGAACGGCACCGCGCAGCGCTCCACCAGCCACCGCCGCCCCAGCACGTCGTCGGCCGGGCACAGCTCCTCGGCGAGGGTGAGGTCCAGGTCGTCCATGGCGCGCAGGGCCCGCGCGGCCTCGGAGGGCGACCAGCCGCGGTTGCCGTCGACGTACAGCTCCACGCCGTCGCCGAACTCCTCGCGCAGCACCCGGCAGACCTCCACGTCCTGCTGGAAGGGCCGGCGGCCGACCTTCACCTTGAACGTGGTGATGCCGTAAGCCTCGCGCATCCGGTGCGCCTCCTCGACCGTCGCAGCGGGCGTGGAGAAGCCGAGCATGTGCGAGACGGCCAGGGAGTCCCCGTACCCGCCCAGGAGTTCGGTGACCGGCAGTCCGGCCGCCTGACCTGCGATGTCCCACAGGGCCATGTCCACGGCCGACTTGGCGGCCGGATTGCCGACCGTACGGTGCAGCCGCGCGTGCACCGCCTCCCGCCGTACGGGGCTGAGGCCGAGCAACTGCGGCGCGAAGAGCTCGCGTACGGCGGTCACGATGGACTGCTGGGTCTCGCCGTACGTGAACGGGCGCGGCGGCGCCTCTGCGGTGCCGACCAGCCCGTCGTCGGTGTGGACGCGTACGAGGACGTGCTCGGCCGCGTGCACCTCGCCGCTCGCGAACCTCAGGGGCTTGCGGTACGGGATGGCGAAGGGGATCGCCTCCACGTCGGTGATCTTCATGTGTCCTCCGGTGTGTTCCGGGGCCTCGTACGGGGTGTGACGCGGGCGTTGGCGGCACGCGCAGGCTCGGGCTCGGACTTGACCTCTGCGGGTGCGGGGTCGGCGCGCCCTCGTACCCGCCCCCGCCCTCGTACCCGCACGGGCGCCGTCTCCGGCAGCGCCGCCAGGCACAGCAGGGAGAGGACCAGCAGCGCGGCGAGGTAGTAGCCGACGCCGAGGGCGCCGCCGGTGCCGGAGACGATCCGGTTGGCGATCACCGGGGAGATCCCGCCGCCCAGCACGGCGCCGAGGTGGTAGCCGATGCCGAGCCCCGACTGCCGCTGCTCGCGCGGATACAGCTCGGCGAAGTACGCGTACATGGGCCCGAACAGCACGCCCGTGACGGCGAATCCGCAGATCACGGCCGTGTTGACGGCGGCGACCGTGCCGGCCGAGGTGACGTGGAACATCGTCAGCGCGGACACCAGCGACAGCCCCGCACCCGCGAGCATGACCGGCTTGCGGCCCACGCGGTCGGACAGCCAGGCCGAGCCCAGGTTCGTCAGCGCGTGGCAGAACAGGGCGACGAGGCTCCCGTTCACGATCGGCTGGCGGGGCAGCCCGAGCCCCTCGGGCGCCGCGGCGGTGGCGTACGAGAGCATGAAGGTGGCCAGCGCGAACGTGCTCGCGTTCAGGCCCACGTTGACGCCGGCCGTGAGCGCGACCCGCCGCCAGTTGTGCCGCAGCACCTCCAGCATCGGCAGGTGCGCCGCGGTGTGTCCGGCGCCCCGCGCCCGCATCTCCCGGAACGCCGGGCTCTCCGCCACGCCCCGCCGCACCCACAGCCCGACGGCCGCGACGAGCCCGCCCACCAGGAACGGCACGCGCCACCCCCAGTCGGTGACGGCGTCCTGCGGCAGCGTCAGGACCAGGGCGAACGCGAGATTGGCGAGGATCATGCCGACGGGCGAGCCGATCGCGGCGAACGCGCCGTACAGCCCGCGCCGCCGCTCCCCGGCGTGCTCGATCGCGAACACGGCGGCACCGGCGTTCTCCCCGCCCCGCGCCAGGCCGTGGCACATGCGCAGCACGACGAGCAGGACGGGCGCGGCGACGCCGATCGCGGCGTACGTCGGCAGCAGGCCCATGGCCAGGGTCGCCAGTCCCATGGTGAGGAACGCGGCGAGCAGCGACACCTTGCGCCCGCGCCGGTCGCCCACGGAGCCGAACAGCACGGCGCCGAGAGGCGCCAGCACGAAGCCGATCGCGAAGGTCGCCAGGCTCATGAAGGTGCCGAACCAGGCGTTGCCCGTGCGGAAGAACACCTCGCCGAAGACGAGCGCGGCGGCGGTGCCGTACAGGGCGAAGTCGTAGAACTCCAGGGCCGTTCCGACGCCGGCGGCCGCGCCGATTCTGAGCACGCCGGGCGGGGCGTGGGTGTCCCGGGATGGATCCATGGGTCTCCGTAGGTTCGTGGCCGGCCGCGAGGGGCGGCTCAGTAGAGCTCGATGACCAGGCGGTCGGTCCGTGCGCGTGAGACGCACAGGGCGATCTGCGTGCCGGACGCCCTGTCGGCGGCGGAGAGGCAGTTGTCCCGGTGCTCCGGCGTCCCCTCCAGGACCCCGGAGACGCAGGAGCCGCAGATGCCCTCCTCGCAGGACTTGAAGACCTCGACGCCGCCCGCCTCCAGCGCGGAGAGGATCGACTGACCTGCGCGGACGGCGAAGACCTCGCCGGTGTCCAGCTCGACGGTGAACGCGCTGTCGCCCTCGCCTCCCTCCGCGCCGGCGGCCTCGAAGTGCTCGGTGGCCACCCGCGCGTCTCCTACGACCGGGGCGAAGGCGGCGGTCACCTGGTCCATGAAGCCGCGCGGACCGCAGGTGCACACGTACGAGGAGGACGTGAGCCGCGACGCCTCGCGGGCCAGGAGCGCGGGCCGTTCACCCCGCCCGCCCCCGAAGTGCAGGCGCACACGGTCGGCGAACGGGACCCCGTACTCCAGCAGCCCGGTGAAGGCCGCCTCCTCCCGCGTGCGGGCGACGTAGTGCAGCTCGAACTCGGCGCCCCGCGCGTGGAGTTCGTACGCCATGCTCAGCAGCGGGGTGATGCCGATGCCGCCCGCGACGAGGAGGTGCCGGTCGGCGTCCTCGGCGGGGGAGAGCAGGCTGCGGGGCGCGCCGATCTCCAGGCGGTCGCCGGGGCGCACCGTGTGCAGGGCTTCCGAGCCTCCGCGCGAATCCGGCTCCCGTTTCACGGCGATGAGCAGGGAGTCGAGGTCGGCGGGCGGGCCGCACAGCGAATACTGGCGCAGCACTCCGGTCGGGCCCGTCACGTCGATGTGGGCGCCGGCCCGGTAGGGCGGGAAGGGCGCGCGGTCGGGGCGTACGAGGCGCAGCGTGCGGATCGCGGGGGTCTCCTCCACCACCTCGTGGACCAGCACTTCTATGCTCCCGGCGTTCCACGTGCCGGCGTTCATGCCCCCGGCGTTGGTGCTCCCGGCGTTCCGCGTGCCGGGGTTCACAGCAGGAATCCGGCCGCCGGGACCGCGTCCTCGCCGTCGGCCAGGCGCACCACCTTGAGCGCGATGCGGTCGCCGTCCTCCGCGAGCCGGATGCGGTGCGTGACCTCGGCGGCCCACAGGTCGTGGCGGCCGCGCTTGTAGGCGACCAGCACCTGCGCGGAACGCAGGACGACCCCGGTGTCGGATATCTGCTCGGGCACGAAGCGGGAGACGGTGCGCACGGTGCGGGCGGCGTCCACGGCGGCGATCGCGTAGCCCTCCGTCATCCGGGCCACCCGCATCCGGCGCATGCGCGCGTCGTCGTAGACCATGTTGAGCGCGTCGGCGAAGTCGCGGGCCTCGGGGCAGCCTTGGGCCGGCGCGTCGAGGGGGATCACATAGTGCGCGTCCTCGGCGTACAGCTCCTGCCATTCCTCGTACGCGGCGCCGTCGAGCAGCGCCGCCTCGTGCCAGACCAGGGCGATCGCGCGCAGCACGCGCGGGTCGTCGAGCGCCGGGCCGAAAACAGCGGCGGTCGCCGGGGCCGGCGTCGTGGGGGCGTCAGTCATCGCGCATCATCTGCTTCCACTGGGCGTACGCCGCGCGCATGCCGGTCTCGTCGGTGACGTGGGAGGTGGGCCGGCCCTCGGCGCCGGCCGTCTCGCGGCCGAGCCCGCGGTTGACCAGGATCGGCATCTCGGCCGCCGCCTGGGCCCCGCGCTGCACGCGGTCCCACCCCTCGGCGTCGTCCGGGGTGCCGAAGCCGAAGGGCCCCTGGAAGTGCTCGTGGATGCGCAGGCGTTCGCGGTTGACCGGGCCGGCGATCTCCTCCGGTGCGTCAGGGCCGATGGCGATGTGCTCGATCACGGTCTCGTCCACCGACACCGGGCGCAGGACGCGCAGGAAGGAGTTGGAGAGCGAGACGTTCGGGAAGAGGTTGAGGTTGAACCCGGTGCCGTGCACGGCGCGCACCAGCCTGCGTACCGCCGCGTCGTCGAGCCCGGCCGCCCTCAACTCCGCGACCAGCCCGTCGAATCGGGGCTGGAGCGGTTCGGAACCGTCGTCCGCCTCGAGGTCGGCGTGCTCAGGCACCATCTGCATGACGCTGTGGCCGTTGCCCAAGTCGTGCGTGAGCGCGGCCGGATCGGTCATGAACGACATCATGTCGGCGGTCTCCGCATCCACCGACGCCATCCACGAGCGGTGCACGATCGGGAAGTGGTAGCCGTCGGTGGTGTTCTCGAGCTGGATCTTCCAGTTGCCGCGGAAGCGGAAGCGGTGGGTGCCCAGCACCTTCACCGGATAGCCGCCGCCCTGCCGCATGAACCGGTCGATCCACAGCCGTACGTCGCCGAGGAACTCCTCCAGCGGTTCGACCTCCCCTTCCGCGGCGAAGGTCGCGAAGACCATCCCGCCGTACGACTCCGTGCGCAGCCGGCGCAGGCTCAGCTCGCTCTTGTCGAGCACGCCCTCGTACCCGTCCGGATAGGGGATGCCGCGCAGCGTGCCGTCCAGCCCGTACGACCAGGCGTGGTACGGGCAGGTGAAGCCGTTGACCTGGCCCGACTTCCTCTCGCACAGGCTCGCGCCGCGGTGCCGGCAGCGGTTGAGGAGGGTGTGCACGCGGCCCTTGCGGTCCTTGGTCACGATGACCGGCTGCCGGCCCACGTATGTCGACTTGAAGCTGCCCGCGCGCGGCAGTTCGCTCTCGTGCGCGACCCACACCCAGGTGCGCTCGAAGATGGCGGTCAACTCCCGCTCGAAAATGCCGGGATCCGTATACATGCGCCCCGCCACGCGGTCCTCGCGCACCAGGTCGTGCGGTGCGAGGGCGTGGACGGTCCGCGCGGTGAATTCAGCGGTCATCGTGCCTCCGTCGGTCGGTGCACACGACGCTAGGCAGCCGCCGGCGAGCGGCCAATTGGGAATGCCCTCGAAAGGAATAGGGGAAATCCTGAGCGGCGGCGGAAGAACTCTCGATACCGCCGCACGGCCCCCGCGCCCTACCGTCGGAGAACCGGAACGGGATACCGGCCGGAAACCGGCGTACCACCGGGACGGCATACCCCGCGTACCACCGGAACGGAACACCGGCATACCGGCGTATCAGCAGGAAGAAAGGGCGGCCGTGCAGACGAACGAAACCACCCAGCAGCAGCGGGAATTCCGCGACGCGATGGCGAACCTCTCCGCAGGCGTCAACATCGTCACCACGAACGGTCCGCGCGGCCGCGCGGGCATCACGGTGAGCGCGGCGTGCTCCGTCACCGACACCCCGCCCACGATGCTCGTCTGCGTCAACAGGTCCAGCCGCAGCCACGACGTGTTCACCGGCAACGAGCGGGTCTGCGTCAACGTCCTGGGACCCGGACAGCAGGAGGTGGCCCGCGCCTTCGCCGGCGGCGTGCCGCCCGAGGAGCGTTTCGCGGCCGGCGGCGACGTGTGGGACCACACGCGGGACGGCGTTCCCGTGCTGAAGGGCGCGGCCGCCTCGGTGGTCGGCCGGATCACCGGGACCGCGCGACGGGGCTCGCACACCGTGATGTTCGTCGAGGCCGAGCGCGTGGTCCTCGGCGAGGAGGACGCCGGGGGCCTGGTCTACTTCCGGCGCCGCTTCCACTCCCTTCCCGCATCGCTGCCCGCTTCGCTGACCGCGTGAGGACGTGAGGGGAGGGGCACGCCGTGGACGGAACCGAGCGCATGACGCTGACCTGCTACAACGACACGTTCAACTACGGCTGGCGGCACGTGGACCTGTTCACCCGCGACGCCCGCGGCCGCGAACTGAACTGGGTCCACTGGGCGGTCCCCGAGGACGGCCCCGCAGCGGCCGACGCCGCCACCGCCGAGGTCGAGCCCCTGCTGCGGCGCGCCTCCGACTGGCGCCACGGGGTGAGCGAGGCGGGCATGGACTACTGGGAGGCGGATGTGGTGTGGGACGCGGGGGAGTCCGGCGCGGTGGGGGAGGGCGAGGGCTCATGACGTTGTGGCAACCCTGGTCGCTCACGGAACTGGTCGCGGACCTCGCCGCGGGGTGCACCACAGCGGACGCCGCGCTGCGCCGCTCCCGCGAGCGGATCGCCGCGACCGAACCGCGCGTGCGGGCGTGGGTGGAGCACGGGGGCGGGGCCCTTACGCCGCAGGTCACCGCCGACGCCGCTGGTACCGCAGACACCGATCCGCCCCGCCCCGTACGCGGCCCTCTTGCCGGAGTCCCCTTCGGCGTGAAGGACATCATCGACGTCGCCGGTCGCCCCACCCGCTGCGGTTCCGCACTGCGCGCGGACGCCCGGCCCGCCGCGCAGGACGCCGCGATCGTGCGCGCGTGGCGGGAGGCCGGGGCCGTGGTCGCGGGGAAGACGGTCACGACCGAGTTCGCCTTCTTCGCACCCGGGCCCACCCGTAATCCCGCCGCGCTGGAACCGGAGCACACCCCGGGCGGCTCCTCCAGCGGTTCGGCCGCTGCGGTCGCCTGCGGCCAAGTACCGCTCGCGATCGGCTCGCAGACCGCGGGGTCGGTCACCCGCCCCGCCGCGTACTGCGGCGTCGCCTCGCTGGTGATGACGCACGGGCGCTTCCCGACCGACGGCGTCGTCGGCCTCGGCCCGAGCCTCGACAGCCACGGCCTGTACGCGGCCCGCACCGCCGATCTCGCCCTCGCCTGGCGGGCGTTGACGGGCGAGGACGCCTCGGGCCAAGTGGGTACAAGGGCGGGTACGGGGAGCGCGCCCCGCATCCTGGTGTGGAGCGCGGCCGCGGTCGGCGGGGTGAGTGACGCCATGCGGCAGGCGCTCGACACGGCCCGCGGGCGGCTCACGGCGGCGGGCGCGACCGTCGACGAACTCCCCGAGCCCGCGGAACGGCTGGTCGCCGAGCTCACCGCCGCGCATCCGGTGATCATGGCGTACGAGGCGGCCCGCGAACGCGCCGCCGAACTCGCCCGCGCCGACCGGCTCAGCGCCCCGCTCTCCGCCCTTCTGCGCACCGGCACCGCGACCCCGCGCGAGGAGTACGAGGCGGCGCTGCGCACCGTCGAGGCGGGCCGCGCCCGGGTGTCAGCGCTGTTGACCTCGTACGACGTCGTCCTCGGTCCCGCGGCGCCGGGTGCGGCACCGGCCGGGCTCGACGCCACCGGCGACCCCGTGCTGAGCAGGGCCTGGCAGGCGCTGGGCCTGCCCGCGGTGACGGTGCCGGGGCTGCGCGACGAGGCGGGACTGCCGCTCGGCCTCCAGGCGATCGGCCCCGCGCGGGGCGAGGCGCGGCTGCTGGCGCGCGGCACGTGGATCGAGGACGCGCTGAGGTGAGTGGCCCGCGACTCCGAACGACAGCCTGAACGGAACGAAAGGACGCAGCCATGACCGTGCGTACGACTGACCGGACGACCGGCGAGGAGCCCCCGCCGAGCAGCACCCTCGCGGCGCTCGCGCAGCGCGTCGAGACCCTGGAGGCGGAGGCCGATATCCGCAGGCTGCAGGCCCGCTACATGTTCCTGTGCGACACGCCCTGCCCGGAGTTCGGCGTACGCGACGACGCGCACCGCATCGACCTGATCATGGAGCTGTACGCCGAGGACGCGGTCTGGGAGGGCGTGGGGGAGTATTACGACGGCCAGTTCGGGCGCGCGGAGGGAGCCGCCGCGATACGGGCGCACTTCGAGCGCTTCTGGGCGGCGGGCCATGAGCCGCGGCTCGTCCTCAACGCGCACTATCTGACCTCGGAGCAGATCCACGTGGACGGCGAGCACGCCACGGGGCAGTGGATCCACATGCAGCCCTGGCTCTACGCCGACGGCTCGGGCCTGCTGCGTTCCAGCCGTCTGAACAACGCCTTCCGGCGCACCGCCGACGGCTGGCGCATCACCCGCACCCGGACGGAGAACGTCATGGTCGCCCCGCTCCCGGGGCACTTCGCGGAGAGCCGTCCGTCGGCTTCCGTGCTGATGCGCCCGTGAGCAGGGCCGAGGGCCGGACCGGGCCCAGGACGCCGAACCAGCCCCGGGACGCGGCCCGGGTCTAGGACGCCGACCCGCCGGCCAGCGCCTCGCGCCGGTACTCCCCGGGCGTGCGCCCGTACGCCGTCTTGAAGACGCGGCCGAAGTGGCCCACATCCGGCAGGCCCCAGCGTGCCGCGATCACGCCGATCGGCTGGTCGGCGCAGGACGGGGAGGCCAGGTCGCGGGCGCAGCGCTCCAGGCGCCTGGCGCGGATCCAGCTCGCGACCGTGAGGCCCTCGGCGGCGAACAGCTTGAAGAGGTAGCGGCGCGAGATCCCGTGCGCCTCGGCGATCGCGTCCGGGGTCAGCCCGGGGTCGGCGAGCCCGCTCTCGATGTGGCCGCGTATCCGCAGCATCATCGTCTCCTGCGGCGAGGCGGGTCCGGTCCGCTCCAGTGCCTCGGCGACCAGCGCCGTGAGCAGCGACACCGCCCCGTCCACCAGGCTCGTGCCGGCGGGGCCGCAGCAGATCTCGGACCGTTCGCCGAGCGAGCGCAGGAACGGGCCCACCACCGCGCCCACCCCGCCGTCCGCCGGAAGCCGCCGCGCGGTGACGCCCCGCATCGCCTCGGGGTGCACCGGCAGCATGGTGCGCGGCAGCGACATCAGCACGGTGCGGAAGGGCTGGCCGTACGTGAAGGAGTACGGGCGGGTGTTGTCGCAGATCGCGAGGTCGCCCGGCCCCAACGTGGCCCGCACGCCGTCCTGTTCCACCTCGCAGGCGCCGCCCACCTGGAGCGCCACCTTGTAGTGGTCCTTCTCGCACCGCGCGGTCGGGCGCACCGTGCGGCGCACCCGCAGCGGGTCGGCGCTGATGGAGCTGAGCCGCAGCCGTCCGAAGGCGTCACTGGTGGCCGTCCCGTGGAAGGGCGCACGCGAGGCCGCGCGGATGTCGACACCGCCGAAGATCCCCGACACCCGGTGCGCCCAGTGCGGGAAGCGCTCCACCTCGGCCACGGCGTCGGTCGACACGTACGTACGCAACGGTGCACCACCCGCCCGGGATCGGAATCGGCTCGGAACCGGATCAGTATCGAGGAACCGAAAGTTTCATTGCCGCCCGTCGCCCGTAAAGGCCCCGGCGGCCGTCCCGTGCACGCGATGGCGGACCGGCGTGCACGCGCTACGGGGCCGGGCCGCGCCCCGCCGCCTAGCCTCGGCGGCGCCCCTGTCGCCGCGCGGAAGCGAGTGAACATGAGTGGTGATCCGAGCTGCCCCGCCGACCTCGTCTACGTACTCGACGACGACGAGGAACTGTGCCTCTCGCTCGCCTGGCTCCTGGAGTCCGTGCACATCCGCACCGAGCACTTCACCCAGGCCGAGACCTTCCTCGACGGGCACGACCCGGACCGGCCCGCCTGCCTTATCCTCGATGTGCGGATGCCGGGGGTGGGCGGATTCCACGTGCAGGAGATCCTCAACTCCCGCGAATCCGCGCTGCCGGTGGTCTTCGTCTCCGGACACGGCGACATCCCCATGTCGGTGCGCGCGCTGCAACACGGCGCCGTGGACTTCCTGGAGAAGCCGTACGACCCCCAACACCTGCTGGACACCGTGCAGAACGCGCTGCGCGTGGCCCGGGAGCGGTACGCGCGGAGGGCCGAGCGGCGCGCGCTGCGGGAGCGCACGGCGCGCCTGAGCCCGCGCGAACGGGAGATCCTCAACCAGGTCATCTCGGGTGTGCCGAGCAAGGTGATCGCCCGCCACCTGGGCATCAGCCTCAAGACGGTGGACGCGCACCGCGCCCGCATCCGCGAGAAGACCGCGTCCGAGACCCTCGGCGCGCTCATCGGCGACATGATGCGGTGCGGGCTGCGGGAGGCGGAGCTGTGAGCGGCCAAGCCCGGGGCTCCCGTCCGGACCTCTCCGCCCCTGACCTCACCGACTCGGACCTCCCCGCCCCCGATCTCCCCGCCCCCGATCTCACCGCCCCCGATCTCACCGCCCCCGATCTCACCGCTCCCGACCTCACCGACTCCGACCGCGCGCGCCTCTTCCAGGCCGTCGACACCTGCACCCTCGTGCACGACGCCCGTACGAAGGACATCCTGTGGGCCAACCCCGCCGCGCGCTCCGCCCTGGGCTTCACGCTCGACGAGCTGCGGCCGCTCAAGGCCCCGGACATGAGCTCCCCCGCCCGGCAGTACGCGCGGCACATCGGCGTCGCCTGGCTCCAGGAGGCGGTGGAGCAGGGGCGCAGCCGTACGGAGTGGTGCTACCGCTCCAAGTCCGGCTCCGACATCCTCAGCGAGGCGGTGGCGGTGCGGGTCGACCTGGACCGGGGGCCTGTCGTGATGGTGCAGTTCCGCGACATCGCCGAGGAGAAGGCCACCCGCCGCGACCTCGACCGCACGGAGGGCCGGCTCCAGGCGTTCCTCCGCCATCTCGACGAGGGCATCGTCGTGCTGGACGACGACGGCCGCGTGCTGTTCGCCGGCGAGTCGGCGGGGACCCTGCTCGGCCGCGACCCCGAAGCGCTGCTCGGCGCGGAGTTCACCGGATTCCTGGCTCCGGATTCGGCCTCCCTGCTGCGTACGGCACTCGCCCGTACGTTGAGGGCCGGCCCTCCCGCTGACGAGCGCTACCGTCTCGCGGTGCCCGGCGGCGCGGGCGGCGCCGAGCGGTGGTTCGCAGCCCGCTGCCGGCACATCGAGATCGACAACGACCTGCGCGGACTGTTGCTCCTCTTCCACGACATCACCGGCACCGTGCGCGCCGAGGAACAGCACCGCCGCGACGTCCAGCACCTCAACCACCTGGCCAGGTACAACGCGATGGGGGACATGGCCATGGCCATCGCGCACGAGGTGAGCCAGCCGATCGCCGCCGCGCACAACTTCGTCGCCGGGGTGCTCGGCCGCCTGGACACCGCCGCGTGTCCCGAGCCGCTGTCCTGGGGCCTGGACCACGCGGCCCGGCAGCTCGCCCGCGCGACCTCGATACTCTCCAGCCTGCGCGCGTACGTGGGCCGGCTGGAGGACTCCAAGCGCCCCGTCGACCTCAACGACGTCGTCGCCGACTGCGCGTACTTCGTGAACCTCCGCGCCAAGGAGCTGGGCGCCGAGGTGCGCTGGGAGCACACAGCCGACGAGTTGCCCGTGCACTGCGAGAAGGTCCTGATCGGGCAGGTCGTGATGAACCTCGCCTTCAACGCCCTGGAGGAGATGGCCCGTTGGCCCGCGGAGCGCCGTACGGTCACGATCGCCACCCGGCGCAGCGGCGGGAGCGCCGAGGCGGAGGTGCGGGACGCCGGGAGCGGCCCGCCCGCGCTCCCGGACGGGCGGATCTTCGACGGCGCGTTCACCCCGAGGGACACGGGAAGCGCGAACGAAAGCTCCCCGGTCGACGACAGCTCCCCGGCCGACGGCAGTTCCCCTGCCGTCGGCAGCTCCAAGCCCGGCGGTCACGGCCACGGCATCGGCCTCGCCCTCAGCCACCGCATCATCACCCGGCACGGCGGCGACATCCAGGCGCTCGCCAACTCCCCGCAGGGCGCGGTCTTCCGCTTCCGGCTCCCTTTGCGGGAATCTCTCGGAGTACCCGAAGCCTCACCCGAAGCATCAGGGAAATCCCCTAACCGCTCCATCTGAACACCAATTGAGGGGCACACACCCCGCGCCTAGTTTTGGAGCATGACGCAGATGCTGGATTCACCTCGCACGCCGCCGGAGGAATCGGCCTTCCAGTCGGTTCTGGACCTCGTCGCGGAGCGGAGGGAGGAATTCGACAGCGCGCGGTACGTGCCCCGGGACGTGATCGCCGAATTCAAGAGGGCGGGACTCTACCGGGCGAGCGCCCCGCGCCGCTTCGGCGGCGAACCGATGCCCCCGGCGGATTTCCTCCGGCTCATCGAGCGGATTTCGGCGGTGGACGGCTCGGCGGGCTGGGTCGCGAGTTTCGGTTCCGCGCTGACCTACCTCGCGGCCCTGCCCCTGGAAACCCAGGCGGAGTTGTACGCGGAGGGCCCCGACGTGGCCTTCGCCGGGGGCCTCTTCCCCGTACAGCCCGCCGAGTCTGTCCCCGGCGGATACCGCGTCACCGGACGGTGGAAGTTCGCCAGCGGCTGCAAGGGCGCGGACGTCCTCGGCGTCGGGATCAAGGCGGGCGAGGACGCCGCGGGCCGCCCCAGGACCGCGGTGCTCAGCCCCGCGCAGGTCGAGATCGCCGAGAACTGGGAGGTCGTGGGCCTGCGCGGCACCGGCAGCCACGACCTCGTGGTGGACGGCGCCGTCGTGCCCGAGGAGTGGACCTTCGTACGCGGCGGCGAGCCCACCGTCGACGAGCCGCTGTTCCACTACCCGGTCGTGCCCTACGCCGCGCAGGTCCTGGCCGTCGTCGGGCTCGGCGTGGCCCGCGCGGCGCTGGACCACGTCATCGCCGAGGGCGGCAGGGCCAGTTACACCGGCGGCCCGGTCGCAGCCGACCGCGCCGCGTACCGCATCGGGGTCGGCCGCGCCGAGGCACGGCTGCGCTCGGCCCGCGCCTTCTTCTACGAGACCACCGAGGAGGTGTGGGAGTCGGTGGCCGCCGGGACCCCCGCCACCCAGCAGCAGGCCAGCATGCTGCGGCTGGCGGCGGTCCACCTCGCCGGGCAGTCCTTCGACGTCGTACGCGCCGCCTACCAACTGGGCGGCATCCGCGCCATCGCCGACGGCAGCCCGCTGCAGCGCCACCTGCGCGACGCGTCCGTCGTGCCGCAGCACGCCTTCCTCCAGGAGGGCCTGTACGACGGCGCGGGCGCGGTCCTCATGGGGGTCCAGCCGTTCCCCGGCTACCCGTGATCACCTCGCACGGGACCTCATACATGATCTTGTACGGGAGCCCGTACGCGATCCCGTACGCGATCTCGTACGGGACTCCGTACGAGACCCCGTACGGCACCGTCAGGCACATCTGATCCGCTCGACCGAAAGGCACCACCGACATGTCAGCTTCCCCCGACGCGCCCCTGCGGGTGCTGTTCTGCATCGGCGTCAACCAGAACTTCTTCGACCTGCCGACCGGGCAGGGCACGGCCGTGTGGGAGGGCTTCACCAGCATGCTGCGGCAGCTTCACGAGCTGCCCGGCGTCGACGTGCTGGGCACGATGGACGACGACCAGCACATGGTGGGGCCTTCGGGCTCCTGGCCCTGGACGAGCTATGTGCTGGCCGACGTCGTGGACCAGCCCACCGTCGCCGCGGCCTGCAACCTCTTCCGCACGGTGCGGGTGGGGGAGTACGGGCTGTGGCGGTACATGAAGATCGAGGCCCGCGTCGGCCGCCCCCTCCCGGACGTGACCAGGTGAGCGCGCCGGAGGACGGGGCGCGCGCGGAGGGCCAGCCGCCCCGCGTCGCCGTGGTGACCGGCGCGGCGGGCGGCCTCGGCGGCGCGATCGCGACGCGGCTCTACGACCGCGGCTACCGTGTCGCGCTCACCGACCTGGACGGCGAGGCGGCCGGCGCGGCCGCCGAACGCCTCGACCCCACCGGCGAGACGGCGCTGGGCCTGGCCCTGGACGTGCGCGAGCGGGAGGAGTTCGTCCGCGTACGGGACGAGGTCGCCGAACGGTGGGGCGCGGTGCACCTGCTGGTGAACAACGCCGGGCACTCCAAGGTCGAGTCGCTGATGGACATCTCCCCGGAGAGCTTCCGCGACGTGGTGGGCACCAACCTCGACGGGACGTTCTTCGGCTGCCAGGTGTTCGGGCGCTACTTCGCCGAGCGCGAGTACGGCCGCATCGTCAACATCGGCTCGCTCGCCGGGCAGAACGGCGGCACCGCGACCGGTGCGCACTATGCGGCGGCCAAGGGCGGCGTGGCCACGCTGACCAAGGTGTTCGCGCGGGATCTGGCGCCGCGAGGGGTCACGGTGAACGCGGTTTCGCCGGGCCCGCAGGATCTGCCGGTCGTACGCCGTACGGTCGCCCCGGACAAGCTCGCGGAGACGGAGGCGATGATCCCGGTGGGACGGCTGGGCCGTCCCCAATTCATCGCGGACATGGTCGTGTTGCTTGCCGCCGAGCACGCCGACACGGTGACGGGGGCGTGCTGGGACGCGAATGGGGGCCTTTTCATGCGGTGAATCCGGCGTGTGCGCGGGCTGGTCGGGGCGCAGCAATCCCGTACAGGGAGGCGGCGTTGGCGGAGGCGAACCGTACGCGCTCCTCGTCGGTGGCGAAGTGGGCCAGGAAGGAATCGACTTCCTTCCTGGCCGGCCGCTGGAACGGGTAATCGGTGGAGAACAGCAGGCGGTCGGCCGGGGTGACGGACAGGGCGTGCCGCAGCAGTGCCGGGTTGAGCATTCCCGAGGCGGTGAAGTGGAAGTTCTCGCGGACGCATTCCGCCACGGAGCGCCGCAGGCCGGCGATGCGGGAGAGGCTGTCGGCGCGGTCCAGCCAGAAGAGCAGCATCTCGCCCCAGTGCCCGAGCACGATCTGGAGCCCGGGGTGACGGTCGAAGGTCCCGCGCAGAATGAGCCGCAGCGCAGCCGTCGCGGCGTCCATGTGCCAGCCCCAGCCGACGGTGGCCAGTGCCAGATCCGTCATCGGGCCGAATCCGCGGTACGAGGCGTCGCGCACGGCCTCCGAGGGAATCTGCGGGTGCAGGAACACGGGCTGGCCGAGGTGCGCGGCGGCGGAGAAGAAGTCGTCGTAGACGGGATCGTCGAGGAAGAGGTCTCCCGACCGTCCGTAGACCATGGCGCCGACGTGTCCCCTTCCCGCGGCCCTTTCCAGTTCGCCCGCGACGTCCTTCGGCGAGGACATGGGGAGTGTGGACAGGGCGCGAAAGCGGGCTGGATCTTCCTCGACGGCTGCCGCCGCTCTGTCATTCGCGGCGCGGCACAGCGGCAGGGCCTCCCTTGGCGGGAGCGGTTGGACTCCCGGAGGGGTGAGGGAGAGAACCGCGAGGTCGATTCCTTGGGCGTCCATCGCCGCGATGCGCCCGGCTCCGAGATCCTCCAGGCGTTCTTGATGGTCGCCCTGCTCATTGAACTGGAGGCTTTCGTCGGGGTGTTGCAGGGAGCGGAGGGCGGAGGTCAGCTCCGGCATGGTCCAGTGTTCTTCGATGGCGATGAGGGGCGGGGTCGGCGGATTGGGCGGGGTCGGCATGCGTACGGTCTCCTGAAAGGTCTTCCGAGGGGCTGGCGGCTGGGGCGGCCGGACTCACCAGGGGACGGTCTTGCCCCAGCGGTCGAGGTAGGCCGGGCCCGGCGTGCCCAGCCGGGACAGCACGACGTCGACCAGCAGCGGAGCGCTCTCCTCCACGGTGTAGGTCGCGTCGGAACCGCCGAGCGCGGTGCGGATCCAGCCCGGCGCCAACAGGAGGAATGCGCGCTCCGACGCGCTCTGCCGGGCCGCGAAACTGCGCAGGAACATATTGAGCGCCGCCTTGCTGCCGCGATAGACCTCGCGTCCCGCACGGGTGTTGTTCGTGATGCTGCCCTGTCCTGAGGACATCGCCCCGATGAGTCCGGCGGGGGAGACGAGGTCTTCGAGCGCTTCGATGACGCGCATGGGGCTGAGCGCGTTGGTGACCATCACCTCGACGAAATCGGCCGTGGGAACGGAGCCGATGGGGGTGTGCTCATTGTTGGTGGTCCCTGCGTTGATGAAGAGCATGTCGAGCGGGCGCTTCTGGTTTTGCGCGAGGCGTTCGTGCAGGGGCGCCAGTTGTCCGTGGTCGTTGATGTCCAGATGCTCGACGGTGACGCGTCCGCCGGCCCGGTCGGCGAGGTCGTGCAGGGGTGTGTGCGCGGTGGTGTCACGGACCGTGCCGATGACATTCCACCCCCGGTCGAGCAATTCCTCCGCCATCGCGTGACCGAGACCGCGCGAGGCCCCGACGATGAGGGCGGTGGGCGTGTGCTGTGGTGCGGCGGTTGATGACATACGGGGTCAACTCCGATATCTGCGCGGGGAATTCGGCGAATCAGTGCAGCCGTTGCGGTGGCGCTCCGGCTCTGCGGCCGTGCCTCGGCAGTCTGTACGCCGCTCCCGCACCGGAGCGAGCGCGAGCGCCCCGTTCGTAGGATTGCCTCCATGGCAGGTGCATCCATGTCCGAATCCTTCGCGGTGCAGCCCGATGATGTGCGCATCATTCGCGCCCTCCAGATCGCCCCGCGCGCCTCCTTCGCCTCGATCGCGGGCACGCTCGGGCTCGCCGAGAGCACCGTGAACCGCCGGTACCGGCGGCTGTGCGCCGAGGGCGTCATCCGCGTCGCCGGTGTGCTCAACCCGGGCGCGCTGGGCCAGAGCAGGTGGCTGGTGCGGCTGCGGTGCCGCCCCGGCAGCGCGGGGGCCATCGCCGCCGCGCTCGCCAAGCGCGAGGACGTCAACTGGGTCGCCCTGAGCGCGGCGGGCTGCGAGATCACCTGCGCGACTCAGTCACGCACCAGGCAGCAGCGCGAGGACCTGCTCGGCCAGCGGCTTCCCCGTACGGCGGCGGTGCTCGACATCAACGCGTTCGCCATGCTGCGCCAGTTCATGGGCGGCCGCGGCCACTACTGGAGCGCGCTGGAGGGTGTGCTGTCCCCGGAGCAGGAGGCCGCGCTGGGGAGCGAGGGAACGCCGTTCACCGAGTCGCCTGTGGTGGCCCGCGAGCCCGCGCGGCTCACCGGGGAGGACGAGATGATCCTCGACGCGCTCGCCGCGGACGGCCGGGCCGGCCTGGTCGACCTCGCCGCCGCGGCGGACTCCACGCCGGGGCGCGTGTCACGGCGCCTGCACGCGCTGGTCAGGCGCCGGGTCGTCCACATCGACGTCGAGATCGCCGCGGCCGCTCTGGGCTACCACGCACGGGCCAACCTGTGGCTGCGCGTGCACCCGTCGGCCGTGAAGACCTTCGGTCGCGCGCTGGCCGAGGAACCGGAGATCGCCTTCGCCGCTGCCACCTCCGGGCCCTGCAACCTGCACGCCGTCGCGCACTGCCGGGACCTGGACGAGCTCTTCGAGTTCACGTCCGACCGCATCGGCACCATGGACGACCTGCAGAGCATGGAGGTGTCGCCCGTACAGCAGCACATCAAGCAGGCGGGCACGCTGCTCTCCGGCGGCCGCCTCACCGCGCCGGCGGAGAGCGGACGCTGAGCCGTACGCCGTCCCGGCCCGCGGTGAGAGCGGTGAGACCTGTGGCCGCGCCATCCGCTGAACGGCTACGCCGGCGGCGGTGGCGCCGGTCTGCGGTCTTCCTTGGTGTACCCCTCCGGAGTCACCCGGTAGAAATCGCCGGCGTCCGCGTCCATGCGCGAGTGTGCGTGTACGTGGAGGTGCTCCGGCACGTCCCCGTACCCCTCGGCGAGCCCGTAGGTGAAGCCGCCCAGCATGCCCACCACCTTGAAGGCGATCTCCACGGCCGGGCCCTCGGTGAGCGGGGCCAGCGGCGGCAGCAGATGCTCGGCCTTCTCGAAGCAGTCCCCCGTCGTCTCGCGCAGCAGCGTGTGGAAGTGGTGCTCCAACGCCTGCGCGGGGGAGGGGAGTGGGCGTACCACGACCGGTTCCAGCAGCTCCAGCAGATGCGTGTGCCCCTGCTCGCGCGCGATGTCCACGGGGCGGCGCCCGTCGCGGGTGAGCTGGGTGCGCCAGGCGCCGTGCGCGATCAGCCGCGAGACGACGGCGAAGTCCGCGCCGTGCCAGGCCGCCTGGTGCAGCGGGGCGAAGCCGCTGCGCTGGCCCGGGCGGGGGAGGTTGACCCGCCGCGGATGCTTGCCCAGCTCCTCGAACAGGTCCGGCCACCGCGCGTCCCGCGCCGCGTCGGCGCAGCGGTCGCGCTCACGCAGATACCAGTCGTTGTAGCGCTCACGGTCGGTGAGGCCGTCCCATTCGATACTGATCACGCCGACACGCTAGCCGACGGGCCCGGAGCGGCCCGTGCCGGTTGCCGTCGCCACCCGCGCCCCTCGCCGTTCACCGGCATCGCGTACCTTCCCGCTTGCCCGGCTGCACCCCGAACCAGAGCGGGCCCCGAGCCGGACTCCGTACCCCCAACCCGCCCCCGCCCCCGCCCCCGTACGAGGAGAAGAGCGATGCCCGCACAGCCCCCTCCCACCAGCGGCGATCCCGCGCTCAGCCGGCGTCTCGGTGTGCGGGACGCGGTGGTGATCGGGCTCGGCGCCATGCTGGGCGCGGGGATCTTCGCGGCCTTCGGACCCGCGGCGCGCGCGGCGGGCTCCGGGCTGCTGCTCGGGCTCGCCCTCGCCGCGGTCGTCGCGTACTGCAACGCCACCTCCTCCGCGCGGCTCGCGGCCCGCTATCCGGCGGCCGGCGGCACCTACGTCTACGCCCGCGAACGGCTCGGCGACTTCTGGGGCCACCTGGCGGGCTGGAGCTTCGTCGTCGGCAAGACCGCGTCCTGTGCCGCGATGGCGCTCACGGTGGGCGCGTACGCCTGGCCCGGGCACGAACGCGCCGTAGCGGCGGCCGCCGTCGTGGTGCTCACCGCGGTCAACTACGCCGGGATCCAGAAGGCGGCGTGGCTGACCCGCGCCCTGGTCGCGGCGGTCCTCGCGGTGCTGGCCGCGGTCGTGGTCAGCGCCTTCGCCGGCGGCCGGGCGAGCACCGCGCACTGGGAGTTGGGGGCCGACGCGAGCGTGGTGGGGGTGTTGCAGGCGGCGGGGCTGCTGTTCTTCGCCTTCGCCGGGTACGCGCGGATCGCCACGCTCGGCGAGGAGGTACGCGATCCCCGGCGCACCATCCCGCGCGCGGTTCCGGTCGCGCTCGGCGTCGCCCTCGTCGTGTACGCCGCGGTGGCCGCCGCCGCGCTGTCCGTCCTCGGCCCCGAGGGCCTGGCCCGCGCGACCGCGCCGCTGGCCGACGCCGTACGGGCGGCGGGAGTGCCGCAGTTGGCGCCCGTCGTACGGGTCGGCGGCGCGCTGGCTGCCGTCGGCGCGCTGCTCTCGCTGATCCTGGGCGTCTCGCGTACGGCCCTGGCCATGGCCCGCGACCGGCACCTGCCGCACGCGCTGGCGGCGGTGCATCCGCGCTACCGGGTGCCGCATCGGGCCGAACTGACCGTCGGCGCCGTGGTGTTGCTCGCCTCCGCCACCGCCGACCTGCGCGGCGCGATCGGCTTCTCCTCCTTCGGCGTACTGGCCTACTACGCCCTGGCCAACGCCTCCGCGTGGACGCTGACACGCGGCGAGGGCCGTCCGCCGCGTGTCGTCCCCGCGCTGGGGTTGGCGGGCTGCGTGCTGCTGGCCTGCACTTTGCCGCCTGCTTCCGTGGTGGCGGGTGGCTGTGTGCTTGGGCTGGGGGCGGTGGCGTACGGGGTGCGGCGGGTGCTCACTTCGCGGCGTACGAGGGAGTGAGCGCGGCGGCGTGCGGGCTGAGGGCGTGACCCCGGACCTGCCCCCACAGCAGGCCCGGGGAGTTCGTGCGGCAGTGCTGCGTCAGTGGCGGGGCTTGGGCACCCGGTGGCCGGCGTGGATCACTGTGGTCGGGCGCTTGAGGGTGGCGACGTGCTTGAGGGGGTCGGCGGCGAGGAGCACCGCGTCGCCCGCGTACCCGGGGGCGAGGCGGCCCGACGTACGCTCCCTGCCGAGCAGGCGCGCCGCGCTCGTGGTGACCGTGCGGATCGCGTCCAGCGCGGGCAGCCCCGCCTCCCGCATCAACTCGGCCTCGCCGCCCACGGGTTCGACCTTCCCGCCCGAGGAGTCGGTGCCGGCGGCCAGCGGCACACCCATCTCGTGGGCCGCGCGCACGGCCTCCTTGAGTACGGGGAGATAGGTGCGGCCGCGCTCGGCGAGCACCGGGTCGTCGGAGTCCACGAGCCCGGCGATCGCGGTGAGGGTGGGCGTGAAGTACGTATCGCGGCGGCGCATTTCGCGCAGCGTGCGCTCGCCCACGTACACGCCGTGCTCCAGGCTGCGGATGCCCGCCATCACGGCGTCGTGGCAGCCGCGCTCGCTGTAGCTGTGGCACAGCACGCCCGCACCGCCGCGGCGCGCGGCGTCCACCACGACCGAGAGCTGCTCGCGGTCGTACACCTGGGCCAGCGGGTCCTGGTCCGGCAGCCCGGCGCGCTCGTTGACCCGGGTCTTGACGATGTCCACGCCACGGTCGAGGTTGACGCGCACGACACGGCGCAGCGCGTCGGCGTCGCGCACGCCGTCCTTGCGGCGGGCCAGCTCGGCCAGTTCGGGGTCGGCGAGCAGCGTGTCGGCCAGGTCGGGCGTCACGAACACGCCGGCCGCGCGCAGGTCGGGGGTCTGCTGCGGTGCCTGCTTGGCGAGCTCGCGTACGGCGATGTCCTGGAAGAAGTCGGTCGAGCCGCTGCGCGCGCCGGTCGCACCCGAGGTGAGCGCGTCGCGGGCCTCGGCGACGGTGTTGAGGTGGATGTGCGCGTCGGTGAGGCCGGGCAGCACCCAGTGGTCGTGCGCGTCCACCACCGTTGCGCCGTCGGGGACTTGGGCGCGCGCCGAACGGGTCGCGTCCCGGCTGCCCGCCGCGGTCACCGTCCCGCCGACGATCACCACGACGGCGTCCTCGGTGACGTGCCCCGTGGCCGGGTCGAGCAGCGTGCCGCCCTCGATGACGAGGTCGCCGCCGCGGGGGCGGGTGCCGGGTGAGGCTTCCGGGGCGCCGGCGTCCGCGGCGTCGGCGCCCGCGGCGTACGCGGAGGTCGCCGTGGTCAGCGCCGTGGCCGTACCGGCGAGCGCGGCGGCGCCCGCGAGGATCCCGCGGCGGGTGAGCGCGGAGGGCGGCGGCGGGGCGGGATCGACGCACATGGGGCGGCTCCTGACTTCGGCACTGCGGCATTTCGGCGGGGAGGGGCGGGGAACGGGACGCGCGGCCGCACCCACGGCGCATTTTGTATACCGAGGCGAGAGCGCAGGCAAGAGGCGTCAGGAACTATGCCGCTTGTGCGGGGATAAGTGGCCCGGGTTGGTATACCGGGCGGCGCTCACCGCGAGGCGGCCCGCGACGCGCCCGGTGATTCGCCCCGCGAGGCCGTGCGGCGTTCCAGGCCCTCCACGATGAGCGCGAGCCCCGCCTCGAACGCCGCCTCGTGGTCGATCACGGGCAACTCGGCCGGCCGGTCCGCGCCGGCGCCGGAACCGGCCTCGGCCTGTTCCTCCAGCACGCTGCCGACCGTGAAGCGGCCCGCGGCCAGCATCGCCATCTGCGCGTCCCGCTCGGGCACTCCGGATTCGACGAGGAAGTCCATCTTGTGCCGGAGCCGGTCGAGGTCACTGGCGGGAGTGCTGCCCGCGTGCAGGCGTGCTCCGTCCCGGCGCATCAGCAGGGTGCGGCGGAAGCTCCGCGTGTTCTCCAGGAACCACTCGCGCCAGTCGTCCCCGTCAGCCGGCAGCGGGGCGGCCGCATGCGGTGCCATCGCCGCGTCGGCCATGGCGGCGAGGAGTTCACTCTTGGTGCGGAAGTGCCAGTAGAGCGAGGGCTGTTCGACGCCGAGCCGCTTCGCGAGCCGCCGCGTGCTGACCGTGTCCAGGCCCACCTCGTCGAGCAGGTCGAGCGCTTCGGAGACGACGATCTCGCGGTTCACCTTGGTCATGTTGACGAATCTATCACTGATAGGTGACGCTGACGCCGACCCAGAACCATTCACTGATAGATTTCGGGGTGAGGCCATGACCAGCGGACCGGGAGCGCGCTCCCTGCGGATCCTCGTCGCCGGCGGCGGCATAGCGGGCCAGGCGCTGGCCTTCTGGCTCACGCGGGGCGGCCACGAGGTGACCGTCGTCGAACGCTCCCCGGCGCTGCGGGCCACCGGGGCGCAGGTCGACCTCAGGGGGCAGGGCGTCGAGGCCGTCGAGCGGATGGGGCTGCTCGGTGAAGTGCGCGCGAAGCTGGTGGACGAGGCGGGCGTCGCCTTCGTGGACGCGCGCGGCAGGGCCAGGGCCACGATCCTGGCCAACACCTCGGGCAGGGGCCGCCAGAGCCTCACATCCGAGTTCGAGATCATGCGCGGTGATCTGGTGCGCATCCTCCACGACGCGGCGAAGGACGACGCCGAGTACGTCTTCGGCGTGAGCGTGGACGGCTTCGAGCAGGACGCGCGGAAGGTCACCGCGCACTTCTCCGACGGCACATCGGGCGCGTACGACCTCCTGGTGGGCGCGGACGGGCAGGGCTCGCGCATCCGGCGGGCGCTCCACCCCGCGGGGTTCGACCCGTACCGGCGGCTCGGCATCCACATGGCGTACTGGTTCGTCCCGCGCATCGCGTCCGACAGCGCCATCCGGGACACGTACATGGCCCCGGGCGGCCGCCAGATCATGCGCCGCAGCCACGGTCAGGACGAGACCCAGGCGTACTTCGTGCTGAGGGAGGAGTCCGCGGAAGCCTCGGCGGTCCACCGGGAACCCGTCGAGCGGCAGCGGGAGTTCTGGGCGGGCAGGTTCCGCGACGCGGGGTGGCAGGCCGGGCGGTTCATCGACGGGATGGGGACGAGCCCGTTCTTCCACTCCCAGGAGGTCGTCCAGGTCCGCACCGGCACCTGGTACGAGGGGCGCGTGGTCCTCGCCGGCGACGCCGCGCACTGCGCCTCCCCTTACAGCGGGATGGGCGTCTCGGGCGGACTGGTGGGCGCCCACGTACTGGCCGGCGAGATCAACCGGAACCCGGGCGACCTGCCGACGGCGCTGGCGCGCTACGACAGCGTGCTGCGGCCCTTCACCGACACGATCCAGGGCGGCGTGAACCCGCGTCTCCTGCGCCTGGCGATGCCGAGGTCCCGGCGTGCGATCGGCGCCTTCCGCGCCGCCGCCGGGCTGGCCTGCCTCCTGCGCGTCCCCGAATTCGCCGCGCGCTTCGCGAAGGAGGACCGGGGCGGAGGTTGGCGGCTTCCCGAGGACCCGGCGCCCGTGAGCGCGGCCTGAAGGGGGCCCGCGTCAGAAAGGGATTCGTGTCAGGGGCACTCGCGTCAGAAGGGGACTCGCGTCATGCCTCCGGCAGGCTCCGCAGCGCCGCGATCCGACTGTCCCGCACATGCAGCAGCGTGCACGCCGCCGCCGTCTCCTCGTCGCCCGAGGCGATGTCGGCGAGCATGCGGTGGTGCTGGTCGCGCATCGGCTGGGGCTCGGTGTTGAGGCCGAACAGCAGGCGCAGCTGCCACACCAGGGGCTCCATCGTGCGCTCCAGCAGCCCGTTCCCGCTGAGCGTCACGATGTGCCGGTGGAAGCCGATGTTGGCGGTCACCTCCGGCTTGCCGCCCCCGTCGGCCGCCGCGGCGTCCGCGTGCCGCAGCGCCGTGCGCAGGGCATCGAGACCCGGCGGCTCCTGCGGCGCGTACGCCGCGACCCGGCGCGCCGCCAGGCGGCTGGCTTGCACCGCGAGCGGTTCCCACACCTCGTACAGCTGCTCCACGTCGGAGCGCCGGAGCCGCCGCACGCGGACGCCGCTGTGCGGGAGGAGTTCGAGCAGCCCCTCGGTGACCAGGGCGCGCAGCGCCTCGCGCACCGGCACCCTGGACATCTCCAGCTCCTCGGCGACCTCGCGCTCCACGATGCGCGCGCCCTGCGGATAGCGCCCGTCGATGACGCGCTCGCGCACCGCGTCCCGCGCCCGCTCTCCCATCGGCGCGCGTGCCGCCGCCGGTTCCGTGCCCTCGCCCACTGTGTCCCCGCACCTCCCGTCGGCTCCCGTCGGCGGCCACGATACGTCCCGTTCGCTGGTATACGGTCCGCGCCGGGGTGGGGTGGGGAAGGGGCACGTGGTCCGGTCCTTCTGGCGATTCCTGCGTACGGTGTCGAGCCGGGCCCTCGTTTGGTATACAAAATGGGTCGCCCCATCACCGCGAACGCAGGAGGCCGCAGGCCGTGACTCCCCCCGCAGCGGGCGCCGCCCGCACCACCGTCTTCCGCAACGTCCGTCCCGTCGGCGGCGGTTGGCAGGCCACCGGCACGGACGTGAAGCCGGTCGACCTCGCCGTCGTGGACGGGAGGATCGCCGAGCGGCCGGTCGGCGCGTACGAGACCGTGGAGTGCGGCGGCAGGCTCGCGCTGCCCACGCCCGTGGACGCGCACATCCACCCGGACAAGACCGCGTGGGGCGAGAAGTGGTTTTCGCGCAGGCCGGCCGACGGCATCGCCGACTACTGCGAGCAGGACGTCGAGCTCAACCGCCGCCTGGCCACCCCCGTGGGCGAGCGCTCCCGGCGCCTGATGGCGCACGCGGCGGCGCAGGGCACCCGCGGCATGCGCGTGCACGGCGACGTCGCCCCCGCGTACGGACTGGAGGCGGTCGAGGGACTGCACGCCGCACGCGAAGCGCTCTCCCACCTGCTGCACGTGCAGATCACCGGCTTCCCGCAGCACGGCGTGAACCGCGCGCCGGGCACCGACAAGCTGCTCGAACGCGCCGCGCGCGAGGGCCTGATCGACTACGTCGGCGGCATCGACCCCGCGGGCTTCGACAACGCGGGGGAGACCGGGGGCGACTCCGTGAAGGCCCAGCTCGACACCGTCTTCGGCATCGCCGAGCGGCACCGCCTCGGCGTGGACATCCACCTCCACGATCAGGGGGAGACCGGCCTCGGGCCGCTGCGGGAGATCATCGCGCGGACCCGCGCGCTGGACATGGCCGGCAAGGTCACCGTCAGCCACGCCTTCTGCGTGCCTGCCTTAAAGGGCCGCGAATTCGACCGTACGGCGGCCGACCTGGCCGAAGCGGGGATCTCCCTCACCACCGTCGCACCCGACGCGCAGCGGGTGCTGCCGCTCAAGGAGCTCGCGGAGCACGGCGTACGGGTGGGTGTCGGCTCCGACGGGGTGCGGGACTCGTGGAGCCCGTACGGCAACGGAGACATGCTCTACCGCGCCCACCTGCTCGGCTTCTGCCTCGACGCCCGCCTCGACGAGGAACTGGCCCGCTGCTACCTCACCGCGGCACACGGCGGCGCCGAACTGCTCGGCCTCCCGGCCGCCGACCTCAGCGTGGGCGCCCCCGCCGACTTCCTCCTGGTGGAGGGCGAATGCCTGCCGCAGGTCGTGGTGGACATGCCGCGCCGCGACATGGTGGTGCGGGCGGGGCGGATCGTGGCGCGGGAGGGCAAGTTGGTGTGAGGGACGGGGCGTCGAGGCGCGGCGGCGTGCCGCTCACGCGTCGGGGTCGTAGGAGGCCGCCGCGGCGATGAGCAGCACGGCGGCGCCCCCGCCGATCACCCCGTACACCTCGGGACCGTCCCCCGCGTAGGCCCTGACCAGGGCGAAGGCGAAGACTCCGAGGCCGGCCAGCAGCAGGATCAAGGGCTTGAGCCTCCCTTTCCGCATGCCGCCAGTGTGGCGCCGGAACCCTGTCCCCGGCAGCCCCCGAGGGGCGACGGACGCCCAACTCCGGGGCGCACGGCGCGCATCACCCCCGCATACGGAGCGGCGGGATTCGGTTTGTGTCACAGGGGTATCCCGGAATGTCTGCAGAACTCCTGCAAGTTGGGGAAACACGTACACGTGGCGTAACCGTTGATGGCAGAACTAAGGGAAGGATGCCGACGACGCGTCACAGGGAACCACGGCGGATTGGGGGGTGGTCGCATGCGATCCCTGAGGAGTGAACCCGGAAGGTTAGGGGCGACCTGAGGTGCGGATCACGATCCACAGACCACAGGAGCTGAGCGCCGCGCTCCGTACGGCCTGGCACGGGGCGATGGACGCGTCGCCCGACTACGGAAACCCCTTCCTGGCACCGGAGTTCGCCGCGGGCATCGGCAGATACCGCGGGAACGCGCAGGTCGCGGTGTTGCACGAGGACGGGGAGCCGGTGGGCTTCTTCCCGTACGAGCGCTCGGCACTCGGCGTCGGGCGGGCCATCGGGCTCGGGCTCTCCGACTGCCAGGCCCTGGTGCACAGGCCGGGCGTCGCCTGGGACCCCAAGGAAGTGCTGCGGGCCTGCGGGCTCTCGGTCTTCGAGTTCGACCATCTCGTCGAGGCGCAGGCGCCCTTGGAGGAGTACGTCACCGGCACCTTCGCCTCGCCGGTGATCGACCTCAAGGAGAGCACAGGGAACTCCACGTACGCCGAGTGGCTCCGCCACGCGTACCCCGGGCACGCCAAGACGACCCTCAAGAAGGAACGCCGGCTGGCGCGCGATGTCGGCGAGCTGCGCTTCGTCTTCGACGAGCGCGATCCGGGCGCGCTGCGCACGCTCATGGAGTGGAAGTCCGCGCAGTACCGCAGGACGGGGCGGATGGACCGCTTCGCCAAGCCGTGGATCGTGGACCTGGTGCGCAGCCTCGCCGAGGTGCGCGAGGAGCACTTCACCGGCGTCCTGTCGGTGGTGTACGCGGGCGACCGGCCGGTCGCGGCGCACTTCGGCCCGCGCTCGCGCGGCGTGCTGGCCGCCTGGTTCACGGCGTACGACCCGCAGTTCCACCGCTATTCGCCGGGGCTGATGATGCACCTGCGGATGGCCGAAGCCGCGGGCCGCGAGGGGGTGCGGCTGCTGGACATGGGCCGCGGCGACTACGAGTACAAGGACTGGCTCAAGACGCGCGAACTGCGCGTGGGCGAGGGCTTCGTGACCCGCCCGCACCCGGTGGCCGCGGCCTACCGGGCCTGGCGCAGGCCGGTACGCGGCCTCCGCAACGTGGTCCTCGCCCACCCGCAATTGCGCGAACCCGCCGACCGGCTCCTGAAGACGGTCGGAGAGCTCCGCACCTCGGAGGGGCGGCGGGGAGGGGGCTGAGCCAGCCCCTTCACCGAGTCACTGAGCGAGCGGCCGGGCCGGAGGCCTCATGGCCTCCGGCCTCCGGCCTCTGACGGCGCGCACCGAGGGGTCGGAGGACGCGCGCGCTCACGCGTCCCACGTGACCGGCAGGCTCTTCACGCCGTAGATGTCCGCGATCTCCGGGCGCAGGGCGACCTCTTCGGGCGGTACGGCCAGGCGGAGCGTGGGGAAGCGGGTGAGCAGGGCGGGGAAGGCGACGCGCATCTCGACGCGGGCCAGCTGCTGGCCCAGGCACTGGTGGATGCCGTGTCCGAAGGCCAGGTGTCCGCCGCCCTGCCTGCTCAGGTCGAGGACGTGGGGGTCGGGGAAGCGCTCGGGATCGCGGTTGGCGGTGTGGTACGAGAGGATCACCGGCGAACCGGCCTCGATGGTCTGGCCGCCCAGCTCCACGTCCTCCAGCGCGGTCCTCATGAACGACTTGGCCACGGTGAGATACCGCAGCAGCTCCTCCACCGCGCGGTCGGCGAGTGCCGGCTCGGCGCGCAGGGCGGCCAGTTGGTCCGGGTGGCGCAGGAGCGCGAAGGTGCCGAGGGCCAGCATGTTCGCCGTGGTGTCGAGCCCGGCCGCGAGCAGCAGCAGGCCGACGCCCTGGAGCTCCTCGTCGGTCAGGTCGGTGTCGGTGAGGTCGCTGAGCACGTCGTCGGTGGGGTGCGCGCGCTTGGCCGCCACGAGCCGCGCCACGTACTCCTGGGTCGCGGTGTAGGCGGCCATCAGCTCCTCGTCGCCGGTCTCGCCGTTCATGAACTTGTCGACCTGCTCCTGGAAGAGGCCCCGTTCCTCGTACGGGACGCCGAGCAGCTCGCAGATGACGATGGCCGGGAGCGGCTTGGCGAAGGCGGTCACCAGGTCGGCCGGCGGCCCGGCCTTCTCCATCGCGTCGAGCCGGTCGGCGGCGATCTGCTCGATCCGCTCGGTGAGCAGCCGCATGCGCCGCACGGTGAACTTGCCCATCAGCGGCTTGCGGTAGCGGCTGTGCTCGGGCTCGTCCATGAGCAGGAACTCGCCGGGCGGCGCCGGGGGCGCCTTGAGGTCGCCGTAGTCGATGGTGGGGTGGACCATCAGTTCGCGGCGCGAGCTGAATCGCTGGTCGGCCAGCACCGCGCGGACCAGGTCGTACCCGGTGACCAGCCAGCCGGGCCGCCCGCCGGGGAACGTGTAGCTGCTGAGCGGTGCGTGCCGCCGGGCCTCCAGCAGCTCGGGCGGCGGGTCGAAGGGGCAGCCGGCCGGGCGCTCCGTCGGTATCGCCGTGAGGACGTGCGGGGCTTCGCTCATGAACGGCTCCTCGTCTTCGTCTCGTGCGCATGCGGCGTCATCGCGTGCGCGAGCCATGTGCCACGTGTCGCGTCATCGCGATCGTGCATCTCGCGATATGACGCGTTCGGGCATGCTTGAAAGCTATGGCGCGTTCGGGGGCGAGTCAATCGTCCCGATTCCCAACTCCCAGGCAGGGCAAGGGAAATTGATGCAATGACGCTGAGGCCGAATGCAATGCGGCATTGCAATGGCTGGCGGCGAAGGCAATAGTCACGGCATGCCAGGAGGACGGTTGACCCAGCAGGAGCGTCAGCGCATAGCGGCGGGCCTGACCGACGGACTCTCCTACGCGGAGATCGCCAGGCGGCTCGGCCGCCCGACCTCGACGGTCACCCGCGAGGTCGCGCGAAACGGCGGCCCCGGCGCCTACCGGCCCCAGCAGGCGCACCGCGCGACGGCCCGTCGGGCACGCCGCGGCACGCCGGCACCTCCCCGTACGGCCGGACCGGCGGGCGGGCCGGCCGGGGAGGAGGACGCCGGCGCGGAGATCGTCGAGCTGGCGGTCCGCACCGGGCTGCCGCGGATGACCGCGCGCGTGCACGTCGACCTGCTGCTGTCGGAGGACGGCAGGCGTACGGCGGCCGAGCTGGTCAGCAGGCTGCGGGTCAGCCCCGCCTCGGTGTCAACGGCCGTCAACTACCTCGTCGACTACGGCTATGTGCGGCGCGAGCGCGATCCGCTGCGGCGCCGCGACGTGTACGTGGTCGACGACCAGGCCTGGTACCACTCCGTCGTGCTCAACACCCGGCAGACCCTGGAGACGGCGCGGGCAGCGGCGGCCGTGGTGGAGACGGTCGGCCACGACAGCCCGGTGGGGCGGCGGCTGTCCAAGGCGGGGGCCTTCCTGGAACGCGTCAGCCTGGACATCCTCGAATCCGCCGACCGCTGGCGCGACGTGCTGGAGTGAGGAACTGGAGTGCGGAATCCGCCGCCGGGCCCGCCGCCGCACGTGCTCCCGCTTCGCGCGCGTACGCCTCACGGGCGCCGGAACCACCGGTCCAGCATCGCGTTGCGGAACGTCCCCGCGGGGTCGAAGCGGGCCGCCAGCTCCTCGAAGTCGGCGTAGTGCGCGTACAGTTCGCGCAGCTCATCCGGGGGAGTCGTGAACAGCTTCCCCCAGTGCGGGCGGGCCGCGAAGGGGGCCAGCGCGCGCTCGACCGCGCCGATGACCGGGGTCACGGCGGCGGAGTCGGGTGCCCAGGTGAAGTGGAAGGCGACCGCGTCGCGCGCGTACGCCGGGCTCAGCCAGAGGCCGTCGGCCGCGAGGGTGCGGATCTCGCCGGTCCGCAGTACGGGCGCGATGCGCTCCTTGATGCGGTCGAGCGCGTCGAAGGCAGCGACGGCGTCCTCGCGCGCGACGTAATACTCCGACTGCAGCTCCTGCCCGCTGCTCGGCGCGAACTCCCGGCGGAAATGCGGCAGTCGGGCGTGCCACGGTCCCGGCGCGCCGAGCTGCCGGGTGCAGTGGTCCGGCGCGCTGCCCGGCGCCGGATGGCGGGGCCCGTCGGCGAGGGTGGCGCCCAGCCAGCGGGGCGGCGGCGCGGGACGCGGCCCCTCAGGGCCCACGCGCCGCTTGAGCCACGCCTGCCCGATCCGCTCGCCCCGCCAGTCGGTGAAGAGGCTGACGCTGTACGCCGCGGCCATCACCTCCGCGAAGTGCCGCCGCAGTCGCGCGTGCGGCAGCCCCTCGTACACCCACTGCTGCACCTCGAATCCGGGTACGAGGTCGAGGGTCAGGCGCGTGACGACGCCCAGCGCGCCGAGGGCGACGACGGCGCCGGGGAACTGCGCGTCTCCGCGGTGCAGCGTGTGCAAGGAGCCGTCGGCGGTGACGAGTTCGAGCCCGCGTACGGCGGAGGCGAGCGTGCCGTTGCCGTCCCCCGAGCCGTGCGTGCCGGTCGCACAGGCGCCGGCCACCGAAATGTGCGGCAGCGAACCGAGGTTGTGCAGGGCGAGCCCCCTCGCGTGCACTGCGTCGGCGAGCTCGCCGAAGGGGGTGCCCGCGCCGACGGTGACGGTGCGGGCCGTTTCGTCCACGTCGATGGTGCGGGGGAGATCCGCGGTGGAGACCAGTACGCCGTCGGTGTCGGCGATCGCGTTGAAGGAGTGCCCCGTGCCGAGGGCGCGCACCGTGCGGTGCGCGGAGACGAGCTCCTGGAGCTCCGCGACGGAGGCGGGGGAGCGCACGTGCCGCGCCGAGAAGCGGATGTTGCCGGCCCAGTTGGTGAGGGGGCCCGAGGTGAGTGCGTGGTCCACGGCGTGGCTCCTCGTGCGTCGGCCGCGTACGGCAGGCTTCCTGCGGCGGCCTGATGCGTACGGCGCTCGGACGGCTGATCCTCCTGGGCTCGACAGGGCTGATCAACCGGACGGACCGAATCCGCTCCCTTCCCCTCCCTGCTCGCTTCGATGATTGATCGCGCCGGGAAACAGCCCGGTGATAAAAGGATTTGAGCGGGAAAGTCGTCCTGTTACTGTGCGCGCATGCCAGTTCTCAGACAGGTGCAGATCACCTTCGACTCCGCGGATCCCGAGCGTCTCGCCCGCTTCTGGTGCGAGGTGCTGGGGTACATCGCCTCGCCGGCCCCGGAGGGGTTCTCCACATGGGAGGAATTCAACCGGTCGCGGTTTCCCGGGGGCGAGGGGTCGTGGTTCGCCTGCAAGGATCCCTCGGGCGTGGGGCCGCGACTGTTCTTCCAGCGCGTTCCCGAAGGGAAGGTCGCCAAGAACCGCGTGCATCTGGACGTGCGGGTCGGCACCGGAATGGTCGGCGAGGAACGCCTGGCCGCGCTCGAAGCGGAATGCGCACGGCTGGTCCCGCTCGGCGCCGTACGCCAGCGGCTCCTGTACGACGGCCACGATTCCTGCATCGTGATGCAGGACATCGAGGGCAACGAATTCTGCCTCGACTGAGCCCTCGATACGGATCAGCGACTCAACCGCTCAACGGCACAGCGGCTCAACGAATTCGTGCTCAGCGACTCAACGGCCCGGTGCTCCACCGCGCCATGAAGAGCGCGTGTTCGCCCGCCGACTCCGTACCGGCGTAGAGCGAGGTGTCCAGGCCGCAGAAGACGAAGCCCATCCGCAGATAGGCCCGGATGGCGGGGGCGTTGACATTGCTGACCTCCAGCCACACATGGCCCGCGGCGCATTCCCTCGCGAAATCGAGGGCGTGATTCATCAGGGTCCGGCCCACGCCCCTGCCCCTCCAGGCAGGGGCGACCTCGATGTCGCAGATAGTCAGTCGCGCATTCCACGCGTCGAAGGAGCACTCCACGAATCCGCACGGTTCGCCCCCGGCGACGGCGACCACCTTCCGGCGCAACCCCGAGCTGCCCGCGTCCTCCTCGCCGTCCTCCTCCTCGGGAAAGACCTTGTGGAGCGGAGGATCCACCGGGGTTTCGCGCAGGCTGAACCCCTCGCCCGTCACGGCGACTTCGTACACGGAATCCGTCGTGAAGGACCCGTCGAGCCGCGCGAGCGCCTCGTCGTCCTCCGGCCGGGCGGGGCGGTAGACCACCGTCTCCGCCGAGCCCGGATTCCTCGCGGCATCGGTGTCCGCGCCCGCGCACGCGTCGGCATTCGGCTTCATGGCTCGACGGTACGTCCGCCCTCCCGCGCATGATCGCCTTCGCGCCAATGGGCCAGCACGACCCGTACGGCGCTGGAGACCTGTTCCTGCTGCGTACGGTCGGCCCAGCGGTGCGCGTCGTGTTCGTGGGGTGCGAGCTCGACCGGGGCCTTCTCGTGGAGGGCCGTGGCGGTGAAGTTGAACTGGCGGGTCTTCCTGCCGCTCCTGGACAGGTAGTCGAAGTGGCCCAGATAGGCGCCGATCCCGGCGAGCGCGAGGCCGGTCTCCTCGGCGACCTCCCGGTGCAGGGCCTCGGTGAGGGATTCGCCCTCCTCCACGCCGCCCGAGGGCAGTTCCCACAGGCCGCCGAAGTAGTCGTCGGCGGTGCGGTGCAGCAGCAGTACGCGGTCCTCGCGGTCCGCGATGACGGCGCCGACGACGTGCTTGGCGACGCCGTCGGCGCGTGCGGCCCGCAGGAGGGCGTCGAGCAGGGCGGTGTCGAGGGGTGTGTTCACGTCACGGGCTCCTTACGGGACTTGGGCTCGGCCCCGTACGTCGTAGGACCGTGCAGGACACCTCGTACCCGCCCCCGCGGCGCGCATCCGCGCACCCACCCGACCGGCCCTGCCCCGCGTACGTCAGAATGACCGCGTCACAAGGCGACGGGGATCAGGAAGCCGGTGCGAGTCCGGCGCGGTCCCGCCACTGTGACCGGGGAGCGGACCCCAGAGCAGGCCACCGCACGCGGGGAAGCGCGTGGGAAGGCCGGGGCGAGCGTCGATCCGGGAGTCAGGAGACTGACCCGTCGCCGGTCCACCGCACGGGGCGAGGACACCCCGGGAAGGATCGCGTTGCACACCTGTACCCACACCTGTGCCCACGCCCGCGGGTCGTCCCGTGCCACGCCCCGTACGCCCGCGGCGCACACGCCACCTGAGGTCCGCACGCCGGCCGCCTCCCAGGCACCGCCCGCGGCGCGTGCTCCCGGCAGGCGCGCCCTGCTGGCCGGTTCGGGAGCGGCGGCGCTCGCGGCGGCCGGACTGCTCTCCGGGTGCGGAGCCGGGTCCGGGGGCGGCGGGGACGCGCGGCTGCGGGCCGCCTTCGCCGCGGGCGGCTCCCGCGAGACCCTCGACCCGCACGTCGCGCCGAACTTCGTGGACCAGGCACGAGCCAAGGCCCTCTACGACACCCTGGCCACCTACAAGGACGACATGTCGGTGCGCGCCCGGCTCGCCGAGCACTGGGAGAGCGACGCGTCAGGCAAGCGCTGGCACATACGTCTGCGCAAGGCGGAGTTCCACGACGGCCGGCCCGTGACCTCGAAGGACGTGCTCTACAGCTACCGCAGGGCGGCCGACCCCGGGACCGGTTCGCCCTCCCAACAGCTACTCTCCGCCATCGACTTCGACGCCAGCAGGGCGGACGGCGAGCGTGCCCTCACGCTCGTGCTGCGCAGGCCCAACTTCGACTTCCCGACGGCCTTCGCCGGTCCCGGCACGGAGATCATGCCCGCCGGTACGAAGGACTTCCGCAGGCCCGTCGGATCGGGCCCCTTCACCTACGGCTCCTTCACGCCCGGCGGGAACGCCCTGTTCCGGCGCTGGAAGGGCCACTGGGCGGGCGCCCCGCGCGTCGCCGAGCTGGAGATCGTCCCGGTCAACGAGGAGGCGGCGCGGGTCAACGCGCTGCTCTCGGGCCAGGTGCACTTCGCGCACGACCTGGGCGGACCCTCCGTACGGCGGCTGGCGGGGCAGGACTCCGTACGGGTGCTGACCTCGCCGCAGGCCACCATGCAGAACGTGCTGCTGCGCACCGGCAAGGCGCCCTTCGACGACCCGCGCCTGGTCGAGGCGGTGCTGCTCGGCGTCGACCGCGAGGAGCTGGTACGGGTCGCGCTGGCCGGGCACGGGGGAGTGGGCGACGACCTGTTCGGCAAGGGGCTGCGCGGGTATCCCGAGCGCCTGCCGCAGCGGAAGCGGGACGTCGGCAGGGCCCGTGACCTGGTGCGCAAGGCGGGGGCCAAGGGGCTCGGCTTCACGTTGCAGACCAGCACCGTGGACGCCACATGGGAGGCGGCCTGCACGCTGATGGTGCGTCAGCTTCGCGAGACCGGGCTGGAGCCGAAGGTGCGCACGCTCGCCTCCACCACGTACTTCAGCGAGATCGACAAGCGCGGCGTGGCCTCCTTCAGCAGCACCTCCACGCTGCCCGTCTCGGACTTCCTGGAGCAGCGGATGCGCGGGGGCGCGGCGCGCAACCAGACCGGGTTCGCCGACGAGCGCTTCGACGACCTGCTGGGGAAGGCCCGTTCGACACGGGACGAGGGGGAACGGCTGCGGCTGCTCGACCGCGCGCAGCGCATCGCGCGCGACAAGTCCGGGATGCTCGTGTGGGCCTTCTCGGACGCCAACGACGGTGTCGCGGACGCGGTGCGCGGGATGCGGGCCGCGCCGCCCAACTCGCACGACTGGGCCAGGTTCGACCGCGTCGAACTCGTCTGACGTGCGCCGGTACGCCGCACACCGCACGCTCCTCGCGCTGGCCCAGTGCCTCGTGGTACTGGTCGCCGTCTTCGCGCTGGGCTCGCTGCTGCCCGGCGACACCGCCGACGTCCTGCGCGGCGACCGGGGCACGCCGGAGCAGGCGGCAGCGCTGCGCGCGCAGTTGGGGCTCGACCAGCCGGTGTGGCACCGCTTCCTGGACTGGCTCGGCGGGCTGTGCACCGGTGACCCGGGCCGCTCCCTCATCACCGGCATGCCGGCCGGCGCCGAGGTGGGCCACCGCTTCGCCGTGTCGCTGGTGCTGGCCGTGCCGGCGCTCGCCGTGGTGCTCGCGCTCGCCCCGCTGCTGGGGATCGTGAGCGGGCTGCGCGAGGGCAGCGTGCTGGACCGCGTACTGAACGGGGCGGCCGTGCTGCTGCACTCCGTACCGGAATTCGTCCTCGGTCTGCTGCTGATCGCCTCGCTCTCGCTCGCCGCCGGACTTCTGCCCGCCACCGCCGCCGGGCTGGACGGCGCGGGACTGCTGGCCCAGCCCGCCGTACTCGTGCTGCCCGTCGCGGTGCTGGCCGCGCGCCAACTGTGCGACCTGGCACGGCAGATACGCGCGGGTGTCGCCGCGCGCCGCGACGGGCCCGTCGCCGAACATATGCGGCTGCTCGGTCTGCGGGAGCGCGCCGTGGTGCTGCGCCATGTGGTGCCCAACGCGCTGGCGCCCGCCACGCAGCAGTTCGCGCGGTGTGTGGAGGGGCTGTTGGGCGGGGCGCTCCTTGTCGAATCGCTGTTCAGCATCCAGGGCCTGGGCACGGGCTTCGTCCAGGCCGTCCAGAACCGGGACACCCCGCAGGTCCAGCTCTACGCGCTGCTGTTCGCGGGCACGGCGGTGGTGGTCAACCTCTTCGCGGATCTGGCTGCGCACCGGCTGGCGCCGCGGCGGGAGGGGGTGGCGTGAAGTCCCTCATGGCGCGTGGTCCCTCGGCCCGTGATGGGCTCGTGCTGCTGCTGTTGGCCGTTCCGGTGCTGCTCGCGCTGTGCGGGCCGCTGTTCGCGGGGCCGGCCGATCCGCCGCGGTCCGGGGCCGGCGCCGCGCTGCCCTCCCAACCTCCAGGCGCTGGGCACCCGTTGGGCACCGACGTGCTCGGGCGCGATGTGCTCGCGCTGGTGCTGCACGGGGGAGCCTCCGTACTCGGGACCTCGCTGGGCGCGCTCGCCGTGGGCTATCTGCTGGGCGTGCCGCTGGGGCTGCTGGCCTCCGGGTCCCGCCGGCTGCTGAACGAGACGGTCATGCGCACCCTCGACGTGCTGCTCGCCTTCCCCGGGCTGCTGGTCCTGATGACATTGGCCGCCACCGGGCACCGCGCCTGGCACTGGCTGGTGCTGGCCGCCGGTGCGCTGCAAGTGCCCGCGATCGCCCGGCTGGTACGGGGTACGGCGCTGGCTCCCGGCTGCCGCACGGCCGTCGAGGCGCTGCGCATGCAGGGGCGCGGCTGGGCGTACATCCACCTGCGCCACCTGGCCCGCGAACTGGCCGCTCCCGTCGCCACCGACGCGGGCAGCCGCTTCTCCATCGTCCTCTACCTGCTGGCCTCGGCCAACTTCCTCGGCCTGGGCCTGCCCTCCTCCTCGCCCGACTGGTCGGTGCTGATCGAGCGCAACAGCGACGCGCTGTTCGGGCAGCCGTACGCCGTGCTCGTGCCCGCTGGGCTGCTGATGGCGCTGTGCGTCGGCGGCAACCTCGGCGTCGACCGCGCCCTCGCCCGCCTCAGGGAGACCTCCCGCCCATGCTGAGCCTGCGCGACCTGTCCGCCCACGCCGTCGACTCCGGCGGTAGGCCCGTACCCCTGCTCTCCCGCGTCGACCTCACCGTCCCCGCCGGAGCCGTCACCGCGGTCATCGGCCCCTCAGGCAGCGGCAAGACCACCCTGGGCCTGGCGGCCCTCGGCGCTTCCCGTACGGGGGTGTCCCTGACCGGCGAGGTGTGGCTGGAGGACCACGAGCTCCTGTCCCTCCCCGAGGCCCGGCGCCGGTCCCTGCGCTCCGGAGCGGCAGCCCATCTGCCCCAACACCCGGAGACGGTGCTGGATCCCGTACGCCGGGTGGAGGGGGCGCTGCGGGAGCTGGCGGGGCTGCGGGGGAGGGGAGCAGGGGTGACGCGGGCGGAGCGGGACGCCGCCGTCGAAGGGGCGCTGCGGCTTGCCGGGCTTCCGCCCTGCCTTGTGCGGCGGCGGCTTCCGCATCAGCTCTCCGGTGGGCAGCAGCAGCGGGCCGCGCTGGCCTCGGCGCTGGTCACGGGGGCGCGGCTGCTTGTGCTGGATGAGCCGACCAGTGGGCTCGACCCCGCCACGGTCCGGGTGTTGGCCGACAACCTCGGTACGCTGACCGAGGCGGGGGCGGGGGTGCTGTTGCTCAGCCACGATCTGGCGCTGGTGCGGGAGTTGGCCGTTTCCGTGACGGTGCTGGAGCAGGGCCACGTGGTGGAACAGGGGCCGACCGCGGAGGTGCTGGGCGGTGGCGCGCACGCCCTGACGCGTGCGCTGGTGGCGGCCGAGACGCGGGCAGGGAGGGGAAGGACAGGTCCCGAGCCCACCGGGGGCGCCAGCGCCGAGGGTGTGAGCGCCACCGCCCTCGCCGTACGCCGCCGTACCGGCCCCTCCCCGCTCGCGGGCCCGGTCACCATGGCGTTCCCGCCCGGCAGCAGGACCGCGCTCGTCGGCGTCTCGGGCGCGGGGAAGACCACCTTCGGGCGCGCCCTCGCGGGGCTCACCCCCGCCACCGCCGGGCGGGTCACCCACGAAGGGCGCGCCCTCCCACGTCGCGCGGAACGGCGAACGGCGGGGCAGCGCAAGATCGTTCAGTACGTGCACCAGAACAGCGCCGACTCCTTCGAGGCGCACCGGCCCCTCCTGGGCCAGCTCGCCGCAGCGGGGCGGCTGTTGCGGGGGCTGAGCGCGGAGGAGGCGGAGCGCGAGGCGGCCGAGACCGCGGACCGCATGGGGCTGGACGAACCCCTCCTGCACCGCACCCCCGGCACGCTCTCCGGCGGCCAGCTCCAACGCTGCGCGCTGGTCAGGGCGTTGACGGCCCGCCCCGCGCTGCTGGTCTGCGACGAGGCGACCTCGGCCCTGGACGCCCTGGCCAGGGAACGCGTACTGACCGCGCTCCCCGACCTCCTCGCCCCCGCCGGAACCGCCCTCCTCCTCATCACCCACGACCAGACCGCCGTGAGCGAACTCGCCGACACCGTCGCCGTCTTCGAGGCGGGGCGCTGCGTCCGGCACGGACCGGCATAGGGCCCGCTAAGTCCCACACGTCTCACAGATCGAGGACGAGGCGCGCGGAGCGGGACCGCGAGACGCACGCGTACATGCGGCCCTCAGGGGCGCCGATGTCGTCGCGGTGCTCGGGCTCGCCGTCGAGTACGCCGAGTTCGCAACTGCCGCACACCCCTTCGCGGCAGCCGGCCGACACCGCGTAACCGGCCCCGTCCAGCGCCTGCAGCAGCGTCTCGTCCTCCGGCACCCGGACCGTGCGCCCCGACCGCGCGCACACCGCGTCGAACGCGGTGTGCGGCGCGAAGACCTTGGGCGCGGCGCGGAAGCGCTCCGTGTGCAGCCGCTCCGCGGGGAACACCGCCTCGGCGGCGTCGAGCAGCGAGGCGGGGCCGCAGCAGTACACCCGCGCGCCGGGCGCGAGGCCGGACGCCAGCGCGGCCAGGTCGGGCCTGCCCTCCTCACGGGTGGCGACGACCCGTACGTACGCGCCGAATTCGGCCCGCAGCTCCTCCGCGAAGGGCATGTGCGCGAGGGAGCGCCCCACGTACACGAGTCGCGCCGGGACGCCGGAGGCGAGCGCCGCGCGCAGCATCGGCAGCAGGGGCGTGATGCCGATGCCGCCGGCGAGGAAGAGGTACTCAGGCGCCGGCAGGAGCGGGAAGTGGTTGCGCGGGAGGGAGACGCCGAGCCTGCGGCCGGTGCGCAGGAAGCGGTTGATGTACTCCGAACCCCCGCGGCTCAGCGGCTCGTCGCGCACCGCGATGCGGTAGCGCGAGCGGTCGCCCGCATCGCCGCACAGCGAATACTGGCGGGTGAGCCAGTTGGGCAGGCTCACGTCTATGTGCGCTCCCGGCTCCCAGGGCGCCAACGGCCCCTCGGCGCCGCGCAGGACGAGGGAGACGACGTCCTCGGCGACGTGTGCCATGTGGTCGACAACGGTCTGCTGCATCGCCGGTCCTCCTCAGTAGAGCTTGCGGTAGCCGTCTTCCAGGCCGCGTTCCAGCTCCCCGGGGTCGACGCCGAGCCCGAGCTGGTCGGCGACGACCTCGCCGACCGTGGGGAGCTCCTCGGCGAGCGCCTGGCTCGCCGGGTCCCACAGCCGCGAGCGCAGCAGCGCGCGGCCGCAGTGGAAGTAGACCTGCTCCACCTCGACGATGAGCGCGAGCACCGCCTCCCTGCCCTCGGCCTGCATCCGGGCCAGCACATCGGGCTCGTCGGTGGCGTAGGCGCGCCCGTTGACCCGCAGCATCTCCCGCGAACCGGGTACGAGGAAGAGCAGGCCGATCCCGTCGTTCTCGGCGAGGTTGGTGAAGGAGTCGGCGAGCTTGTTGCCGGGCCGGTCGGGAATCGCCAGCGTGCGCTCGTCGAGCACCTTCACGAAGCCCGGATAGTCCCCGCGCGGGGAGCAGTCGGCGCGCCCCGCCGCGTCGGCCGTCGCCATCGACAGGTAGGGCGAGTGCGCGATGAAGCGGTGCGTGTGCGCGTCGACGTGGTCGAGGATCTTCGCCTCGGCGACGGGCTCGGGCGCGCCGAGCCGGGCGCGGACCTCGGCGTGCGACAGGCGCCGCGGGCGGGTGCGGGTGTGCGACACGAGGGCTCCTTCCGATGGGCGGGGAGGCGGCGCGGTACGCGGCACGGCGCGGCGCCATGCCGTGGGCGGCGGTAGGACGTACCGCTCCGCCGCAGGTCATGGCAGTATTGTGAGCAATCATTCAGGTCCCGCGCTACTCGCTTTCGAGGCGCTGCCCAGGACTGCCAGGAGGTGCCCGTGACATCAGGCGACCGCAGGCTCCAGCCGCGCAAACAGCCGCGCCAGGCGCGCGCCGAGCTCACCCGGCAGCGCATCCTCGACGCGGCTGCTCACGTTTTCGCGGAGTACGGCTATGCCGCGGGGACCACCAACCGGATCGCCGAACAGGCCGGGATCTCGATCGGTTCGCTGTACCAGTACTACCCGAACAAGGACGCCATCCTCGCCGAACTGGTCGGCCGGCACCTCGCCGACGGGGCGGAGGCCATCGGGGAGGCCATCAGGAGGAGCGAGGAGGCGGAGCCGCCCGGGACGCTCGAGGACACGGTCCGCACTCTCATCAGGACCGCGGTCGAGAACCACCTGGAAGACCCGCGACTCCTGCGCATCATGGCCGAACAGGCGCCGCGCTCGCCCGAGTTGGTGGAGAGGGTCGCGCAGCAGGAGCAGGCGCGCACGGCCTACGTACGGGAACTCATCGGCCGCTATCCGGAGGTCCGGGTGGCCGACCCCGCCGTGGCCGCCCGGCTCGTCGTCGCCACGGTCCAGTTCACCGTGCACAGCCTCATCGCCGCCCCCGATCCCGTGGACGTCGCCGCGTTCGAGAACGAACTCGTCAGCATGATCACCCGCTATCTCACCGGGGGACCGGCCGGAACGGCGTAGCGCCGCACCCGCGCGGCGGCGTGACGCTCCGCGGAGCAACGGCGGGCGCGCCGGGGCCACTTCGCCCCGCGGTGTGGCCCCGGCAGCCGGCCGTCGTGCGGGGATTCAGCCCGCCAGGCTCGTGCGCAGGTGCTTCTTGTCGGGCTTGCCCACGGGGGTCAGGGGGATCTCCGCGAGCTGATGGAGCGTCCGGGGCGCGTACATCGGGCCCTTGTGCCGCGCGACGAACTCCCGCAGCACCTCGTGGTCGACCTTCCGCCCCGGCGCCGGGACGAGGGCCGCGTGCACCTCCTCCGCGCCGTTCTCCGCCGGCACGCCGAACACCGCGCAGTGGGCGATGTCGGGGTGGGTGAGCAGCAGGTCCTCCAGCTCGCTGGTGTAGACGTGGCCGCCGACCACGATGACCATGTCCTTGAGCCGGTCGACGATGTAGAGGTAGCCCTGCTCGTCGAGGTAGCCGACGTCGCCGGTGCGCACCCAGCCGTCCCGCAGCACCGCCTCGGTGAGCTCGGGCTGCTTCCAGTAGCCGCTCATGGCCTGGCCCGAGCGCACATGGATCTCGCCGGTCCCGCCCGGCGGGAGGTCGGCGCCCGTCTCGTCGCGCACGACCACCTCCACGCCCGGGATCACCTTCCCGGCCGGGGCCTGGCCCTCGCGCGGCAGGTCGCCGTGCTCGTGGGGGCCGAGCACGGTGACGTGGCCCGCCTCGGACTGGCCGTAGCCGCCGAACAGCACGGGACCGAACACCTCGTGGGCCTGGCGCAGCCGCGCCGCCGAGGCACCGCAGCCGCCGTACGTGATCCGCTGCAGGCTGCTCAGGTCGGTCCAGCGCACAGCAGGTTCGTCGAGCAGCCGGTACAACAGCGGCGGCAGCAGCCAGAGATGGGTGATCCGCTCCCGCTCGACGGCGGCAAGCACCTCGCCGGGGTCGAATTCCTCGTGCAGCACCACGGAGCCGCCCGCGAGCAGGGTGGCGTCGGCGATGTTGCCCGCGACGTGCGCGAGCGTCGTGCAGGCCAGGAAGCGCGGCGGCTCGCCGGCGAAGACGGAGCCGAAGGCCAGCACGTCCTTGTACGGCGCGTGCGCCATGCGCACGCCCTTGGGTATCCCGGTGGTCCCGCCGGTGTGGCGTATGCACCAGTCGTCCTCGGGCCGCGCCGCCCCCGGCACCGGCTCGGGCCGGTGCCGCGCTGCGTGCGCGAGCAGATCCTCGCCGAGCGGGCCCGGCCCGAGGCTCAGCACCTTCGGCGGGTGTACGCGGGCGAGGAGCTCCTCCGCGTACTCGTGCAGCGCGGGATCGACGATGAGCACTCCGGTGTCGACGCTGCGCACCACGTGGGCCAGGGCCTCAGGGGCCATGCCCTGGTAGAGCAGGACGACGCGGGCGCCGATGTGGTTGGCCGCGTAACGGGCGGCCAGCACCTCGGGGCGGTTGCCGGAGAGCAGCGTGACGGTGGTGCCGCGGCGCACTCCGCGCAGGGCCAGCTCCCTGGCGTACCGGTGGATGTCGTGGCGGAAGTCCCCCGCGGGGATCTCGCGGCCGTCCGCGGCGGTCAGCACCGTGCGGTGGGGGTCGCGGGACAGCACGTCGAGAATCGACTCGACATAACTCTCAAAGGCTCCCATGAAGTATTCCTCCCTACTTTGGTAGGTGATGGGTACTCCCTGGTAACGCTAGCCACTACACCAGTTGTAGAAGTGGCGGCGCTGTGAACCCTCGGTCATGGCGGGGCAATATCCCCCATGACCAGGCAATATCCCTGTACGCTGCGCGTTCTCGCCGCTCCGTGGAGTGCTCAGATGCCGGGGTCGAGCCGCGTGCGCCACTGGCTCACGACGTAGTTCTCGTTCGTGTCGTAGGGCGCCTGCGGGTTCCAGTTGCTGACGGCGATCTGGAAGTTCTCGAAGGTCGAGCCGGGGAAGATGAAGCCCCCGTAGGGGTTGCCCTGCACGGACTCGGGGTCGCTGGCGGGGTTGCTCCCGCTGGCGTACACCATGGTCTGCTCGGTGCCCTGGAAGAGGTCGGAGGTGGGCAGCGGGAAGACCTGGGCGCGGATGTCCTCGAGGTTGTGGTCGTTGTTGGGCTGGAACCAGCTCAGCGCGTACTTCCCGCCCATCGCGCGGAAGCAGATCTCGCCCCAGAAGCGCGTCTCGGTGATGGAGGTGGGCTCGTTGCCCCACGCCCACTGCCCGTTGGCGTTGCCCCAGCCCTGGTAGGCGTACTTCGGGCCCCAGCCGGACTCGGCCGCGTCCTTGTCGGTCTTGTCCAGATCCGACTTGAGGACGCGGAAGAGCAGCAGCCCCGAGTCCCGGTAGCGGTTGAAGACCGTCGACATGACGTAGACGTACGGGTCGTCCCCGGTGTCGGCGGCGTAGGTCTTCTGCTGGAACTGGAAGCCGAACAGCTCCCGCGGCCACTGCCGCAGGTACGTCCAGGTCTCGCCGTTGTCGGTGGACTTCCAGAAGTCGGTGTGGTGCGTGTCGTAGATCGGGCCGCGCATCAGGTGCATGTAGAGCGTGTCGCCGACGCGGAAGACGTCCGAGGGCAGCGCCGTGGTGTACGGGCCGCCCGGCTTGCCCACGTGGTCCTCGGGCACCAGCCCCTTCGCGTGGCCGGGGCGGTCACTGACCGCGCCGTCGATGACCACGGGCCCGGCCGCCGCGTCCGAGTGCGAGCGCAGCCCGGTCGGTCCGCGCCAGTCGTCGCCCTTGGGGTGCTCGGGCGAGGGCGCTGGTGTGCCCGCGCCGTACGTGTCGCCGCCGATGAACAGCAGGGAGCCGTCGGCCAGTTGCACCGGGATGCACAGGTCGACGAAGTGCGCCCCGAACTTCCCCGTCAGGTCGGGCCCGGTGAAGCGGCCGACCTTGCGCGCGTTGGCCCGCGCCAGCCTGTCCTTGCCCGCGTGCGCGATCCCGGACCCTGCCGTGCCGACGAGTGCGGCACCGGCCGCCAGGCCCAGCCCGGCCTTGAGGGTCATCCTCCGGCTCACCAGCCCGAGTTCGCCGGTCGAGCGGGTCTCTCCGGGTTCCGGCATGTGTGATTCCCCGTTCCTGATCGATGGTCGCGATCGATGGTTCGCGATCGGTGGAGTGATGTGGAACGTCCCCCGTACGGACGCCCGCTGCCGCGGCCCTCACGGGGCCGGAGTTGCGGCAGATGTCCACCGAGTCTGAACCTGCGAACGGGAGCGGTTCAACAACATCGGGGCGAAATGAGAAATCGTTTACACGGGTGCGCCGCATCAGTCCACGTGCGGATACTCCCCATTGAGCCAGTGGCCGATCTGGCGCCGCATCGAGGGGTGGATGTCCAGCGCGTCGAGCCGCTCCGGGAGCGCCCAGCACACGCCGTCCGCCTCGTCGTTGACCGCCGGTGCGCCGCCCACGGGACGGCCCAGCACGGTGACCTCGTACGCCTGCCGGATCTCGCCGTCGGTGTAGGCGACGATGTGCCGCGGCGGCGAGTACACCCCGAGCAGGCCCGTGGCCTCGGCGATGATGCCGGTCTCCTCCTCGCACTCGCGCACCGCGCACGCGCTCGGCGACTCGCCGAGGTCCATCGCGCCGCCGGGCAGCGCCCACTGCCCGGTGTCCCGCCGCCGCTGGAGCAGGATCGCGCCGTCCCCGGGCCGCACGACGAGCATGTTGCAGGCGGGGACGAGGGAGTTGGGCTTCGGCGCTTCGGGGTCGTACCAGTATTCGGTGCGGCCCATGGGATCACTCCTCGGTTCGTGCTCGTGCTGTGTGACGGGCGCTGGGGAATCCGCCTCAGTCTCCCAGGGGTCGGGCCGCGCCGGTCTTCTGTGCCCCGTACGGCGCACGCGCGGCTGCGGCATCCAGCAGGCGGCGGCGCTGCGTGGGGTCCCTCGCCACCTCGGCACCCACCGTGGCCAGCGCGGTCGCGGCGTCCAGCACCGCGCGGTCGGCGCCCGCGCTCGTGCCGTACCGCGCGAACTCGGCCGTGTGCTGGCGCGCCCCGCCGGTGTCGTAGCCGATCGTGGGGTGCAGCGAGGGCACGTGGCGCGAGACGTTGCCCATGTCGGTGGAGGCCAGGACCTCGCCGTGGCGGAGGGTGACGTCGCGGCCCAGGGCGCGGGCCGCGCGCACGTACGCGTCCGTCAGGAAGCCGTCCTGCCGCAGCTCGGCGAAGTCCCGCCCGTGCGTCCGCAGTTCGAGCTCGGCGCCGGTGGCCAGCGCGCCGGCCTCGAAGCAGGCGCGCACCCGGCGCTGCGCCGCGGCCAGCTCTTCGAGGGTGGGCGCCCTGACCTCGTAGCGGGCGCGGGTGAGGGAGGGGATCACGTTCGCGGCCTGGCCGCCCTCGGTGTGGATGCCGTGCACGACCGTACGGGGCGGGAGTTGCTGGCGCAGCAGGCCGAGCGCGGTGTGCGCGAGGGTCATCGCGTCCAGCGCGTTCACGCCCTCCCAGGGCGCGACGGCCGCGTGGGCCGGGGTGCCGCGGTACGCGATGTCCCACGCGCCGATGGCCAGCGAGGACGCGCCCGCGCTGTCCTCCGGCGCGGCGTGCGCCATCATCGCCGCCGCCACGTCGTCGAACACGCCGGCCTCCAGCAGCAGCACCTTGCCGCCGGTGTCCTCCTCGGCCGGGGTGCCCACGAGCTTCACGGTCAGGCCGAGTTCGTCCGCGTGGCGGCCGAGCGCGAGGGCCGCGCCGACCGAGGCGGCGCCGTTCACGTTGTGCCCGCAGGCGTGGCCGAGCCCGGGCAGCGCGTCGTACTCGGCACACAGCGCGACCACCAGCTCCCCGCTGCCCCGCGTCCCGACCAGCGCGGTCGGCACCCCGCCGGCACCGCGCTCGACCGCGAACCCGCCGTCCTCCAGCAGCGCGGCGATCTTCGCCGCCGACTTGTGCTCGCCGAGGGCGAGTTCGGGCTCGGCATGCAGGCTGTGACTGAGCGCGAGAAGGGGGTCACGCCAGGGGGCGAGAGCCGCGGCGAGGTCGGGGTGGGTTGTACTGGGCACGAGGGCTTCTCCTGATTCTGTACGGGGTTTCGGCTCGGGCCCGGTGCGTGGCCTGGCGCGGGGCCTCGTGTTCGGTGGTTCAGCGCGGGGTCAAGCGCCGGTCTGCTGTGCGTGAGGCGGCCGCGTCGCCGTTTCCTCTCCGTGCGCGGGACCGCCCCGCGCACCCCCGCGACCCCGGCGGTAGCCCAGCGCCAGCACTCCGCCCAGCGCCGCCACCCCCGCGCACGTCCACCAGGCCCACAGGTAGCCCTCGTACGCGATGTGGCCGGTGGCGGGCTCGCGGTGGGCCGCGAAGAGGGCGCCGATCGCGGCGGCGCCGATGGCCGCGCCGAGGGAGAGGGCGAGTTCGTTGATGCCGACGGCCAGCGCGGTCTCGTGCTCGGCGACGGCCTCGGCCGACAGCGTGCGCGTGATCGACTCGAAGAGCCCGGTGGCCAGGCCCACGACCAGCGCGGCGGCCACGTACTGCGGCAGCGTGGAGTGGAGGACGGCCATCGCGGCGAAGCCCGCCGCGCCCACGCAGCCGGCCGCCGCCAGCACCGCGCGGTCGCCTGCCCGGCGCGCCAGCCGCGGCGTGAGCGAGGAACCGGCGAACCCGGCCAGCACGATCGCCAGCGCCACCACCGCGATCGCGCGCGGCCCGAGCCCCATCCCGTACCCGGTGGCGGACGGCGAGGCCCCGAGGAAGGTGGCGTTCGCGCCCAGGAACCCGATCGTGCCGAAGGCCGCGCAGAACGTGCACGCGCTCACCACCGCGAGCCGCGGATTGGTCAACAGCCGCACGCTGACCAACGGTTGCGCCGACCGGCTCTCCACCCGCACCCACCACACCAGCGCGATCAGGCTGCCCGCCGCCAGCCCGAGAGTCGGTGCCGAGGCCCAGCCCCAGGTGCTGCCCTGCGCCAGTACCAGGACCACGCCGACCAGGCCCGCGGTCAGCAGCAGCGCGGCACCGGTGTGGAAGTGGCCGCCGTACGCCGCCGCGCCCCCGGGCAGGACGAGCCCGGCGAGCAGGGCCAGGAGGCACAGCGGTACGGCCGCCCACAGACCCGCCTCCGCATGCCCCTCGCTGAGCAGCCCCGAGGCCAGTCCGCCGAGCCCGATCGACACCAGCAGCACGCCGACGAGCAGGGCGATGCCGGAGCGGCCGCGTTCCGGAGCCCGGGTGCGCAGGATGCCGACCAGCAGCGGGAAGAAGCCGACCACGGCGCCCTGCAGCACCACGCCGACCGCCAGCGTCGCGGGCGCGGGCCAGGCCGCCATCAGCAGCGATCCGGCGGCAACCGAGGCCAGCGCCCAGCGCAGCAGCCTGCGGTGCCCGTGCAGATCGCCGAGCCGGGAGAGCAGCGGGGTCAGCGCCGCGAACGCCACCTGCGAGAGCAGGTAGATCCCGTTCTGGCCGACACCGTCGATGTGCAGCCGCGCGCCGAGCGCGGGCAGCAGCGGGGTGAGATACCCCTGCACGATGCCGCTGGAGAGCACCACCAGCGCCATCGCCGCGAGCATGCCGCGTCCCGAGGACACCGTGTACGGGAACGCCGTGCCGCGCGAAGTCATGGCTTCACCCCATCTGCGAGTCGGTAACCGTCGCCTGGCAGCCGCGCAGCACCCGGTGCGGCGGCGACGGCTACTGTGCGGTGACCCGGCCGTACGATCGGCGGAATCGCGGGAAACGGACGCAGGGAGCGCGGCGATGCCAGAAACGGACACCCCCAGCGAACTCGATCTCGCCCTGGCCCACGCGCTGCAACTGCGGCCGCGCGCCTCCTGGGCCGAACTCGCGCCTCCGCTGGGCGTCTCCGCGAGCACGCTCGCCCGCCGCTGGGCGCGGCTGCGCGAGGCCGGACTCGCCTGGGTGACCGCCGCGCCGGGCCCCGCGTACGCGCGCAGCCGCTGCACCGCCTTTGTGCTGGTGCGCTGCGCACCGGGCGCGCGGGAGCGGCTGATGCGCGAGCTCGCCGCGTACCCGCAGGTGGCCACGGTGGAGGCGGTGACCTCCGGCGGTGACGTGCTGCTGGACGTGCTCACCCCCGACCTGCCCGCGCTCGGCGCCCTGCTCACCGGCGAACTGGAACACCTCGACGGGCTGACCTCCCTCTCCTGCATGATCGCCACCTCGCTGCGGGTGGAGGGGAGCCGGTGGCGGCTGCGTTCGCTGGACCCGGCGCAGCGGACCGCGCTGCGGGAGGGCGACCCGCGCCCGCAGGCCGAGCGCACCGGGGGCGGCGAACTGGACGCGCTCGACCGCGCGCTGCTCCGCGAACTCCTCCACGACGGGCGGCTGACCTGGGCCGAACTCGCCCCGCGCACCGGCGCGAGCACCGCCACCGTGCGCCGCCGCCTGCGCCGCCTGGAGTCCTCGGGCCTGGTCACCTTCCGCTGCGACCTGGCCGAGACGCTGGCCGGCCGCCCCGTACCGGTCACGCTGCTGGCCCGCGTGCCGGCGCCCGACGTGGACGCCGCGCACCAGGTGGTGGCGGCCCTGCCCGAATGCCGCCTGGTCGCGGCCGTGACGGGGCCCGCCAACATCCTCGCCACGCTGTGGGTCCACGACCTGTCCGACCTGCACCGCGTGGAGTCCGCGCTGTGTACGCGGCTGCCCGGGCTCACGGTGACGGACCGGATCGTGGGCCTCTACACGGTCAAGCGCATGGGGCATCTGCTGGACCGGGAGGGGCGGCACGAGGGGGTGGGGGAGTTCGGGCCGTGGTGAGGGAGTTCGCCGTAGGACGGCTGCCACGGCCCGCTCGTAATTCCGTCGCCCCGCCGCAGCCCGCGTGGCACCCTCACCGCATGCCTGAATCACCCGAATCACGCGGAATCCCCGGCTCGTTCGCGTTCATGACGCCCGAGCAGATCGCCGAGCGGACCTCGCGCGCCTTCGGCGCGGCCGTGGGCGCGGGGCGGGAGTTGGGCCTCGCCGTGGACGAGGCGGTGGTGCTGCACGACGTGTTCTCCGTGGTCGTGCACCTCGCGCCCTCGCCGGTGGTCGTACGGGTGCCGACCGTGCTGCCTCCGTACGTGGACCCCGACACGCAGGCCGCGCGGCAGCGCACCGAGCTGGACGTGGTGGCCTGGCTCGCGGAGCGCGGCACGCCGGTGATCCCGCCGAGCCCGCTGGTGCCGCGCGAACCGGTGCGGCGCGACGGCTTCTCGATGACCTTCTGGGAGTTCACCGAGCAGGACGCCGCCGCCGAGCCCGACTACGTACGGAACGCGGCCCTGGTGGCGGAGCTGCACGACGAACTGCGCGCGTACCCGGGCGAGTTGCCCTTCCTCTCGGCCGCCGAACCGCGCTTCGTCACCGACGGCCTGGCGGCGCTCGCAGGGCGCCCGGACCTCCTGGGCCCGGACGACCTGGACCGCGCGCGGCGCGAGTGGGCGGCGCTGGAGCCGCTGGTCGGGTCGCGGGCCGCGTTCGAGGCGGAGTTCCCCGGCGCCGGGCTCCAGCCGGTGCACGGCGACGCGCCCGCGGTGAACATCGTCGCCGGTGTCCGTGGGCCGCTCCACTCCGACTTCGAGCTGGTCACGCTCGGCCCGCCGGAGTGGGACCTCGCGGCCCTCGGGCCCGAGTGCGAGGCGGCCTACGACGTCGCGGCGCGGCGCCTGGGACTGCGGGCACCGGACCCGCGCGTGCTGCGGTTCGTGAACGCCGTGGGCATGTGCCGCATGGTGGCGTGCCTCTCCCTCGTACCCCGGCTGCCCCTGCTCGGCGAGGCGTTGAAGCCGGCCGTCGAGCAGTGGCGCGCGACGCCTCCCGCCGCCCAGGGCCTTTTCTGACCCCTTCCGGGATCGCTGCGGTTCCGGGATTACTGCGGGTTGCGCAGCCTGACCGCCACGAAGCTCGGCACCGTGCGCAGCTTCTCGTAGCGGCGCGGGTCGGTGTCCCGGGCGCCCTCGGTGGCCTGAGGCTCCGTCAGGTGCTCCAGTGCGAACCCGGCGCCGAGCAGTTCGCCGAGGAAGGTCTCCATCGTCATGCGCCAGTAGTCCATGGCGAAGGCGTCGCCGAAGGGGAGTCGCACGCGCTCGTGCGTGAAATAGGAGCCGCCCGTCATCGTCCAGTCGGCCGTCGGGTGCGTGATGGACAGGACCAGCGCGCCGCCGGGGCGCAGCACTCGCCGCACCTCGGCGAGGAACTGCGCGCGGGCGTCCAGGTGTTGGTAGACCAGCGCAGAGACGGCGAGGTCGAAGGAGCGGTCGTCGAGGAAGCCCAGCGGCTCCTCCAGGTCGTGGTGGTGCAGCACGGCCCCGTCGCCGAGGCGCTCGCGCGCCGCGTGCAGCAGGCTCTCGCTGCCGTCCACCCCGACGACCTGCCGGGCGCCGAGCCGCAGGAGCTCGTCCGCGTAGTGCCCGGCCCCGCACCCCAGGTCCAGCACCCGCAGCCCGCCCACGTCACCGGCCAGCCCGAGCATGGCGGGCCGGTCGGTGTACGCGTTGTACGCACTGACCGTGGCCCTCTCGGCGAAGGCCCGGCCCATGTCCCCGTGATACGCGGTCTCGGCTCTCATCGGGTCAGGGTGCCAGGGACGTACCGGACGGCGCACCGGCGCGCGGCGGCACGCGCTCCCCGCGCCAGGCCGCGGTGCCGCGCCACACGCACCAGGCGCCCAGCACCCCCGCGAGCCCGATGCCGCAGAGCGACAGGCGCGCCTGGCCCTCGGTGGCGGGCCCGCCCAGGTGGACCAGGACGCCCGCGGTGGCCGAGCCGACGGCGTTCGAGACGAGCTGAACGGTGTTGATGGCGGCCGCCGCCGTCCCGCCCTCGCTCTCGGACCGTACGCCGCTCATGACGCGGGTGGCCGCGTGCGGCCAGGCGACGCCGATGCCCGCGCCGCCCACCAGCAGCGCCGCGATCCAGCCGAGCGTGGAGCCGAGGCCCATGGCCCGCGCGGCGAGCAGTCCGGCCGCCACGAAGCCGAGCGTGATGAGCAGCGGCCCGGCGGAGGCGACCCGGCTCCTGGCGCGCGGTCCTGCCACGCCCGCGCTGGGGATCTCGCCCAGTGTCCAGCCCAGCGCGATCGCCGCGCCCGCGAACCCGGCCGCCAGCGGAGGGAGGTGGGCGAGCCGCTGACCGAACAGCGGGATGAACGCCTCGATCTGCGAGGCCACCGACAACAGCGCGATCGCCCCGTAGCACCACGGCAGGGGAGAGGTGCGCGAGAAGGCCGAGGGCGGCAGGATGCGGCCGCCGCGCCGCCTGTCGTACGCGAGGGCCAGCAGCGCCGTGAGCAGCGCGCCGCCGAGCAGCGCGCCCAACAGGGCCGTTGACCCGGTGATGTTGCCGATGCTGACCAGCAGCACGGCGCACACCAGCAGCGCGACGGTGAGCGCCGAGGGGACCGGGGGCGCGTCGCCGCCGCGGTCCCGTTCCGCCGGGACGGCCCGCGGGACGACGACGGCGACCAGCACGGTCGCGGCGAGCAGCGCGGCCATCGCGCCGCGCCACATGCCGTACTGCGCGAACGCGCCGCCCAGCGCGGGACCCAGGAAGGTGCCCACGCCCCACATGCCGGACACCAGCGCGGTGCCCAGCGGCCACAGCCGCTCCGGCAGCAGCGAACGGATCAGCGCGTACCCGAGCCCGGACAGCAGCCCGCCGCCCAGCCCTTGTACGAAGCGGCCCGCGAGCAGCACCGGCATCGACGGGGCCAGCGCGCACGCCGCGGTGCCGAGCGCGAAGGAGCCGAGCGCCACGAAGTAGGTGTTCCGTGCGCCAAGTCGCGGCAGCACGGCGCCGACCAGCGTCGAGGAGATCACCGAGGCCAGCAGGAAGACGGTGGTCACCCACGCGTAGAAGCGCGCGCCGCCGATCTCCTCGACGGCCGCGGGCAGCAGGCTCGTGGTCAGGAAGACATTCGTCGCGTACAGCCCGACACCGCCCGCCAGCACGACGGAGGCGCGCCGGTGGCGTCCGCTCAGCAGCGCGCGCCAACTCCCGTGCACGGCAGGGGTGTCGGGATCGAGATCCTGGGACATGGGCCGAACGTAGAACCTCATGTGCACATGAGGTCAATGCCGTACCGTCCGCACCATGGCCAACGCGCACACCCAGCTCACCGTCGGCGAGGCCGCGCACCGCAGCGGCACGACCGTCGCCACGCTGCACCACTACGAGCGGCTGGGGCTGCTCACCCCGCACCGCACCTCCGGCAACCAGCGCCGCTACCCGCGGCACATGCTGCGCCGCATCGCCCTGATCCGGATGGCCTCCAGCGTCGGCATCCCGCTCGCCGACATCCGCGAGGCGATGCGCCACCTCCCCGAGGACCGCGCGCCCAACCGCGCCGAGTGGCAGCACCTGACGGGCCTGTGGCGCGAGGCGATCGAGGACCGCATCACGACACTCCAGCAACTCCGCAACCAGTTCATCGACTGCATCGGCTGCGGCTGCCTCTCCATGAGCCGCTGCGCGATCGTGAATCCGGAGGATCGGATGGCGGGGGTCAACGGGGGCTGAGCTGCGGGGTGTTGGGGTCTCCGCGGGTTCCCGGTGGGGCCCGAGGAGCGGAGTGAGGCGTCGCCTCTGGAGAAGTGACGGAGTTTCCGTGCGGGGGAGTGGAGGCGCCTTCATTGCCAGGATTTGACGTGTAGTCTGCCGAAGCTTGACGTGTCATGGCGCTCGTGAGGAGCGGCAGGTGAATCGGGGGAGCCACGGTGGACTCGTTCAATGCGGAGTGGGACGCCCTGCGTGCGCAGGGGGAGGCCCGGCGGGACGCGCGGACGAGGCTCGCTTCGGCGGCGTCGGCCGCCGGCGGCAACGGTCCGGGGGACGGCGACCGTCTGGCCACCGATCCCGCGGCGAAGGAAGCGGCGGCGGCATACCTCCAGGAGCAGATGCTGCCGCACCTGCGGAGCGCGGGCCGGATGGGCGGAGAGCCCGGCGAGCGCTCGCAGCGGGGGTCGCCCGGCGCCACCCTGCATGCCTGGAAGTCCTGGCAAGGTGTCGAGGACGCCCTGCGCGCATGGGGCAAGCAGGTGCGCAATCTCGAGCAGCGGCTCCAGGGCGAGCGGGACGCCCTGCGCGGCGCGATGGTGCTCTACCAGACGCAGGACGGGATGGTCCGCGACACCTTCGCGCCGGGGAACACGCCCCCGGTGCCCGGATTGCCGGGGAGCGGGCCCACGGGCCTGCGGCCGGTCGGCTGACGGGGCGGCCCGGCGATGGCACTCTCCTACCGCGACATCATGACCGCCGACCTCGGCGAGCTCGAGGACGCGGCGGACGCGTGGAAGCGTATGAGCAAGCGTTTCGGTGAGCTGCACCGCGACTACAACTCCCGTGTGCGGGGCCACCTTTCCGGCAGTCACTGGGCGGGCCTGGCGAAGGTGCGGTACGACGAGGTGGCCGAGGTCTCCGCGGGCGAGTTCGACAACGCCGAGAGCCAGGCGGACGGCATCGCCAAGGTGCTCACCGAGGGGTACGAGGACCTTGCGGCACGCAAGAAGGCCCTGAGCCGCAAGGTGGCCGAGGCGGAGGACGCCGAGATGGGCGTGGACGGCGAGGGCCGCGTCACGCTCAATACGGCCGCTCTGTCGGACGCCCAGCGGCAGGCGAGACGGCAGGACCCCTCGTACGCCTCCGAGATGGACGGCAGGGTGAAGGAGTGGCAGGCGGCGCTCGACAAGGCTGTCGAAGCCGTGAACGAGGCGGATGCCGCGCTCAAGGCGGCGCTGGACGCCTCCGTCGCGCCTCCGGGCAGCCGCAAGGCCGGCATGCACGGCTTCAACCCGGCCAAGGTGGACTACGCGCCTCCGGGCTCGCAGGAGGACCTCGACCGGATCCTCCGCGAGCACCAGGTCTCCCCGGACCCGGACGGAATGGTCGGCTACCCCCGCAACTGGCTGATGCGGCAGCTCGTGGGCGGCGGCGTCGAGGTCACGGCCAAGGAGGCGGACATGCTCGACGAGCTGGGCGTGAGCGGCCTCCGTGACTTCCAGGGGATCCGCGACGACGCGTTCGGCACGGCGGACAAGCGGTTCCCCAGCGACGACCAGAACGACGACCACAACGACGCCTTCCGGCACGCGTACTGGAACGCGTTGATGACGAAGAAGTACGGCGCGGACTGGACGGAGAGGTACACCCTGGCCCATGAGGCCATCCCGGGGAACAACCCCGAGCGGGAGGCCATGGACCTGCACAACAACGAGATCGGCCGAAGGGTCGCCCAGGCCCACCCCGACGCGAGCGAGCAGGAGTTGGCGGACCTCATCGACAGGGCCGTGCGCGACGGCGACATGGTCGTGGTGCCCAAGGGCGGAGGCCGCCTGGCCTTCAGCGATCAGATCGGTCCTCAGGAGACCGGGGAACCCACGCTTCCTCCCCCGGAGCAGGGCGGGGAAGTCGGCTCAGGATCGACCGACAGCGGCGGTTCGGGCAGTGGCAAGGACAGCGGAGCGGGGAGCGGGAGTTGAGGCGTGGAGCGGGCGCGGCGGTCGTCGCGGTGTTGCTGTTGTGCGGGGCGTGCGCGGAGACGGGGGACCGGGTGAGCGAGGGCTATCAGATGAGTGGCGGGTCCGGGGTGTCCCACGACAAGGAACTGTCGCAGAAGTTCCGTGACTTGAGCGGACGTGGCGGTACGGCGAAGATCTCCGACCTCACCGATTTCGCGTGGGAGAAGGTGCACGTCTTCAGCGAGGGCGCGTCAGCGGAGCGCGTCGAGCGGGTGGTCGGCGAGCCGGTGCTGGAGGGCAAGCACTACTACGACGCGGGGAACCTCCTGGTGTTCGAGTACAACGGCAAGGTCTCCAGGGCCGTTTCGGTGGTCCCCGACGTGCTGGTGACGGAAGGGAAGAGCACATGGGGCGCGGACACCGTGCTCAAGCCCCAGTCGCACACCCGCCCCGCCCTGCTGCGGCTGACGCAGCCATAGGCGAGGCGGGAGCAGGCCAGGGCGAGGCGAGCGCTGGTCAGGCCCCCGGCGCGGGCACCCGCTCCACCGCTTTCTCGGCGGTCCCCGCCTCGAAGAGTTCGCCGCTCTTCGGTACCCCGACGCCCGTCCAGGTGAAGGGGATGCCGCTCGCGGTGTTCGGGTCCGGGGTGTCCATCAGTTGGAAGTGGAGGTGGGGTTCCGTGCTGTTGCCGGAGTTGCCGCAGAGGGCGATCGGGTGGCCTGCCCGTACGCGGTCGCCGGGCTGGACCTTCAGGGTGCCGGGGCTCAGGTGGGCGTAGAGGGCGTAGGTGTCGTCGCCCAGGTCGAGGACGACGTGGTTGCCGATCACGCGGCGCGCGCCGCCCACCGCGCGGACCAGTGACTCGATCATGAGCAGGTACGTCAGCGAGAGCCAGGACGTGCGGCTGAGGTGGTCGCGCTGGCCGTCCTCGACGTGCACGACGGTCGCTTCGGCGACCGCCAGCACCTCGGCCCCGTACGCGGGGAAGTCCGCGCAGCGGCGGGTCAGCGGCCACCAGCCGAAGCCGGGGCGCGAGCCCTCGGAGGGCTCGGCGACGATGTCGATCGCGTACGCCTGGCCGTAGGCGCGGGTCCCGTGGCTGGGGACCTTGTCGGCCGGGCTGTTCTGCGCCTTCCAGCGGCCGGTGACCGGCGCGGCCACCTCCGTACCCGCGTGGGCGGGGCCGGCGGCGCGCTCGTCCGCCGTGCGTGCCATGCGGCTCACCCCGTACCCGGACAGCAGCCACAGGCCGAGCGGGAACCACGTCGCCCAGAGGGGCACGTCGTCGGTGAAGAAGGTCGCGACGATCATCGCCAGATAGATCAGCAGGAAGACGCGGGACGCGGTCTCGGTGGCCTTGCGCAGGGACCGGGACCGGGGCGCGCCGGTGGTGTCGCTCTTCATCTGTTCTCTTCCCCCTGGATGCATGGATGCATGGATGCGTGGATGCGTGCAGTCCTGGTCCCGGGCCGCGCGTGGTCAGCGCCCGGCGGCGGTGAGCATGACCAGCAGCGGTACGACGCGGTCGGCCGGCACCTCGTAGCGCCCGCGGGCCGCCGAGTGCAGCCAGCCCGCGGCGGTGAGCTGCCGGAGGTGGTGGTAGATCTGCCCGGTCGTGCCGGTGCCGTCGAGCTCGGTGAGCTCGGCGGCGGTGTGGCGTCCCGCGAGGATCTCGCGCAGCAGCCGCAGCCGTACGGGCTGGCCGAGCGCGGCGAAGGGCTCGGCCGCCTCCGACCAGTCGCCGTCCAGGACGGTGTCCGTGGTCAGTCCGTACTGCCACTCGTAGCGCAGCCCCTCCGGCGTGCGGACGGCGCCGGTGAACAGCACGCCGCCGTTCTCGGCGCCGAGCTCGGCGAGCTGGTCCTTGAGGCCGTTGAGGGCCCACAGGTCCTCGCGGGGTGCGGGGGTCTGGTCCGGGGTGTCCGCCGTCTGCCGTTCGGCTCCCTGCCTGGACGCCGGCTCGGCCTCCTGCCCGGACGCGTGCCCGGGCCCCTGCCCGGACGCGTGCTCGGCCCCCTGCCCGGACGCCTGCTCCAGTGCGGCGAGGCGCCGCTCCAGTTCGGCGACGCGGTGCTCGAGATCCATGCGTGGGAGATTACGTAATTACGTAATCTCTGGCAAGCGGCCGTGAGCAGGGGCGGAGGCGGCCGGAGCGAAAAGCATCTGATTTGACCCATTGGTCCCCGGTCCCGCAGGCTGCCTGGTTGACGACACCGGCGGGCGCGCGCCGAGAACCACCGCGGCGACGAACGACGGCCCCTGGGCGCATGCCGGTGTTCGTGCTTGCCCCGCTGGCTTCCGGCGTGCCGTCCCCGGGTCACGACCCAGCAGTCAGCAGCGAGGGACAGCGAGCATGCCGAGCCCGCAAGAGAACACCGCGACGACCGTGGCTCCGGCCGCGGCCGCGGCGCCAGGGGACGACGAGGGCGAGGACGCGCCGAAACCGTCCGGTCCGGAGGGGAGACCGGAGGGCATACCCGGCGCGTCCGACGCCCGTACCGTCGAGGGTGAAGGCGAAGGCAGCGCCGACGGTGCCCGCAGCACCGGCGGCCTCCGCCGCACCGACCTCGCGGTGATGGTGAGCAGCGGCGGCCTGCTGGTCGCGTTCGTCATCGCCGCGCTGGTCGCGCCCGGCGCCACCGGCGGCGCGGTGACCGCTGCATCCTCCGCCGTGGGCCGCTGGTTCGGCCCGTTCTGGCAGGTCCTGCTGCTGGCGACCTTCGGCGTCGCCCTGGTGCTGGGCTTCTCGCGCTACGGCAAGGTGCGGCTGGGCGCCGCTGAGCGCCCCGAGTACCGGCGCTTCCAGTGGCTCGCGATGGTGATGTGCACCCTGCTGGCCGGCGGCGGCGTGTTCTTCGCCGCCGGTGAGCCGGTGCAGCACTTCATCGACACCCCGCCGCTCTACCGCGGCGCGGGCTCCGGTTCGCAGGGCGCGGCCGAGTCCGCGCTCGCGCAGAGCTTCGCGCACTGGGGCTTCCTGGCCTGGGCCGTCCTGGGCACGCTCGGCTCGATCGTGATGATGCGCGGTGCCGAACGCGGCATGCCGCTGCGCCCGCGCACCCTGCTCTACCCGCTGATGGGCGAGCGCGTGCGGCACTCCAAGCTGGGCGGGCTCGTCGACGTCATCTGCATCATCGCCGTGGTCGCCGGCACCGTCGGCCCGATCGGCTTCCTCGGGCTCCAGGTCTCCTACGGCCTCTCGCACGTCTTCGGCATCCCCGACGGCTACCCGGTGCAGCTCTCCGTGATCCTCGTGCTGACGGCCGTCGCCGTGCTGTCCGTGGTCACCGGCATCAACAAGGGCATCCAGTTCTTCAGCCGGCTCAACATCTGGCTCGCGGCCGCGCTGATGGTCGCCTTCCTCGCGCTGGGCTCGGTCGCCTTCGTCTCGGACGCCTTCCTCGGCGGCTTCGCCCAGTACGTACGGGACTTCGTGCCGCTCTCGCTGAACCGGCACGACCACACCTGGCTCAACCAGTGGACCGTCTTCTACTTCGGCTGGTTCCTCGGCTACGCGCCGCTGATGGCGATCTTCGTGGCGCGCATCTCGCGCGGCCGCACCGTGCGCGACCTGGTGGTCAGCTCCTCGCTGCTGGCGCCGGTGGCGACCATGGTGTGGTTCACCGTCTTCGGCGGCACCGGCATCTTCTTCGAGAAGAGCGACCCGGGTTCGGTCTCGGGACCGCTGAAGTCCTCCGGCATGAACGCCGGCGTCATCTCCATCGCGGACCACTTCCCGCTCAGCGGCGTGATCACCGTCGCGCTGCTGCTGCTCACGCTGACCTTCGTGGTGACCACGACGGACTCGATGTCCTACAGCATCGCCGCTGCCGGCACCGAGACCGGCGAACCGTCCGTGCTGGTACGGGCCTTCTGGGGCCTGCTCATGGGCGCGGCGGCCGCCGTACTGATCATCGTCGGTGAGGGCGGCATCACCGCGCTCCAGTCCTTCATCGTGATCACCGCGGTCCCCGTCGGCTTCGTCCTCCTGCCGACGCTGTGGACGGCGCCGCGCGTGGTGAAGGAGATGGCGGAGGAGCAGGGGCTGATGTAGGCGGCCTCCCGCTCCGACAGGCGCCCGACCGGGCGGCCCTCACGATGTACGCGGCGCCCCGCGGCGCTCGCGGTGCTCATGGCTTGCGGGCCACCGCGCCGTACATCGCGATGTCCCGGTCGGGCGCCTTTTCGTCGTCCGGGCCCGGGCGCCAGTGGTGCACCTGGACCACTCCGGGGGCGGTCAGGTCCAGGCCGCGGTCCGTGAAGAGCGCCTCCGCCTCGGCGCGGGTGCGCAGCCGCATGGGCATGCCCTGCGCCTCGTACTCGCGCGCCACGCGGCCCACCTCCTCCGGTGCGAAGTCGGCGGTGGCGATGGACGCGGCGAGGAAGGAGCCCGGCGGCAGCGGCTCCAGCAGGCGCGCGAGCAGGCCGGGCGCGTCGTCGCCGTCGAGCAGGAAGTGCAGTACGCCGATGACCGTCAGCCCGACGGGTTCGCCGAGGTCGATGGTGTCGCGGAAGCCGGGCGCTTCGAGGATGTCGCCCGGCTTTCGCATGTCGGCGTCGAGGTACGCGATACGGCCCTGCGACGTGCCGTCGAGCAGCGCGCGGGAGTGCTCCAGCACCAGCGGGTCGTTGTCGACGTAGACCACGCGGGCGTCGGGCGCGGCCTGTTGGGCCACCTCGTGCAGGTTGGGCCGGGTGGGCAGGCCGGAGCCGATGTCGAGGAACTGCCGTACGCCGTGTTCGCGCGCGAGCACGTGCGTGGCCCGGTGCATGAACGCGCGGTTGGCCCGCATGTGCACGGGGAGCGCGGGCCAGTGGCGGCAGGTCTCCTCGGCGGCGGCGCGGTCGGCGGGGAAGTTGTCGGTCCCGCCGAGGATGAAGTCGTAGACGCGCGCGGGGTGCGCGCCCGACTCCACCGCGGACCCTCGCTGTGCGTCCTGCCCGCCCATGAACCCGCCTCCGCTCCCGGCCGATCACACCGGCACGCCCGGCGCGGGGCCACCTTGCCGGGTGGGGTGGCTTCGTACAAGCGGGCGTGGGGGCGGGGAACTCGCGTCGTCCGGGGCAGCGTTGGCCCGGTGCGGGCGATTGGCGCGAGGGTCAGCTTGCCATCAGTGTCTCGGCGAGTTCGTGTGGGCGGGCCGCGAAGGGGCTGTGGCCGCCCGGCAGGGTGCGGACGGTGAACTGCTCGTTCTGCATGGTCTGGTCGGCCTCGGCGATCATCAGGTCCTGTACCGCGGTCGGCAGTGCGCGGTCGTCGGCGCAGCGTATGAAGGTGCGCGGGATGCGGCCCCAGCGTGCCGCGGTCAGGGTGACCGGGGTCGTGGGGAGGGCCAGGGGGAGGTCGGGACTGAGGGCCGAGCGCCAGCGGTCGAAGTGGTCGGCGGGGGTGTCGGTGTAGTGGGTGAGGCGCAGTTCCTCGACGTAGGCGGGATCGGAGGAGAGCGGGTCGATGCGCAGGGCGCCGAGCGCCTGGGGGTCGCCGAGGTGGAGGCTCTGGCCGTGGGTCGCGGCGTTCTCGGGGGCGTCGACGTAGTCGAGGAAGCGGGGGCGGCCGGCGGGGACGAACGCGGAGAGGTGGACGAGGTGGTCGACCAGCTCCGGCGCGCGCTCGGCCGCCAGGGCTGCGGGGCCGCCGCCCGCGCTGTGGGCGACCAGCACGACACGTCCGTAACGGCGCACGCGGCGCAGCGTGTCCAGCACGGCATCGGCGCAGTCGTCCATCGTCACGTCGGCGACCTGCGACTTCTCGGTCAGCAGGCCGGGTCTGCCGGGCAGCAGGTACCCGCTGGGCAGCGGGGCGGCGAAGCCGTGCCCCGGCAGATCGACGGCCACGCTCGCCGCACCCAGCCCGGCGAGCGCGCGCTGCGTCGCCGCCCACTGCCACGAGCCGTGCCACGCGCCGTGCACGAGGACGAAGACGGTGTCGTACGGGGCGGTTCCGGCAGGGCTCTCGGCGTTCTCGGCGTTCTCGGCGTTCACGGTGCTCGCGGTGCTCGCGGTGCTCGCGGTGCTCGGGGAGGGCGTCATGGCCCCATCCCACCCGGGGACCGGCAGCCGCATCCAGCGGAAGATATGGAACGCTGGCCTGCGATACGTACGGGATATCGAGTACCACGAAGGGGCTGGTCATGGAGGCGCGGCATCTCCGCTACGCGCTCACGCTCGCCGAGCACGGGCACTTCGGCCGCGCCGCCCGCGCCCTGGGCATCGCGCAGCCCCCGCTGTCCAAGCAGATCGCCGACCTGGAACGGGAGTTGGGGGCCCGGCTGTTCGCGCGTACGCGGCAGGGCGTGTTCCCCACCGCGGCGGGCGAGGCGTTCCTCGCGCGGGCGCGGCGGTCGCTGGCGGAGATGTCGGCGGCCGCTGTGGACGCCGCGCGTGCGGCGCGCGGCGAGACGGGCAGGCTGCGCCTGGGGTTCATCGCCTCGGCGCTGCTCGCCCCGCTGCCGGACGTGCTGGGCCGGTTCGGCCGCGAACGGCCCGACGTGCGGCTGGAGTTGCACGAGATGGCGTCCAGCCGCGGCGCCTCCGCACTCATCGCGGGGGAACTGGACGTGGCCGTCACCCTCGGACCCCCGCGCGGCGCCGGAGCCGAGCGGCTGGTGTCCGTACCCATCGGGCACGACCGCCTGACCGCCGTCGTCGGCAGCGCCCACCCCTTCGCGGGTCAGGCGTCGGTGAGCCTGGACCAGCTCCGGCGCGAACCGCTGATCGTGGCCGCGGGGGAGGACGAGCCCGCGGCCAGGGCCGGGCTGCGTACGCTGCTGGGCGAGGAGTCCGCCGCGCTGGACGGCGCGACCGTCGCGAGGGACGTGCACACGATCATCGGCCTGGCCGCCTGCGGGGTCGGCGTGGGCCTGGGCCCCTCGCGCATGCTGGCGGCCCCGCGCCCGAGCGTCCGCTTCTGCGAGGTGACGCCGCGCACGCCGCTGCCCGACCTCATCCTGTCCTTCGCTGACCAGGACCCGTCGCCGCCGCTGGGCGCGTTCCTCGACGTCGTACGCGAGAACTGCCCCGATGTGGGCGCCAGGCTCGACCGGCTCGATCGCGGCGCGGCGGACCGGGGTGCGTGAGCTCCCGCGCCCTCACGCTGCACCCGGGACTGCCGCGCCGCGGTGAGCTCCCGCGCCCTCACGCTGCTCGGCTGGCTCCCTCGCGGCGCGGCAGACCAGGGCGCATGAACTCCCGCCCAGGGCGCATGAACCCCCGCGCCCTCACGCCGAGTTCCCCACCTCCGCCACACCCGGCGTGAGCCGCGCGCGGATGTCGGCGGCCGCCTGCTGGGCCCGGTCGCCCAGGTCAGGGAAGCGTGACTCGGGGACGCGGTCCCTCGGGCCCCAGACGCTGACGACCGCGATGGGGTGCGCGTTCGGGTCGAGTACGGGCGCGGCCACCCCGTAGAGCTGGGGCTCCAGCTCGCCGACGCTCACGCTGTAGCCCTGCGCGCGCACCTTGGCCAGCTCGGCGTGCAGGGCCTCGCGGTCGGTGCGGGTCGTCTCGGTGTACTCGGCGAGCGGCCCCGACAGCAGCGCGTCCACCTCCTCCGCCGACTGCCACGCCAGCAGCGCCTTGCCGGCCGAGGTCGCGTGGATCGGCACCTGGCGGCCCAGCCAGCGCGCGCTGAGCACGGCCGGCGGGACGACCTCGTCGACGTACGTGAGCCCGAGCCGCTGCGCGACGGCGAGGTTGGCGGTCTCGCCGGTGTCCTCGCACAGCCGCTGGAGCACGTCGTGCGAGCGGCGGATGAGGCCCTCGACGCCCGCGGTCGAGGCCATGCGGCTGATCGCGGAGCCGATCGTGTAGCGGTTGCCGACCGGGTCGCGCTCGACCAGCGCGTGGTGCTCCAGGGTGGCGAGGAGCCGCCAGGCCGTGGCCCTGTTCAGGCCGCAGTCCGTGGCGAGTTCGGCGACCGGACGGCCCTCGGGCGCGCTCGCCGAGACCGCGTTCAGGAGCGCGATCGCGCGCTCGAGCGACTGCACCCGGCCCCCGCTCTGCCGCGCCTCGGGGCGCGTCTCCGCCTGCGTGCCCGTGGCTGTGTCCGGGGCGTGTGCCGCGTCCATGTCCGTTGCCTCCTGCCGTTGTGCTGCGCACCTCGCAGCGTAGTCCGCCGCAGGTCCGGGCCGGTGCGCGCCTTGACGGGCGTGAGCCGCCGCTCGTAGCGTCGCATCATGTGAACGGGCGCCGCACATTGTGCGACGCCCACGAAAGGTGGCGACGGCGTCTCCGAGGGAGAGCAGATGGCAGAGCAGACGGCAGCGGGCGCGACGGCCGGCATGGGCGGCGGTGATGCGGACGGGCCGGGCCGCGTGGTCACCCCGTACGAGGGCACAGGACACCGCACATGGGACGACGAGGCGCCCGTACCGGCGCCGCTCGCGCTGCACTCCACCCCGGTGCGGCCCGAGTGGGTCGACTACAACGGGCACATGAGCGAGTCCTGCTACTTGCTCGTCTTCGGCGACAACTCCGACGCCTTCTTCCGCTACCTCGGCATCGGCGAGGAGTACCGCGCGGACGGCGGCTCGCTCTACACGGTCGAGACCCACATCCACAACAAGCGCGAGGCGGCCGAGGGCGCGCCGCTCGCGCTGACGCTGCGCGTGCTCGACCACGACGCGAAGCGCGTGCACCTCTTCCACGAGATGCGGCACGGCGCCGACGGCACCCTGCTGGCCACCGCCGAACAGATGCTGCTGCACGTGGACATGGCCGAGGGCCGCGCGCGCCCGCTCCCCGAGGAGCTGCTGCGCCGCCTCGGGGCGATCCAGGCCGCGCACGACGCGCTGCCGGTCCCCGAGAGCGTCGGCCGCCCTATGGGCATCCGCCGCGACGGCTCCCGCAGCACCCACCGCACCCAGGAGGCGTGACCCCCATGGACTTCCGGCTCACCGACGAACAGCGCATGATCGTGGACACGGTCGCCGCCTTCGTGTCCGCCGAGCTCGACCCGCACGCCGACGAGGTGGAGCACCTCGACGACGTACCGCCCGAACTCGCCGCCTCGATACGCGAGAAGGCGATATCCGCAGGTCTGTACGCGGCGAACATGCCCGAGGAGATCGGCGGCGGCGGGCTCGACGCCGTCTCCATGACCCTCGTCGAACGCGAACTGGGCAAGACGAGCTTCGCGCTGCAGATGCTCGTCGCCCGCCCCAGCAACATCCTCCAGGCGTGCGAAGGCGAGCAGCGCACCCGCTACCTGCTGCCCACGGTGCGCGGCGAGCGGCACGACTGCCTCGCCATGACCGAGCCGGGCGCCGGTTCCGACATCCGCTCGATGCGGACGCGCGCCGTACGCGACGGGGACGGCGACGGGGCCGACTACGTGCTCGACGGCACCAAGCACTTCATCTCGCACGCCGACATGGCGGACTTCGCGATCGTCTTCGCGGCGACGGGAAGCGAGGAGCCGCCACGCGGAGAGGCACGGCGCGGCACGAAGAACCTGATCACCGCCTTCCTCGTGGACCTCGACGCACCGGGCGTCGAGGTGCGCCGCGGCTCGGCCTGCGTCTCGCACCGCGGCTACCACCAGTGCGAACTCACCTTCACCGGCTGCCGCGTCCCCGCAGCCCAGCGCCTCGGCGAGGAGGGCAAGGGCTTCGAGCTGATGGGGGAGTGGCTGGGCGCGAGCCGCCTCCAGGTGGCCGCCACCAGTGTGGGCCGGGCTCGCCGCGTACTCGACATGACCCTGCAATGGGCAGCCGAGCGCGAGCAGTTCGGGCAGCCCGTCGGCCGCTTCCAGGGCGTGAGCTTCCCGCTCGCCGACATGGCCACCGAGCTGGAGGCCGCCGAGCTCCTCACGCTGCGCGCCGCGTGGAAGCAGGACCAGGGCACGATGACCGACAGGGACGCCGCGATGGCCAAGCTGTACGCGTCCGAGGCGCTGGGCCGCATCACCGACCAGGCGCTCCAGACCTTCGGCGGCATGGGCCTGATGGCCGAGCTGCCGATCGAGCGCTACTGGCGCGACGCCCGCGTGGAGCGCATCTGGGACGGCACGAGCGAGATCCAGCGGCACATCATCTCCCGCTCCCTGCTGCGCCCGCTGGGGTCCTGATGAGCGCCCCGGACCAGCAGCGGGACCGGTCCCCCGACCACCGGGACGACCCAGCGGGCGACCAGCGCCTGCGCCGCCTCCTCGCCCCCCGCCACATCGCCGTGTACGGAGGCGAGGCGGCCGCCGAGGCAGTGCGCCAGTGCCGGGCCGTCGGCTACGAGGGCGAGATCTGGCCGGTCAACCCCCGCCGCGAGCAGGTGGAGGGGCTGCCCTGTCACGCGGACACCGCCGCCCTCCCCGAAGCACCGGACGCCGCCTTCCTCGCCGCTCCCGCCGCGGCCGCCCCCGGACTCCTCGCCGAACTGTCCGCGCGCGGCGCGGGCGGCGCCGTGTGCTACGCCGCCGGCTTCGCCGAGGAGGGCCCCGAGGGAGCGCGCCGCGAGGAGCGGCTGCGCGAGGCAGCGGGCGACATGCCCGTGATCGGCCCGAACTGCATCGGCGTCCTCAACTACCTGGACGGCGCCGCGCTCTGGGCCGACCAGCACGGCGGCGCGCGTACGGACAGCGGCGTCGCCGTGATCACCCAGAGCGGCAACATCGGCCAGAACCTCACCATGCAGCGCCGCGGCCTCCCCCTCGCCTACCTGGTCACCGCGGGGAACGGCGCGGTGACCGGCGTGCCCCGGCTCATCGAGGCGCTGCTCGACGACCCCCGCGTCACCGCGATCGGGCTGCACCTCGAAGGGATCGCGGACGCGGCGGAGTTCTGCCGCGCCGCGCTGGCGGCCCTGCGCCGCGGGGTGCCGCTGGTCGCGCTCAAGACCGGGGCCTCCGAGCTCGGCGCCCGCGCCAACCTCAGCCACACCAGCAGCCTCGCGGGCGACGACACGCTGTGCGACGCGCTGTTCCGGCGTACGGGGGTGGCGCGGGTGCACGAGGTGGGCACGTTCGTCGAGACGCTGAAGCTCCTGCATGTGCACGGCGCGCTGCACGGGGCCGACGACCCCGCGGCCCCCGCGCGCATCACCTCCGCCAGTTGCTCCGGCGGCGAGGCGGCGCTGATGGCCGACACAGCGCACCGGCACGGCGTCGAACTCCCGCCGCTGAGCGAGGAGTCGGCGGCGCGGCTCCGCGAGGTGCTGGGCGAGCGGGTCCACGTACGCAATCCGCTGGACTACCACACGTTCATCTGGGGCGACGCGGACGCACAGCGCGCCTGCTTCACCGCGCTGCTCGGCCAAGGCGCCGGGGCCGTGGACATGAACGTGCTGCTCCTCGACCTCCCGCGCACCGACCGCTGCGCCGACCGGCTCTGGACGGTGACGCTGGACGCGTACGCCGCGGCGCAGCGCGCCACCGGAGCGCCGGCCTGCGTGGTCGGTTCGCTGCCCGAGGGCATGCCGGAGGACACGGCGCGGGACCTGCTCGCGGCGGGCCTCGCGCCGATGCAGGGCATGGCCGACTGCGTACGCGCCATCGCGGCCGCCCGCGAGATCGGCGCGGCGCAGGCGGCCCCGCAACGGCCGCTCCCCCTGGAGGAAGCGCCCCCACAACAGGCCCCCGACCAGGGCGAGCTGCTGGACGAACACGCCGGGAAGCGGGAGCTGGCCTCGTACGGGGTGACCGTGCCCGAGGGTGTGGTGGCCGCACCCGGCGAGGCCGCGCAGGCCGCGGCGGAGATCGGCTTCCCGGTCGTGGTCAAGGCGCTCTCCGCGTCCCTCGCGCACAAGAGCGAGGCGGGCGGCGTACGGGTGGGGCTCGCCGACGGCGCCGCGGTCGATGCGGCCGTCGAGGACATGGCCGGGCTCGCCGACCGCTTCCTCGTGGAGCGGATGGTGCCGGACGCCGTCGCCGAACTCCTCGTCGGCGTACGCCGCGACCCCGTCTTCGGCCCGGCGCTGACCCTCGGTGCCGGCGGCGTGCTGGTCGAACTCGTCCGCGACAGCGCCACATTGCTGCTGCCCGCCACCACCGCCGAGATCGAAGCCGCGCTCGCCTCGCTGCGCGTGTGGCCGGTGCTGCGCGGCTTCCGCGGGGGAGCGGCGGGCGATGTCGCGGCCGCCGTGGAGGCGGTGCGGAGCGTGGCCGCCTATGTGCGCGACCACCCAGAGGTGGCCGAACTGGATGTGAACCCGCTGCTCGTACGCCCCGAAGGCGGGGGAGCGGTGGCGGCCGACGTACTGGTGCGGCGCGGCACGCCCGGCCGCACCGAGGACTGAGAGGACCCAGGACTTCATGGAATCCGAGCACGACCCCGTACGCCTCGACGTGCACGACGGCGGCGTACTGGAGATCACCCTCGACCGGCCCAAGGCCAACGCGATCGACACCGCCACCAGCCGCGGCCTGCACGCGGCCTTCGACCGCCTCCAGCGGGACGAAGCGCTGCGCGCCGCGGTGCTGACCGGTGCGGGCGAGCGGTTCTTCTCCGCCGGCTGGGACCTGAAGGCCGCCAACGAGGGCGAGGCCATCGACGCCGACCACGGGCCCGGCGGCTTCGCCGGGCTCACCGAGCTGTTCGGCCTGGACAAGCCGGTGATCGCCGCGGTCAACGGGCTCGCCGTGGGCGGCGGCTTCGAACTCGCCCTGGCTGCCGACCTGATCGTGGCCGACGCGCACGCCGAGTTCGGCCTGCCCGAGGTGCGGATCGGCATGATCCCCGACTCCGGCGGCGTACTGCGGCTGCCCCGTCGGGTGCCGCGCGCCGTGGCGAGCGAACTGCTGCTCACCGGGCGGCGCATGGACGCGGCCGAGGCGGCCCGGTGGGGGCTGGTCAACGAGGTGGCCGAGGCACCGGGCACCGCCAGGGCGCGCGCGCTCTCCCTGGCCGCGACTCTCACCGAGAGCGCGCCCCTGGCCGTGGCCGCGGTCAAGGAGGTGCTCCGCGAGACCGAGGCGCTGTCGGTGCCGGACGCCTACGCGCGCATGCGCGGCGAGGGGATGCCCCGCTATCGCGCGATGCTCACCTCGGCCGACGCGGAGGAGGGCCCCCGCGCGTTCGCCGAGAAGCGGGCGCCGCAGTGGAAGGGCGCGTAGGAGCACGGACGCGCAGCAGCACGGACGCGGGGCCCGGGGCGTGATCGCGCGCCCGGGCCCCGTACCTCCTCGCTCCCCTCAACTCCCGCTGGCGACCGCCTCCTTGCGGTGCCGCGCCGCATACCCCAGCGCGGCGACCGCGAGCAGGATCGCGACCGTGCCCAGGGTGAAGGACTCGAAGGTGAGGCGGGAGACGCCCCACGTGCCGTGGAAGTCGTAGGGCACGCCCAGCAGTCCCTCCAGCGTGCCGGGGAAGAGCGCCGACCAGGAGCCGATGAGGATCCAGGCGTAGACGAGCCCGGCGCTCAGGTGGAACCCCGCGCGGCCGAACGGCACCCGGTACGGCCGCACCGTCGTACGGTCCCGGCGCCGGAGCGCCACCAGCGCGGGCACGACCACGAGGTAGGACAGCAGCAGTGTCGTGACCGCGACGGTGAGCACCACGCCGAAGACGGCCGCCGTGTCCCCGCTGCCCGTCAGGTTCATGGCGGCGAGCATGAAGACGGTGGCGGTGACCCCGGAGAGCAGGTTCATGCGCACCGGCGTGCCCAGGCGTGGGTGGAAGGCGCCCAACGCGCGGGCGAAGAAGCCCCCTTCGGCCGCCACCATCGCCTGCATGCGGTCGCTGACGATCATCCACGCGCTGCCCTGGGTGAGCAGCGCGAAGACGAACAGCACCGCCGCCGTGACCAGCAGCGGGCCGCGCCATGCCCCGTACACGGCGAACACCTGCGAGGCCGCCTCCATGAAGCCGCCGATCCCGGTGACCTTCGAGGGCGGGGTGACGGCGAGGATCGCGAAGACCGGCAGCAGATAGCAGCAGGCGGCGACCAGCGCGGAGATGCCCACCGAGACGGGCACGTCGCGCTGCGGGTCGTGCATCTCCTCACCGGCCGCGTTCGGCGCCTCGAAGCCGACCAGCGCGAAGAGCAGCACGGGTACGAGGGCGAGGAACCCGGCGAGCGAGGGGGAGAAGCGCGCGCCGTCAAGACCCGCGAAGCCGTGCTGGACCCCGTACGCCAGGGCCGTGCCGGTGAAGGCCGCCATGGAGCCGACCTTCACCAGGGCTCCGGCCGTGGTGATCCACTTTCCGCGGCGCAGCGAGACCACGGCGGTGAGGATCGAGGCCCAGATGAAGACGAGCTTGAACGCGTAGTCCGCGACCGTCCCGTGCCCCAGCGGCGACACGAAGCCGTCCCAGGTCTCGGCGGCCAGGAACACCAGCGAACCGCCGAGCCACACCGGGTTGGTCACCCAGTAGAAGAGCGTGGTGAGCGCGGCGGCGAACCGGCCGAACGCCAGCCGCACCCACACATAGGGCCCGCCCTCCTGCGGATAGGCGGCGCCGGTCTCGGCGAACAGCAGCGCGTAGGGCAGCAGGAACAGCAGCGCGAGCACGGCGGTCCAGGTCACGGCCTCCCCGCCGCCGGTGGCGAGCTGCCCCAGCACGTCGAAGGAGATCACGGCGGCCACGCCCATCGCCATGATGTCGAACCGGCGCAGGCTGCGCCGCAGTTGGGGCACGGGGGCCGCGGGGTCGGGACGCTGATCGGCGGCCGGGGCTTCGGCCGGTGGTGCGGCGGGATGGGTGGACATGGGCGTCCTCCTGACCGGTCAGCGGCGGATCTCGCCGGTGGGCAGGGTGCGTACGAGGACCGAGCGCAGCGCCGCGGCGATCTCAGCGGCCTCCGCCTCGCCGAGTACCAGCGGAGGCGAGAGCACCAGGCTGTGCGCCGCGTCCCGGACGATCACGCCGGACTCCTCGCGGATCACGTCGTGCGGCATCCGCTCCGGCCGCACCGGCAGCGGTGCGCGGGTCTCCCTGTCGGCCACCAGCTCCACGGCGAGCATCATCCCGGCCGACCTGATCTCGCCGACCACCGGCAGGTCCCCGAGCTGCGCCTCCAGTTCGCTGTGCAGCGCGGCGCCCCCGGACACCGCCCGCGCGAGCAGCCCCTCGCGCTCGATCACGTCCAGGTTGGCGAGCGCGACGGCGGCGGCCACGGGGTGCCCGTTGTAGGTGAAGCCCATCGGGAAGCCGTCCTCCGCGAGCAGCCGCTCGGCCACGTGGTCGCCCACCATGAGCGCGCCCAGGGGCACGTACCCGGAGGTGATGCCCTTCGCGGTGACGATGATGTCCGGGGTCACCCCGAAGCGCTTCGCCGCGAACCACTCGCCGGCCCGCCCGTACGCGGTCACCACCTCGTCGAAGATCAGCAGGATGCCGTGCCGGTCCAGCACCTCGCGCACCCGCCGCCAGTAGTCGTCAGGCGGCACGAGCATGCCGCCCACGCCCATGATCGGTTCGCCGATCATCGCCGCGATGTTGCCGGGGCCGATCTCCGCGATGCGCTCCTCCAGTTCGCGGATGAGGAAGTCGGTGGGGTCGGCGCCCCCGTACAGCGCGCTGCGGTAAGGCCAGGGCGGCGTCAGGTGGCTGACGTGCGGCATCATCGGCGCGAAGCCCTCGTGGTAGACCGGGAACCCGGTCGCCGTGCCGCCGCCGTAGCCCACGCCGTGGTACGCGTTCCGGCGGGCCAGGATCCAGGTGCGGTCCGGCTCCCCGCGCCGGTGGTGGTAGTAGCGGGCCATCTTGATCGCGGCCTCGTTGCCCTCCGAACCGCCGGAGGTGAAGTACACGTGCCCCAGGCCCTCGGGCGCCAGCCCGGTCAGCCGGGTGGCCAGCTCGATGGCGCGCTCGTTGGAGAACTCCCAGAAGCTGGTGAAGTATTCGAGCTCCCGCATCTGCTCGTACGCGGCCCGGGCGATCTCCTCGCGGCCGTGCCCGATCTGCGCGAGCCACAGCCCGCCGGTGGCGTCCAGGTACGAGCGCCCCTCGGCGTCCGTCAGCCGGCAGCCCGAACCCCCGGTCATCACGACCCGCTCCTGCGCGGAGCCGGGCAGATAGGGGTGGATGATCCGGGCGCGGTCCTCGGCGGCGAGCTGTTCGGCCCGCGAGGTGGCGGCGGTGGGTGCGGTCATGGGTGAACTCCCTGTCGTCGCGGGGTCGCTGAGTGCGTGGCGTGCTGTCTGCGCGTTCAGTAGCTGATCCAGGTCGTCTTGAGGCCCGTGTACTTGTCGAAGGAGTGCGCCGAGAGGTCCCGTCCGTAGCCGGACTGCTTGAAGCCGCCGAACGGCGTGCGCGGGTCGAGCGCGTCCACGGTGTTCACCGAGACGGTCCCCGCGTGCAGCGCGTCCGCGAGGCGGTGGGCGCGGGAGATGTCGCGGGTCCACACCGAGGCGGCCAGCCCGTACGCGGAGTCGTTGGCCAGCCGCACCGCCTCCGCCTCGTCCGCGAAGGGCAGCACGGTGAGCACCGGACCGAACAGCTCGTGCTGCGCCATCCGGTCCCCGGGGCCCAGCCCCGTGACCACGGCGGGCTCCATGTAGGCACCGGTGCGCTCCGGGCGCGCGCCGCCGTGCACGGTGCCGCCCCGCTGCCGCGCGCCCTCCAGCTCCTCGGCCAGGCGGACGACCTGGGCCTCGTCCACGAGGGGGCCGTACGCCGTGGCCGGGTCGAGGGGGTCGCCGGGGGAGAGGGCCGCGGCATGCCGTACGACCTCGGCCGTGAACTCCTCCGCAATCGAAGCCTCCACCAGCAGCCGGGTGTTGGCCGAGCAGATCTGCCCGCCGTTGTAGGTGAAACCCCAGGCGGCGCGCTCGGCGGCGGCTTCGAGGTCGGCGTCGGCGAACACCACGTTCGGGCTCTTGCCGCCGCACTCGGGCCACACCTGCTTGAGGTTGGACTCACCGGCGTACCGCAGGAACTGCTTGCCCACCGCCGTCGAACCGGTGAAGGCGAGCACGTCCACGTCCGGGTGCAGGCCCAGGGCGCGGCCCGCGGTCTCGCCGTGGCCCGGCACGACGTTGAGCACGCCCTCCGGTATGCCCGCCTCCAGGGCGAGCGCGGCCAGCCGCAGCGCGGAGAGCGGGGACTGCTCGGCGGGCTTGAGGACCACGCTGTTGCCCGCGGCGAGCGCGGGGGCGAGCTTCCACGAGGCCATGTCCAGCGGGAAGTTCCAGGGCACGACGGCGCCGACCACGCCGAGCGGCACCCGCCGCACGAGGGCGAGTTCGCCGGGCGGGAGCGGTGCCGTCTGCCCGTACATCTGGTCGGCAGCCTCCGCGTGCCACGCGAAGCACCCGGCCGCGCCCGGCACATCGGCCCCGAGCGTCTCCGCGATCGGCTTGCCCATGTCGAGGGTGTCCAGCAGGGCCAGTTCGGCGCCGTGCTCCTCGATGAGCGCGGCCAGCCGCAGCAGCCGCGCCTTGCGCTCGGCCGGGGCCAGCCGCGACCACCGGCCGTCCTCGAACGCGGCCCGCGCCGAGCGCACCGCGGCGTCCACGTCGGCCGCGTCGCACTCCGCGACCTCGGCCGTGACCGCGCCGGTCGCCGGATCGACGGTCGGGAAGCGGCGCCCGGACGCCGCCTCGCGCTCCTTCCCGTCGATGAACGCGCCCGTACGGGGCCGCAGTCGGGCGGCCAGCTTCCGCCAGTCGGCGTGTGTACGGGGAGCGGCGAAGGGTGTCTCGGGCTCGGGCTCGGACGGGGTGCTGAGGGGCATGCGGCGGCTCCTGTTTCCTGTACGGGGGAGGGGCCTGTTCTTTGATGTGGGATTCAAACAACGGCCCACGGGAGCGTCAACGCCCTTCACATGCAGGAATCCGATCGCTTGCATCAGCTGAACCGCGTACCAGAGAATCGAGCGCCATGGGACGACCGAAGAACCAGGGGGCGCGCCGCGAGGCGCTGGTGGACGCGGCGGGACGGGCCATCTCCGAGCGCGGTCTCGCCGGGCTGAGGATCAAGGACATCGCGGCCGAGGCGGGGGTGTCGGCGGGCTCGGTGCTCTACTACTACCCCGAGCTGGACGAACTGGTGCTGGAGGTCCACCGCGGCGCGGTCGACCGCTTCCTCGCCGGGCGCCACGCGGAGACCGACGGGGTGGCCGACCCGGTCAGGCGGCTGCGCGCCGCGATCGCCTCCGGCATACCGGACGGCCCGGACGACGCGGTGCACGCGCTCCTGTACGAGCTGCACGGCCGCGCCGGGCGCAGCGCGGGGCACGCGGCGCTGATGTCCTCGCTCTTCGAACGTGAGGCGGCGCTGTACGTGACGGTGCTCGAAGTGGGCGCGGCCACCGGCGCGTTCACCCTCACGGCGCCGCCCGCAGAGCTGGCCCGCAACCTCGTGGCCCTGGAGGACGGCTACGGCCTGCACATCCTCAGCCGCAACCCGGCCGTCCCGCCCGAGACGGCCCGCACGCTGGTCAGGGGGTACGCGCGGGAGGTCACGGGGTGCGGGGAGCTGTGAGGGTGCGCGCGGAAACCGGTTGAGCGAAAACCGGTTGAGCGGGGTCTTCTGCGGTCGTACGGTGGCCCGTTCCCCAGTCGCAGGAGGTGAGGTCGTGAAGCTCCGAACCTGGCCGCCCGCCCGGAGGGTCCGGGAGCACGGGCGGCGGTTCCGGAAGGAACGACATGTCCCGCACGGACAAGACCAAGCCGCTGTGGGTGCGCTGCGCCGAACACGCGTCGCACGCTGAGCACGACCACCGCTTCGGCCCCTGCGACCTGCCGCCGCGCCCGTCCCGTGGTGATGGGGAAACGCGCTGCCGCTGGTCCTACGCGTGGTTCGGGGAGACCTGCTGCTCGGGTGCGCACGGCCGGGCCGCGAAGAAGGAGTGGGGCCGCTGGCGCAGGGCCGCCAACCGGAGGGACCGGTACGCGGCGCGTGAGGAGGCGCGGCGCGCGGCACGTGGCTGAGCGCTTTCGCGGCGATTAGGTCCGTTTCGTTGCGCCCCACAACCCTTTGTGGCCCTCGCGTGTCTTCTGTGTGCCCGCCACGGTGGCGGGCGACAACTGCACAGGAGACGTTGAATGGTGAGGCGCATCAGTGTCGCCGTGGCGGTGGTGGGGCTGGCCTGCGCGGTGGTGGCCCCTTCGCCCTCGTACGCGGATCCGCTGCCGGTACGGGGGTGGGGCTGGAAGCTCACCTCGCAGCTCGGGGTCACCTCGCTGAGCCCGTCGCGGCAGTACACGGTCACCTTCGCCACGGCGGCGATGAAGAAGCGCTACACCCCGTATCTCACCGCCGCCGTGGCCCAGGTCAACGCGGCGGGCGTCCATTTGGAGATCGGCGGGGTCGAGCGGGTCGACGTCACCCGCTGCGGCCCCGTGGGCCACATCCAGCTCACCGAGGCCTACCGCCCCCTCGACGGCAAGCCGGGCTACAGCCGCGGCGCCCCCTGCCCGCGCCCCGCGAGGGGCGTCGGCGCGGGCGGCGCCGTGGCGGTCGACTCCGAATACTGGGACGGCACCTGGCACATAGAGAACCACAAGCTCCGCAACACCATCGTCCACGAGCTGCTCCACGCCCTCGGCCTGGACCACCCCAACACCGACCTGGACGGCAACGGCAGGACCACCCGCTACGAGTGCCCGAAGACCCCAGAGGGCGACCACCCCGTGATGTGCAGCCCCAACGGCGGCCACAGAACCCCTCTCGAAGCGGGCCGCCTGCTGCCGTACGACATCAAGGCCCTCAAGACATTGGTGGCCAACGCGAAGAGGCAGGGCATCGAGTAGGCGGCCCGCCGTGCCCATTAATCGCGTGCGGGCCGGCCTTTCGCTGCGTAATCTCCCCGTTCGTGGAACCGCTCAGTGAGAAACAGATCCGTGCTTCGTTTGTGAACTGCACCAAGGGGGATGCCAAGCGGCTTCGGTTGCCTGGGGAAATCGGGGAGACCGTCTGGGAGGAGCTGGACTTTCTCGGGTGGATTGATCCGGGGGCCCCGCTGCGGGGATATGTGGTGGTGCCTCGTGCGGACGGGCCCGTGGGGCTCGCGTTGCGGGTTCCGGCGGCCGGGCGGAGCGGTAGTGCGGTGAAGTCCAGTCTGTGCCAGATCTGTCTGACCGGGCACGCGTCGTCGGGAGTGAGCCTGTTCGCGGCCCCGTTGGCGGGGGCGCGCGGGCGGGAGGGCAATACCGCAGGGGTGTATATCTGCGCCGATCTCGCCTGCCCGCTGTATCTGCGCGGCAAGCGGCAGCCCAAGTTGCGCGGGATACGTCAGGAGGAGTCGCTGACGTTGGAGCAGCGCATCGAGCGAATGACGGGCAATCTGCACGCGTTCGTGGACAAGGTGGTCGCGGGATAGTCAGTCGGATGCCGGGGCCACCCCATGTCGGGATGCCCCGTGCGGGCCTCACTCCGCCAAGCCGGCCAGCGCGTCCACCAATTCGGACTTTTCCCTGGGCCCGATATGCGAGGCGGCGGGGAAATCGCGTACCCGGAAACGATTGCGCCCCGTCGCCGCGTCCGCCTCGGCGATCATGCGGTCCTGGAGCTCGGGCGCGATCGTACGGTCCCTGCCGAAGCGGAGATAGGTGCGCGGCACCCGGCCCCAGCGGCCGGCGCTGCCCACGGCCGCCCCCGCGTACACGGTCGTCGACTCGTCGGTCTGCATCGTGGAGAGGAGCTGCCTGAAGGCGTTGTCGTCCACGTTCGCGCAGATCATCGCCTTGAAGAAGGCGAGCGTCTCCGCCTTGCCCGTACGGAAGTCGAGCCGCAGCACGCCCAGCCGATCCGGATCGCCGACCACGTACGGGCCCGGGTTGAGGGCCCGCTGCCCCTCCGGGCTCGCGGTGCAGGCGTCGGCCGACGGCATCCGGCGGCTGGGGCAGAAGGCGGCCATGTAGCCGATGTGGTGCAGCAGTTCCGGCACCGCCTCGGCGACCCGGCTGACCGAGAGCCCGCCGAGGCTGTGCCCGACCAGGACGACCCGCCCGCCGCGTGCGGTACGCGCGGCCCGGCGCACGGTCTCGGTCACGCGCCGCTCGAAGTCGTCGAGCGTGAGCCGGGCGACGGGCGAGCGCTCCGTGGCCAGCGCCCGCAGGTCCTGGGTCTGATACGCGACCGGCACGAACGCCGCCGCCCCGTGCAGCGGCTGGTCCACCGCGATCGTGCGGTGCCCGCGCAGCGCCAACTCCCGTGCCAGGGGCTCCCAGTAGGCGCCCGCGCTGTGCGTGCCGTGCACGAGCACGAAGGTCGCACCGTGCCCGGAATGTCCCGCCGCGGATGCCGCCTGCGCGCCGCCCGCCACCCCCAGCACCCCGCCCGCCGCGAGCCCCAGACCGCCGCCCAGCACCCGCCGCCGCGAGGCCGCCGCCTGCTCCTTCTCCGTACGCCGTGTCGTCATGAGCAGGACGCTACGAGGCCCCGCACCGCGCCGACATGGGCCTGGACACCCGCCCGGGGTGCGCCCACCTCCACCCCGAGGCGGGGGAGCGCACCCTTCCGGCCACCGCGTTCTCATGCGGCCTTACGCGGCAGCGTCCCCCTCCCACAGCCCGCTCCCGCTCCGCGCGCCGACGACCGCGCTCACCCGCGCCAGGAACTCGCCGGTGGGCAGTGGCGCCAGACGCCGCCCGTCGCGCAGCCGCACGGACACGGACTGCCGCGCGCACTCCTCGGCCCCGATGACGGCCTGGTACGGGACCAGCCTCGCCTCCCGTACGCGCGCCCCAAGGCTCCCGCGTTCCGGCCCGGCGAGCTCGGCGCGCAACCCCCGCGCGGCAGCGTCCCGTACCAGCTCTGCGGCCTGCGGAACGTGCGCCTCCGCGACCGGCAGCACCGCCAGTTGTACGGGGGCGAGCCAGGCGGGCAGGGCGCCGCCGTGGTGTTCGAGGAGCTGCGCGACGGCGCGCTCCAGGCTTCCGAGGACGCTGCGGTGGACCATCACGGGCCGGTGCCGCGCGCCGTCCGCGCCGACGTAGCTCAGCCCGAACCGTTCGGGCTGGTGGAAGTCGACCTGCACGGTGGACAGGGTGGACTCCCTCCCCGCCGCGTCCGCCACCTGCACATCGATCTTCGGCCCGTAGAACGCGGCCTCCCCCTCGGCCCGTTCGTACTCCAGCCCGGCGCGGCCGAGGGCGCCGCGCAGCAGCTCGGCGGAGCGCCGCCACATGGCCGCGCCTGCCACGTACTTCCCAGCAGGTTTCCCCGCAGGCTTATGCGCCGGCTTTCTCGCGGACTTCTCCCCCGGCTTCCTCGCCGGACCCGCTCCGGAACCGGGGCCTGAGTCGGGGAGGGAGAGGCGGTAGCGGGCCGGCTCGATGCCCAGCGCGCGGTACGCGTCGCGGATCATTCGCAGTGCCGCGTCGAGCTCCCCGGCGACCTGCTCCGGCGCGCAGAAGAGGTGCGCGTCGTTGAGGTGGACGGCCCGTACGCGGGACAGGCCGCCCAGTGAGCCGGAGGGCTCGGAGCGGTACATGCCGCCCAGCTCCGCGAGGCGCAGTGGCAGGTCGCGGTGGCTGCGGGAGCGCGAACGGTAGATCAGCGCATGGTGCGGGCACAGGCTCGGGCGGAGCACGACCTGTTCGCCGCCCAGGTCCATCGCGGGGAACATGTCCTCCCCGTAATGCGCCCAGTGCCCGGAGATCTCGTACAGCTCGCGCTTGCCGAGGACGGGCGAGTGCACGTGCCGGTAGCCCGCGCGCAGTTCGGCCTCGCGTACGTACTCCTCCAGCGCGTGCCGCACGGTCGCCCCGTCGGGCAGCCAGTACGGCAGCCCCGCGCCGATCAGCGGGTCGGTGTCGAACAGGCTCAGCGCGCGGCCGAGTCGGCGGTGGTCGGACATGAGGTCTCCTCGCGGTGAGTGCCGGTGACCGGCAGTGCCGGTGATCGCCTGTGCCAGTGATGGGCAGCGACTGCCGGTGGGTGGCGTCTGCCGGTGGGTGGCGGTGAGGAGGCGAGCGGCCGCACGGCGAAGCCCCGGGACACTCGCCCCGGGGCTTGGGATCAGGACATCCGGTCAGGACATCGGTGAGCGCGCCGGGACGTGGTCCGGCGTCGTCGTCCGCTGGGACTGCAGGTGGGACCGCTGGGCGCGCTGCATGCGCCGAAGGTAGCAAGGGGGTACGGGGCGGCGCGCGGCAATTTCGGGGCGCTGCGTGAGGGGGCTCGGCGCACGGCGGTCGACGGCCGGCGCTCGGTGTTCGACGCTTGGCGGCCAGCGGCCGGTGTTCGGCGCATGGAGGTCGGCGGTCAGCGCTCGATGCCCGGCGTTCGGCGGCCGGCGCGTCGCGCTCGGTGCTCGGTGGGGAGCCGGAGCGGCGGGGACGGGCTGGCTGCCGCACCGCTCCGGCGGTGCACGGTCGCGCCCGTCGGGCCTCCGCCATCGCGGGGCTCCGACCGCCGTGGCGGCTGGAGACCCCGCCCTCGCTGGGCGGCCCGCCGAACGCGGCTCTTCTCCGTGCGGGCTGAACAACGGGCGGAGCGCAGAAAGGTTACGTCAAGATCGATGAGACGGACTCAGGCGTCCTCGACGCGCTTCAGCTCCTCGCGAGCGGCGACCAGTTCGGGGCCGCTGAGGGTGGCCCAGTACGGGTGGGAGTAGAGGGCGGCGGAGAGCTCGGCGACCTGGGCTTCGAGGGCGCGGGTGCGGACGTACTGTTCCGCGTCCGCTTCCCCCGCGTACGCCTCCTCGGCTTCCGTTTCCGGCGCGGCGGGCAACGCGGCGTAGTGCAGCGCGAGTTCGCGGCGCGCCTCGTGGAGGGCGCGCTGTGCCGCGACCAGGTCGTCGGGGAAGGGGGAGGAGGCGCCGTTCACGTGAATAGAATACGTGTTCGAGCGCATGTCTGGCGAGCGGTGCTCCCTCCGTCCGCCGCCCGTCTACCGCCTCACCACTCCCGCTGCACGCTCGCCTTGCCGCCGGTCACCAGGCTCGCCGCCGGAACGTCCTCGGCCACGACCGCGCCCGCGGCCACCACGGCGTCCCGTCCGATGCTGACGCCGGGCAGGATCGTGGCGCCCGCGCCGATCCACACGTTCTCCGCGACGTCGATGGGCCCGCCGGTCAGATACAGCCGCCGCTCCTCGGGGTCGACCGGATGCCCACTGGTGATGAACGTGGCCTTCGGCCCGACCATCACCCGTTCCCCGAGCCGGATCCCGGCGTAGTCCAGGAACGTGCAGTTCTGATTGATGAAAACCCGCTCGGCGAGGTCGAGATGGAGCCCGTGGTCCGTGTAGAAGGGCGGATAGATCGTGGTCCTGGCCGGGACGGGTCTCCCGAGGATCTGCTCCAGGAGCGCCGCCTTGCCGTCTTCGTCATCGAAGGGCAGCGCATTGAGCCGCGAGGTGAGCGCGGTGACTTCGAGAACACGGTCCGCCATGGCCTGGAATTCGGGACCGTGAATGCGCATGAGGCGAGTGCTGGGCATGGGGGCCTTTCTGAGGTGTGCGGTACGGCTTCACGATCTCACCGACGTACGCCGGAGCCGACGGGATGTACGGCGATCTTGCCTCTGCCGTTGCCCTCGTCGCCGGCGCCTGGGGCTGTTCCGATCCGCCGTCGTTCCGGCCGCGGCGGTGACGATGCAGGCCGTGGCGAGCCACTGTGGCCAGGCGAGGGTCTGGCCGAGAAGGGCGAGGCCCAGGAGGGCGGCGGCGACGGGTTCCAGGCTGACGAGGATGCCGAAGGTCGCGGGGGAGATGCGGCGCAGTGCGGCGGGTTCGAGGGACTTGGCCAGCACGGTGCTGAGGAGGGCCACGGCCACAGCTCCGTACGACGGCTCGTCCTCGCCGCCTGCAACGGCGCGGGTTTCACTCCCGACATCGCCCACCAGGCGCGCGAGTGGAGCGTCGTCGCGAGCCTGGTCGCGCACGGGCTCGGCATCGCCCTCGTACCGGCGACGGCGGACCTGCCGCCCCAAGCCGGGCTGGTCCGTACGCCGTTGGCCGGGAGCCCCGCGCCCTCTCGGCGGTTCCTGCGGGTCCTCCGCAGCGGAAGCGCGGAACATCCCGCCATCGCCGAGGCCGTCTCCCTCCTCGACGGCCTCGCGAAGGATCGCCGCCGCAGCCTGGAGTGTCCGCCGTCCGCCCAGCTCCGCCAGGCGGATTCGCAGAGGCCGCAGCGGCGGGATGTTGGCGTGGGGCAAGCGCAGGGGCGCCCCAGGAAACGTCCGCCGAACCCGTCCTGACCTCGCAGCCCGCCCCGACCGCTCCCGCCCCTCCCGTACGGCGTGGTCGGACGCGGCGAACTGCCAGGCCACCGCGGCGGCCATGGTCAGCAGCAGCCCTTCTCGTCGGCGGCCGGGCAGGTACGGCCGGTCTTCACGGCCAGCACGGCGGTACGCAGGTCGACGAGCGCGTGCCCGAGGCGCTCGTCGGCGCCGCCGCAGGGCCCGCCATGCCCCTCCCCATGTCCGGCTGTTGAGACGCGAAGAGCGGGGTGGTGCACGTGCGTTTTGCTGTGGGGCGACGCGGGGCAGGTGCCGCTTGGCATGTGCCCCTTCACACCCGGGTCCGGCCCCGCTGCCGGGGGCGGAAGCCCGGGGTGTGAATCTGTACGACCGGAAAGTGCTCGTCGTGACCGGCGGGCCGCGTGTGTCCGCTGAGAAAGAGAGGCCCAGTTCGTGGAGGCCACAGAACACATCGAGGCGATCTATACGGAGATCTGCCGACGCAACCCGGGCGAGCCCGAGTTCCACCAGGCCGCTGCCGAAGTGCTGCACAGCCTGGCCCCGGCGCTGGCCCGGCACCCGGAGTTCGAGGAAGCGGGGATCGTCGAGCGGCTCGTGGAGCCCGAGCGGCAGCTCATCTTCCGCGTGCCGTGGATGGACGACAAGGGCGCGGTGCGCGTCAACCGCGGTTTCCGGGTCGAGTTCAACAGCGCGCTCGGCCCGTACAAGGGAGGTCTGCGCTTCCACCCGAGCGTCGACCTGAGCACCGTGAAGTTCCTCGGCTTCGAGCAGATCTTCAAGAACGCGCTGACCGGCATGGCGATCGGCGGTGGCAAGGGCGGGTCCGACTTCGACCCCAAGGGCAGGTCGGACGCGGAGGTCATGAGGTTCTGCCAGTCCTTCATGACCGAGCTGCACCGGCACCTGGGCGAGCACACCGACGTGCCCGCCGGTGACATCGGCGTCGGCGGCCGCGAGGTGGGCTACCTCTTCGGCCAGTACAAGCGGCTCACCAACCGCTTCGAGGCGGGCGTGCTCACGGGCAAGCCGGTCGGCTGGGGCGGCTCGCACGTGCGCTCCGAGGCGACCGGGTACGGCACCGTGTTCTTCGCGCAGGAGATGCTCGCCACCCGCGGCCAGAGCTTCGACGGGCGCCGCGTGGTCGTCTCGGGCTCGGGCAACGTCGCCGTGTACGCGATCGAGAAGGTGCACGCGCTCGGCGGCACCGTCGTGGCGTGCTCGGACTCCTCCGGCTACGTCGTCGACGAGGACGGCATCGACCTCGAACTCCTCAAGGACGTCAAGGAGGTGCGGCGCCAGCGGCTCTCGGCGTACGGGGAGGCGAAGCCGGGCGCGGTGTTCGCCGCGAACGGCTCGGTCTTCGACGTGCCGTGCGAGGTCGCGCTGCCCTGCGCCACCCAGAACGAGCTGGGCAGGGAGGAGGCGCTCTCCCTCGTCAAGAACAAGGTGCTGGCCGTGGCCGAGGGCGCCAACATGCCCTGCACGCCCGAGGCGGTGGAGGCGTTCCAGGAGGCCGAGGTGCTGTTCGGCCCCGGCAAGGCGGCCAACGCGGGCGGCGTCGCCACCTCCGCGCTGGAGATGCAGCAGAACGCCACCCGCGACACCTGGACGTTCGAGCGCACCGAGGACCGGCTGGCCGCGGTGATGCGCAACATCCACACCCAGTGCCGCTCGACCGCGGCGACCTACGGCGGCGCACCCGACGACTACGTGCTCGGCGCCAACATCGCGGGCTTCCTGCGGGTCGCCGAGGCGATGAAGGCGCAGGGCGTGGTGTGACCCGCGTGAGCCCTCGGGCCTGAGGCCGGCCCGTGAGGGGTCACCCGCTCAACCGTCCGTGAGCGGGCGGCCCTCGGCGTCGGCGGCCGAGCGCCCTCGACCCCCTGGAGCCGAGCGCCCCCGACCCGCTAGACCAGCCACTCTCCGTCCCGCATCAGGAACCGCTCCCGGTTCTCGGCGACCGTTCCCCACGCCTGCACCTCGTACGGGGTCACCTCGAACCACACGTACGACGAGTGATCCTTGCGCGGGTCCCAGCCGTCCTTCGCGGTGAAGGCGTCGCCCACTCCCTCGGGCAGCTCCTCGCGGGTGAGCATGCGCGCGGTGCCGTGCATCAGGACCACATCGCGCGTCTCCCCGAAGCAGAGCCTGGCCTTGCCAGAGGCCCGCAGATTCCTCCCGGTGGGATTGGTGTCCCGCGTCGCCAGCCACACCGCCCTGCCGTCCCACCAGTAGGCGAGCGGTACGAGGCACGGCTCGCCCCGCCCGTCGGCCGTCGCCACCCATACGTCGACGTCCCGGTCGAGCCGTTCCAGTGCTTCGCGCTTGCGCTGCCGCGGGCTGCGCGGCCCGCTGGGATGAGAGTCGCCTGTCGTCATGCGCCGAGGCTAGAGCGGAGAGCGGCGGGCGCAGAACCGGCGCCGGACGTAGGTCTGGAGGCGGAGCCGGCCTCCGCCCCTACGGCCTGCCTCGCGTGTGGCGTGACCCGATCCGATCGGGCACAGGATGTCGGGTCCCGGCGGGTGCGCGCCGCCTAGCTTTGCGGGCGTCAGGAAGGAAGGAGGCCGGGAGTGCTGGACCGGCTCAACGAGGCCATGGAGCACATCGACCGCCGCCTCGGCGGGGAGATCGACGTCGCGGCGCTCGCGCGCGGCGCGGCCACTTCGGAGTACCACCTGCGCCGGATGTTCTCCGCGCTCGCCGGGATGCCGCTGTCGGAGTACGTGCGCCGGCGCCGGCTCACCGTGGCGGGCGCCGAGGTCCTGGACGGGAGCGCACCGCTGCTGGAGATCGCGGTGCGGTACGGCTACGGCTCGGGCGAGGCGTTCGCGCGGGCGTTCCGCGCGATGCACGGGGTGGGTCCCGGGGAGGCGCGGCGCACCGGTGCCCCGCTGGTGTCCCAGCCCAAGGTCTCCTTCCGCCTCACCGTCGAAGGGAGCAGCAGCATGCGCTACCGCATCGTGGACAAGGCGGCGTTCACCGTCACCGGCCTCAAGACCCGGGTGCCGCTGGTGCATTCGGGCCCGAACCAGGCGATCGTCGATTTCGTACGCGGCATCCCGCGGCCGGCCCTGGAGCGCCTGGAGGCCCTGTCCGACCAGGAGCCGTACGGGATCGTCGCGGTCAGCGACGACCTGGACCCGAGCCGCGCCGAGGGCACGGAACTGGACTACTACCACGGGGTGATCGCCTCGGAAGAGCACGCCGGCGACGCCCCGGAGGGCGCCGCCGTGCTGCCCGTCCCCGCAGGCCAGTGGGCGGTCTTCAGCACGTCGGGCCCGGCACCCCGCGCCATCCAGGAGATGTGGCGGGACGTGTTCACCGAGTGGTTCCCCTCCAACCCGTACCGCAGCCGCCCCGGCCCGGAGATCCTGCGCACGCGACTGTCGGAGGACGGCGGGGAGGCCGACGCGGAACTGTGGCTGCCGGTGGAGAGGGAAGGGGAGCGGTAGGCGGGGGATCAAGTCCATTGCGCCACCGGTGAGTTGGTGAGCGGCCGCCCCGTGCCCCTCCGTCGCGCGGGGCGGCCGCGGTTGTGGCGGGCCCCGTCAATCCGGGCGCGGGCCCGCGTCGCGTACCACCGCGCGGAGCAAGGGGCGGGTCGTGGCGCTTGCGGTGGTCATGCCGGTGAAGCCCACGGCCAGGCAGGCGGCCAGGAGCGCGGCGCCCTGGCCGTCCAACTGGGGCGCGCCGCCCGCGAGGGTCAGCGGGGCCGCGCAGAACACGCCGGTCAAGACCGAGACGCCGGTGAGGACCACGGCGGGCAGGACCGTCTCGGTGCGGCGGGCCGCGTTCAGCACCCGGAGCGGGGTGCCCGCCAGGTGCAGCAGGCCGTAGGTGCGGCGCCGGTCCAGCACGCCGCCGGCCGCCGTGATGCCCGCCGAGGCGACGGCCACGGCGAAGCCCGCGCCGAGCACGCCCAGCGTGGCGGTGCGGAAGTCCCCGGCGAACTGCCGCTGCTGCCAGTCCACTTCGTCGCCGGTGACCGGGTACTGCCCCGGCACCAGCCCGGTCAGCGCCGTACGGGCCGCGTCCAGCCGTGCCGGGTCCGCGACCGTCGCCGTCACCTGGCGCTCGTCGCGGCCGCCGCCGACCGCGACCCAATCGTCGTCCGCGCCGACGGCGGCCTCGACGCCTGCGGCGCGCAGCCGCTCAGCGGCCTCCTGCCGTACGGGGGCGACCTGCTCCTTCGGTACGGCCAGGGCCAGCCTGTCCGCGCCGCCCCAGGGAGAGTCGCCGCCGAGGCTGAAGAGCGCGAAGAAGCCCGCGACGAAACCGGCCAGGGCCAGCCCGGAGACCGCGCGCCAGGCCGACTTGGGGTCGTCGAGCAGGCGGCGCCCGGCCAGCAGCGCCGCGGGCCGCCGGGCGCAGGCGGTGACCACGCGGCCGAGCGTTCCCGTCGCCCAGGGGCCCAGGAAGGAGAGCGCGGCGGAGACGGCGGCGAAGAAGTACACGATCATGTCGACGCTCACCTCCCCGTCACGGGACATCAGCCAGTAGCCGACGAGCACGCCGAGGAAGAGCGCGGCGCGGACCAGGCTCATGCGCGGAGTGCGGGAGCGGCGTACGACGCCGAGCGGGCCGACCACCACCTGCCGCAGCCCCGCCAGCGCGCTGACCGTGGTCATCAGCACCACGCCGCCCAGCACCGCGAGCAGCAGGGGCACGCCGACCCAGAGGTCGGCTGCGTACCAACTCCCGCCCGCCATCGGCACCTTCGCGGCCAGCGGCAGCAGCGCCGCATAGCCCGCTGCCCCGACCAGAGCTCCCACCGCGCCCGTCACGGCGGACTCGGCGGCCGTCATCCCCGTGACGCGCCCCGGGGCGGCGCCGAGCAGCCGCAGCGTGGCCAGCCGCGCGTCGCGCCGGGCGACGGAGAGCCGGGCCGAGGAGGCGCCCAGCACCAGCAGAGGCACCGCGACCAGCACCGTCGCGATCTTCATCAGGTCCTGGTACTGCGCCCCGAAGCCGTCCGCGGCCCGCGCGCCCGTGAAGTCGGCGACCGGCGTGGGCGTCACGGTGTCACCCGGGCGGCGCGGGTCGGCGCCGCGCCGTTCGCGCACCTCGGGATCGCTGGGCGCATGCCCGACCACGGCCACCTTCTCGCCGGGGCGGGTCAGCGCCGCGCGGCCGAGCGTCCCCGCGGTCTGCGCGCCGGGCAGCGAACCCAGCGCGGGGGAGGCCCACACCTCGCCGGGGGCGGGGAGGCGGGGCATGCCCGGGGGAGCGGGCGCCGACGTGCCCTTCTTGAGCGCTGCGATGTCCACGACGGTCACCGGTTCGCCGTCCCTGAACGTGGTGCCCACCGCCTGTACGGCCACCGCGTCCTGGGCGCGCGCCGGCACGGGGGAGCGCCAGTCGGCGTGTGCGGCGCGCTGCCCGAAGCCGAGGTTGGCGCCCAGGCACAGGAGCAGCAGCGCCGTGCACACGGCGGAAGCGGCGACCGACAGCCCGAGCCCGAGTAGGCCGTGCCGCCCGCCGCCGCGCAGCAACCGCCAGGTCAGCGCCCAGGTGGTGCGGTCCAGCGCCCGTACGGGGCCGACGGCCCTCATCGCGGGGCTCCGGTCTCGGGCACCGGGTGCGCGCTGTCCGTCGCCGAGCGCGCGGAGCTCGGCGCGTCCTCCCGTACGAGAGTCCCTTTCCGTACGACATCTGGCTCCCGTACGAGATCCCGTTCCCGTGCGAGATCTCCGTCCCGTACGAGCCGCCCGTCCCGCACCTCCACCGCCCGGTCGCACCAGCGGGCCACCGCCGGGTCGTGGGTGACCACCACCAGGGCCGCGCGCTGGGCCGCGGTGACCTCGGTGAGCAGGCGGATCACGTCCTGGCCCGTGGCCTGGTCCAGCGCTCCGGTCGGCTCGTCGGCGAAGACCACCCGGGGCTCGCCGACCAGCGCACGCGCGAGCGCCACCCGCTGGGCCTGGCCGCCGGACAGCGCGCCGGGCCTGCTGTCCTCCTTGCCGGCCAGGCCCAGCGGCCCGAACCACTCCCTCGCGCGCCGCACCGCGGTCCGGCGGTCCGTGCCGCCCAGCATCAGCGGCAGCGCCACGTTCTCCACCGCGGGCAGCTCGGGCAGCAACTGGCCGAACTGGAACACGAAACCGAAGCGTGTCCGCCGCAGCTCACTGCGCTCCGGCTCGCCCAGCGCGTCGATGCGCGCGCCGTCCAGCAGCACCCGCCCGGAGTCGGGGCGCTCGATGGCGGCCAGGCAGTGCAGCAGCGTCGACTTGCCGGAGCCCGAGGGGCCCATGACGGCCAGCGACTCGCCCTCGGACACGGCCAGTTCCGCGTCGGCGAGGGCGCGGGTGGCGCCGAAGGACTTGCTCAGCCCGGTGCCGTACAGCACGGGCTCGGGCGATGCGGGTGGCACGGGCGCGGGAGGCGCGGGGAGGCTCATGCGCCCACCGTCACCGCCCGGGCCCGCCCGCCGCCTCGGTCCGGCGGCCGGTACGCGCCGCGCCGCGTCGTCCTTTCGGCCGGTCCGCGCACCGGCGCGGCTTCGTAGGCTGCGGGGGTGCACGATTCACGGGATGAGCCGGAGACGGCGGCGACACACACGGCGACACACACGGGGGCGGACGCGGCGGAGGCCGGCACCCGCGCCGGGGCCCACGGTCCGGTCCACGACCAGCCCCACGACCAGACCCGCGGCCTGCGGCTCTCCCGCCGCACCGGGCTCACGGCGCTCTGGACGGGCATGGCGCTGCTCTGGGTCGCCGACGTGCTCAGCGCCCAGGCGGACTTCGGTCTCCAGGGCCCGGGCGTGTGGTGGCGCGTGGTGCCGGGAGTGGTCGCGGCCCTCGCCCTGCTGCTGCCCGACGAGCGCGTCGCGCTGCCCTGGCGCGCGGTCGCGGCGGCCGCGGCGTCCGGGGCGCTGACGGCGACGCACCTCGTCGCGGTCAGGACGGAGTGGAACGACTGGGGTCTGCTGGAGACGCTGTGCCTGCTCCTGCTGCTGGCCCGGGTCACACGCGAGGTGACCGGTCCCTGGTCGGCCGCAGGGCTTGCCGCGCTGCTCGCGCTCGCGGTGATCGCCGCGCCGCTGCGGCTCCGGCACGAGGACGGCATCCTCTTCTCGTACCTGCTCACCTTCCTCGCGGGCGGCATCGTCGGCCTCGGCTGCTATCTGCGCGCGCTCGACGGCCGCAGGCTGCGCGCCGTCGCCGCCGTGCGGCAGAGCGAACGCCTCGCGCTGGCACGCGAGTTGCACGACACCGTGGCCCACCACGTCACCGGCATCGTCGTGCAGGCGCAGGCGGCGCGCACCATCCGCTCCACGGCGCCCGAACAGGTCGACCAGCTCCTGACCGGCATCGAGCAGGCGGGCTCCGAGACGCTGGAGTCGATGCGCAAGCTGGTACGCGTCCTGCGCGAGGACGGCGGGGGAGCGGTGCGCCCGGGCGAGCTGTTCGCCGAACTCTCCGAGCTGGTCGCGGCGTTCTCCCAGCGCGACGCGCCCGCCACCCTCGAATTCGGCGCCGAGGCCCGCCGGATGCGCCCCGACCCCGAGGTGGAGACCACCGTGCGCAACGTCGTACGGGAGGCCCTGACCAACGTCCGCCGCCACGCCCCGGGAGCGCCCTCGGTCACCGTGCGGGTCGGCGTCACCGAGCCCACCGCCGGCGGCACCGCGCGCCGCCTCCAGGTCGAGGTGCACAACGCGCCCCCGCCCCGGCACCCCGCGCCGCACGCCGAACCCCTGGGCGGGCGCGGCGGGTTGGGCCTGGTCGGGCTGGCCGAGCGCACCGAGGCGGTGGGCGGCACGCTGGACGCGCGCCGCGCCCCCGACAGCGGCTGGACCGTGACAGCGGCCTTCCCCGTACGCGAGGCTGTGACAGGATCACGATCATGACCGGCACGAACACCGCTGACCCCGTACGGGTCCTGATCGCCGACGACCAGGAGATGGTGCGCACCGGATTCCGGCTGATCCTCCAGGCGCAGCCCGGAATGGAGGTCGTCGGCGAGGCCGCCGACGGCGCCGAGTGCGTCGAACTGGCCCGCCGGCTGCGCCCCGACGTGTGCCTCGTCGACGTCCGCATGCCGAAGCTGGACGGCCTGGAGGTGACCCGGCTGCTCGCCGGGCCCAAGGCTGTCGACCCGCTGCGCGTGGTCGTCGTGACGACCTTCGACCAGGACGACTACGTGTACGGGGCGCTGACCGGCGGCGCCTGCGGGTTCCTGCTCAAGGACGCGGGCCCGGGGCTGCTGGTGGAGGCGGTGCGGGCGGCGGCACGGGGCGACGCGCTGGTCTCACCCGCCGTCACGGTGCGGCTCCTGGAGCGCATCGGGCAGCAGCCCGAGGCGGGCGGCCAGGACGGCGCTGCGGGACCGCTCACCGAGCGGGAGCTGGAGGTCGTGCGCCTGGTCGCGGTGGGCCGCACCAACCAGGAGCTCTGCGCCGAGCTGCACGTCTCGCTCTCCACAGTGAAGAGCCATCTCGCGAGCATCCAGACCAAGTTGGAGCTGCGGAACCGGGTGGAGATCGCCGCCTGGGCCTGGCGCAGCGGCGTGGTGCGCGACGGCTGAGCCGCCGCGCACCGGGGCCCGCACGGGGTTCAGGGCCTGTCCTTCTCCACCACGCCGTAGTCGAAGCTCACCCGGTCGCCGTGCACCCCGGTCACGGAGATGATCATGGGCTTGCGTTCGCCGCCGAACACGGCCTGGCACGTCACGTGGTCGAACTTGGCCGGGCGCAGCCCGCGCGGGCAGCTCACCGACTCGGGCGCGTCCTCCCAGGGCCGGGCGAAGTTCTGCTGCGCCAGCCTGGCGACCTCGGCGCTCGGCACCATGCCCCGGCCGTCCGTCTCGGCCACGGACTCGTTGTCCAGCACGTTCCACGCCGTGACGGCGCAGACGGCCAGCACGACGGCCGCTGCCAGGGCGATGACGATGCGCTTCATGCGGTGCTCCTCGGTTACCGTTCCGGCCGGTTCCCCGCCGGCCTGTCTCCCCGAGCCTCCCGCGCCGCGCGGTCCAGCGGCCTCGGCCCCGCGGCCGGTCGCACGCCCGGTGACCCGGCCAAAGGTACGAGATCCGGCGCGGCCCCCGTGTGCGAGGGCGCGCCCGTCGTCCTCGCGGCGGCCGGGGTCTCGCGCGCAGTCAGGATGCGTTCAGGCTGCGGGCGTCGAGGTCGGGAAGCTGCCCGAGGCCACGCCGGCGTTCTGGATCACGAAGGTCGCGGCGACGACCCTGGGCGGGACGGCGGGGGACCTGTTCGGACGGCCGGCCGCTGAACCGGCCCTTCCGGGGACTTTCTCGTCGCAAACGCCCGCCCCGCGGCGGGACTTCGGTCACCATCGGAGGGGGTGCGCCGCGGGGCCGCCGGGCGTCGGTAGAAAGGTAAACTTTCCCGTGGGTAATGCCGCGGGCCTGCGGGGATGTCCTGTCGAGTCCGGCGCCGGTGTACGCGGCCCCGAGCAGCGGCAGCACACTCTCCCTGGGACGGCTCATCTGTGACTGACGAACCCGTCGGCGGCCCCGACACGGCCGGCACTCCGAGGGTGCTGTGCGACACCGCCTCGCTGGCCTCGGGCGTGCCCCGGGCCACCGGCGCCCTGTGGCGGCTGGACGAGCCGGGGCGGCAGCTGGACGCCAACCTCGTCCACGTACCGCCGCGGGAACGCATCGCCTCGCACACCGAACCCGACCTCGACGCGCTGCTGCTGGTCGTCTCGGGCGAGGGCACGCTGGAGACGGCGGAGGGTTCGCAGTCCTTCGCTCCGGGCGCCCTGGTGTGGCTCCCGCACGGCACGGCCCGCAGCCTCGCCGCGGGCCGGGACGGGATGACGTACCTGACCGTCCACCGCCGACGCGCCGGCATGCAGATCCGTACGCGGCGGCCCGCGGACTGAAATTCGCTGGCGCCCCGTCCACGCCCGCGGTGAGACTGCCGCCGTGCCGTCCCTTCACGCGAACGAGATTCCCGTCGACGAGCCGCTGGTGCGGGCACTGCTCGCGGAGCAGTGCCCGGAGTGGGCGGGGCTGCCCTTGGCGCTCGCGGGTGGTGGTACCGAGAACACCATGTACCGGCTGGGCGAGGATCTGCTCGTGCGCCTTCCCCGTACCCCCGACGCCGACGGGGCGCTGCGCAAGGAGCGGGAGTGGCTGCCGCGTCTGGGGCCGCAGCTCGGCTGCGCGGTCCCCGAGCCGGTGCACGCGGGGACGCCGGCCGCGGCACCCGGCGCGGCCTTCCCGCTGGCCTGGTCGGTCTACCGGTGGATCGACGGCGCCGAGGCCGGCCCCGACACCGTCGGCGACTGGGAGGGCTTCGGCGCCGATCTGGCCGCCGTCGTACGGGAATTCCAGGCGCTCGACCTGATGGGGGCGGTCCGGGGCGACGGCCTCGACAGCTATCGCGGCGGCAGCCTGGAGTCCTGCGACCGGTGGGCCGGGGACTCCCTGGAGCAGTGCCGGCCGATCGTGGGCGGCGAGCTGGACATCGACACGCTGCGGGAGTTGTGGGACTCCGCGCTCGCGCTGCCGGAGACCGCAGGGTCCCCGGTGTGGCTGCACAGCGACCTCAAGCCGAGCAACCTCCTGGTCAGGGAGGGCAAGCTGCACGCGGTCATCGACTTCGGCGGGCTCTCGGTCGGCCGCCCCGACGCCGAGCACGCCACGGTCTGGGACCTGCCGCCCCGCGCGCGGCACGCCTACTGGGAAGCGGTCGGCATCGACGAGCCGACCTGGGTACGCGCGCGTGCCTGGGCACTCGCCGTGGCGGCCAGCGGAATCGCGTACTACTGGGACACCTTCCCCGCCTTCGTCGCAGAGTGCCGAGCGCGCCTTGAAGCGATCCTCGCGGATGCGGCGGCGCGCTGAGGGCGCGGCTCCGGGGCGTTCAGGTCTGAACGGCCCCAGCCCTGCTCAGTCTCAGTCCGCTGTGAGGAGCCGCCAAGCGGTGAGCCCCAGTTGGGCGCGCAGCACCCCGGAGGGCTCGGTGAGGTCGAAGCCCAGGGTGCGGCCGATCTGTTCGAGGCGGCGGGACACGCTGCTGTGGTGCAGGTGCAGCAGGTCGGCGGCGCGGCGCAGGGAACCGGTGGCGCAGTACGCCTCCAGCGTCTCCACCTCCTCCGGGGAGCGGGCGAGGCGGGCGATGGCGGCGACGTCCGGGTTCTCCCGCGCGGTCTCCTCGGGTATCTCGGTGAGCAGCGCCAGCGCGCCGAGGTCGGCGTGTTCGAGTACGGGGCGGTGCGCGGTCGTGAAGCGCAGCGCGGTGCGCGCCTGTTGCCAGGAGCGGTCGGGGCTCGTGGCGGCGCCGACGCCCGCGCGTACCCCGGCGGGAAACCTCTCGCGCTGCACCGCGGGAGCCAGGATGACGCCCTCGGTGGCCAGCGGCGCGGCCTTCACCGGGCCACGGGACGGGCACACGAGCGCGCCGATCTCCCCTAGCGAGGCGGTCGGAGCGTTCCCGGTGGTGGCCTGAGTGGTCCCATTGGCACTCGGCGCCGGCGGACGTACGGCGATGACGTGCAGCGGCACCTCGGCCGCGAATCCGAGCAGGCGCAGCGCCCGTGCCCGCGCCGCCTCGTCGGCCTCGCCGCTGATCGCCAGCTCGACCAGGGCCGGGTCGGCCAGGGAGGTGCGCGCGGGCTCGTACCGTTCCAGTACGGCAGCGGCGGCCAACGCGAGCCGTTCCAGCAGCAGTTGGTCCAGCGAGCGCGGCGGCGTGTCCGCGCGCTCCAGCCACACCACGCCGGCCTCTTCGTCGTCCAGCGTGACCGGCGCCGTGGAGGAGGCCGGCGCCGGAGGGGCCTGGGACTGCCTGCCGTCCGGCGCCATGCGGGTCGACCAGCCCGTGCCGTGCAGCCGGATCCCGGCCACGCACTCGGCCAGCCCCGCCGAGGCGCGGGCGAGCGCGGGCAGGTCCACCCTGCGGCGCATCAGCGTGTCGTAGAACATCACCACGCGCAGCGCGCCCTCGACCTGGGTGTCCAGTTGGGACAGCCGTACGACCAAAGCCTCCATCCCGGGAGGATAGGCGGCTTCCGGCGCGCCGGACGTCGCGCGATCCGGACCCGATGCGCGACGCATGGCGGATGAGCCGCCGCGCGACTGCGGCGAGGATGGCCGCAATGGATCCCGAACTCGAAGCATTCGTCCCGCTGTTCCCCAAGGTCGACCTGGCCGACCCGCTGGTAGAGCGCAAGCACTTCGCCGCGCTGGCCGCCTCGATACCCCCGCCGGACACCACCGGCATGGAGATCGAGGAGCGCACGGTGCCCGCCGAGCCGATGGTGCCCGTACGCGTCTACCGCCCGCACCACGCGCAGGGTGCCATGGGTGACCTGGGCGCTCTGGTGTGGCTGCACGGCGGCGGGTTCGTCATGGGCGACCTGGACACCGAGCACCACTGGGCGGCGCGGCTCGCCGAGGGTTCGGGCGCGGTGGTGATCTCGGTGGGCTACCGGCTGGCCCCGGAGCACCCCTTCCCCGCCGCGCTGGACGACGCGTACGCCGTACTGGACTGGACGGCGCGGCACGCGGCCGAACTCGGCGCAGGAGCCGACCGCATCGCCGTCGGCGGGCACAGCGCGGGCGGCGGGCTCGCTGCGGCGCTGGCGCTGCGCGCACGCGACGAGCAGGGGCCGCCGATCCGCTTCCAGCTCCTCAACCAGCCGGGCCTGGACGACCGGCAACAGACCTGGTCGGCACGGGAGTTCACGGACACGCCGTGGATGAACCGCGACAAGATCGCCGCCTCCTGGCGCCACTACCTGGGCGGCGCCCCCGCCACCCCGTACGCCGCGCCCGCGCGGGCCGAGGACCTGAGAGGACTGCCGCCCGCCTACATCGCCACCGCCGAACTGTGCCCCAGCCGCGACGAGGACATCGCGTACGCGCTGCGGCTGCTCCAGTCCGGGGTGTCCGTCGAACTGCACCAGTGGCCCGGCACCTTCCACGGCTCGCAGGCGATCCTCTCCGCCGAGGTCTCGCAGCGCCAGATCGCCGAACTCGGCGCGGTGCTGCGCCGCGCGCTGGCCGCCTGAGCCGGGCCGCACGATGACTGCCACCGCTCGATGACCGCTTCAGAGAAGGGACGTACGTCATGACAGCCACGCCGATCGACCTGTTCTCCTCCTTCCTCCAGCTCGGCGCCGACGGCCAAGTCCGGGCGGAGAAGCCTGCGTTCGACCCTCGGCGGGAGAACTGGCAGGTGATGACCTTCCATGTCGAGACCGACGCCGATGTGCACGGTGACCACTGGGAGATCCACACCCTCGCCGACGAGGTCGTCTCCTGCCTCAGCGGGGGAATACGCCTGTATCTGCGCCCGGAGGGGGCGGAGCCGGGTGAGTCCGCCGAGTCCGCCGAGTCCGGTCACGGTCCGGGGGAGGGGTACGAGGAGGAGATCAAGCTGTCGCCCGGCTCGGCGACGATCGTGCCGCGCGGCCGCTGGCACCGCATCGCGCTGGACGGGCCCAGCGACATCATGTCCATCACGCTCCCGCGCGGCAGCCGCCTGGAGAAGCGCGCGACGGCGTGATGCGCGACGGTGTGACGAGGGTCGCCCCGCGCGTACGCGATCTTCACAGGAAGCTCATCGCGTACGCGCCGAGGCCCCGCACACTGGGACGATGAGCAGACGCAACATCATCATCGGGGTCGTCGCCGTGCTGGCGGTCGGCATGCTGTGGTCCACGGCGCTCAAGCCGGTGATGCTCCGGCACAACGAGAACCTCCCGAAGTGGGTCAACAACGAGCTGTTCCACGAGGAGGTCACCTCGTACGCGAAGGCGGGTGACGCGCCGCACGGCGAGGGCGACCCCACGGCCGTCCCCGGGTGGGTGCCCGGGGACGCCACCGATGTGAAGGTGAAGGGGCGCACGGACAAGCCCGGCGTCAGGCTCATGCGCTTCACGCTCGCCGGCACCCCGGTGAAGGCGGAGAAGTGGGAGAAGTGCCGGCCGGGCAAGGTCGGCAGCCCCATCGAGCCCTCGCTGAAGGCGAGTTGGGGTCCCCTGGAGTCGGACGACGCCCGCGGCCGCTGCGCGGAGAAGGGCAATTTCTGGGTGCTGGTGACGGGCGAGCGCGGCTATGTGTGGACCAACTCGTCGTTCCCCATCGAGTGAGCGTGCGTGAGTGAGCGCGCTGGCATGAGCGCGTTGTGGTGTCACGTGAGGACCACGCATCCGCGTTCCTCCAGCGCGGCCAGCGGCGGGGCGCCGGGGTCGAGGCCGTTCCAGCGCAGGTCGAGCTTTTCCAGTGCGGGCATGCGCGGCAGCCAGTCGGGGAGCGCGGCGATGCGGTTGGCGCGCAGGTCGAGGTGGCGCAGCAGCGGGAGTCCCGCCAGCGCGTACGGGATGTGGCCGAGGGAGTTCTCGCGCAGCTCCAGATGACGCAGCTCGGCCAGCCCGGCGAACGTGTCGGGCAGCCCGGTCAGCGCGTTGCCGCGCAGCCACAGTTCGCGCAGCTCGCCCAGGCGGCCGAGCGCTTCGGGGAGCGCGGTCAGCCCGTTGTGCTGGGCGCGCAACTCGGTGAGCTGCTCCAATTCGCCGAGCGCGGCGGGGAGTTCGGCCAGCGGGTTCTCGCCGATGTTGAGATAGCGCAGCGCGCGCAGCCGCCCCAGTGAGGCGGGCAGGCGGGTGAGGCGGTTGTCGTGCAGGTAGAGGCAGTCGGTGAGCCCGGTGAGGTCGCCGATCTCGTCGGGCAGGTCCGAGAGCGCGTTGTGCCCGAGGTCCAGGGTGCGCAGCCGGCGGAGCCTCCCGATGTCGGGCGGCAGTACACGGATGCCGGTGTCGGCGAGGATCAGCACCCTCAACTCGCCGCGCTCCCACACCGATGCGGGCACCCGCTCCAACGGCTGCCGCCACAGATCCAGCGTGGTCTCCATGCCGCCTTCCCCCTCCGTACGCGCTGCCGGTCCGGATGTGATCAGGACGTGCGGCGGGCGGTGATCCCCGCGAGGACGAGGTCGAGCCCGTCGAGGAACTGCGCCCTGTCGTCGTGCCCTGGCAGCCGCCCCGCGACCTCGCGGACGAAGGGGTACTCCTCGGGGTCCAGCTCGGCCCACGTACGCGCCACCCCGTCGAGGAACGCTGTGCGGTCCGTGCCCGGCGGGACCGAGCGGGCGTTGTCGGCGTTCTGGCCCGCCACGCCGAGGATGTAGTGCAGCAGCGCCGAGGCCGCCGTGAACCGGGCCTGTTCGGGCACTCGCAGCGCCGTCACCTGGCGCCCGATGCGCTCGAAGATCCCCAGCATCGGCGGCTTCCAGGAGGCCCGCGCCAGCCTCGTACCCACCCACGGGTGCGCGTCGATCGCGTCGAACAGGCCGCGGGCGAGGGAGCGGATCGCCTCATCGGGCGCAGCCCCGTCCTCCTCGGCGACCGCTTCGGCGACGACGGCTTCGGTGGCGGCGGCGAGGAGTTCGTCCTTGCCGGTGACGTGCCAGTAGATCGCCCCGGGCCCGGTCGCGAGGCGCTCCGCGAGCGCGCGGAAGGTGAGGCCGCCCTCGCCCACGCCGTCCAGGAGCTCGACGGCCGCGCCGACGATGCGTTCCCGGGAGAGCGGCTCCCGCCTCCGGTCGCCGCGGCGTCCTCCGGCGTGTCCTGTCCTGGTGGCCATGCGGCCATTCTAGGGACCGTGGAACGACGTTCCAGCTTGACAGCGGCTGGAACGTCGTTCCACTGTGGGAGCGGAACGACTGGAACGCTGTTCCAGTGGAGGTGTCGAGGGAGCCGTCCGCTCCGGGACGACCGGGACGGCCAGGACTGCCGGGAAGGAGGTGCGCCATGACGACTCCGGTCACGATCATCGGCGCCGGACTCGGAGGGCTGACGCTCGCCCGCGTCCTGCACGTGCACGGCATCCCCGCGAGGATCTACGAGGGGGAGGACTCGCCGGCCGCCCGCACCCAGGGCGGCATGCTCGACATCCACGAGGAGACCGGTCAACGCGCCCTGCACGCCGCCGCGTTGTACGAGGAGTTCACGGGCCTCGTACACGAGGGCGGAGAGGCGCTGCGGGTGCTCGACCGGCACGGGACCGTGCTCTTCGACCAGCCCGACGAGGGCGGCGGCGGACGGCCCGAGGTGCTGCGCGGGCGGCTGCGGCGCCTGCTCCTCGACGCGCTGCCCGAGGGCACGGTCGTGTGGGGGCGGAAGCTGACGGCCGCCCGGCCCCTGGGCGGCGGGCGTCACGAGCTGGCCTTCGCCGACGGCTCGACGGTGACGGCCGGGCCGCTGGTCGGGGCCGACGGCGCGTGGTCCCGTGTGCGGCCTCTGCTGTCCGGCGCGCGGCCCGCGTACGTCGGCACCGTGTTCGTCGAGACGTATCTGTACGAGGCCGACGAGCGGCATCCGGCGAGCGCGAAGGCGGTCGGCGGGGGCTCCATGTTCGCGCTCGCACCCGGCAAGGGGATCGTCGCGCACCGCGAACCCGGCGGGGTGCTGCACACCTACGTCCAGCTCGACAAGGAGCGGGAGTGGGCCGAGGGCATCGACTTCGCCGGCGCGCCCGGCGAGGCCAGGGCCCGGGTCGCCGCGGAGTTCGACGGCTGGGCACCGGAGCTCACCGCGCTTCTCACCGACGGTGAGACCGCGCCGGTCCCGCGGATCCTGCACGCGCTGCCCGGCGATCACCGGTGGGGGCGCGTACCCGGCGTCACCCTGCTCGGCGACGCCGCACATCTGATGCCGCCTTCCGGCGAGGGCGCCAACCTCGCCATGCTCGACGGCGCCGAACTCGGCCGGGCCCTCGCCGCGCACCCCGGCGACACGGAGGCCGCGCTCGCCGCGTACGAGGAGGCCCTCTTCCCGCGCAGCGCGGCGGCCGCGGCGGACGCCGCCGAACTGCTGCCGCTCTGCCTCGGCGAGCGGGCGCCGCAGAGCCTGGTCGACATGTTCGAGGGCGCGGGGCGCTCCGGGCGCTGAGCCTCCTCGCGACCCCCGGCGTCAGGGCGTGGGCAGGCCGCCGGGGCGGGCTGGGCGGCCGAAGCGGACGGGGACGCCGGGGGAGTAGAGGACGCTCACCGGCAGGCCCTCGGGGGCCGGCAGGCCGGCCGCGGTCACCAACTCGTCCTCGCAGTGCAGGAGTTCGGCGCGGTGCAGGGGCCAGCGCGGGTGGTGGTTGGGGAGGTAGACCGGGCGGCCGAAGAAGGCGTTGTGCATGCCCCAGCGTGCGGTCAGGAAGTGTTCGAGCGCGGTCGGCTCCTCGATGCGCTCGCCGACGCGTACGTCGATGTGGCAGCGGGCGCCGCGCGGCCCCGGCCAGCGGCGCGTACTCGTGTAGCGGATCGTGTCGGCCTCGCGGCTGATCGCCATCTTCGCCCACACGTACGGCAGCCGGAACGTGCTGCGCGCGATCGCCACCGGCAGCAGCCTGGAGGCCTCCAGCGAGCGGAAGACGACACCGCGGCGGCCGTGCTCGTCCACCGAATACAGCCGCACGTTGGTCTCGGGGAAGGTCCCCAGATACGGGATCCCCGGCACCTTGAACCAGCCCACCCGGTACATCCGGAACGCCACGAGACCGATGTAGGTGACCCCGTCGTGCGTGTCCGGCACGGTCCCCGCGGGGAGCAGCGGCGCGACGTCGGCGGGGTCGGCGGCCCAGTGCAGAAAGGTGAGATCGAGCCAGGACTGCGTGAGCAGAGTCTCCGGCACATCACGCACCGGATCAGGAGTAACCGGCTCAGCCTCCACACGCACACCCGACATCCAGCCACCATCGCACACGGCTACGACGGTTGGGGGTGGGGGGTTGGGGCGGGGAGCGTAGGGGAGTTCGCGGACGCGTGCCGCTCAGTACCCTCGCGCCGCCACCCCCGCGCCCCGACCCAGCAACGTGCAGACCCCGCCCGCCACCAGCAACGCGGCGAGCGCCGTGTAACCGTACGACAGGGCGGTGGCGGTGGCCAGGGCTCCGACCAGCAGCGGGCCGCCCGCGTCGCCCAGTTCGCGGCCCAGTTCCGCCGCGCCCATGGTCTGGCCCAAGCGCTCTCGCGGGGAGGCCGCCGCCAGCGTCGCGAAGCCCAGCGGGGTGATCACGCCCGTGCCCGCGCCGATCAGGGCGGCGGCGGTCAGTACGCCGGCCGGCCCCGGGAACAGTGCGCAGCCCAGCCCCACCGCGGCGAGCAGCAACCCCGCGCCGAGCCCCCCTCGTACCGTCCACCGCCCCTCGTCCAACCGCCGCCCGGCGAACGGCTGGACCACCGCAGCGCACGCGGCCAGCACCGACACCGCGGCGCCCGTGGCCAGCGGGCCCAGCCCGGCCGCGCGGCCGGACACCGGCAGGAAGCCGACCCCGGCCGAGAGTGCCGCAGTGGCCGCGGCCAGCGCCGTCGTCGGCCCGAGGAAGGACGGGTCGGCCAGGCGCCGGGCCAGGCCGAACACCGTCTGCCGCGCCCTGGGCAGCGGCGGAACGGCGGGTACCGCGAGCGCCGCCCACACCGCGACCACCGCGCCCAGCACCGCCAACACGGCGAAGAGGAGGCGGAGTTCGCCGGCCCACACCAGTGCGCCGCCGAGCAGCGGCCCGAGGGTGTAGCCGAGGGACTTGTGGAAGCCGTACGAGCCGAAGGCCCGCCCGTGCCCGGCCGCCGGGTTGAGCCGGGCGACCAGCGCCGAGGCGGCGGGCGAGAAGGCCGAGGCGGCCGCGCCCTGTCCGAGCCGCGCGGCCCACAGCCACCCGGGCCCTCCGGCCGGCGCGTAAGCGGCCGAGGCGGCGGCGAAGGCGATCAGCCCGCCCAGCAGCACGGGCCGCGCCCCCACGCGGTCGGCGAGCGTGCCGAAGAGCGGCTTGAGCAGCACCTCGGCGCCGTCGTACAGGGCGAGCAGTCCGCCGAGCACGAGGAGCGAGGTGACCGCGTCGCCGGAGAAGCCGCCGAGGTTGGCGGCGATGCCGTGCGCGCCGAAGGCGGTGGTGAACCCGGCCGCGTACAACGGCCACATCCGGCGCGCGGAGCCGGAGGCCCGGGCCGGACGCGGGGTCCGGCGGCCGTGGGATTCGGCGTGCGACACGTTCCGGAACGTAGCAGGGGTCACCCCTCCCGGCGTGCGGGATCCGTGTCAGGGAGGGTGCGTCCCTACATATTGTAGGGTCCACGCCGGAAGCCGCACCCGTGCGCTGCGCCGCATGCCCGCGCCCCGTTCGTGGGACATCGGGCGCCGGGAGGGGAGCCTCGTTCGCCCTGGTCAGCGGTGGTTCCCCGACTCAGGGGTGGAGTGAGCGGGCTCGTCGCTGAGCCCTGCCCCGCGCCCGGGCTGCCGCACACTCTCGTGGCATCGCCGCCCCGCCGGCTCTCTCCCGTGCTGTACGATCCGGAAACCCTACAGGCTGTAGGGTTGACGTGTTCCGGCACGGCGAACAGCTCGAAGAAGCCCGGCCAAGGCCGAAGAAGCTCAGCGAACAGCTCAGAGAACAGCGAGGCACGACATGCCGCAGTGCACTGATCCGGTCAGCCCGGCAGCGGCGGAGGTCGCGGAGGTCTGGCCGCGAGACGGGCAGATCCTGGTGCGCCTGGAGCCGACGGCGGCGCCCGGGGCCGAACGGGCCGCGCTCGTCCTGAGCCTCCGCGGCGACTCCGCGACCGCGCGGGAGCTGCCCTTCGAGCGGGTCGGCGACCGCCTGGAGGCGCGCATCCCGCTCACGGCGCTGACTGCGCCGGCCGGTACCGAACCGGGCCGCGCCGCACCCGGCCGCACCGCACCAGAGCAGCACCCCCGCGAATGGACCTGGGACCTGTACCTGGCCCTCGGCGAGGACCGCGGACTGCTGCGCCTGGGGCGGCACCTGGACGACGTGCAAGGGAAGAAGAGGATCTTCGTGTACCCGGCGCAGCACGCAGCGGGCGTCCGCGTGGTGCCGTACTACACGATCAAGGACAACCTCTCCGTCGACTGCGTACGGGACGGTGCGATCGGCGGCGCCGGCGGCGGCACGGCCCACGGTGCGCGGAAGGGGACCCGATGAAGATCCGCTTTATGCTACTGAACGCCTACGCGGTCGGCGGCACCGTGCGCACGGTCGTCAACCAGGCCAACGCGCTCGCCGACGCCGGACACGACGTGGAGATCATCAGCGTGCGGCGCGGGCGCGAGACCCCGCCTTCCCGCTGCGCCCGCGGGTCGGACTCCGCGCGCTGGTCGACGACACCGCCGAGCTCTCCGGTGTACGGCGGCGCTGCGAGGCGGTGCTGCGCGCGCGTCCGAGCGCGCTGGTGCCGCCGGACGAGGTGAAGTGCGCGCGCTTCGACCGGCTCACCGACCGCCGCATCGTGCGCTGCCTGCGCGCGCTGCGCGGCGGCGTGCTGATCACCACCCGCCCCGCGCTCAACCTGCTCTCCGCCCGCTTCACCGACGCCTCCGTCGTACGCGTCGGCCAGGAGCACCTGCACTACGCCCACCACAAGCCCGCGCTCGCCCAGGAGATCGACCACTGGTACGCGAAGCTGGACGCGCTGACCGTGCTGAACGAGGCCGACCTGAGGGTGTACGCGGACCGGCTGGCCGGAGGCGGTGTACGATCGAGCGCATCCCCAACCCGCTCCCCGACACCGCCCCGGCCCGCTCGGCGCTGCGCCGGCCGCTGATCGTGAGCGCCGGGCGGCTGGTGAAGGCGAAGGGGTTCGCGACGCTGATCGAGGCGTTCGCGCCGCTGACCGAGACGCACCCCGAGTGGCGGCTGCGCATCTACGGCGCGGGCCCTGACCGCGACCGGCTGCGCGCCCTCATCCACGAGCGGCACCTCTACAACCACGTCTATCTGATGGGCAACACGTGCGAGTTGGACGCCGAGCTGAGCAAGGCGTCCGTCTTCGCGCTGGCCTCGCGGCACGAGGGCTTCGGGATGGTGCTGGCCGAGGCGCAGAGCCACGGGGTACCGCCGGTCGCCTTCGACTGCCCGAACGGGCCGCGCGAGATCATCACCGACGGCGAGGACGGCCTGCTCGTGCCCCTCGGCGACAGGGCGGGGCTCGGCCGAGCCCTCGGGTGGCTGGTCGAGGACCCCGCGCTGCGCCGGGCGATGGGCGACCGCGCCCACGAATCCGCGCACCGCTTCCGCCCCTGCCGCATCCGCGCCCGGTGGGAGCGGCTGCTCGGTGAGCTGGCGGCGGCCAAGACCGGCGTGCCCGCACAGGTCGGCCGGTCGTACGGGGATGTGGGGGACGCGGATGCGCGGGACGCCGCGCCGGATCAGGTCCCCGACGCCGCGGGCGAGACGGAGGCCGCCGAGGCGCTGGAGGAGAGCGCCGCCACCGTGGACGGGGTCGCCGACGCCGAGGTGTGGCACGGCGGGTCCGGCGTCCGGCAGGAGGACGCCGGGGTGTGGGCCGGCGAGGAGGGCTGCGACGACGAGCCCGAGCGGACCCGCTAGCCCCCGGGAGAGGGAGCGGAAGCACCCGTCCCGCTCCGACCCTACGCGCTGTAAGGTGACGGCATGAGCGGCAGCAACCCCTCCGGCCCGGCCCGGCGCGGCGCCGGAGGACTGGAGAGCGAGGTTCTGGCCACCCTGTGGGCGGCGGAGCACCCGCTGACCCCGACCGAGGTGCAGAACGAGGTCGGCGATCTCGCGTACAACACCGTGCACACCATCCTGAAGCGGCTGTACGACAAGGGCCTGGTGGTCCGCGATGCCGACGGGCGCCGCGGCGCCTACCGCCCGGCGAAGAACGCCGCCGAGATGACCGCCGAGGCCATGCACCAGGCACTCGGGCGCGGTCCCGACCGGATCGCCAGCCTGCAGCAGTTCGTCACCGGCCTCAGCCGCGACGAGGAGCAGGCCCTGCGCGATCTCCTCGCCAGGGGCGGCGAGGGCGACTCCTGAGGACGGGCCCGCCATGAGGATCGACGTCTATCTCCCGCTCGTGCTCTCCCTGCTGCTGGCCGCCGTGGCACCGCAGGTGGGCAAGCGGATGGCGCCTGCGCCCGCCGCCAGGGCGCTGACCGCGGCCGCCGTGCTCACCGCTGCCGCCACCGCGTGGGCGCTGGCGCTGCTGGCCTTCACGCTCCTCGACGTGGTGCCGCCGGTCGCCGCCGAGGCGCACGAGCACGGCCGCTCGCTGCCCGACCCGGTGCCCGAGGCCATCGCGGTGCTCGCGCTCGGCGCGTTCGGCGTTCTCGCGCACCGGTTCCTCCGTGCCCTGCGCGGTGAGTTCGCGACCCGCCGCGCCCTGCGACGGCTGCGCGAGGGGCACCCCGGCGGGAGCGAACTCATCGTCGCCGACTCCGCCGCGATGCGGGCCTTCGCCGTGCCCGGCAGGCCGGGGCGCATCCTGGTCACCGCGGGCATGCTGGGCGCCCTCGACCCCGCCGAACGCCGCATCCTGCTCGCCCACGAGCGCGCGCATCTCACCCACCGGCACGCCAGGATCGTCACCGCGGTGACCCTCGCCGCCGCGGCCAACCCGCTGCTGGATCCCGTACGCGGCACCGTCGCCTATCTCGTGGAGCGCTGGGCCGACGAGCACGCGGCGCACGCCGTCGGCGACCGCTCCCGCACCGCCCGCACCCTGGCCCGGGTCGCGCTGCTCGCCCAACAGCCGTGTCCCGCCCAGGCGCTGGGCTTCTCCGAACACGCCGTGCTGCGCCGCGTGACCGCGCTCCAGTCCTCGCCGCCGCCGCGCCTGTGGCCCATCGGCGCCGCGGTGCTCGCGCTCGGCATCGTCCCGGCCCTGGGCGCGGCCGACGCCACGAGCGACTTCCTCACCCTCCTCGCCCACGCGTTCCTCGGCTGACCGCCGGCAGGTCTGTGCGGCGGATCTGCGCGGGCGGATCTGCGCGGGCGGGTTTGCGCCGACGGGTCTGCGCGGATGGCGAACACGCCCTCCGCCGGCCCCCGTACGCGCCACAGTGCTGCTCATGCCGAACCGCACAGCAGTCCTCTCCGACATCCACGGCGTACTGCCCGCCCTCCGCGCGGTGCTGGACGAGCCCGAGGTGCGCGCCGCCGAGCGCATCGTGCTGACCGGCGACATAGCCGCGGGCCCCCAACCGGTCCAGGTGCTGGACACGCTGGCGCGGCTGGGAGAGCGCGCCGTGTGGATCGCCGGCAACGCCGACCGCGAACTGCTCGAATACCGCCGCGGCGAACGCGACACCCTGCCGGACCCGGTATCCACCTGGGCCGCACGCCAACTGCGCGCCGACCAACTGGACTTGCTCGCAGGTCTGCCGCGCTCGGCCCGTCTGCCGGTACGGGGCTTGGGAACGGTGGAGTTCTGCCACGCCACCCCGCGCGACGACGAGGAGGTCGTCCTGGTCGACTCGCGCCTGGAGCGCTGGCGGGAGGTCTTCGCCGGGCTCGGTCCCGAAGTGGCCGCTGTCGTCCTCGGGCACACCCACATGCCCTTCGTCCGCGTCGCCGACGGCCGCCTGGTGGTCAATCCGGGCAGCGTCGGCATGCCGTACGGACTCCCCGGCGCGCACTGGGCGCTGCTGGGGCCCGGGGCCGAACTGCGTACCACGCACTTCGACGTCGAGGCGGCCGTCCGCGAGGTCCTCGGGGACTGCTCCTGTGCAGAGGCCGCCGAGTGGGCGGACTCCTACCTGCGCTCCTGCCCAAGCGACGCGGAGGCCCTCGAGGTCTTCGGGGCGCTCGACGGGCGTGGTCCTGGCAGTGGCGCTTGACCTTGTCCGAAGGGAAAGGCCCACGGTGGCTTCCGGTCGACGGGCGAGGCAAGGGAGCTGGGTGTGCGGTGCGTGATTCTCGATATCGGCGGGGTGCTGGAACTCACGCCCGCCACCGGGTGGACGGGGCGCTGGGAGGCGCGGTTGGGGCTGGCCGCGGGGAGCGTGGGGCGGCTGCTGGCGGATGTGTGGGAGGACGGGGAAGTGGGGGCGCTCAGTGAGGAGCAGGTGCGCCGACTGGTCGGCGTGCGGCTGGAGTTGGACGCGGCGCGGGTCGAGGACTTCATGGGCGACCTGTGGGCCGAGTACCTGGGCAGCGCGAACGAGGAGCTGATCGCGTACGTACGGGGGCTGCCCCCGCGCTGCCGGGTGGCCCTGCTGAGCAACAGCTTCGTGGGCGCGCGGGAGCGGGAGGCCGCGCGGTACGGCTTCGACGCGCTGGCCGAGCAGATCCTCTACTCGCACGAGACCGGCCTGCGCAAGCCCGACCCCCGCGCCTACGCCCTGGCCTGCGACCGTCTCGAAGTGGCCCCGGATGACTGCCTGTTCGTGGACGACGTCGAGCGCAATGTGCGCGCCGCCCGTACGGCGGGAATGCGGGCGCACCTCTTCGAGAGCACCGAGGGGACCATCGCGCGGATCGCGGAGTTCAGCGCTGATCTCCCGGATGGGGCCCGGTCAGAGGCTGTTGAGCAGCCCGTCCAACGGCGCCGGTACGCGGTCGGGGTCCAGCGCCTCGACCAGGAGGCGCCCGTAACGGATCTTGCGCCCCTTCTTCGTACCGAGGAAGCGCCGCATCTGCCGCTCGGCGCCGCGCCCCTGCTGCGCGGGCTGGCGCAGGAAGATGCGCAGGGCGCGCTCGTCGCCGTGCTCCCGGAGGAGAGCGCGCACCCGGTCCGTGCCGAGCGCGCGGATCAGCTCCTCCTCCAGGTCGGCGGAGCAGACGAAGAAGTCGTGCGGCGGCGCGAGGAGGGCACGCTCCCAGCCGCGTACGTAGTAGCCGCGCTCCGCCTCGTCGCACAGCCCGGCGAGCCGCAGGCCCAGTCCGGGCGGGCCGAGGAGTCCTGCGAAGCGCCCGACGCCCATCGCCCCGCCCATCGGCAGGACGCACACGCCCTCGGCCGCCAGGTCCCGGCCGCGCCGCTCGGCCAGCGCGTCGACGGCGGCCGCGTCGCTGAGCCCTTCGAGGAGGACGGCCGTACGGACGGGAAGCCGGGCGGCCAGCTCGCGCGCGGGGTCCCCCGGCCCGCCGGCCGCCCACGCCAGAACCGCCGCACGGAACGCCGCCATATCAGCCATGCGATGAGTCTCCGCCGCACCCGCCCGCCGCGGTAGCGGTTTTCCACCGGGCACTGTGTGTGCGGGGCACGACTCCTGCGCCGGTCACGACGCGCGTACGGGGTGCGGCGCACGTACGGAGGACCGCTGACCCCCGTGGCGTTACTCCGCCTCCGTCGCGATCTGGATCAGGTTGCCGCAGGTGTCGTCGAGCACCGCGGTCGTGACGGGACCCATCTCCAGGGGCTCCTGGGTGAAGTGCACACCGAGGCCGCGCAGCCGCTCGTACTCGGCGTGCACGTCGTCCACGGCGAACTGGGCCAGCGGGATGCCGTCGGCGATCAGCGCGTCGCGGTACGGCTGGACCGCGGGGTGTCCCGAGGGCTCCAGCAGCAGCTCGGTGCCCGAGGGGTTCTCGGGGGAGACGACGGTGAGCCAGCGCGCCTCGCCCAGGTCGATGTCGTGCTTCTTCTGGAAGCCGAGGACCTCGGTGTAGAAGTGCGCGGCCTTCGCCTGGTCGTCGACGAACACGCTGGTCATGTTGATCCTCATGGGGAGCTCTCCTCCGGTTCTGAGGGGTCTGGCGGTTCTGGGGTTTCTGGCGCCGTCCAGCGCTCGGCGATCTGCCGCAGCGGGGCGGTGTCGATGTCGTGGTACTTGTAGCGGCCTTCCCGCCTGGTCTCGACGAGCCCGGCGGCCTCCAGCACGGCGAGGTGCTGGGAGACGCCCTGGCGCGAGAGGTTCAGCCGGTGCTTCATCGTCAGTCGCGTGCAGATCTCGAACAGTGTCTGTCCCGACTTGAGCGTCAGCTCGTCGAGGATGGTCCGGCGGGTGGGATCGGCCAGCGCTTTGAACAGGTCGTCGGCCACGTACTCACCATAGGCAAGTCTGTGCTTGCCTGTCGATCCTGGAACGGTGCGCGGCGACGTACGGTGGAAGGTGACGAGGGTCAGGAGGTGGCGTGATGCTCGATTCACGACCGACGCTCGAATCGCTTCTCCACGCGTGGCACGACGCGCGGGAGCGCGAGCAGGAGGCGATGCGCCGCGCGCAGGAGTCGGCGGGCTCCGAGGGGGCGGACGACGCGCTGACGGCGGCCGAGCGCGAGGCCGAGGAGGCGAAGGCCGAGCGCATGCGGCTGGAGGAGCTGTACTGGGAGGAGTTCCGGCTCCAGCAGATGCCCGGCTACACCTGAGCCGGACGCCCACGGGCGGCGGGCACACATGAGGGACCTCTGTCCCCGTCGTACGCTGGGATTTCGTGAGCGAGGGGCAGGAGGCTGCGGTGGCCGGTACGGCGCTGGGTGAAGTGAGGGCCGAGCTGGCCGCACTGGAGGACGCGAAGACGCGCGCGGTGAACGAGCGGCACGGCGACGACCACGCCGTGAACCTCACCAAGCTGCGCGCGCTCGCCAAGCGGCTCAAGACACAGCAGGATCTCGCGCGCGAGCTGTGGGCGACGGGGGACTCGGCGGCCAGGCTGCTGGCGATGCTGATCTGCCGCCCCAAGGCGTTCGAGCGCGACGAGCTGGACGCGATGCTGCGCGAGGCGCGCACACCCAAGGTCCACGACTGGCTCGTGAACTACGCGGTGAAGAAGAGCCCGCACGCCGAGGAGCTGCGGGTGTCCTGGATGGCCGACGCGGACCCGGACGTCGCGGCCGCCGGATGGGCGCTGACCACCGAACGCGTGGCGAAGAAGCCGGCGGGGCTCGACCTCGCCGGGCTGCTCGACGTCATCGAGGCGCGCCTGAAGGACGCACCGGACCGCCTGCAGTGGGCGATGAACCACTGCCTCGCGCAGATCGGCATCGAGCACCCGGAGCACCGGGCCCGCGCCCTCGCCGTCGGCGAGCGCCTGGAGGTGCTCAAGGACTATCCGACCTCACCGGGCTGCACGTCCCCGTACGCGCCGACCTGGATCACCGAGATCGTGCGCAGGCGGGACGGCGAGCAGAAGACCGGCTGACCGTACGTGGGCGGCTGGCCCTACGTGGGTGCTTGACCGTACGCGGCCGGCGCCCTGTCGTGGGGGCGCCGCGCCTCGCCCCGCACCCGGCGGGGCGAGGACGGTCAGGACTGCGGCGGGAAGATCTCCAGCAGCCGCTCCTTCTGACGGGCACCGAGGCCCTGGATGCGGCGGCTCTCGGCGATCTTGAGGTCCTCAAGGAGCTGTCCGGCACGCACCTTGCCGATGCCGGGAAGCGACTCCAGCAGGCGGCGCACCGGCGTCTTGCCGACCACCTGGTCGTCGCGCTCCAGCACCTCCTTGAGCGACACCTTCCCGTCCTTGAGCTTGTTGAGCACCGTCGCGCGCTCCTTGCGCACGGCGGCGGCCTTCGCCAGGGCGTCGGCACGCGCCTGGGGAGTCAGTGCGGGAACGGCCATGAGGCACCCCTCCTTGCCTTCTCTTACGAGGTTCGCGGCGGCCATCCTCACCCTCTCCCGGGCCCAATTACCAGCGGTTTCCCGAGAATTCCGGCCCTGAGGGCCAGATTCCGTCCGCATCGCGCCCGCATCACGCGCGGATCCGGGCCGCCGGAGGGCCCGATGGAACCGCGGAAGGGGTCACGGACGACCTCCCCCGGGGCCCACGGGAGCGGATGGATAGCGTGGGTTGCCCTGTACGAGGCGCGGGCGGAGCGGCCCGTGGCAGCACGCACGCAGTGGCAAGACGGAGGTACCGGTGCTCGTTTGGATCATCCTGTTGCTGATCGGGCCCGTGGCGCTGGGAGTCGGCGTCCGCGAGATACGGCTGGAGCGGTGGCTGCGGCTCAAGGGCGTCCGCGTCCAGGGGACCGTGGCCCGGCACGTACGGGGCGGGCCCGGTAACGCGGGAAAGCCGGGGCACCGCACGAGGTCCATGTTCGCGATGGTGGAGTACGTCGACGCCGACGGGAACCCCGGCGAACTCAAGGCCACCTCCAACCGCACCGTGCACTGGCCGGTCGGACGCGAGATCCCCGTGGTCCACCTCCCCGGACAGCCCAAGACGGCCCGCATCGACGTGACATCGGAACGCCGCGCCAGGATCCGCGTATGCATGGTGGTCGGCACGGGCTTCACGGTGGCCCCACTGGTAGCCATGGCCACCGGCACAGGGACCGGGACCGGGACTGGCACGGGTCACGTCTGAGGGCGGCGCGCATTCACCGGCGACCCGCTAGCTTGTGCGCATGTCTTCCGCGCTTCTCGTGGGCTACGACCCCGACGCGTTACCCGGCCACGACGCGGCAGCGCTGAACGCGGCACTCGACGCGGAGTTGAAGCGGTTCGCCGAGCACGGCATCGAGGCGGGCTCGGTACTCGTCGTGTGGGACGGCTCGGCCGAGGGAGTGCTCGCGGCCGCGTTGAGCGAGCGCGCGTGGGACGTCGTGGTCGTCGGCGGCGGGATCCGCAAGACGGAGGAGCTGCTTCCGCTGTTCGAGCAGGTACTGAACCTGACCCGCCGTCATGCGCCCCAGGCCGCCCTCGCGTTCAACACCGGTATCGGGGACAGCGTCGAGGCGGCACGGCGCTGGCTCTGAGCCCCGTACTCTCAACTCCCTTGTGCGCGGCGACAGTGCGTCCGGCGGAAGCTAGCTCCACACCGCCTGGGCTGTCGCCGCTCCCGCGAAGGCCGCGCCCAGGCCGGCCAGGACGGTCGCGGTCACGTTCAGGGCGGCGAAGAGGCGTGCTCCGGACTCGGCCAGGCGCAGCGTCTCGTAGGAGAAGGTCGAGTACGTGGAGAGGGCGCCGCACAGGCCCGCGCCGAGGAAGAGGCGTACGGGGGAGGTGACGGCGCCCGCCGTGACCGCGCCGGTGAGCGCGCCCAGGACCAGGCAGGCGGCCACGTTCACCACGAGGGTGCCCCAGGGGAACGCGCTGTCGTGCCGCTGCTGCACGGCCCGGTCGGTCAGATACCGCAGCGGCGCGCCGATCGCCCCGCCCGCGAGGACGAGCAGCCAGTTCACGCGGCACGCCCCCTGGCCAGCACGCGGCGGGTCACCGTCGCCGCAGCGGTCACGGCCGCCAGCGCCACCAGCAGTGTGAGCAGCAGATACGCCAGTGCGGTACGCGCCGACCCGCCCTGCGCCAGGCGCCCGACGTCGACGGCGTACGTGGAGAAGGTGGTGAAACCGCCCAGCACCCCCGTACCGAAGAAGGGCCGGAGGAGGTGGTGCGGCGACCGCGCCTCGGTGATCACCACGAGGAAGGCGCCGAGCACGGCGCAGCCGATGCCGTTCACCCACAGCGTCGTCCAGGGGAAGGCGCCGGGGGAGGCGGGCCAGAGCAGCGAGGCGCCGTAACGCGCAGCCGCGCCGAGCGCTCCGCCGAGGGACACGGCGGCGATCACGGTCCCCTGCCCGCGGGCAGGGGCCGGTCGCGGTGCGGGGTCTGACGGCTCGGTTCCGGGCCCGGCGGGGGAAGCGGCACCGGAATCGGCGGGTTCGGCCACGTGGGCGTACGGAGCTCCCATGGGGACACGTCTCCTACTCACAGGGCGCCCTCGACGGGCGCTCTCTCGTCAGCAGGGACCGTTGGCGGCGTCCTGTGCCGCGGTTCGGGTGCGGCGAGCCCCACCGCCGCGCGGCGAACTCCCGTGATGGAGACGCCGCTTACTCAACGGTACCCGCCGCCGGAAGGCGCTCCGGCGGCGGGCCCTGTCGTCGTGCGACCGGTCAGATCGCGGCGTTCGCGCGCCGCTCGCGGCAGCGGGAGATGCGGGCCTCGCGCACCTCGCGTGCCCGGGAGAGCGCCGCGGCCTCGCGGTCGTCGCGGCGCGGGGTGTGCCCGGGGCCGACGACGTCGCGGACGCGGGCCCACAGGCCGTGGCGCTGCGAGGTCTTCTTCCCGGAGGTCTCGGAGGGGGAGACGTGCGTCATGGCGTGCTTCTCTCTTGCGTGCGCTGCGCGCGGTCCGTCGTGCTTCCACGATCCGCCGCGCACGCGGTCTCTGGTAGGTGCCGAAGGTCCCGTGACCGCAGGCCACAGGACCGCCGGAGTCGGTCAGGGCCCCGGCGCGGGCCCTCGCGGACCCGCGCCGGGGGAGGGGCGCCCGGTCAGGCGACGGGCGCGGCGTGAGGCGCCGCGTCCTCCTCGCGGGCCGGAACCCGCTCGGCCCCCGCCGCCTTCGGCTTGCCCTGCTGCTTGCCCTTGGGGGCGATCTTGTCGACCATGCCCGGGTTCTTCTTGAGCCAGGCGCGGACGCCCTCCTGCTCATGGCCCTTGCCCGCGCTGCGGACGGCGTTCTCCAGGCTGGTGAGCTGCTTCTCGTTGAGGTGGAAGTTCTTCATCCAGTTCGCGACCTCGGGCTGCTCCTTCGCGAAGCCCTTGCGGCCGAGCATGTGGATGCCGTCACCGCTGCCGAAGGCGCCCTTGGGGTCCTTGAGCTTGGTGAGGTCGAACTTGTCGTACGCCCAGTGCGGCGACCACAGCGTGACCGCGATCGGCTCGTGCTTGCGGTAGGCGCGGTCCAGCTCGGCCAGCATCGACGCGGTGTTGCTGGTCACGAGCTTGTACTTGCCGGAGAGCCCGTACTTCGGCGCGACCTGCTTCTTGTAGATGTCGGTCTCGCCCGCGCCCGGCTCGATGCCGACCATGCGGTTCTTGAACTTGCCCGCCTGCGCCGGCAGGTCCTCCAGCGACTTGACGCCCTTCACGTACTTGGGCACCGCGACCTCGAGGGAGGTCTTGTCGTACCAGGCGCCGAAGTCCTCGAGGTCCTTCTTGTACTTCTTCCAGTACTGCTCGTGCGTCACCGGCAGCCAGGAGTTGGTCTGCACGTCGATGTCGCCGCGCGCCTGGCCCGCGTAGAGCGCGCCGGCCTCGTACGACTGGACCTCGGGCTTGTAGCCGCGCTGCTCCAGGACCTCCTTCCACAGGTACGTGGTGGAGGTGCCCTCGTCCCAGTTGACGTAGCCGATGTTGACCGTCGCGCCCTGCTTGCCGTCGCTGTGCATCAGCGGCGGGACCCAGGCGAAGCCGCCGACCACGAGGAAGCCGACCGAGGCCAGCGAGGTCGCGGGCTTCCAGTGCAGGAAGCGGGCGCCGGCGCTCGCGGTGGCGCGCTCCTTGGCGAGGCTGCGGCGGCCCAGCGCGGACACGCGCTGGTTGAGCGCGGAGATCATCCGGTCCAGGTACATGGCGAGGATGACCACGGCGATGCCGCCCTCGAAGCCCAGCGGAAGGTCGTTGGAGCTGATCGAGTCGTAGATCGTGGAGCCGAGGCCGCCGCCGCCGACCATGCCGGCGATGACGACCATGGACAGCGCGAGCATGATCGTCTGGTTGACGCCCGCCATGATCGTCGGCAGCGCCAGGGGGATCTGCACGCCGAAGAGGGTGCGCCGCGGCGGGGTGCCGAACGCGTCGGCCGCCTCCACGAGCTCCTTGTCCACCTGCCGGATGCCCAGCTCGGCCATGCGGACGGCCGGGGGCATGGAGAAGACGACGGTGGCGACCATGCCGGGCACCACGCCGACGCCGAAGAAGAAGATGCCGGGGATCAGGTAGACCATCGCGGGCATCGTCTGCATGAAGTCGAGCACGGGCCGCAGCAGCGCGCTGACCGCGCGGTTGCGGGAGGCCCAGATGCCCAGCGGGATGGCGATGACCAGGCTGATCGCGGCGGAGACGAGCACCAGCGACAGGGACTCCATCGCGGCGTCCCACTGCTCGATGGAGATGATCAGCGAGAAGCCGGCGAAGACGAGCAGCGCGGGCAGGAACCCGCGCAGCCACCACGCGATGACCGCGAACACGCCCGCGAGCAGCAGGGGTTCGGGCGCCCCGAGGAAGCCCTCCAGGCCGTCGTACATGCCCTGGACGAGCATCTTCACGAAGTCGAAGAACCAGGCGATGTGGTCCCGGAGCCAGTTGACGCCGGTGTTGATCCAGGTCCCGAGTTCCAGTCTAGGCACGGGAGTTCACCTCTTCTCCCTGTGCTGCACCCTTCGCGGACTGCGGACCCGGCTGCGACGGCACGGCCCCGGCCGTTCCGCCGCTCACGGCCGCGGCCTGCTCGGGCGCGGGGTCGCCGAGTACGGACAGCAGCCGCTCGGTGGTGACGGTCCCGGCGAGCTGGCCCTTGCCGTCGAGCACGGCGACCGGCACGGAGCTCCCGGCGCACGGTGCGAACAGTTCGTACAGCGGCGTGTCCTTGGCGACCCTGGCGGGCGCGGAGGTGAGGATCTCCGCTGCGTCCTGGCCGGGTGCGGGCCGCTCCATCACGGCGCCCGCGGTCAGCACGCGGGAGCGGTCGACGTCCTGGATGAAGGACGCGACGTAGTCGTTGGCCGGGCGGACGAGGATGTCCTCGGCGGTGCCGTTCTGCACGATGCGGCCGTCGCGCATGACCGCGATCCGGTCGCCCAGGCGCATGGCCTCGTTGAGGTCGTGGGTGATGAAGACGATGGTCTTCTTGAGCTCCTTCTGGAGCTCGATGAGCTGGTCCTGCATGTCGCGCCGGATCAGCGGGTCGAGCGCGCTGAACGACTCGTCCATGAGCAGCAGTTCGGCGTCGGTCGCCAGCGCGCGTGCCAGGCCGACGCGCTGCTGCATGCCGCCGGACAGCTCGTCCGGCCAGGACTTCTCCCAGCCCTTGAGCCCGGCGAGTTCGAGCGCGCGGGTGGCGCGCTCCTCCCGCTCGGCGCGGGGCACGCCCTGGACCTCCAGGCCGTAGGCGGCGTTCTGCAGCACGCTGCGGTGGGGGAAGAGCGCGAAGTGCTGGAACACCATGCTGATCTTCTGCGAACGGACCTGGCGGAGCGCGCGGGGGCTCAACGCGGTGAGGTCCTGGCCGTCAACGGAGACCCGGCCCGAGGTGGGGTCGAGCAGACCGTTCAGCATGCGCAGGAGGGTGGACTTCCCGGATCCGGAGAGTCCCATGACGACGAATATCTCGCCCTCTTCGACCTCGAAGGAGGCGTCGACGACGGCCGCGGTCGTGCCTTCGGCACGCAGCTCGTCCCGCTCGGTTCCGGCCTCGAGCCGGGACACCGCGTCACCGGCTCTCTTGCCGAAGACCTTGTACAGCCTCTCGGCTTTCAGTTTTGACACATACACCTCTCCGGTCGAGCGGACAGAACCGGCCCCTCTCCCCTGTGGCCGGATTCGGTACGCACTGCATGCCGCACGGCTGCCAGGCCATACGTCATGCGGGGCGTACCGGGAGAAACGCCTCCCTCGCGGGGGCGCCTGACCGGACATCGCGGTCCGGGCCGCACGCGCCCCTGCCCCCGGTCCGCTGTCTCAAACCGAACCGTGGCCTTCCTCACATCCCCTGCGGGCACCCTTGCGGGCACCTTGCGGTCCCTTGCCGCGGCCGGGTTCGTGCGCCGGAGGGCTTGCCAGAGTTATCCATCCGGATAAAGTTATCCGCATGGATAACTCCGTGTACGTACGTCTCCGCGCGCTCTTCCTCGCCGTACTGGCGCTCTCGCTCGCCGCGCTCGGCGTCGCGGCGGTCCTCGGCGGAAGCGACGCCGTCTGGGTTCGCGGCGTGATCGTCACGGTCCTCGCCGGGGTCCTCGTCGCACTGGCGCGGCGGGCCTTCCTGGGCAGCCGCGGCGCCTATCTGCGGATGCGGATCATGACCGCGGCCGGACCCGTCGCGGCCGCGGCCCTGGTGGCGCTGCCGCACGACGGCTTCCCCGGGTGGATGAAGGCCGAGCAGGCTGTGATCGGGATACTGCTGGCGGCCGCGGCGGTCGTGCTGGGGCGCGCCGACGTACGGCGGGCCTACCGCAAGGGCGCGCCGGTGCCCCGGTGAATGCGGCCCGGCGCCGCGCCGGAGGGCTGTCCCGCCGAAGAACCGCCCCGCGTCCGAGAACCGCCCCGCGACCGAGAACCGTCCCGATGAGGAGCAGCACCGCCATGAGCGCCACCCCCCGCCGCGAGGCGACCACGGCCCGCAGGGATCAGATCATCCGGGCCGCCGTGGGCCTGCTGGCCGAGCGCGGGTACCAGGCCACCACCTTCGACGCCATCTGCCGCCGGGCCGGGCTCTCCAGCAAGCGGCTGATCACCTATCACTTCTCCGGCAAGGAGGAGCTGTACGCGGCGATCGCCGGCCAAGTCGTCGCCGAGGCGGAGGAGTTCACCCGGCCCGCGCTGGACGAGGCCGAAGGGGCCCGCGCGACCCTGTCCGCCTTCATCCGCGCGAACGTGCGCTTCATGGCGGACCACCTGGCGCAGATGCGGGCCCTCCAGCAGCTCATCGTCAACGGCGGCGAGGCATGGGCGCAGCCGCACGCCGAGGCGCTGGACCGGCTCACCGGGCTCTTCGCGGAGGGGAGCAGGACCGGGGAGTTCCGGCCCTGCGACCCCCGCGTGACGGCGACGGCACTGCGCGCGGCGCTGGACGGCATGTACGAGCCGCTCGCCGCGGGGGCCGAGCCCGACGCGTGCGCCGGGGAACTGGCCGAGCTCTTCGACCGTGCGGTGCGGCCGGACTGAGCGCGGCGTTGGGGGCGGGATGTGCGGCCTCAGCCGCGCAGGAACGTCAGCAGGTCCGCGTCGAAGGCCTCCTCGAAGTCGCCGGTGAGGCCGTGCGGGGCGCCCGGGTACAGCTTGAGCTGGGCGTCCTTGACCAGGTGCGCTGCCTTGGGGGCCGAGGCCGCGACCGGCACGATCCGGTCCTCCTCGCCGTGGGCGATGAGGAGGGGCACGTCGATGCTCCGCAGGTCCTCCGTGAAGTCGGTCTCCGAGAACTGCGCGACGCAGTCGTACGCCGCCTTCGCCCCGCAGGCCATGCTCATCAGCCAGAACGCGTCCAGCGTCCCCTGCGGAACGGTGGAGCCCGGCTGGTCGGCGCCGTAGAAGACCACGCTCAACTCCCGGTAGTACTGCGAGCGGCTGAGCCGTACCCCCTCCCTGATGCCGTCGAACACCTCGCGCGGCGTGCCCTCCGGGTTGTCCGGAGTCCTGAGCATCAGCGGCGGAACGGCACCCAGCAGCACCGCCTTTGCCACCCGCGCTGTGCCGTGCCGCCCCAGATAGCGGACCACTTCGCCGCCGCCCGTGGAGTGCCCGACCAGCACGGCGTCCTCCAGCCCGAGGGTGTCGAGCAGTGCGGCGAGGTCGTCGGCGTAGGTGTCCATGTCGTTGCCCTGCCAGGGCTGTTCGGAGCGCCCGTGCCCGCGGCGGTCGTGCGCCACGGCGCGGAAGCCGCTCTCCGCCACCAGCCGCATCTGGTTGTCCCAGGCGTCCGCGTGCAGCGGCCATCCGTGGCTGAACACCACGGGACGGCCCTCGCCCCAGTCCTTGTAGTACAGCCGTGTGCCGTCCGCCGCGCTGAAGAAGCTCATGTCCCCTCCGGGCTCCGATGGATACCGCTGGTGAAGCTAGCGCCCCACGGGACACCCGGACATATCTCCAAGAGCACTGCATTCCACCCCAGTTGGGTCCGCCCCCGCCTCCCGCGTACGCCGTACGAAGCCTCCGCAGGTGCCCGCTGCCCACCCCCCCCGGGGGGGCAGGCGCCCGCGGTCCGCGGCGGAGGACAGCAGAGGCGGGAGCGGGCGGGTCAGCCGGAGCGTGCGGGGCCGGACGCCAAGTGGTCCTGGAGCTCGCGGTGGCGGAACTGCCAGGCCGTACCGGCGACGCGCAGGATGCCCAGCCGGTAGCAGTCGTCCAGGAAGCGGCCGAGCCGCCAGGGGAGCCGGCCGCGCGCGCAGAGCAGCAGCGCCAGATACCGCACCGCCGCATGGCCCCCTGCGCCGCCCTCCCCGCGATCCGCGCCCTCGGTGAGCCCGAGCACGATCCAGAAGACGACCATCACGGTGAGCCCGAGCGCGAACCCGGTCTCCGTGCCGCCGGTGAGCCCGGCGCCCACACCGGCGGCCAGCCCCGTACCCACGCCTCCCACCAGCCTGGCGGCCAGATCGCGGCGCACCGGCTCGCGCGGAGTGGTCACCGGATCGTCGCTCCCGGGAACCGTCGCGCCCTCCACGAGCGCCATGGCGAACAGCGTCCCGAGCACCAGCACATACCCGAGTTCCACGCCGATCTCGGCCCCGGCGCCGCCCACGAGCACGACGCCGACGCCGGCCACCAGCATGCGCAGACCTCGGTGGGTACGCAGTCTCCGCAGGGCGATGCGCCGGGGCTGGGGCCACGTACGGCGCCACGCCCCGAGGACGGCGAAGGGCAGCAGCCCCACGGCCACGATCAGGTAGTGGGCGTCGAACAGCAGCAGCGGTGCGAGCGAGGCGAAGACCAGCAGCACGGACAGCGCGCACTCGACCCACCGCACCCGGCGCTCCCCGGCCAGCGGCCACAGCTCGTGCAGCACCAGATCCGTGCTGCTCAGGGGCCGGTCGGCGACCGTGCGCGCCGCGCGTGACGGGGTCTCGGCGTTGGCGTCGAGATAGCGGGCGAGCAGGGTGAGGCGGCGGCGCGTGAGCCCGGCGTCCAGCAGCGGCGGGCGGCCCGTGCCGGTCACGCCGCGCGGGGTGTCGGCGGTGCCGTGCCGCGATGCGGAGACGGCGGCACCGACGTACCGGTCCAGCAGATGCCCGTGCAGCCGCCCCTCGGCGGCGAGGGTGAGCAACTCGGCGGGATCGCGGCGGTATTCGCCCTCGGCCGTGCGCTCCTGGAAGACGGTGACGGCCAGATTCAGGCGCCAGGGCGTGTCCAGCGCGGCGGCAAGGGAGGTGGAGGGAGTGGAGTCCGGGACGGCTTCGTCGTCGTGGCTCGCTCCGGCGGCTTCCGCCAGTGCGGCGAGGACGGGCTGCCAGCGTTCCCGTCCGATGTCGGTGCCCGCGACGCGTTCGGCCAGATAGCCGCGCACGCCGGCGGGGTCGATGCGGGCCAGCGCGAGGCGTACGAGGCCGTGCGGCTGGACATCGGCGTCCACCAGGGCCTGGTAGTGCGCATGACGGCAGGTAAGGACGACGGGGCAGGCGCGTCCCGCGCGCTCGAAGCGTTCGACGGCGCGCAGCAGGGCGGCGGCGCGCGAGCCGTAGCCGGGAACGCCTCCCGCGTCCAGCTCGTCAAGACCGTCGATGACCGGCAGGACGAGGTCGGCCTCGACGAGCAGTTCGGCGTCCCGGGCGCCGAGGCGATACGCGCTGGTCAACTGCGTGTGCAGCCACTCCCGTACGGTGCCGCCCGGCCAGGAGGAGGCGCTGAGCCGCACCGGCACGGGGTCCTCGGCGCCGCGCGTCTCGGCCAGGCCCAGCAGCAGGGCGAGGGCGAGCACGGTCTTGCCGGTCCCGGCGTCGTCGCCGCGCGAGGCGGGGGCGGGGGTTCCTGTGATGAGTACGCGCCCCGGCGGCAGTCCCCGGTAGAACGCCGTGACCTCCTCCAGGGTTCCCCGCCGCGCCTGTCCGGGCTGTCCGGGCTGCTCGGACTGTCCGTGCTGTTCGGCGCCGCCGGGGAGGTGCGCCGTGAAGGCGAGGTCGATCCGTCCGCCGGAGCTCGCGGGACCGCCGCCCAGCAACTGCCGGAACTGGGCGCCCTCCACCCACACCGTCCGCTGCGCGAGTTCCGCTGCGACCAGAGCGGCGGTGCGCTGCTCGCGCAGACCGCGTACCGAGGCCCACAGGCCCCAGCCCCCGCACACCGAACCGGCCAGCCCCGGCCAGAAACCCAGCACGCCCGCGGTGTCGGGATCCGTCAACTCCCCCTGCCCGAGCGCGACCACGGTCCACCAGAGCCCGCCCGCGCAGACCACGCCGCTGAGCAGCAGGGCGGTGCTGAGGGTGGGGCGGCGTGTGCGGGGGTGGGTGAGCCAGTTTCTGGGCGGGGTGGGGAGGTGGGGCGGGGTCTGTGTTTCTTCCGGGGGCGTGGGCTGCGTCTCCGTCTGGTTCCCGGCCCGCCCCTCCGGGCTGAGCAACGGGCCCGCGCGCAGGTCGCGTTGGAGCGCTGCGCACATCGCCGCGATCACCACGACGAAGGGGAGGGCGAGAAAGACCGTCAGATTCCTGAAGCTCTGCAGCGTTTCGGCGCCCCCGCCGCCGACCAGCAGGAGGACCGCGGCGGTCGCGCCGGTCAGCACGCCCCAGAAGGCCACCATCCTCCGGGAAGGGTGCCGGGCGCCGTGCTGCGAGAGCGTGGCCAGCACGGTGGAAGAGGCATGCGCGCTGGAGACGTAGAGGACCCCCAGAAGGATCAACACCAGCAGGATCATCGTGCCGGTGGCCGGATAGGCCCGCAACAGCTCGAAGAACTGCCCTTCGTCATTCGCTGCTTTGGCCATACCCGCTCCGTCGCTCTCCAGCTTCATCGCCGTGCCGCCGAAGACCGTGAACCAGACCAGGCACACGGCGCTGGGCACCAGGATCGCGCCGCCGAGGAACTGGCGGACGGTGCGGCCGCGGCTGATGCGGGCGAGGAACATGCCCATCAACGGAGCCCAGGACAGCCACAGGGTCCAGTAGAAAATCGTGTAGGAGGCCAGCCACGCGGGGAGCTCCCGCCCTCCTCCGGTTCGGAAGGCCGCGCGTGCCGTCATCTGCGGCAGCTCGGCGACGAAGGAGACGAGCGAGGTCGGCAGCAGCCCGAGGACGGAGAGGGCGGGGCCCGCCAGCAGGACGAAGACGGCCAGCAGTGTGGCCAGGACCATGTTGATGTTGGCCAGCCGCTGGATGCCCTTCCGCACACCTGAGACGGAGTACGCGACGACCGCCAAGGTCAGCACCGCGATGACCATGACGAGGAGGAGCTCGTCGACGTGCGGCGTCCAGTCGGCCACGATCATGCTGGAGGCGATCTGGAGCACGCCGATACCGAGTGCGGCCGCCGAGCCGAGGAGGATGGCGAGGCTCGCAAGGATGTCGAGGCACTTGCCGAGGACGCCCCCGGCCAGTCGTCGGCCGATCAGAGGGGTGAAGGCAGCGCTGAGGGCGAGCGGCCTGCCGCGCCGGTGGGTGCCGTACGCCAGGGCGAGACCCACCACGGCGAAGACCGCCCACGGCTGCAGCGTCCAGTGGAGGAGGCTGGTCGCCAACGCCGTGGCCATGCGCGCGGATTCGGGGGCTGCGGCGCCGGGCGTGCCGGGCGGAGGGTCGGTGAAGTGGGCGAGCGGTTCGATGGCGCCGTACCAGAGCATCATCATTCCCATGCCCGCGCTGAACAGCATCGCGATCCAGAGCGTGGTGCTGAACTCCGGCTTCTCGCCATCCCGTCCGAGACGGATGCGCCCGTAGCGGCTGCAGGCCAGCCAGAGCGCGAAGAGCACCGCCCCGGCCATGGCGAAGGTGAAGAACCCGCCGCCCCCCTCCATCACTCCGGACAGCAGCGAGGCCGAGCCGCTCGACAGCGCTTCGGGGAAGAAGGCACTCCACACGATGAAGGCGAGTGTGAGCAGTGCTGTCACGCCGAACACCCACCGATCGGTGCGCGGTCGCCCAGCCCTCCTCGTGTCCTCGGCGGTGCTCGAACCCTCGCTGATCCGTTCCCCGGGCATGCCCAGTCTCTTGCCCTCTTCGGCCGAGGCCCATGTACGGCGTTCCGCGTAGGCGACACGGCCAGGGTGGCGGAGGCTCGGGCCGCCCAAGGGCAGTTGGTGGGCCAGGCGGGCAACCGCCGCTGCTCAGCCCCGCGTTGAGGCGAGGGCCGCCGTGTACTCCTCCTCACTCACCGCCCCCAGCCACGTCGTACCGTCACCCACCACCATCGCCAGGTGGGCCATCAGGTGGGTGTCCGTGGTGCCGTGCCAGTGCTCCTCGCCGGCGAGGCCGATGCCGTCCCCCCCCCCCCGCGAGGTTGTGGGCGGTCGTTCCGCTGGGGCGGAACGGGTGGGCACAACCGGACTTGCGCCCCCTGCTCCCGCGCCACCACGCACCCAACGGGGCCCGGGGCGCAGCCCCGTGGGCGCCCGCGCCGAGCGCGGGACCTGGGTGCGGGGTGGGGTCGGCCTCGCGGCTGGCGGTTCCGGTGTGCCCGCCCGTTCCGCCCCTGCGGAACGACCGCCCACACCTCAGTGGGGGGGGGGCAGCGAGCCCGGCTCGGAGTGGGGGTCAAGTGGTGGCTTGGGAGGGTCGGTTAGGGTGATCTTGGGGTCGGCTACGGGGGCTTGAGGGAGTTATGTTCGGGATGCGGCGTGTGGTGTTGGCCGGAGTGACCGTCCTGCTGATGGCCGGGCTCACGGCCTGCGGAAGTCAGCAGGGTGCGGCCGAGGGCAAGGGTGACGGAGGCGGCGCCCAGGTTCAGCAGGCGGACATGGTGACGGGGCTGCGTGACGGCGTACGGCATCAGCGGCGCAAGACCGTCAGGGCCACCCGCCCGCACCTGGTCAAGAAGTGCAAGCTGGCCACGAAGCGCGTGAAGCACACGAAGCGCAGCGGCGGCAAGCGGAAGAAGACCCGCACCTGGTACACCACCAAGCACGTCAACACCTGCCACAAGGTCCGCAGCGGCACCGAGACGTACCGCCGCGTGGTGCGGCCGCAGCGCTGGTGCGTTCGGCTGGACCACGTGAAGAACGTGCCCGGGAGCGCGCACAAGGCCTACACCGGCACGGACAAGAACGACGTGTGGTTCCGCGTCTCGCGCGAGACCTACAGCGCGGCACGCGAGAAGCCCGATCACGCGCGCCTCAAGTTCAGCCCCCTCGGCAGGGGTTGCTGAATTCCGCATCCCGGAGGCCGTCTGTTTTGCGCGGTGAATACATCTTCGGGTGTGTGTGGGAGCAGGCTTACGTAGCAGCGAAGTAACAAGCGGATGGACAGCGTTGGATCTTCAACCATCCGCGTGTTCGCATGTGCCGATGACGTCCCCAAGCTCATCGAGAGGCTCCACAGGACCGATAAGGAAGGCCCAGAGCGGGCAGTCGGAAGGAAAGGAGACGGAGGAGAAGGACACGGAAAAGAAGGGCACAGAGGAGAAGAGCGCAGAGAAGAAAGACTCGGACGCGTCGGAAAGCGGTGCGAAGTCGCCGGAAGCCTACGGGCGGCACAAGAAGGGCGCGGGTAAGAACAAGCGGATCGGGCCGCGGCTGCGGACCTCGTTCAAAATCGGGACCGCCGTCGTGGTGGTGCTCGCCTTCCTCGCCGTGGGGGACCGCTGGGCGGTGCTGTACGCGGAGGACAAGGCGGCCGAGAAGGTGCAGAGTTCACTCAAGCTGCGCGCCAAGCCCGAGGTGCACATTCCTGGCTTTCCCTTTCTGACGCAGCTCGCCACCGACCGTGTCGACAAGGCCGACATCAAGATCACCGACGCTCCGGGAGGCCGGATCTCGGTCGCCTGGGTCACCGGCACCACCCGGGACGTCCAGCTCACGACGGGCGGTTCGCCGCTCGATGTGAAGGGCGCGAAGCTCGGCGCGATGCGCGGCAACGTGGTGATCGCCTTCGACGACCTGGACCGCGAACTCGGCACCTCGCAGGTGAAGTTCCATCCCGGGAAGCGGCCCGGCACCGTGAAGGCCGAGGGCCAGGTGCCCATCGAGGGCAAGAAGGTGAAGGTGCGCGCCGACGCCCACCTGCACCGCATCGGCCAGCACGGCGTGGGCACCACGGTGTACGGCATGAAGCTGGACGTGCCGGGGCTGTTCTCCTACACGCCGGGCAAGACCGGCGGGCTGCGGCTGGCGAAGCCGTTCGCCGAGAGGGTGCAGCACGACACGGCGAAGGCCAGGGCGCTGTTCCAGGTCCGTACCGTCGCCGAGCACTTCGGGCTCACCCCGAAGCGCGCCGCCGAGGTGCGGCGGAGCGAGGCGGCGCTGCACAGGATCACCGGGCAGCCGAAGTTCGCCGACAAGCTGATGCGGGTGAACATGCTCGACGCGATCGTGCAGAATCCGGCCCTGCTCAAGAAGGCGGGGATCGATCCGGCCCTGGTCGACGCGGTGAAGAAGATGAAGGTGCCGAAGCTCGCCGACCGGCTGTCCTGGTCCATGCGGCTGCCGGAGACCCCGGCGCACGTGAAGCTGCAGAAGATCACGGTACGGAAGGAGGGCATCGTCGCCGAGGTCACCAGCCCCGGAATGAAGGTCGGCGACGCCTGACCGTCTCCGGGTGACCCCTGAGGAACCGACACGGTACGTCGGCTTTCTCCCTCGTACGGGAATCCGCCGTCCCGGACCCGTACGGGCGGACCCCAGCAGTGAGCCACGGTGCTCTGCTGGACGAACTCTCCCCGCAATACCGATGATTGCCCGCAATGACCGTATCCTGCGGTCATGATTGCCTGGTAGCTGTATTTCCCCGCGGCCATCGCGATGGCGGTTCTCCCCGGCGCCAATCAGCTCCTCGGGCTGGCGCGAGGTGTCTGTTCCGTCGCGAGTGCCCGGAGTGGTGGGGCTGCGAAGGTAATTCCTTACGGCGCTGACCAATCCCAAGGCGCTGTTGTTGTTCGCCTCGTTTCTGCCGCAGCTCCTTCCCGCAGGAGCCCCGCCGTTGCTGCTCGTCATGCTGGTCGCCGTCTGTGCTGATTCACGGATCGCTCCCGGACTCGGGGAACGACATGAGGAATTCGCGTACGAGGCGTACCGCGGTCTCCGTGTCGGCCGTGGAGGTCTTGACGCCCGGCGCGTCCGCCTCGATGTCCGCGGCGAGGCTCAGGGTGATGAGGACGCCGTGGGTCTGCGCCTCGATGCGTACGACGCAGACACCGGTTCTGCCGGTCCCGCTGGATCCGCCGGTCCCGCCGGTTCCGCCGAGCGCTCCGGAAGCCATGGCCCCAGGCTCGCGGAGCGCTGTCACCGCCGCGTTGGCCGCGGGTGCCGCGCCCCGTTCCGCGCGGCCGGGGCGTGCGGGAACCGGGCGTCCCGCGCGGTGACGTGCCGGTGACGGCGCGCCCGGATGCTGGGCGGTGTGGCTCCGGCGCCGGCGGGAGCCGGCGAGGAGTACCGACATGGCCGTCATCATCACCAACCTCTCCGTCACAGGACCGGTGCTGGTGCCGCTGACCACCGGCGGCACGCTGCGGCTCTCTCCGGGACAGGCGTCCCCCGCGATGCCGGACACGGCGGTACGGGGCAACGCCAAGGTGGACCGGCTGGTGGGGGAGGGCGTGATCGCGGTGGGGCCCGCGCCGGAGGGAGCTGGGTCGGAAGGCTCCGAGCCCGCGCCGGAATCCTCCGAGGAGGCAGCGCAGCCGGTCGCCGCGACGGAAAGCCCCGTCGAGAAGACCGAGCCCCCGGAGGCCCGCGACGCGGAGACGGCCAGCGGCCCGGGAACGGCCACCGACAAGGGCACGACCGACGACCGGGGCGCGACCGGCGACAAGGCCACGACCAGCGAAAAGGGCTCAGCCAAGTCCCCCTCCAGCGTCACAGGTCAGGGCGCCGCCCCGCCCTCCGCCACCAAACGCACCGCCTCCGCCTCCCGTAAGCGCGCCTCGCTGTCCGGGCCGGGCAAGGGGCGCACGCGCACCGGCAAGTCCCCCGAGCCTCCGGCGTAACGGCGTACGCCGACGCCGTACGCCGTACCGCCGCACCGCCCGCCCTCGCGACAGGAGACCAGCATGCCGACGCTGAGCTATCCGGGCGTCTACATCCAGGAGATCCCCGGCGGCACCCGGCCGCTGGAAGCGGCGACCACCTCGACGGCGGCGTTCGTCGGCCTCGCCGAGATGGGTCCCGAGGCGGCCACCCGCATCACGAGCTGGACGGAATTCCAGCGCGTGTACGGCGCGTTCATCGCGGACAGCTATCTGGCCCCGAGCGTCTTCCAGTTCTTCAACAACGGCGGGCGGCTCTGCTACATCGTGCGGGTCACCCGTCCCGACGCCGACACCGCCAGCGTGACGGTGAACAACCGGGCTGCGGCCCCCGTCGCCGGACTGCTCTTCTCCGCCAAGAACAAGGGCGGCTGGGGCAATTCGCTGCTGCTCCAGATCGAGGACGGCACCCTCGACCCCGGCAACGAGTACCGGGTGAGCGTGCGCAGGCAGAGCGACCCCGCCGCCGTGCCGGCCAACTTCCGGGACATCACGCCGCTGGAGGTCTTCGACAACCTCAGCGCCGACCCGGCCGCGCCCAACTACGCGCCCACCGTGCTCGGCAGGGACTCGGGGCTCGTCGACGTCAAGGTGCTCGACGCGAACAAGAGCGCCGCCCAACGCGGTCTGCACCGGGGCGGATTCGTACCGAACGGCGCGCTGCCGCTCGGCGCCAACCGCTCCTTCCAGATCAGCCTCGACAACGACGGCCTCCAGACCGTCGCGCTGCCAGCGACCGCCGCGGCCCTCACCGCGCTGAGCGACGTGGCCACGGCGATCCGCACCGCCGTCAGCGCGCTCACGCCGAAGAAGGTGTCCACGCCGGCCGCCGCCTTCACGGGCTTCACCTGCACGGTGGAGACCGTGGACGGGCAGCCCCGGCTGCTGCTCCAGTCCGGCACGACGGCCGCCACCTCCTCCGTACGCGTGCAGCCGGCGCCGGCCACCGACGCGACGTCGCAGCTCAAGCTCGGTGTCGGGCAGGGCGGCCGGTCCGAGGACGGGATCGCCGTACGCCGCCCGGCCAATGCCGACGCGGTGCAGGTCGGCGACGCGGCCGCGGTCGCACCCGTCGCCGCGGTGCACGCGGGGACGGACGGCGACCCGGCGGTGCCGCTGGGCGTGGGCGCGTTCAAGGACGCCTTCCCGCGGCTGAACGGGGTGACCGACGTCAGCCTGCTGGCGGTGCCGGGCGAGGGCTCGCCCGCGCTGACCGGCGAGGGCATGGCGTACTGCGCCAACCGTCCGCTCCAGGACCTGTTCTTCCTCGGCGACATGGCCTCGCACGACGACACCCCGGACGACGCGACCGTCTTCCGCAACAACATCCCGGTCGCCAACTCCTATGGCGCCGTGTACTTCCCGTGGGTACGCGCCACCGACCCCTCGGGCAGGTCCGTGAACCCCGTGCTGCTGCCGCCCTCCGGGTACGTCGCCGGGCTCTGCGCCCGCATCGACGCCACCCGCGGCGTGTGGAAGGCGCCCGCGGGAACGGAGGCCTCGCTCAACGGCTCCGTCGGGCTGGCCGTCGAGCTGAGCGACGTACAGCACGGCACGCTGAACCCGATCGGCGTGAACGTCATCCGCCGCTTCCCCGGCTCGGGCGTGGTCTCCTTCGGCGCCCGCACGGTCACCTCGGACGCGGCCTGGCGGTACGTGCCGGTGCGGCGCACCGCGATCATGCTGCGGGTCAGCATCTACAACGGCATCCAGTTCGCCGTCTTCGAACCGAACGACGAACCGCTCTGGTCCCAACTGCGGCTCAGCATCGGTGCGTTCATGACGACGCTGTTCCGCCAGGGCGCCTTCCAGGGTTCGACGCCTGACCAGGGCTTCTTCGTCAAGTGCGACGGCGAGACGACCACCCAGGCGGACATCGACGCCGGCGTCGTGAACGTCCTGGTGGGCTTCGCGCCGCTGAAGCCGGCCGAGTTCGTCGTCGTCAAGATCAGCCAGAAGGCGGGGCTGGCGTCCGGCTGACGGCGGCGCCCGACCGAGAGGAGAGCGGCCGATGGCCAGGGTGAAGTTCAGCGTCAACAGCCAGCGGTTCGACCCGTACCTGGGCTTCCGCTTCAAGATCAAGGTGGACGGCCAGTACGTCGCCGGGCTCAGCAAGTGCAGCGCGCTGAAGCGCACCACCGAGGTCACGCCCTGGTACGAGGGCGGCGACCCGAGCGGCCCGCACCAGATCCCCGGGAAGACCAAGTACGACCCGGTGACCCTGGAGGCCGGCGTCACCCACGACACCACCTTCGAGGAGTGGGCGAACCTGGTGAACAACTTCGCCGGCGACGCCGCCATGTCGCTGGCCCGCTTCCGCAAGGACATCGCCATCGAGGTCTTCAACCTCCAGGGCGCCAAGGCCCTCGCGTACAACGTCTTCCGCTGCTGGGTCTCGGAGTATCAGGCGCTGCCGCAGCTCGACGCGAGCGGGAACGCGGTGATGATCAGCACGATCAAGCTGGAGAACGAGGGCTGGGCGCGCGATCTGTCCGTACCGGAGCCGCGCGAGACCTGACGGCCGGTCACCGGCGCGGCCGGGTGGGAGACGGGTGAGAGACGGGGGAGAGGGGGCAGTCCGTGGGCACGCTGCCGGGCGGTTACTGGGACGCGGCGGGGGACCTGCACCGCGAGTACGACCTCGCCCTCCTCACCGGGCGCGAGGAGGAACTGCTCGCCGCCGCGGGCGCCCGGCCCAGCGCCGCGCTGGTGACCGAGGTGCTGAGCCGCTGCGTACGGCGGCTGGGCGGCATCGCGCCCGTACCGCCCGAGGTGGCGCGGGGGCTGCTCGTCGCGGACCGGCACTATCTGCTGCTCCAGCTCCGCCGCGCGTCGTTCGGCGATCACGTACGGGCGCAGCTCGTCTGCCCCTGGCCGGACTGCGGGGAGCGCATCTCGCTGGACTTCTCGCTCGGCGACGTGCCGGTGGAGGAGGCGTCGGAGCGGGCGCCGCTGCACGCGCTGACCCTGGAGGACGGCGGTACGGAAGTGTGCTTCCGGCTGCCTGACGGGGGCGATCAGGAGGCGCTTTCGGGGGAGTTGGAGCGCAACGAGGGCGCGGCGCTCACCGCGCTGCTGGCCCGCTGCGTCACCCGGCTCGGGCCGCACGAACCGCCTGGCGAGGAGCGCGTCGCCGGGCTGACGGCGCGGGAGCGGTACGCGATCGAGGAGCGGATGCGCGAGCTGGCGCCCTCGGTCGGCCAGACCATGGAGGCCCCGTGCGCGGAGTGCGGCCGCACCGTCGTGGCGCCCTTCGACATCCAGCGCTTCTTCTTCGGCGAGCTGCGCACCGATGGTGAGCTGCTCTACGAGGAGGTGCACTACCTCGCGTTCCACTACCACTGGGGCGAGCAGGAGATCATGAGCCTGACCCGGGACAAGAGGCGCCGGTACATCGAGGTCCTCGCCGACCGGATCGAGGTGCTGAACAGTGGCGCCTGAGGGAGCCCCGCAGGGGCGCGGAAGCGGCGAGGGCGAGGGGTACCTGCGCGGTGTGCTGGCCGACGGCGCGCGGCGCTTCCGCCACCGCGGCGGGGTGCGCGCGCTGCTGGGAGTCCCCGAGGACACGGGCGTGCGCGTGCACATCGTGCCGCCGGTGCCGCGGGTCGCCTTCGCCTATCTGGGGGTGGGGGCGGGCGCGGCGCGTGGGGGGTCTTATGCGCCGTACAGGGCTGAGTACGGGGCGACGTACGAGGCGTCGTACGGGGAATGCGCCGAGGTCCCCGGGGTTTCACCGGCCGGTGGCGCGGAGGCGCGGGACTGGTGGGAGCTGGCGCTGCGGGAGGCGGCGCCGGGGGTGAACGGCGGCCCCGGGGAGGAGCGTGCTTCGGCGGAGGTCGAACGGCCGCTGGCCCATGGGGAGTTCGGTACGCCCCGCGCCTCGGCAGGTGCGGGGGAGTCGCGTACCGGCGGCGGGCCGGAGGGGGTGCCCGAGGTGGCGGAGATCGCAACGGCGGCCGACTCGGCTCCCGTTGCGCCGCCGGGCGCCGAACACCCGGCCGCGCGGGCCGAGGTGAGGCCCGAGCCCTCGGAGTCTTTCGAGCCCTCCGAGCCTTCCGAGCCCGCCGTCCCCGGGCAGGGCGTGCCCGAGGTGACCGTGACGGTGCCCGGGCACACGCCGCGCCCCGCGCGCTCCCCGCGGGACGAGACCGCCCCGCCGCGCGAGGGCGCCGCCGACCGGCCCGCCGTGGCTCCGCCCGTACGAGGCGGAGGAATGGTGGATGAGCCCGCTGCCGGACCCCGCAAAGGCCGGCCCGCCGTGGCCCCGCCCATACGACGTACCGCCGCGGCGCCCCCCGAGTCCCCGCGCCCGCAGACGCGAGGCGAGCCCAACTCGCCGACCGCGTCTGCCCCTTGGCGCCCCGCCGACCCCACACCCGCGCTCCCGGACCCGCCCGCCCCCGTACGCGTGGTGACCCTTCCCGCGCCGCACGGGCAGCGTGCCGCGCGACCGCCCGGCAGGGTCGAGCCCCCGGTGAGCGGGGCGGGTCCAGGTACGGCCGGCGCCCAGGAGGACGCCGCCGCGCCGCCGCGCCCAGCGCAGGCGCACCCACCCGCGAAGGCACCCGCGCCCCCGCCCCCCGAAGAACCCCGCCGCGTGCCCGCCTACTGGGAGCGGCGCCACATGTGCCGGCTGCGCTCCGGCGGGGTGCTGCGATGAGTGCCTCGACCGCGATCGGGATGGTCAGCGCCTCGCTGCGGAATCTGCTGGTCGGCGAGATGCGGCTCCAGCCCGCCATGGACGTCACGGTGCTCGCGCCGGACGAGCCGGGCAGCGGGCGGCGGATCAACCTGTTCCTCTACAAGCTGCTGGAGAACCCGTACCTGAAGAACGCGGACTTCACGCTGCGCCCCGGACCGCCGCCGAAACTGGTCGACGCGCCGCTCTCGCTGACCCTGTACTACCTGCTCACCCCCTATGTGCCGAACGACCCGCTGACCGGCAACGTGACCGCGCACCAGAGCATCGGCGAGGCCATGCGGGTCTTCCACGAGCACCCCGTCGTGCCCAAGACCTACCTGGAACCCGGGCTCGCCGACGCCGCCGAGCACCTCCAGATCGCCAGCCACTCGCTCGACCCGGAGGAACTGAGCCGGATCTGGACCACGTTCTCCCAGCCCTTCCGGCTCTCGGTGCTCTACCAGGTCTCCACCGTCCAGCTCGACCGGCTGCCGGAGACGGAACGCCCGCTGCCCAAGCGGGTGCGGCAGGTCGGCGTGCCCGACATCAGGGCACCGCTCGAACCACCCTCCGTGGACTCCCTCACCCCGCAGGCAGGACCGCCCGGCACGGCGCTCACCTTCGCCGGGACCCACCTGACCGGCTGGCGGGCCACCGTGCGGCTGGGCACACGGGTGGTGGCCGACGGGCAGCCGCTGAGCGGGGGCTCCTTCGCCGTCCCGCTCCCCGACGGGCTGCTGCCCGGCTTCTACGACGTACGGGTGGACGTGTCGGGGCTGTTCCGGCGCACCTTCCTCTTCGAGGTGACGTCATGAGCGTGCACGCCGCGACGCGCGGCAGCCACCGGGTGGAGGCGTACCGGGACGGCGCCGAGCACCTGGCGGACGAGCTGCGGCGTCTTGACCTGCGGATCGGTCTGCTTCTGGAGAGCGCGCGCCTGCACAACCAGGACCACCCTCGGCAACAGGCGTCCCGCACCGTCTACATCACCCGCGAGGAGGTCGACTGGCTGCTGGCGGAGGAGGCCGTTGATCGCGCGGCAGGTCATGACGGGGGAAGCGCCGCGCTCGACCGGCTCGGCGCGGAGATCGACGCGCGCGTGCGGAGCGGACTCGCCGACGGCGTGCCGCTCGCGCTGCCCTCGCTGGCCCGGCTGTTCGGGCTCACCGCGGCCGAGACGCAGGCCGTCGTGGTGTGCCTGGCGCCCGAACTGCGCCGCAAGTACGACAGGTTGTACGCGTACCTCCAGGACGACATCACCCGCAAGCGCCCCAGCGTCGACCTCGTACTGGAGCTGCTGTACCCCGGCGCCGAGCGGCTGCGCTGGGCGGCGCGTGGGCTGTTCGCCGAGTCGGCGCCGCTGCTGCGGCACGGCATCCTGCGGACGGTCGAGGACCCGCAGAGCCCCTCGGGGTCCAGCGGGCTCGCGCGGTTCCTCGCGCTCGACCAGCGGATCTGCCAGTACGTGCTCGGCGCCGAGGCCGTCGACGTACGGCTGAACGGGCTTGCCAGGGTGGAACCGCCGCGCGCCGACGGCCCGTTCAACGCGTCGGGCGGCGCCGTGGCCGCCGGGCTGGCCCGGCTCGCGCGGCACCACCTCGGCGAGGAGCCCTTCGCGCGGCGCACGCTGGTGTGCCAGCTCCACGGGCCGCCCGGCGCCGGCAGGCGGGAGGCCGTGCGGGAGACCTGCGACCGGCTCGGCCTGCCGCTGCTGAGCCTCGACGCGGCCGCGCTGGCGCGCTCCCCGGCAGGGCTGGCGGGCGCCGCGTTCCGCGAGGGGCTGCTGCGGCGGGCGGCGGTGCATCTGTACGGGGCCGACGTGCTGCTCGCTGAGGACGCCGGTGCGCTGCTCGGCGAAGTGGGCGCGGCCGTCGCGGACTTCGGGCGGCTGGTGTTCCTCACCGGCGAGGCGGAGTGGAGCGCGGGCGGCGCCGCCTTTCCCGGGGCCGCCTCTCCCGGGACCGTCTTCCCGGAGGCCGTCTTCCAGCCGGTGCGGGTCCCGGCGCCGGACGTGCCCGGCAGCACGGCGTGCTGGGAACGCGCCCTCGCTCCGCACACGGCGGAGCACGCGGGCTGGGCCGCCGAACTGGCCGCGCTCTTCCGCATGCCGCCCGACGCCATCGCCGCCGCCGTCGCACTCGCCGAGAACGACCGGCTGATGGAGGCGGCGCCGCGCCCCCTCGCGCTCGCCGACGTCGCGGCCGCGTGCCGTCGGCAGACCCGCAGCGCCCTCGGAGGGCTCGCCGTGCTGCGCGGCCCCGTGAGCGGCTGGGACGACCTGGTGCTGCCGCCGGACACGATGCGCCAGCTCCGCGAGATCGGCGGCCAGGTGCGGCACCGGCACCGGGTGTTCGGCGCCTGGGGCTTCGGCACGAGGATCGGCCACGGGACGGGGCTGAGCGCCCTCTTCAGCGGCCCGCCCGGTACGGGGAAGACGCTGGCCGCCGAGGTGCTGGCCGGCGACCTGGGCCTGGACCTGTTCACGGTGGATCTCTCCGGGGTCGTCAGCAAATACGTGGGCGAGACGGAGAAGAACCTGTCCCGCATCTTCGAGCGGGCCGGTGCGGGAAACGCGATCCTGTTCTTCGACGAGGCGGACGCGCTGTTCGGCAAGCGCACGGAGGTCTCGGACGCGCACGACAGGTACGCGAACATCGAGACCAGCTATCTGCTGCAGAAGATGGAGGAGTACGAGGGCGCCGTCATTCTCGCCACCAATCTGCGCCAGAACATGGACGAGGCCTTCACCCGGCGCCTGCGCTTCATCGTGGAATTCCCCTTCCCCGGGGTTGAGAGCCGGGAACGGATATGGCGCACGCTCATCCCGTACTCCGCGCCGCTCGCCGGGGACGTCGATTTCCGCTTCCTCGCGCGCGAATTCCCGCTGAGCGGCGGGAGCATCAAGAACGTGGTGCTGAACGCCGCGTTCCTGGCGGCCGGGGACGGCGGCGTGCTCACCCGGCGCCATGTGCTGGCGGGCACGCGACGGGAGTTCGCGAAGATCGGCAAGCTGTGGACCGAGCCGGAGGCCGACTCGCGGATCGGGGGTGGTGCGGGATGAAGCTGCGGATCGTGGCGGGGCGTGCGGCGGCCGTTCCGGTGGTCGCCCCGGCGCCGCTGCGCACGCGCCCGCACGGGGTGGGTCGGACTCCTGCGCCAGCCCGGGAGGAGACCCTGCGCAGGGGGCTGGGCAACACGTATCTGAGCAACGCACATTGGGGCGGCGGACAACCGCTTCCCCTCGCCGAACGCGGCTTCTTCGAGGCCCGCTTCGGACGTGACTTCCGCGACGTACGGGTGCACACCGGCGTGCGGGCCGCTGCCGCCGCGCGGGCGCTGGACGCGCATGCGTTCACCTCGGGCCGCGATGTGGTCTTCGGCGAGGGAAGGTACCGCCCCGGCACAGCGGCAGGACGCTGGCTGCTCGCCCACGAACTGGCCCATGTCGCCCAGCAGAACGGCAGGCCAGGACCGGTCAGGCGGCTCCGGATCACCCCGGAGGCGAAGGCGGCCGGCACGTGCGGTGAGCGGCTGGTGCAGTGGCGGTGGACGCTGGACAAGCCGGCGCCCGTGGACGGCTACATCGTGCAGCACATCGCCAAGGGCGAGTTCGTGAAGTCCTGCCCCGACATCGCCTTCGGTCCGCCGCACCTGCTCCTGCACTTCTGGGAGGCGTGGCCCGTCGCGGCCGGCGTGAAGGACGACCGCCGGTGGACCGACGGCAGTACGACGCCGGCGCGGCCCGGCGAGAACGGGGTGCAGATCTCCACCGGCACCCTCGCGTACTTCCCCCGCTCGGTCACCGGCGACCTCGGCGACTTCAACAGGGCCCCGGCCGACCCGAAGAGCCCCTGGCGCCCCGGCCTCGGGCCGGGCTCGGGCTCCCTGCCGTCCACGCTGACCCGGCCGGCGTGGTGGGACACGGTCGCGCCGCTGGAGGGCCCGGCGGACCGGGAGGCGAGCTCGCGGTGGAACTGCTGCGACCCGGACCCCGCCAAGCGCACCAGCACCGTGCAGTCCAGACCGTGAGCGCGAGCGTGACCGTGGCCGACCGCCCCGTACGGCGGGGGCGGCGGGGCGAGACACACATCCCAGACGAGGAAAGGGGGCGGCCATGGAGACCCTCACCCGGGTGCCGGGGCGTGAACGGGGCGAGCCAGCCGTGCGCCGCACCCCGCCCGCACGCGATCCCTCGCCCGGACCCGGGCGCACGGAGGCGGCCGTCCCGCCGAGCCAGGTGCCGGTACTTCAACGCGCCCTGGGCAGCGCCTGGTTGCAGCGGGTTGCCGAATGCGGCGGGAGCGCCGGGGGCGCCGAGAGCGAGCAGCGGCCCGGTGCGGCGGGCGGGTGCAGCGGAGGCTGCGGCGGCTGCGCGCTGCGGACGCTCCAGCCCAAGCTCACGGTGGGGGCAGCCGACGACCCCTTCGAGGAGGAGGCCGACCGCATCGCCGAGCAGGTGACGGGGCAGCCCGCGCCGACCGCCGGGGGATTCCGCGCCCCCGCCTTCGACGGCGTACCGCAGGTGAGCAGGAAGCCGGACGCCGCGTCCGGAGGCTCATCCGTGGGCGCGGGCGGAGGACTGCTGGACGCCGCGCTGCCCCACGGGGGCGGCAGGCCGCTGGCCGCTCCCGTGCGCGCCTTCCTGGAGCCGCGCTTCGGGCGGGACTTCCACGCCGTACGGGTGCACGACGACGGCGCCTCGGACGCGCTCGCCACCCGCATCCGGGCCCGCGCCTTCACCCACGGCGAGCACGTGCACCTGCGCGGCGGCGAGAGCGAGCACGATCTGCCGCTCATGGCGCACGAGTTGACCCACGTCGTCCAGCAGCGCGAAAGCGCGGCCCCGGCCCGCACACCGGTGCGGCGGGCCACGGACAAGGAGCTGGCGAAGATCGAGGACCTGCTCTCCTACGGGCTCTTCGACTGGGTGATCACCGACGCCGAGGCCGTACGCGCGCTGACCCTGCTCAAGTCGCTGTCCCGGTTCCAGCAGGCCGCGTTCCTCAGCATGCCGACGTACGCGAGGAGGCTGCGCGAGAACCTGCCCGACGACCGGATCGCCGAACTCGACGCGCTGGCGGCCGATGTGGCCGGCCTCCAGGCGCCCGCCGACACGCTCGGAAAGCTGGACGAGCGCCTGTCCTACGGCCTGTTCGACTGGGCGGTCACCGACAAGGACGCCACCGAGGCCCTCGACCTGCTCAAACAGCTCTCCGGCACCCGGCTGGCCACCGCGCTCGCCGCCATCAACTACCCGCGCCTGCTGGACAACCTGCCGAACAGCCGGCGCCCCGAACTGGTCGCGCTGTACTCGCGCGCCATGGGCACCGGGGGCGAGCGCGAGACCGAGGAGGCCGCGCACCCGGGGCAGCTCCTGCAGAGCATCACCTTCCGTTCCGACCACGGGATGCTGCGCGGCAACGACGACGACTGGAACGCGGACAAGCCCCCGTACGGCGAGCCCGAGTGGTTCGTGGACGCGGCTGGCACCGGCATCGTCGTGAGCCGCCCGCTGAGCCAGACCCGCGGCACCCCCGTACGCCTCGACCTCGGACTGAACGTGGTGCCGGAGAAGGCGCCGCCCGCACCCGTGCGGCTGACCGGGCGCAGCGCGGAGCCCGCGCTGAACTTCGACTTCTCCGGCACCCTCCAGGGCGGCAGGAACCAGACGCTCCCGCTGGCCTCCGCGCTGCCCCTGCCGGACACCGTCACGGGGCTGGAGAACCGGCTGATCGTCTGGGAGATGGAGTGGGGCGGCTGGAAGCACGAACTGGCCCGCTCCCGGCACGACGTCTACGTCACCTCGGGACCTCCGCTGCTGCCGGCCGAGGTCACGGCGAAGCGGATGCGCACCGCGACGCGGCTGGTCGGCGAGGTGGCCAGGCGGCTCGGCAGCCTCGACCCGCACCCGCTGGTGTCCGGGATCATGAGCACCTGGGGCGCGTACAACCTCGACGTCCAGCTCGACAACGCCTGGGAGCTGGCCGACGACCTGCGGCGCGGCGCCCAGTGCATCGACATCGTGCGCTTCGTGCAGGGGATGCTCCAGCAGGTCGGCGTGCCGGGCGTCGCCGTGGCCGTGACCGTGTGGGCGAAGCCGACCAGCCCGGACGTGCCGGAGGAGCACGGCACCCTGGAGGGCGTCGGGCACCCCACCCAGGCCAACTGGTGGGCGGCGCTGATGGACGCCAACGGCTGCGCCAACAACTTCGAGGCGGCGCTGCGCTTCGACTACGGCGGCCTGCGCCGCTACTACCCCGGAGGCGTCTCGATGAGCCGGATCTACTCCACGGCGCTCGACGTCCTGCACGTCTTCCAGTGCCTGGTGTGGCTCGAACCGGTCGCGCACAAGCGGTACGACATCAAGCAGATCCTCATCACGTACCCCGGGCGCCACTGCGAGCTGGGACCGGTGAGCTGTGGCTGAGCCGAGGGCGGTGAACGGGGGAGCGGGCGGCGGGAGCGCGCTGCTGGAGCTGCTGCGGAGGCGGCTGACGGCGCTGTTCCCGGCACAGGGGCCGGGTGCCGAGGGGCCCGACATCGCCCTGCTCGGCGGCGACCAGCTCCTCGTCACGCGCGGCCTGGTGGCGGTCCCGGCGGGTGAGGGCAAGGCGGAGACGTACCGGCCCGGCGTCGACGGCTACCAGGTGTACGTGGCACACCGCGGGCCCGCGGCGGCGCCCACCGGGGCGCAGCGCTTCACCGCGCCCGGCGAACGGGTGGCTGCCGATCCGCGCACCGTCCGGCTGTGGATGCGCGCGGGGGACCCGGCCGCCGCGTGGGCGCTGGACGACGGGCGGGGCGCGGTGCTCACCGTGCGGGTGCACTGCGGTCCAGGACGGGCGGCCGGCGAGGTCAACGCGGTGCTGCGCGAGATCGAAGCGGTGATGAGGCGGTGATCCGGCCATGAACAGCGGCTTTCCCAACAAGCCCCGCATCCTGCGCGGAGCGTTCGTCGAATTCGGGCTGAGCCTGCCGCCGTTGCTGGTGGTGTTCCAGTTCAACCCGGTGCAGCTCACCCGGAACCGCTCGCTGACCTTCAGCTTCCCCGGCGCCGCCGCGGCCGCCCGTACGAAGGAGGACGTGCCGCCCACCACGCTGCGCAGCACCCACGCGCAGGCCGGGAATCTGCTGGACCTCCAGAAGGAGCAGCTCGTGGTGGTGGACGAGCAGACCATCGCCTTCGACATCCGCCTGGACGCCACCGACAGGCTGGACGAACACGACAGGATCACCGAGGAGTTCGGGGTCGCGCCGCAGATCGCGACCCTGGAGCTGATGACCTACCCCAAGGAGGAGAGCCTGCTCGCGAAGGCGGTCGGCGCGCTGCTGGGGAAGCCCGAGGGGTTCAGCTTCACGCGGGGCGCCAATCCGCCGCTGGTGCTCTTCGTCTTCGGCCGCAAGCGGGTGCTGCCGGTGAACATCAACTCCATGAACATCACCGAGACCGAGTTCAGCACCGCGCTCAACCCGGTGCGCGCCACCGTCGCCGTCAGCCTCACCGTGATCGAGGGGGACAGCGTGCCGTACCTGTACACGAAGGCCATGACCGAGGTGATGGCCGCGGTCAACCTCGCGAACGTCGCCGACGCGCGGGACATCGTCATCCCCGGCTGAGCGGCGTCTCGGCCGGGACCGGGAGAGGGAGGGGAGCCGGAATGTTCGGGAAGCTCTCGCGCTACCGCAAGGTGCAGGACGTCGCTGTGCTCGACCCGCGCGGCCGGGTGCTGGCCTCCAAGGATCTGCGGCTGCTGCCGGACACGCCGGGGACCTTCGCGCACACGGTGGAGTCCGGCGACCGGCTGGACCAGCTCGCCTTCACCTTCTACGGGGACCCGGCGCTGTACTGGCGGTTCTGCGACGCCAACCCCGCCTTCCTCTCGCCGCTCGCACTGCTCGGCCAGGAGCCCGTCGTGACCCTCCGCTTCCCGCTCACCGCGCCAGCGGGGGACCCGCCGTGGTCGGCGCTGCTGGTGCAACTGCGGGCGCTGGCCGGGGTGGAGGCGGTCGCACCCGAGGAGGAGAGCACGTTGGTGACGGAGCGTCAGACGGTGGGCGGCAGGACGGTCGCGGTGCAGGTGGAGCACTTCACGCGCTCCGTCACGGTCGTCTCCAACAGGATCGCCGTGCGCACCGACCAGCTCCGCGCGGCCATCGTGCGCTCGGGCTTCACGCCGGGTCCCGCGGAGGAGACAGGGCAGCTCGGCAGGCCCGTGATCATCCCGCCGGCGCCGAGCGGCTGAGGGGAGGCGGCGGCTGATGCAACACGACCACGTGCGCATCGCGTTCGACGGCGCCGAGATCCCCGGCTTCTACGAGGACCTGCTGACGCTGGAGGTGGAGCTGGACGAGGAGCTGGCCGGGATGTTCCGGATGACCGTCAAGCTGCTGCTGCACGCGGACGGTTCGTGGACCTACCTCGACGACGACCCCTTCGGGCTGTGGCACCGCGTGGACATCGAGGCGGGCCTCGCCGACGACGCGCGGCCGCTGCTGACCGGCTACATCACGCATCTGCGCCCGGACTTCGGCGCCGGGCTCGGCTCGGCGCGGCTCGACATCTGGGGCATGGACGCGAGCGTGCTGATGGACCGCGCCGACCGGCTCGTGGCGTGGCCCGACAAGAGGGACAGCGACATCGCGACGGAGCTCTTCCGCGCCTACGAGCTCACCCCGTGGGTGACCGACACGGCCGTCGTACACGGTCAGGACGTCTCGACCGTCATCCAGCGCGAGACCGACATGCGGCTGCTGAGGCGGCTCGCGCTGCGCAACGGCTACGAGTGCTTCGTGGACGGCGACACCGGGCACTTCCACCCGCCCGCCGTGGACGCGCCCCCGCAGCCCGCGCTGGCCGCGTACGCGCGCGAGGAGACCACGCTCAACCGCTTCCGCCTGGAGATCAACGCGCTGACCTCGGAGAACGTGGCTATGGCCCAATTCGACCACATCAGCGGCCAGTTGCTGGAGAGCGCCGTGGAGAGCGGCAGCGAGCCCGCGTACGGGGCGAAGACCGCCGAGGCGCTGCTCGGCCCCGGCGTGGAACCCGCGCTGACCCGCGTGGGCCAGACGGTGACCACCGGTCTTGAGGAGATGGACGCGCTGTGCCAGGGGCTGTTCGACCAGGGCCAGTGGTTCGTGACCGGGGAGGGCGAGGTCGCGGCCAACGCGTACGGGAACGTCCTCAAGGCGCGCGACCCCGTCACGATCAAGGGGCTCGGCGAGACGCACAGCGGGGTCTACTACGTCACCCACGTCACGCACCGCTTCGGCCGCGACGGCTACCGGCAGCAGGTGAAGGTCAAGCGGAACGCGCTGCTGCCCACGGGACGGGAGGACTTCTCCTCGGGCGACGGCGGACTGATCGCGGCCGCGGCGGCGGGCGTGCTGGTGGTGGAGACGGGCCTCGGCTGAGCGGGCCGAGGGGGTGCGAGGGACAGGGACGCGAGGGACAGGGACGCGAGGGGCAGGGACGCGAGGGGAGAGGAGGGGAGCGGTGGATCTGGAACGCACGGTCGCCGGGCTGGTCGAGCGCTCCGAGCTGCGGTTCTTCGGCAAGTACCGGGGCTCGGTCGTGGACAACGACGACCCTGCGCGGCTGGGAAGGCTCCGGCTGAGGGTGCCCAGCGTGACCGGGCCCGAGGTGGTGACCGGGTGGGCCACCCCGTGTGTGCCCTACGGCGGCACGGCGGGCCTCGGTCTGCTGTGCGTGCCGGAGAAGGAGGCCGGGGTGTGGGTCGAATACGAGGAGGGGGACCTGGAGTTCCCGGTGTGGACCGGCACCTACTGGGTGAAGCAGCCCCAGGTGGGCAGCCAGCTCCCGCGGCCGCTGACGGCGAAGGGCGAGCCGGGGAACGAGGTCCAGCGGCCGCCCACCCGCAAGATCTTCACCACCCGCAAGGGGCACACGCTCCAGTTCGAGGACGCGGACGGGGAGGAGGCGGTCGTGCTGCGCGACGGCGAGCACGGGCAGCTCGTGGTCCTCGACGGCGACGGCATCTCCGTGACCGACCGGCACGGCAACACCGCCGTGCTCGACACGGACGGCATCCGCCTCACCGACGCCAACGGCAACGAACTGGCCATGGCGGGCGACGGGTTGACCCTCACCGCCGCGACACCGCTGACCATCGACGCGGCGGGACAGCCGGTCTCGGTGGTGTGCGCGAGCCTCGACATCACGAAGGGCTGAGGGGGCCGAGCCGATGACCGAGAAGCTGGTCGTGGTCGCGAACGACCCGGTCAAGGGCACCGACAAGCACCACGTCGCGGGCACGGACAAGGGCGGCAACCCCTATGCGGGGACGGGCGACTACGCCTACGAGGGCGGCGTGACCGGTGGGCTCAGCGCCTTCGTCCGCATCGGGGGCAAGGCCGTGGCGCTGGTGAGCAGCACCAGTTCGCTGCCGTCGGAGCAGACGGCGGCGGGCGGCAAGCACGACGCGAAGCAGGGCAGCGGATTCCTGCCGCCGACGGCGGACGCCACCACCCTCGCCTTCCTGCCCACGGACCTGCCCGTCGGCGCGGGCACGCCCAACGCCAGGGCGGGCAGCGGCGTGCTGACCGTGGGCGGGACGAAGGTGCTGCTCAGCGGGGACGCGTACGACACCTGCGGACCCGTGAAGACGCCGGCGGGCTCCACGGTGACGGCCAAGGGGCAGGACTTCGTGACCTGTTCGGAGTGAGCGGGGAGCGGGCGCCGAGCGAGCGCGGAGCGAGGGCGGGACCCGGGCGAGGGCCCCGCACGGGAGGGAGGGACGACATGGCGAGCGGCTTCGGATTCCCGTTCGGCACCGACCAGGCGGGGGCCATCGCGCCGGACCCGGACGACGACGCGGACCTGCGCGGCAAGGTCGTGCAGGTGCTGTTCACCGCGCCGGGGGAGCGGATCAACCAACCCGAGTTCGGCTGCGGCCTGTTCGACCTCGTCTTCGACCCGAACAACACGATCATGGCAGCGGCCGTCGAGTTCTCCGTCGGCCAGGCGCTGACCCGCTGGCTCGGCGACGCGCTGGTCGTCGACGGGGTCGATGTGACGGCCGCCGACGAGGCGCTGACCGTCGAGGTCGGCTATGTGCGGCGGGCCGACCTGACACGGCAGGCGGTCCGGGTGCACTTCCGATGAGCCGCTCCGGGGAGCCGCCGCCCGGCACCGCACGGCAGCCGCAGCACAAGCCCGCCGGCCTCGCGCCCGGCAGCCACCAGAGACAGGACCACCGCGATGGCAGAGATCAAGAGGACCGACGGCCGGCCGGTCATCGACTACATGGCCCGCGACTACGACAGCCTGCTGCGGGCGATGCGCGACCTGGTGCCGCAGAAGCTCCCCGAGTGGCGGGACTTCGCGAACGAGGCCGACTTCGGCAACGTGCTGCTCGAACTCTTCGCGCACCTCGGCGACATCCTCAGCTACTACCAGGACCGGGTGGCCAACGAGAGCTTCCTCGGCACCGCGCGCACCCGCGGCAGCGTGATCCAGCACCTGCGCCTGATCGGGTACGAGCTGGGCACGGCCGCCCCCGCCGCCGCGACCCTCAGCCTCACCGTGCCCGCCGAGGTGAACTCCGCCGTCACCATCGCCCGCGGGGACGCCTTCACCACGGCGAGCGGCCGCGGCAGGCCGAGCGTCCGCTTCGAGTACACCCAGGACACCCCGCTGACCGTGGACTTCGGCGCGCTGCCCGTGGTGGGCGGCGTACGGGTCTTCGGCCCTCCGCAGGGCGGCGTGCCGGTCGAGGAGGGGCGGCTGTTCCCGAACGAGCTGCTCGGCGTCTCCGACGGCAGGCCCGACCAGCGCTTTCCCCTCGTACACCCCGGCCTGATCCTGCGGCCTGCCGGGTCGGCCGACCAGACCGGCCAGCCCGGCGGCAGGGACGTGCGGCTCACCACCACGCTCGGCGCCACGGTCGCGGAGTGGAAGCTGCGCGACACGCTCGCCTTCAGCCAGGCGGGGCAGCGGGACTTCACCGTGGAGATCGACGCGGACGACCGGGCCACCGTGGTCTTCGGTGACGGCGGATTCGGCGCGATACCCGACCGGGGCGCGCAGATCCGGGCGAGCTACCGCACCGGCGGAGGGGCGGCGGGCAACGTTCCCGCGGGCGCCGTGACCACCCTCGTCGGCGCGACCCCGCTCGCCCTGCTCAGCGCCAAGGTGACCAACCACGCGCCGGCCACCGGCGGCGCCGACAGGGAGAGCGGCGAGCGCGCCGTGCGCAACGCCCCGGCCGTCTTCCGCTCCCAGCACCGCGCCGTGACCACCGCCGACTACGAGGCGCTGGCCCGCAGCTTCAAGGGGGTCGGCAAGGTGCGCGCCGACGCGGGCGGCTGGAACCAGGTGACCCTCTACGTGGCGCCGGACGGCGGCGGCAAGGTCAGCGACGTGCTGGAGTCCCGGCTGCTCGCCTTCTTCGAGGACAGGCGGATGCTCGGGCAGATCGTCGAGATCGCCGACGTGGACTACGTCCCGCTGCTGGTGACCGCGCAGCTCGCGGTCGAGAGCTTCTTCGCCGTCGACGACGTGCTCGCCGCCGTGCGCGCGGCCGCCCGCGCGCTGCTCGCCTTCGACCGGGTGGACTTCCGCCAGACCGTCTACCTCAGCAAGTTCTACGAGGTGATCCAGGACGTTCCCGGCGTGGTGTTCGTCAACGTCACCGAGTTCCGCCGCGGCGACAGCGCGGGACCGCCGGTCGACCCGCAGGGCCGGATCACCTTCGGGCCCAACGAGATCCCCGTGCTGCCCCCAGCGCCCGACCCGCACGCGGACGGACTGCGGATCGAGCTGGTCAGCCAGGAGGGGAAGTGACATGCGGCTCCTGGACATCACCGCCACCGCGCACCGTGACGGCAACCGGATCGACCTCGCCTGGCGCATTCCGGGCGACGCCGAGGGCCCCGTGTGGGTGCGCGCCGTACGCCGCTCCGGCAGCCACCCCGTGGACCCGGACGACGGCGCCGTGGTCGGGGAGGGCTTCGGCCTGAACGCGGTCTCCGACACCGGGCTCCAGGGCGAAACGGTCTTCTACTACACGCTGTTCCCCGCGCCCGGCGGCCTCTTCCCGCCGGTCTTCGAACCCGACCCGCACAACACCGCCTCCGCGCTCGCCCTCTCCCCGTACGGATTCGCCGAGCGCATGTACGCGCTGCTGCCCGCCCTCTACCTGCGCTACGACGCCACCCGCACGGCGCCGCCGGGCACCGTGCCACCCGCCGACGCGGACAAGGGGCAGCTCCGCCGCTTCCTCGACCTGCCGGGCGGCGAACTCGACCGGATCTACAGCCTCACGCGCGCCGCGCTCGCCCTCACCGACCCCTACCGCACCGACGACCGGCTGCTCCCGCTGCTCGGCGACTGGATCGGCTGGCCCGTCAACCTCGCCCTGCCCGTCGCCGCGCAGCGCAACGAGATCCGCCACGCGCCGCGCCTCTACCAGGCGGCGGGCACCGTGCCCGCGCTGGACGCCACCGTCGCGCGGGTCACCGGCTGGCCGAGCAGCACCAAGGAGTACGTGCACAACGTGGCCCGCACCAACCAGCCCGAGCGCCTGAACCTGTGGTCCGCGATCCGTCCGCCGGGCGGCACCGCGTTCGCCGGGCCCGACCGTCCGGTGTCCCTCAACTCCGCGTACGACGGGCGCCCTTCGGGCCTGCGCAGCACCGACGCGGCGGACGCGCCGGCGGAGTTCTTCTTCCACACCCGCAAGCGGCACGGCTTCGACATCTGGACCAAGCGCTTCGTGGCCGGGGCGTGGGAGGCCAGCGCGCCCGTCGTGGACCGGCCCGGCATCGACAAGTACCCGTCGGCAGCGCGCCAGTCGACCCGCACCTGGCTGTTCTGGCAGAGCTGCGACACCTCGCGCCCGGCCGGCCGGCGCCTGTGGCAGATCGCCTTCAGCACCCGTACCGGCACGGCCTTCGCGCCGCCCGCGCTCTTCCGCGACAACGGGCGCGAGCAGCGGCTGCCCGCCGCGGTCGCCGACGGTTCGGGCGGGCTCTGGCTGTTCTGGCTGGAGCGCACCGACGGTGTGTGGCAGCTTCGCTACAACCGGCACAACGGCACCGCCTGGCAGCTCGCCGAACCCGCCGTCTTCCCGACCGACGGCGGCGCAGACCCGCGCGTCGAGGACGACCTGTGCGCGCTGTTCAGGCCGGGCAGCACGGGGCCGCGGCTCTGGCTCTTCTGGGCGCGCCGCGAGCCCACCGGAGTGGCCGGGCAGACGCGCTGGACCCTCGCGCACCGCAGCAAGCAGGGCCTCGACCCGGCCGTCAACGACTGGTCGGCGGTGCGCACCGTGCCGAAGACCAGCCCCGCCTACCACGACCGCGAGCCCGCGGCCCTGAACACCCCGGACGGCAACATCGAGCTGCTCTGGTCCTCCACCCAGAACGGCGGCTGGTCACTCCAGCGCAACACCCTCGCCGTCACACCGCTCACCTGGGGCGCGAACCAGCTCGTCGTGGGCGGCCCGTACTCCCGCCGCGGCCCGGCCGCCCTCTCCGTACCCGCCGGGACGCTGCTGCTTTACGGGTCCAACGCGAGCGTGCCGTACGACAGTTCCACCTACGGCGCCACCCACACCCTCGACCACCGCTACGCCGGGACGACCACCGTGGACACCGGCGCGAAGGCCAAGCTCGACCTGCGCGGGACCTTCGGCGACTTCCAGAGCTATCTGTACGACACCGCGCAGGGCGGTCCAGAGCCCGCCCGGCACCGCATCGCGCGCGGCGCGGTCGGGCTGTTCCTCACCCCGGGGGACGAGACCCCCGAGGAGATCGCGCGGATCCTCTCGCGACTGGCGGGCGTGCTGCCCGGCTTCCTGCCCGCCGCGACGCGCCCCGTACTGATCACGCCCCGGTCCCTCCGGGACCGCATGACACCTTCATGACACCTACGGAGAGGCCATGGCCGACTATTCGAGGCCGCCGCTGGACGAGCTGGTGGCCAATCAGCAGAAGGGCTACGTCGGGCTCCACGTCGAACAGGGCGTGCCCGTGCTGGACCGGGACCTCAACCTGCTCCACGACCTGATAGCCGCCACCGTGCGCTCGGTCGTCAGCCGCTACATCGGCAACGGCGCGGCCGCCGGGTCCAACGGCTTCGCCATCCAGGCGCTGCCCTCCGACGGCGGCCAGAACAAGCAGGACTTCCGCATCGCCGCCGGCGACAACAACACCCCGGGCAGCGCCCTGGTCGGCGGCATCGAGGTGAGCATCCCCGCACCCGCCACCTACAAGACCCAGCCGGGCCCCGCGCCCCCACCGCTCACCACGCCCACGGCGGCCCAGCCCGATCCGCGGGTGGACACCGTCTACCTGGATGTGTGGCTGTCCGAGGTGGACGGTGTGATCGACCAGGGTCTGCTGAACAAGACGGATGTGGGGGTCGAGACCTCCGTACGGCTGCTGCCCACGTGGGCGGTGCGCGTGGCCGAGGCCGCGACCGCGCCGCCCGCGCCGGGCCCTGGGCACAGCTTCTATCCGCTGGCCAGCCTCGCCAGGCGGCGCGGCCAGGACACCGTCGAGGCATCGATGATCACCGATCTGCGGCAGCGCAGGCTCACCGTCGCGGACGCCGAACGGCGGCTCGGCGTCCTGGAGAAGGCGCTGCTCATGCCCGCCTTCAACCCCGTCACCAACCAGCAGTTCTCGCCGCGCGCCGGAAAGATCGGCCAGCAGATCACGCTGAGCGGCAGCAACTTCCAGTTCGCCCCGGTCACCGTGCGGTTCGGCGACATCCAGGCACGGATCGTCGGCGCGCCCTCGGCGACCGCCATCGTCGCGCGGGTGCCCGGCGGACTCACCCCCTCGGGCACCGTGAGCAGCCCCGTGAAGATCACGGTCAGCAACGCGGGCGGCTCCGTGGTCAGCGACGACAGCTTCGGCCCGCAGCTCGACCCGGCCTTCGCGCCCGACCCCGGTACGCAGTTCGCGCCGGTCAACGGCCCGGCCGGGACCCAGGTGACCCTCAACGGCTTCAACTTCAACGGCGGCTCGCCGCAGGTGCAGTTCGGCGCCACGGCGGCCACCGTCATCGGGACGCCGAGCAACACGCAGCTCCTCGCGCAGGTGCCGGCCGGACTCGTACCGGGCGGCCAGCCGAACGCCGACGTGAAGATCACCGTGACCACCGCGCAGGGCACCGTGCTCAGCGACGACACCTTCCGCGCCGAACTGGCCACGCCCGCGCCGACGTTCGCGGCGCCCGGCAGTCAGTTCAACCCGAAGAACGGGTCGGCGGGCGCCGCGGTGACCCTGTCCGGCAGCAACTTCAACTTCGGGCCCGTCACGGTCAAGTTCGACACGGTCAGCGCGAGCATCGTCGGCGCGCCCTCGGGGACGCAGATCAACACCCAGGTCCCGGCCGGCGTGACGCCGCCCGGCGTCCAGAAGGCCGTGAAGATCACCGTGACCACGGCGGGCGGCAGCGTCACCAGCACCGATTCCTTCAACGTCAGCTAGCCAGGAGGACGGCATGTTCAAGGTCTATCCCGACACCCAGCCCACCCCGCTGCCGCAGCAGGTGGCGTCCGGTGCGACGGCGGCCCTCACCTTCGCCCAGCTCACCGGGCCCTCCAGCTTCCCCGGCATCTACGCGGCGACCATGCACCTGCGGGTGGCCATGTTCGGCGGAGCCTTCGCGCCGGGACTCTCCCTCAGCGCCGGCGGCGGCCCGGCCCTCCTGCTGACCGCCAACTCCACGCAGATCAACACCCCGGCGGGGCGGCTCGGCGACGCCAAGGCCGTGGCCGAGGCCGACAACATCACCCGCATACAGGTCGACTTCGACGCCGAGACCGCGGTGACCTGGCAGCTCCTCATCCACAACAACGACCCCACCGACACACGCGAGTTCACCTTCGTGGTCGCCCAGACCCTCGCCGAGACCGCACAGCCGTGGATCGACCTGGCCCTGCCCGACCCGCTGAACCCCGCGACCCCGCTGACCTTCCACGCGCTCGTCAACGAGTCCTTCGACCGCAGCCTGCGCATCCGCAACCTCGGCACCGCGCCCTTCACCGTCACCGGGCTCAGCACCGCGCTGGACAACCTGACGGCGACCGTGCCGGCCGCCCCCGTACCGCCCTCCGGCACCGGCGACCTGGCCCTCACCTTCACCGCGCCCGCGACCCCTCCGGCGCCCGACGGCACCTTCAACGGGCAGGCCAATGTGGTCGTTTCGCCGGCCGACACCGTGGCGGGCACCGTCCAGGGGCACAACCAGCGCCTCGCGCTGAGCACCAGCACCCAGCAGGTCGAGGTCGCGCTGCTGCTGGACAGCTCAGGCAGCATGGGGTGGGACGCCGTCGGCGGTACGCCGCCCAGTGCGCAGCGCTCACGCTGGGGCGAGCTCGCCGACGCCGTCGGCTCCGGATTCCTGCCGCTGCTGGTCCACTTCCACGACCACGGCCGCTTCGGCATCGCCCACTTCCCCGCGCCCAACCCGCAGGACCCGCACAGCGCGGACATCGTCCCCATCGGCCCCATGCCGCAGGACCAGGCCGAGATCACCAACATCAAGAACAAGGTGACCGCGATCGTGCCGTCGGGCGGCACGCCCATGGGCGACGGACTGCAGTACGTGATGAACGCGCCGACCGGCTATTTCGCCGACGACGAGGTGAGCCGCACCTCGGGACGGCGGTGGCTGCTGCTGATGAGCGACGGCGCGAACAACTCGGGTGTGCACAACCCGCTGGAGTTCATCAGCCCGACCGCGCCGAAGGGCAACTCCTTCGTCGACAAGAACGTGTCCGTCTTCGCCGTGGCCTACGGCATCGACGGCCACACCGACGTCAACCACACCCTGATGAAGAACCTGGCCGCCGGTTCGGTCAACGGCGGGCTCGAGGTCAACGTGGACGAGGAGAACACCACGGCGCAGAAGCTCGCCGACAAGCTCCGCACCCCGCTCAAGAACGGGCTGACCAACGCGACGGCCGGACTCGACCCGCAGGGCACCTTCGTCTTCGGCCAGGACCAGGAGATCCGCCACGAGGCCGTCATCACGCCGTACGACACCAAGGCGGCCTTCGTCCTGGACTGGAACACCCCGGATCCAGGACGGCTGCGGCTCGAACTCATCACCCCCGCCTGCGAGCGGATCACCCCGGAGAACGCGGGGCAGGGCCGCTACGCGAAGGTGACCTTCGTCGGCGGGAACCGCTCGGCGATCTACCTGATCGACCCGGAGTTCCTGCGCGGGGGCGGCGCGGGCGGAGTGGGCGACGCCGGGGGCGAGAGGGGCGAGGGCGGTGGCGAGCCCGACGACCGGTTCGGCACCTGGAAGTTCGTGGTCAGCTCCCCGCCGGTCATCGGTGTGGCAGGGGAGGGCGAGGCGTCCGCGGAAGGCGAGGCGGCCGGCCGTGGCGGCTTCGCCACCGAGGACTACACGTACGAACTCCTCGTCGACTCCACACTCCGCATCGAGGTCACCACCGACAAGGACGTCTACTTCGCGGGCGACCCGGTGACCGTGCGCGCGCAGCTCACCGCCAAGGGCCGCCCCGTACGCGGGGCCGCCGTCTCGCTGTCCGCCACCGCGCCCGAGCGGTCGGCGAACAATCAACTGGCGGCGCTGCGCGTGCCGGAGGAGTTCCTGCGCCGGGCCGAGGAGCTGCTGCACGGCAAGGACGCCAGCCCGCTGCTGGTCAAGCAGGTGGGTGCGCAGCTCGCCGGGCTCGGCCTGCTCGGCGGCGTACGGGAGGACAGGCTCGCCATGGCCGACGCGGACGACGACGGCGTCTACCGGGCCGCCGTCACCGACACCGCCGTCCCCGAGCAGCGCACCTTCTACGTGACCGCCGACGGCGTCACCGGCGACGGCGTGCCCTTCCACCGCGAGGGCAAGGTGGAGACGTTCATCGAGGTACGCCCCGAACCCGTCGGCACCCTGCTGGACATCCGGCAGTCGGCGCCCGGGCTCATCGACGTCACGGTCACCCCGCGCGACCGCTTCGGCAACGTCGTGTTCGTCGATCCGGACGTCACCGGCGGCTTCGGCATCACCGCGCTCGGCGGCAGGCCCAGCGGCCTGACCAGCAGGCTCGACGGCACGTACACGGGAACCGTCAGCTTCGACCCGAAGGTGACGCCCTCCATCGGGCTGCAGTTCGGCGGGGTCGAGGTGATCCCCGCGAAGCCCGTGCCGGACATCGGCGACCTCTACTACGCGGACTGCGTCCTCGCCTACCAGCCCGGCGAGCCGACACGGGGCAACGAGCACACCGAGCCCCGGCAGGCGCTGGGCAGCGTGGAGAACAAGCCGGACGACCAGTTCGTGTCGCTGGGCGCGTTCGGCAGGCTCACGGTCGGCATCGGGCACCACGTGATCCTTCCCGGCGCCAAGGACACGGACGTCACGGTGTTCGTCCACCCCGACGCCGACCCGCGCCCCTACCGCGTGGAGGCGCAGACCGTGGACCACAAGCAGTGGGTGACCCTGGGCGAATCCCCGGGCATCACCGCCTCGTTCAGCCTGCGCGGCGGCAAGGTGAAGCAGTCGCGCGCGATCCGCGTCACCGACCTGAGCGGCCGGGCGCGCGGCGACGACGGCCTCCCGCTGTCCTCGCCCGGCGTCAGCATCCGCGGCATCGGCGCCGAACGGATCAAGAAGGACTCGGGCACCAACAGCGTGTCCGGCGGGGAGGAGGAGAGCGAGGGGACGGAGGGGGCCGGTAGGTGACCGCCTGAGAAGCGGGCGGCATGGCGCGCCGGCGGTACGAGACACCGGCGGCCGGAAACTCCGGCCGCCGGCATCCCCCCCCCCGGGGGGTCTCCCCGCCTCACTTCCGCCGCGGATCCTTCGCGCACAGCGTGTCGCGCTCCGGCAGTCGGCCCGTGCTCAGATACGCGTTGACCTGGGCATACACGCAGCGGTTCGGGTACATCCCGTACACCCCGTGGACGCTCGCGCGCAGCGTGATCATGCGGGAGCGCGGCATCGCGCGGTGCAGGGCCAGCCCGCTCGCGTACGGGGTGCGGGTGTCGCCCGTGGCCTGCACGATCAGTCCGGGCACGCCGTTGCCGGTCAGCACCGGTCGCTCCAGCGGCTCGTCCGGCCAGAAGGCGCACGGATTCGTGCCGTTGAAGACCGGGCCGAACAGCGGCGCCCGCGCACGGCTGCGCTCGACGTTCCCCCGGTACCAGGACAGATCGCGCGGCGCCCCGTTGTCGCCGCACAGCAGCGCGAGTTGCAGCGAGGTCTGGGTGTCCACCGGGCCGTCCGGCGGGCCGAGCGCCTCGGCCAGTTCGGGGGTGGGCTCGACGGTGCGGCCCTGCGCGGCCCGGTGCAGGAGCCGCACGTTCTTCGCCGTCTCCGCGTACGCGCGGTCGTCGGTCATCAACGACACCAGTACAAAGGGCACCTGTTGCCCGTCCGCCGTGAAGCGGCCCACCTTCAGCGGTTCGCGCGCCGCCTGCCGGGCGATGCCCTCGACGGTCGCCCGCACCTCCTTGGCCGAACCGCCCAGCCCGTACGTGCCGTTGCGCCGCGCGGCCCACGCCGCCCAGTCGTCGAGGAACTTCTCGTTCGCCGCAGCCGGGCGGCGGAAGGCCTCCGTCTGCCACAGCGCGGGGTCTAGCGCGCTGTCCAGCAGCAGCCGGTCGACGCGGCGCGGGAACATCTTCGCGTACACCGCGCCGAGGTAGGTCCCGTACGAGACACCGAAGTACGAGGTCCTGCGCTCACCCAGCACGGCGCGCAGCAGGTCCATGTCGCGCGCGGTATTGCGGGTCGTGAAGTGCCGCAGATACGGCATCTTCTGCCCGTACCGCCCCGCCTTTCCCTCCCCGTATTTGCCCTGGCAACTGCGCACCAGCCCCCTGACGAAGCGCGCGTGCGCGCGGAATCCGGCCGCGTCGTAGCCGGCGGAGCGCAGCCAGTGCCCGTTGGTGCCGCAGTGCAGCGCCTCGCTGCGGCCGACGCCGCGCGGGTCCATGCCGATCAGGTCGTAGCGCGCGGCGAGCTTCTTCCCCATGGCGGGCGCGTCCATCAGCGGCATGTCGAGCGTCGGGCCGCCGGGTCCGCCGGAGTTGTGCATCAGCAGACCGATGCGGTGCGCGGTGTCGGTCGCCTTGATCCGCGAGAAGGAGATGCGCAGCGTACGGCCCTGCGGATGGCGATAGTCCAGCGGTACGCGGATCGAGGCACACCGCGCACCGGCCTTGTCCAGCTCCTTGTGGCGGCACGACTGCCAGTGCGGGCGCTGATGGACGAAGGAGCGGAGTGCGGGGGAGTACGTGTCCGCCGCGCGCGCCGTCTCCGTACGGGACGCGGCCGGGCGTGTGGTGCCTGCCGCCGCCGTGAAGCCGGTGAGCCCGGTGACGGCGAGCGCCGCCGCGAGGCCGCCGACGACGGTCGCGCGCGTGAGACCCCGTAACCGCCGTTTCCCCTTCCCTGCCGCTAAGCCTTCCGTGTGCGTGTACCGCCTCACGAGCCTGCTCCTCTCCGGGGCACGGACCGGAAGATCCGTTCCACCGTGTCGACGACGGCCTGCGAGCCGTCGGGATTCTCCGAGACCTCGTTCACCGCGACGATCACCGCGCGGCCGTCCTCGGTGACGCCGCCGCGGGTGCGGGTGCCGGCGACGGTGCCGCCGTGACCCCAGTAACTGCCGCCTCCCGCGGCCTCGTTGAGCGGGTACTGCGCGAGCCCGAGCCCGTAGCGGGCCCCGCGCGCGATGTCGGCCGGGACCGTCGCGCGCATCTGCGCGAGCTGCGCGTGCGGCAGCAGCCGCCCCTCCAACTGGGCCGTGAAGAAGGCGATCAGGTCGTGTGCGGAGGAGACCAGCGCGCCCGCGGCGCCGATCAGCGAGGTGTTGATGAAGGCGACCTCGCGGTGCGCGGGCTCTCGACGCTGGCCGCGCGCACCGCCCCGCCGCACCGGCTCGTACGCCTTCGGGTGCGGGCCGCGCAGGCGCTGTTCGGGCCAGCGCGGCCAGTACGTGTCCGGCAGCCCGAGCCTGTCGACGACCCGTCGCCGCACCTCGTCCTGTACGCGGCGCCCCGTCACCCGCTCGACCAGCAGCCCGAGCACGATGTACCCGGTGTTGCTGTACCCCCAGCCGCGCCCCGGCGGGAACTGCGGCCGCTGGCGCAGCGCGAGCGCCACGACGCGCTCCGGGCGGATGTATCCGGGGCGGTGCTCGGTCAGTTCCTCGGGCAGGTCGGGCAGCCCCGCGGTGTGCTGGAGCACCTGCCGTACGGTCATGCGGCGCCCGTCGTTGCCGTGTCCGCGGATCACGCCCGGCAGATAGCGCTCGACCGGCGAGTCGAGGACCAGCCGCCCCGCGGCGGCCAGTTGGAGCACCACCGTGGCCACGAACGACTTGGTGTGGCTCGCGACCCTCAGCCGCGAACGGTGCGGAAACGGCCTGCCGGTCGCCAGATCCCCCGCACCGGCCCCGACCTCCCACGTACGCCCGCCGGGCGCGACGAGCACCGCCTGCGCCCCCGGCAGCCCCTCGGCCGCGACCAGCGCCTCCAGCTCTTTTCGTACGAGGCCGAGGTCGGGCTGGTGGGGGTGCGGGCGCCGGCTTGTGCGGGGCGCGGCGTGCGCTTCGGCGCTGAGCGCGGCGCCGGGCACGAACAATGCGCTCCCGGCGAGGACCGCCGAGCCCCGAAGGAGGTTGCGTCTGCTGGGGGAACGGGGCCGTGGCCCCGCCGAAGTGCCGGTCTGTGCACCGGTGTTGTCCCTCGTCATGTACGCAACGATCGCGGAGGGGGCGCGGCCCCCGGAATGGCACGCGCTACCGCATTCGGAGGAGGGGACGCCCCAGGCCGAGGGGCGGGTTAACCCCCGGGGCGGGAGCCGTGCCGGGTGTACGTCCATGGTCTGGGCGCGAGTTCACCCGCGTACTTCACGGCGACCGCCGCGCATCCGGCGCTGGCCGACGCGAACCTCGACCCGGTCGAGCCGCGCCCCGGCGCCCCGGGGAGCGGCGGGATCGCCGCGTACTCCGAGCGGGATTTCCTGGCGGGCGGCTGGGAGGAGATGCGCGAACGGGCCGGTGCGCACTGGTGGTCCACGATGCGCCTGGCCGGCCGCGAGGCCCTGCACCGCAGCGCGGTCCACCTGACCCGCGCCGCTCTGCGCGGCCTCCTCCGGGACCTGGAGATCCCCCGCACGTTCCTCCACCCCGAGGCCGACGGCCCCTTCCCCGGCCGACGCGCTCACGGCGTCCGGTGTGCACGTCGTCCCGGTCCCCGACACGGGCCACAACATGATGCTCGACAACCCGGAGACCTTCGCCCGGGCAACGGCGGCGGCGCTGGCGCTGTAGCCCTAACCTGGCACCATCAGCGCAGCTCACCGCATGGATCGAGCCGAAACGGCACATGGCGGGCCAGCACTGCGAACCACGTTCCACCACACCACCCGACCGGGAGGGGAGAACGCATCATGAAGGCCGCCCGATTCAGCCGCTTCGGCGGGCCCGAGGTCTTGGAGATCGTGGATCTCCCCGCGCCGCGGCCCTGCCCCGGCCAGGTCCGCATCGCGGTGCGCGCCGCCGGTGTGAACCCGAGCGACTGGAAGAAGCGCAGGGGCCTGATGGACGAGGGGCTGCCGCAGACGCTGGGCCACGAGGCGGCCGGCGTCGTCGACGCGCTCGGCGAGGGCGTCACCGATGTGGCGGTCGGCGACCGGATGTTCGGCTTCTCCGCCGAGGAGGGCGCCCAGGCCGAGAGCGCGGTGCTGTCCCACTACGCGCCGATCCCGCGCGCCCTCGACTTCCCCGGCGCTGCCGCGCTGCCGGCCGCCGTCGAGACCGCGACCCGCGCGCTGGACCGGCTCGGCGTCACCGGCTGCCGGACGGTGCTGGTCAACGGGGCCTCGGGGAGCGTCGGCAGCGCAGCGGTCCAGCTCGCCGTCGCGCGCGGCGCCCGCGTGATCGGCACCGCGAGCCCCGGCAACCACGCGTACCTGCGCACGCTCGGCGCCGAGCCCGTCGCGTACGGAGAGGGCCTGGCCGACCGCGTACGCGCGCTCGCACCCGGCGGTGTCGATCTGGCGCTGGACGTGGCGGGAAGCGGGGTGCTGCCCGAGCTGATCGAGCTCGCCGGCGTGCCCGAACACGTCCTCACCGTCGCGGACTTCGCGGGCGCGCAGGAGCACGGGGTGCGGTTCAGCCGCGGCGAGGACGGCCGCGCGCTCCACGCGCTCGCCGAGATCGGCCCGCTGGTCGAGTCGGGCCGCTTCGCGCTCCCGGTCGCCCGCGCCTTCCCGCTGACGGAGATCGCCGAGGCACACCGGACAGCGGAGCAGGGCCTCGTACGGGGAAAGCTCGTCCTGCTCGTCGAGTGAGCCCGTCGGTGTCGCATGCCTACGTGGCAGGCGCAGGCCCCGGCGGCAGATGGACCGTCATGATCAGGTGGCAGGTCCCGGTGCCCGCGCCGCGGTAGCCGTGGGGCGCGTCGCCGTCGAAGGTCGCCGTCTGGCCCGCCTTGACCGTGTGCTCCGCTCCGTCCACGACCAGCACCATCCGCCCGGCCGTGACGCTCACGGTCTCCACGACTCCGGCCTGGTGGGGGTGGCTGGGGTACTCCTCGCCCGGTTCGAGGCTCCAGCGCCAGACCTCCACCGGGGCCGGGCCCGAGGTGGTCAGCATCAGCCGCGCCCGGCTGCCCTTCTCGCCGGTCCACAGCGGAGCCACCCCGTCCGCCGCGACCACCCGCACCCGGCCCTCCGGCGGTCCCTGCATCAGGTCGGACACCGAGATGCCCAGGGTGTCGGCGAGCCGGACGAGGGTGGCCAGGTTCGGGTTGCCCTGCGCCTTCTCCAGGCCGACCAGCGCGCCCTTGCTGACCTGCGCGCGCCGGGCCAGTTCCTCCAGGGAAAGGCCCGCGCGCGTGCGGGCCGCCCTGACGTTGTGCGCGACCGTCCGCAGGGCCGCGGCCGTCTCGACCACCCTTGCTCACCATCCCCTCGCCACCGACCGCTGCCGGAGCAGTGGAATGCACCGGGCGGTCGTTTGGTTGACACCGGCCGGTCGTTTTACTGTACGGTCCGGTCGTTCCACCGAATCGTAAGGGATGTGCCGTGATCGCTCTGCTGCTGGCCCTGGGCAGCTCCCTCGCCTATGGCTCCGCCGACTTCCTCGGCGGCCTGGGCGCCCGCAAGGCGCATGTGCTGCGCACCGTGATGGTCGCCGCGCCCGCCAGCCTCGTGGTCGAGCTGCTGCTGTGGCCGCTGCTCGGCGCCTCGTTCACCGCGGGGTCCGTCGCCTGGGGCGCGGCCTCCGGCGTCGCCTCGGCCGCTGCCTTCGCGCTGCTCTACAAGACCCTGGCCCTCGGCCCCATGAACGTGCTCTCGCCGGTCACCGCGCTGGTCTCCGCCGCGCTGCCCGTCGGCGTGGGACTCGTGCAGGGCGAGCACCTGACCGCCGCGGGGCTCGCCGGGCTGCCGCTCGCGCTGGTGGCGGTGGTGCTGGTCAGCGCCGGACACGGGGCGGGCGCCGCGCGCCCCTCGCGTACCGCGCTGGCCCTGGCCTTCGGCGCGGGCGCCGCCATCGCGCTCCAGCTCGTCTTCCTCCACCAGGCGCCCTCCGACAGCGGCGTGGCCCCGCTGATCGTCGGCCGCGCGGTCTCCTCGGCTGTGACGCTGGCCGCGGCCGGGATCATGTTCCGCAGGCTGGGCGCCGAGAAGCCGGCGTACGCGATGTCGGCCACCGCCGGGGTGCTGGACTCGCTGGCGAACCTGCTCTTCCTCCTCGCCTCCCGCAGCGGCGACCTGTCCGTGGTCGCCGTGATCACCGCGCTCTACCCGGCGGGAACGGTGCTGCTCGCGCGCGGCGTGCTGGCCGAGCGCATCCACCGCGGCCAGCTCCTCGGCCTCGGCACGGCGGCCGTCGCGGTGAGCCTCCTCGCCCTGACCTAGAGGCGCGGGCCGCGCCCCCGGCGAACCCCCGTACGGCAGGATGCTGTCCGGCATCCGCGGGCTGCGGCTCGAAGTGGCCGGCGTGCGGGCCAAGTTCAAGTGCGACGACCAGAAGCCGGCCGAGCACCGCAGCGGCGTCGCCGGCCGGCTCGCCGAGCGCGGGCGGGGGCTGGACGCGCCGGCGGCGCACCAGCAGCGCCGCCGCCTGGACCGCATCGGCACCTGGAACGACCGACCCAAGCCGATTCATAAGCCAACTCATAAGCCACTTCACAGAGAGCGGAGCGGAATTCCATGACCACCTTCACCCTCGCCCCCGCCGTCGCCGAGGCGTTCCCCGGCACCCGCATCGCCCTGGTCACCGCCACGGGCCTGCGCGGTCACGAGGAATGGCCGCGGACGGCCGCCGCCCTGCGGCAGTTGGAGGACCGGCTCGCCGAGGGCGCCTGGCAGCCCGCCGACGAGAACGACCCGCGCATCGAGGCGTGGCACACCGCGTACCGCTCCTTCGGCACCAACCCGCGCCGCATCCGCCCCAGCGTGGACGCGCTCGGCCGCCGCCTCGCGAAGAAGGGCGCGCTGCCGCGCATCAACCCCGCAGTCGACTCCTACAACGCGGTCTCGGTCGGCCACGGACTGCCCGCGGGCGCCTTCGACCTGGACCGGGTGAGCGGCGACGTCGCCATCCGGTACGCGGAGGGCACCGAGACCTTCACCCCGCTCGGCGAGCCCGACACCGAGGAGACCCCCAAGCCCGGCGAGATCATCTACGCGGACGGCGCCGGAGTCCTCACCCGCCACTGGAACCACCGCGACGCCCACCGCACCCGCGTCACCGAGGACTCGGCGCACGTGGTCTTCGCCTTGGAGACCCTGCACGCCGACCGCGACGGCCACCTCCTCAAGAGCGCAGCGGAGGAACTCCGGGACCTGCTCGCCCCGCACGGCGAGGAGATCGCGGTGCACTGCCTCAGCGCGGCGGAGCCCGAGATCACCGTGTGAGCGCGGACGGCTGCCTCGTACGCGGGCGTCCCCGGCCTGCGGTCCCCGGCCTGCGGTCCCCGGCCTGGTTTGTGGCCCGGGCTGCGTACGCCTCAGTCCTGGCGGTGCAGGAGTGTCAGGCGTTCGCGGTCGGCCTTGCGGAGACCGGCGATGACCTGCGCGTACGAGTGGTCCACCATCTCGCGCAGCTCGTCGGCGGGCACGCTGCCGTCGAGCAGCACGGTGTTCCAGTGCCGCTTGTTGGTGTGGTAACCGGGCGTGACCGCCGCGTACTGCTCGCGCAGATGCAGGGCCAGGCCGGGGTCGCACTTCAGGGTCACGCGGCCCGGCTGCCCTGGGGCCGGGCCGCTGAGGATCGCGAACATCTTGCCGGCCACCTTGTAGACCAGCACGCCGGGACCGAAGGGCTCGTCCTCCCAGGTCTCCGGCAGGGTCAGCGCGTAGTCCGCCAGCTCTTCGGGTGTCATCCGCTCCTCCGCCTCACCGCACGCACGTACGGGCCACCACCCAACCACGGACCGTACGGAGTGTGGTGCTGCGTCTCCGGGTACGCGTACGCACGAGGCGCCAGTGAGAGGGGTGCCAGCGAGAGGGGAGCCCCGGATGCCCGAGCCCCAGCACCAGTCGGAGCCCCGAGCCGAGACGCAGGGTGAGGAGCGGCTGCCCTGGCGGCGCGATGAGAGCTGGCGCCGCCGCTATCCGCAGAGCCGCCCCGACATGCACGCGGGCCTGCCGCACAGCACCCTCGACCCGTACATGGGCCAGGTCAGGCAGTACGCAACGCTGGGCAACGCCGCGCGCAGCAGCTACCTCACCTCCTGGCAGCGCAAGATGATGGCGGCTTTCGTGATCGGCGTGGCCGTCGTCGCGGTGGCGTCGGTGGCACTGGCGCTGTGGGGCTGAGCTGCGTCTTCGTCGCCCCTTGACCTTGCCCCAAGGGGAGCGCCCAACGTGCTGTCTCCGGCCGGAGGTTCCGGGCGGGGATACCGGCGGAGGAGGGCTCCCATGGACGGTGACCGTGGTCTGCTGGCGGAGCAGTGCGCCTACTACCGGGCGGCCGCCGCCGAGTACGACCGCCCGTACGCGGAACGCCGCGAGCTGCGGGATCTGCTGGCCTCCGCCGCCGAACTGCCGGTGAGCGGCGACGTGGTGGAACTCGCCTGCGGTACGGGGCAGTGGACCGCGCTGCTCGCGGCGCGGGCGCGTTCGGTGACGGCGCTGGACGCGTCGGCCGAAGTGCTGGAGCTCGCACGGCTGCGGGCCGCGGCGCCCCACGTACGGTTCGAGCGGGCGGACGTGTTCGCGTGGCGGCCGGCGCGGCGCTACGACACCGTCTTCTTCGCCTTCTGGCTCTCCCACGTGCCGCCGGCGCTGCTGCCCGCCTTCTGGGAGCGGGTGGCCGCCGCGCTGGCGCCGGGCGGCAGGGCGGTCTTCGTGGACGACGGGCCCGAAGCGGCCGCGCGGGAGGAGGTGCTCGAGGGGCAGGCCGTTCCCGCTGTGGTGCGCCGGCTCGATGACGGCAGCCGGCACCGCGTCGTGAAGGTCTTCCACGACGCGGTGGGCCTCGCCGACCAGCTCGCGCGCCTCGGCTGGTCGGCCCGCATTCGGCCGGTGGGCGCGCAGTTCATCGGGGTCGCGGAACTTCGTGCGGACGCCGCGAGTTTCCCTACGGGCGCCGCGTGTTGGGAGGTGTCGCGCCCTGGCCCGCCCTAGCCGGGGTGGCCGTCTCCGGGCCGGTCGTCCGGCGTGAGCGCGGTGGCCAGTTCCTCCATCCCGCCGAACCAGCCGTCGAAGGTGTCGGAGTCCGCCGGCGGATCGCCGCCCGGCCGGTGGACGTACGCCGTACGCATCCCGCACGCCTGCGCGCCGCGCAGGTCCCAGGCGTGCGTGGCCACCATCAGCGCCCGGTCCGGCGCGCAGCCCGCGGTGTCGAGGGCGAAGCGGTAGGCCGCGGGCGCCGGCTTGTAGGCCGCGATCGCCTGGCCGGACAGGACCAGGTGCCAGCGCAGACCGGAGTGCGCGTGGAGGTCCAGGAGCGCGGAGGAGCTCGCGTTCGAGAGCCCGAGCACGCGGAAGTGCCGTGCCAGGCGCGCGAGTCCGGCGGCGGAGTCCTGCCAGGGCGAGTGCCGCCGCCCCGCCGTGGCCAGCCGCGCGACGGTGTCCGGGTCGGTGATCCCCGCCTTTGCGGCCACCTGCCGGGCCGCCTCGGCGTCCAGCACATCGGAGTCGGCGTACGCGCGCTGCCCCTGCGCGATGCGGTGATGCTCCTGGTCGATGTGCCGTTGCCAGACGGCGTACAGCTCATCGGCCGCCGCTTCGTCGGTGCCGGGCGCGGCGTGCCGGATCGCGGCGCGCAGGCCGCCGGTGTCGTCGACCAGCGTGCCGAGGATGTCGAAGACGACGACGTCGATGTCGCGCAGCTCGGTCATGCGTTCCTCTCTCGTGGTGGGAGCACTCCGTCACCCCCTGAACAGGTGACGGCTGCCCGACGACATTGTCATCGTCGCCGTAACCGGTCAAGATGGTGACGTGGAATTCGCATTCGTCAGCGGCAACCCGGCGCTCGACCTGGCCGCCACCGTGGGCACGCGCCGGGACGCGCCCGTCGACCTGCTCACCGAGCCCGCCGATCTCGAACGGTGGGTGGCGGCGTGCGAGGAGCTGCCCGACCGCGTGAGCGTCGACGCCGCGGGGCTCCAGCAGGCGCATGCGCTGCGCGAGGCGGTCTACCGGCTCGCCCTGGACCGTGTGCTCCAGCGGCCGTTCGAGCCGCGCAGCCTCCGTACGGTCAACGGCGCCGCCGCCGCACCGCCGCCCACCCTCCGGCTCGGCGAGGCGGGTCTGCGCAGGTCGGGGGACCTGAGCGCGGTCCTGTCCGAGGTGGCCAGGAGCGCCCTCACCGTGCTCGGCGACCCGGACGCCTGCCTGAAGGAGTGCGGCCGCACCGACTGCACCCGCATCTACCTGGACCGCTCGCGCGGCGCCCGCCGCACGTGGTGCGGCATGGACGCCTGCGGCAACCGCGTGAAGGCGGCGGCGTACCGGGCGCGGAAGCGGGCGTCGGAGTAGGGGAGTTGAAGGGGCGCGGGGGCGGGAATAGGTCGCGAGCCCTCGCGCGGCCGCCCGCGGTTCCCGCGGAAAGACTCCGGCCCCACCTTCGGCCGCTCAATTGCTCATGGGCGGACGGAAGATGGGGCCGGTCGCGTAGGAGGTGCGGGCCGGAGGGCCGGGGTTACGAGGTGGTGCCGGACGCGGCCTGGGGCTCGCCCGTGCCGCCGGTGCCCGAGCCGTCGTGGTCACCGCTGATCATTCTGCGGTAGACCATCGGCGCGTAGAACCACAGCGCGACGCCGAGCAGCACCACGAGCACGCCGATGATGCCGAAGTAGGGGCCCGACGTGGCCGGGCTGTAGAACTTCGAGATCTGCGCGATCAGGCCCTGCGCCGCCGCGTCCGAGGCGTAGTTGAGGCCCACGACCTGCGAGGCGAAGGCCACCGGCGCGAGCTGCGTGGTGACCGAGAGGGCCACCGGGTTCACGAACAGTTCGCCGATCGCGATGACCGCGAGGCTGATCAGCGGCCAGACCGGATTGACCTTCGTGTGCGCCCCGTGCAGGAGCCACGGCAGGAAGAGCAGCGCGAAGCCGGCGCCGGTCAGCACCAGGCCGATGGCGAACTTGCGCGGCGCGTGCGGCTGGCGGCTCGACTTCGTCCAGAGCACGGCCAGCACGGGGGCCACCACCAGCATGATCACCGGGTTGATGGTCTGCACGAGCGTCGGATCCAGGTGGAAGCCCCAGGCGTTGAGGTCCGTCTGCTGGTCCGCGTAGCTCGCCATGATGGTGAACTGCTGCTCCTCGATGAACCAGAACACCACCATCGCGATGAACAGCGGGATGAAGGCCAGCACCCGCCCGCGTTCGGCCGGGGTGACCTTGCGGCTGCGCAGCATGACCCAGAAGTACGCCGCGGGCACCACCAGCGCGAGGATGCTCACCGCGTTGACCACGCCGTCCGCGCTGAAGTGCCCCGTCGCCACCAGGGCGCCGATCACGAGGGCCAGCACCAGGAGACCGCCGGAGATCGCGCCGTACACCCGCGCACGGTCCCGGGGCTCCAGCGGGTTGGGGGTCTTGAGGCCGGCCTCGCCCAGGGTGCGGCGGGCGCGCAGCAGGTACTGCGCCAGACCGATGGCCATGCCCACCGCGGCGGCGCCGAAGCCCCAGTGGAAGTGGTTGCCCGCGGCGCTGGACTCGTTGGGGCTGGTCAGCACGTCGCCCACGATGATCGGGGAGAGGAAGGAGCCGACCTGCACGCCCATCACGAACAGGGTGAAGCCCGCGTCGCGCCGGTCGTCCCCCTCCTCGTACAGGTCGCCGACGTTCTTGGTGATGTTGGGCTTGAGCAGCCCGGTGCCCATCACCAGAAGGATCATGGACAGGTAGAGGGCGAGGGGCCCGCCGCCCGGCACCGCCAGGGCGACGTGCGCGAACATGATCAGCACGCAGCCCCAGGTGATGGAGCGGCGCGCGCCCAGCAGCCGGTCGGCCACCCAGCCCCCGGCGATGCCGGACATGTACAGGGCGGCGCCGTAGATGGACACCAGGCTCATGGCCAGGTTCTTGTCCAGGCCCAGGCCGCCGTGCGCCGCCTGGTAGTACATGTAATAGAGCAGAATCGCCTTCATGCCGTAGTAGGAGAAGCGCTCCCACATCTCGGTCATGAACAGCGTGGAAAGTCCCCAGGGGTGCCCGAAGAATCTCTTCCGGGACGCCTCGGCGGGGGCGGGTGTGGGGGTTTGTGTCACGGGCCGTGCCTTTCGTTTCGTGCCGCTCGCCGAAGGCGGCACCACGCAGCCCGTTCCGTACACGCCCCGAGGGCATCATGCCGTCACCGCACCGCCGCGTGGCTCCCGCCCCTGAGGCGGCGCACCAGCATCAAGCTTCTCGAAGAACCTCGTACGCGATATGCGATGTCGTGCGTGTGCTGTGGGGGGACAAGCGGGGCCGACTTCCGCCGGGCGCGGCGCAGATGCGCATCGCGGCATGGGCGCGAAGCCATCCGGAATTCGCCGGCAGGGGCGGAATGGGAGGGAGTTCCACGCGCCGGAGGCCGCGATGGGCAGCCAGCGCATGCCGCCGGACGGCAGCCATGAACACCCCCATGTACCCGCATGTGCGAACGTGTTTTCCCCTGTTTTCCGTATGGCATCACGCGGCCCCGAGAGGGTCAACCAGGCACGTTCAAACGGAAGTTAATGAGAAGTAATGTGCTGGAATGATGACCGCAAAGCGCGGCCGCGGGAGCTGCGCATTTCGGATGGAAGGGCTCCGTCGCCGCATCCGCCGATGACGGTCGCGGCGTACCCGGTGGGCGTCCGCGGCCGCTGAGGGGGGCATGGCAACCGCTCTCACTCCACTCCGCTGATTCTGCGGAGCATCTCCAGGAACTGCTTTCGCTCGGCCGCCGAAAGGGGCGCCAGGAGTTCGTCGTTGGCGCGCTTTCCCGCCTCCGTGCACTCCGCCAGGCGGCGTTCGCCCGCTGCGGTGAGGCTGACCCTGTTCTTGCGGCGGTCGGCCGGGTCGGGGGAGCGGGCGACGAGCGCCGCGCCCTGAAGGTCGTTGAGGACGCCGACCAGGTCCTTGGGGTCGAGCGCGACCGTTCTGCCGAGGTCGGCCTGGGCCACGGGGCCCATGTCGGCGAGCGCGGCCAGCACGACGTGGTGCCACATCCGCATGTCGTGCGGCGCCAACGCCTGCGCGACCAGCCCGCGCCCGCGCGCCGCCGCCCGGCCGAGGAGCCAGCTGGGGAGGGCGCGGATGCGGCTCGGCGCCGAGGGGTTCTCCGTCATGCACGGCAGCCTACCGGCAAAACCATTGGGAACCCCAATGACTGTGGCGTATCGTGGGGCCGTCAATCCGTTGGGGATCCCAATGAAATCGAGTGCCCTCATGGCTTCGAGGGCCCGGGAGGGGAGTGCGCATGCGGCGCGTCCGGTACGAACACGGCGGCGGGCCAGAGGTGTTGTTCGCCGAGGAGGCCCCCGTACCCGAGCCGGGGCCAGGCGAACTGCTCCTCAAGACCGAGGCGATAGGCGTCACGCTGCCCGTCGTGCGCAAGGTGCGGGAGAGCGCCGAGCCCATCGCGCTCGGCGGCGAGGTGGCCGGCGAAGTGGTGCGCGTCGGCGAGGGCGTGCGCGAGTACGCGCCGGGCGACCGGGTCACCGGCCTGTGCTTCGGACACGGGTACGCGGACTACGCGCTGCTGCACACCGCGATGACCTCCCGCGTCCCGGCGGGTGCGACGGCGCGGGACGCGGTCGCGCTGGTACGCAGCGGGGTGGTGGCACTGGGTGCGCTGGAGGCGGCGGGGCCGGGGGAGGGCGCGTCGGAGGGCGGGTCAGTCCTCGTTACCGCGGCGGCCAGCGGGGTGGGTCATCTCGCCCTGCAACTGGCCCGGTTGAGGGGTGCTTCGCGGGTGGTCGCCGCCGTCGGCGACCCGGCCAAGGCGGACTTCGTCCGCTCTCTGGGCGCGGACGAGGTGGTGGCCTACGGCGACGCGCACTGGGGCGACCCGGTCGACATCGCGCTCGACGCGGTCGGCGGCGACCTGCTGACCCCGGCGCTGAGGGCGCTCGCGCCCGGCGGCCGGCTGGTCGCGTACAGCTCGGGAGGCGGCACCATCGCCGCGTACGACCTGCTCGTGGGCGGAAAGTCGGCGATCGGCTTCCAGGTCGCGCGCGTGGCCCGCGAGGAGCCGCTGCGCTACGCGGGGTGGATCGCGGAACTGTGGCGCCTGTTCGCCGAGGGCGCCCTGCGGCCCGCGGTCCACGCCGAGTTCGCCCTGGAGGACGCGGGGCGCGCGCATGCGGTGATCGAGGGGCGGGGGAATCGGGGGAAGGTGATTCTGGTGCCTTAGGGGTGGGGTGGAGCGGGCCCGGGATTTGGGGCCCGAGTCCTGGTGAGCGGGACCGGTCTCGGGCCCCGGGACCTACGGCCGGTGGCCGATGCGGGCGTGACCGGTACGGACTTAGCGTGCGGGAGTTGATCCGCAGCGCGCTCGTGTGCGCCGTCGTCGTGGGGGAGAGCCGTGCCGTTCACCGCAGAGAGCCACATCCGCATCGCGCGCCCGTCGCGGGATCTCGTACGCGCCGAGCGTTTCTGGGTGCAGGGGCTGGGGCTGAGCCCGCTCTACCGGAAGCGGACGGAGGAGGGGCACGAACTGCTGATGGTGGGGCTCCCCGGAGCCTCCTGGCACCTGGAACTCGTGACCGCGCCGGAGCAGGTCGCGCCGCGCCCCACGGACGAGGACCTGCTCGTGATCTACCTGGACGACCGGGTCCCCGAGGAGCTGCTGGCACGCCTGGAGGAGCACGGCGGCCACCGCGTACCCTCCCCGAACCCGTACTGGAATGAATGGGGCACCACCGTCGAGGACCCTGACGGGTACCGGTTGGTGCTGTGCCGGCGTGGGTGGTCCAACGCCTAGCCGGTCCAACGCCCGGGACGCTCCCGAGGTTCCACGCCTCAGGCGTCACCTTCCCGCGATTCTGCGGCCTTTACGTTGGAGCGCTCCCGCATCCGCCGCAGCCGCCACGCGCTCTTCCGGCGCGGTGCCGTGCATGCCGTCATACGTGCGGGCCGGGCCGTTTGCGTGGCGCCGCCCGCAGCCGGTGCGCAGCATCCCTGCCGTACGGCCACACCGCGGCGCGGCCCAACTGGCGCAGGGCGAGCGGTACGCGGGCGAAGCGCGGGGGAGCGGGGCGCGGGCCGGCCTGGGCACGTGGCGGGAGGCGCCGCAGGCCGCGGGCCCTCCGTCACTCGATAGAGGCATACGGAGCATGCCCCGGCGCCGGGGCCGGGGCACGACAACGGCTGTCGCGCCCCTCCGTACTCACCGCTGGAGAGACGGAGTTGGGGCCGCCGCATATACGCCGGGGCCGGCATGGCGGAGGCGCCGCGCTCGGGCCACGCTGTTGCGCGCAGTCCGATGCCACGGGGGACGAGCGCATCGGCCGGGCCGCGCGCACCCACCGGCCCGGCGGTGCCCTGCGCCCTCCGCATCCCGGGAGGGCCCATGACGCCACCGGCCGACGGAATCCGCGGCGTACCCCGCAAGGGGACGCGGGGCGGCGGAACGCCCCCTTCCGATGCCGCCTCCGCCGCCTTCCGGCGCGACCCGTTGGCGTACCTGACCAGGGAGTTCGCGCAGGCGCCCGACGACGTGTGGCGCTCCGCCCCGGGGCCGGTGTGCGTGGCGGGCGGCGAGGCGGCGCGCGAGGTGATGGCCAACGCGCAGGGGCACTTCGCCGACACGTCCGACTTCTTCCACACGCGGGAGGGCGTGTTCGGCCCGCGCGCGGCGCAGTTGGAGATCGGCCGCGCCGGTCGGAAGCTGATGCGCCGTCACCTCGCCGCTCACCGGGACCGCCTGCCGCACCTCGTCCGCACCCGGCTGACCCCCGTCAGCTCCTGGCCGGATGCGGGAAACCTGCTGGTCGCCGAGCACCTGCGAGAACTGCTCCTGGCACCGGAAGCACCACCCGCACTGCGCGACACCATCCGGGACGTCATCACCCGCGCCGTACTGGCCGGCGCCCGCGAACGCCAGACACCGCCCGCACGACTGCTGCTGCGCCGCCGGGTGCGACGCACGCTGACCCGCGAGATCCGCGTACGCCGCGAAGCCCTCCGCCGCAAAGGCGCTCCCGGGGTGCCGCGCGATCTCCTGGACGTCGTCGTCGCGCACGGAGGCTCGGACGCCCCGCCGGACGAACTGGCCGAGGTCTACCTCTCGTTCGTGTTCGCCACGGTCGGCTCGATCGGCTTCGCCCTCGGCTGGTGCGTCTACCTCACCGCCACGCACCCCGGTACCGCGGACGAGGAGCCGGGTTACATCGTGCGCGAGGCACTGCGCCTGTGGCCGGTGGCCTGGCTGTTCGCGCGCACCCCTGAGCAGGCGCACGAACTCTCCGGTGTGCCCGTCGGACCGGGCGACGAAGTGGCCGTGTGCTCCTACCTCGTCCACCACAACCCGCGCCACTGGCCGCGCCCCGACTCCTTCGAGCCCGGACGCTGGGCACGGCCCGCGCCCGAGGCGGCGTACCTGCCCTTCGGCCTCGGCCCGCACTCCTGCGCCGGAGCCGGGGTGACACTGCACCTGCTCGAGGACCTGGTCCGCCTGATCGTCCACGAGCTGCGCCCCGAGGTCGTCCCCTCCGGCGGCGCACCCCACCTGGGCCCCGCGCTGGCTCCGCCCCGCTTCACCGCGGAACCGCGCGGCCACGTACGCACCGACCCACCCGAAAGGAGGTGAAGACCGTGAGGAAGCTGTACCGCTCTGCCAAGTCCGCCCTGAACATTCGCCTGGGCTACTCCGCACCGCACTTCTGGTACCTCTACCACCACATCTGATCCACTACCGGGGGCCGCGGCCCGCGGCCCCCGCACTGCGGGAGCGCCCATGACCAGCCCGCACCACCCCACCGACTTCCTGGACGATCTGCGCCGCCGCAGCGCGGCGGAGGACGGCGTCTTCTGGATCGACGGCGATCTGCTCGGCATCTTCGAACCGGCCGCCGCACGCCGGGTGAGCAGCGAGAACTGGCGCGGCCTCGAAATGCAGGACCGCCTCGCCGACATGGTGCTGCGCCGCCGCAGCACGCGGGTGCCCTGGGCCCGCGTCCGCACCGCGTGGCTGACGCAGATGCACGCGCTGAGCACCGCCGACCAGCACGCCCGGCTGCTGGAGCGCATGCGCCGCCTGCTGGACGCGCGGCTGGGCGAGGACGTGGACCTCGTACGGGCCGTCCAGGACGTGGCGGTCCAGTCCGTGCTGCCCCTCGCGCTTTCGGGTCTGACGGCGCGCGAATCCCGCCGCGTCCTCGACGACCTGGAGCAGAAACTCCTGAGACTGCTCGACCGCTCTCCCGGCCACGGCCCGCGCCACCGCCTGCACTTCGTCGCCGTTCAGATCAGGGCCGGGCTCGTGGTGCGCCGGGTGCTGCGGGACCGCGCCCGCGGACGCCGGCCGCGCGAGGCCGACCTCGCCGACCCGGTGGTCGACCTCCTTCCCGACCTGGGCATGGACCGCGCGCTGGACGTCGTCACCGCGGTGCTCACCGCGATCGGCGGCCCGCCGGGCTCGGCCGCCACCTCGGTGCTCTACGAACTGGCCCGCCGGCCCGAGTGGACCCGGCGGCTCACACGCGAGCTCCAGGCCCTGGACGAGGCGCAGTTCTGCGCGGCACCGGCGAAGGCCGCCCCGCTCACCCACCGCTTCGTGAAGGAGGTGCTGCGCATGTGGAGCCCGCCCCTGCTGCTCATGCGCCGCGCCCGCCACACCTTCGACGTCGGCGGCGTACGACTCCCGGCCGGGCGCGGCTATGTGATGAGCCCGCACATGATCCACCGCGACGCCCGGTACTGGATGCGCCCCGACACCTTCGATCCCGACCGCTTCCTGCCCGGTGCCGAACACGGGCCGGCCGGGCGCGGCCACTACGTGCCCTTCGGCTGGGAACCCAAGCGGTGCATCGGCGCGGGCCTCGGCACCACCCAACTCATGGCGCTCTGCTACCTGATGTGCACCCGCTACCGGCTCACCGTCCCCGACCCCGAGGCGGTCACCATGACGTACCGCTTCGCGCCGGTCCCGCGCGAATTCCGCGGGGAGATCGCGCTGCGGTGAGGAGCGCCCGGCCGTACGCGGCGGGACCGGGTGCCCGTTCACCTCTTCTACGCTGCCCGGGTACCCGGCGCCACCGCCGTGCGCGCGTCCCGGGCCCGGCCCCTAGAGGCCCACCCGCCAGGCGAAGGGCGGGAGCTGGGCCGCCCGGCAGTACACCTCTATCGCCCACGGCAGCAGCGCCGCCGTCGGATGCAGCCGGGCGCCCTGCCAGCTCGCGAGCTGCCTGGCGCCGTGCCGGACACAGCCGGTGATCTCCTTTCCGGCACCGTCGATGAGGGTGACCGCGGCGAGCGGCCCCTCGCACGACGTCGGATCCTCCGGGTCGGCCACCGCGCAGCGCGCAGCCATGCCTTCACTGCTCATACGAACCCCCACATGCGATCGAGGGCGGTCGTCCGTCGCTGCATGGCTGCCCGAACTACGCATCGCCACTGGTGAGTTGGGCTTACCATTGCCCAGCCTTTACGGCGGTGCGCCGTCGAGCGCCCCTCCGTACTGCCGTGCGCCGCTGACGGTCACAGCGTTCACACCCTGCAGTCATTTCGGGGACACGGCAGCGGCCGGGAACTCCCGCCGGCCGGGGGTGCCGCGTCACTCCCGCTGGGGCAGTCGGTGCAGTCCCTTCTCCAGCAGCGCGAAGGCGTGCTCGGCGTCCTTCACGGCGCCCGCGTGGCGCGCGTCCGCGTCCTCCCCGTACGCCAGCCGTTCGGCGTTGTCCTGGGCCAGCGCCCACTGCACGGCCACTATCTGGACGGCGGCGATCCGCGCGGTCAGCTCGGGGGTGTCAGCCGTCTCGCGCAGTGCTTCGGCGAGGGCCTGTTCGGCGCCGCTCTTGAACCGCTCCATCCGCGCGACCAGCGGGGGCGCGTCGAGGATCATCCGGTGGAGCGCGCGTATATGGGGCTGGTCGTTGAGGCCGGTGATCGGGTCGCGCTCCTCGAGGCCCTGGAGGAAGTGCCGGCGCAGGGCGGTGAGCGGCGCCGTGCGGGCCGGGCGGTCGCGCACGACCCGGGCCGCCTCGGTCTCGTGGTCGGCGAAGCGGTGCACCACGAGGTCTTCCTTGCTGGGGAAGTACGCGAAGAGCGTGCGCTTGGAGACCTCGGCGGCCTCGGCGACCTGGGCCACCGAGACCTGTGTGAAGCCGTGCTCGAGGAACAGCGTGATCGCCGCCTCGGAGATCGCCGTGCGGGTCCGCTGCTTCTTGCGCTCCCGCAGCCCTGGCTGGATGTCCATGCCGACAACGGTAGCAAAAAAAGTACCCCCAGGGGAGATTTGCACCGGGTATAGTTTTCATCCGAGTGCAGGCGAGTGACGAAGAGGGCGGGTGGAAGGCATGACCGGAGTGGAAGCGGTAACCGGGGTTGAGGTCGAGGTCGGGACCGAGGTGGTCGTGGCGGGAGCGGGGCCCGCCGGGCTGATGCTGGCGTACGAGCTGGCGCTGGCCGGCGTCGAGACGCTGGTGGTGGAGAAGCTGCCGGAGCGGGTCCGGCAGGTGAAGGGCGGCGCGCTCCAGCCCCGCTCCACCGAACTGATGGAGATGCGCGGCCTGTTGGAGCCCCTGGAGAAGCGGGCCATGTCCCGCGACTCGGTGGGCGGCCACTTCGCGCTGCTGCCGGTGCCGCTGGACTACGCCCCGTGGCAGACCCGGCACCCCTATCCGCTCGCGATCCCCCAGTGGGCGATCGAGGAGGAGCTGGAGCAGCATGCCGCCGCCCTCGGCGCGCGGGTCCTGCGCGGCACGGAGGTCTCCGGCGTCGAGCAGGACGACGAGGGCGTGACCGTGACAGCGGACGAGGGGCGCCTGCGGGTGCGGGCGCGGTATCTGGTCGCGTGCGACGGCGCCCACAGCACGGTGCGCAAGCTGCTCGGGCTCCCGTTCCCGGGCAGGCCCGGCACCCATCAGGCGGTGCTGACCGACATCCAACTGCTCGCCACCACACCGCTGGTGCCCCAGGAGATGGGCCACATCAGCACCCTCACCCGGCACGGTGGCGGCTATTGGGCCATGCTCGTCCCGCTCGGCGATGACCGGTATCGCCTCACCTTCGGGCAGGCGGACACCGCGGACACCGCGCGCGAAACCCCCGTCACCCGCGAGGAGATCACCGCCGCGCTGCACGCGGTGTACGGGGCGGAGACCACCCTGGGCGAGGTGGACAACGCGTCGCGGTTCGGCGACGCCACCCGGCAGTTGGAGCACTATCGCGTGGGCCGCGTCCTGTTCGCCGGGGACGCGGCCCACATCCATCCGCCACTGGGCGGCCAGGGACTCAACCTCGGCGTCCAGGACGCGGTCAATCTGGGCTGGAAGCTCGCCGCGACCCTCCAGGGCCGGGCGCCGGCCGGCCTGCTGGACAGCTATCACGCCGAACGGCACCCGGTCGCGGCCCAGGTGCTCCACCACACCTCGGCGCAGCGGGTCCTTGCAGGCATGGACCCGGACGAGGACGTGACGGCGCTGCGCGAGATCTTCGCCGACCTGCTGCGCCTGCCCGAGGCCAACCGGCACTTGGCCGGGCTGATGTCCGGCCTGGCGCTGAGTTATGAACTGCCCGGCTCCCACCCGCTCACCGGCCGGCGCATACCCGACATGGAGCTGCTCACCGAGGCCGGCCCCACACGGCTGCTGGCACTGTTCACGGCGGGGCACTCCGTGCTGCTGGACCTCGCCGGCGTGCTCCCCGCCGACCTCCGGCTCCCGGCCCGCGTCGACCTCGTGCGTGCCGACTGCGCCGAGGAATTGGGCGCCTCCGCCCTGCTGCTGAGGCCCGACGGCTATGTGTGCTGGGCGGCGGAGGACGGCCCGATAAGCGAGGAGACGGTGCTGTCGGTGATAGACGGCGCGCTGACGACGGCGGGCTGAACGCGCGCGGTGCGCTCGATGTCGGTGCGCGTCGAACGACGGGGCACAGCCGGCGGCGAGGCGTGCTCGGGGAGGGGTGCTCGGTGAGAGGCGTTCGCGGCGAGGAGGTGGGCCGACGGGCCAAACCCGCTCCACCGCGCATGACCGGCCGGAACGTCCGCGAAGTGGTCTGAACGCAACGAGCCCCGGCCGGGCAGTGACTGCCCGGCCGGGACAAGGGGGTGATGCGCGATGCCAGACGCGATGCCTGAGGAGTCAGGCGTCGGTCGGCAGCGGGGCCGTCGGGTCGAGGAGCCCGGTCTCGCGCAGGTCGTGCCAGAAGGCGGCGGGGATCTTCTCATCCAGCGCGCCCAGGTCCTCCGCGATGCGCGAGGGGCGGGATGCGCCGGGGATCGCCGCGGCCGTCACCGGGTGCGCGAGCGAGAACTGCAGGGCGGCGGCCTTGACGGAGATGCCGTGCCGCTCGGTCAGCTCACGGATGCGCCGGACGGCGTCGACGATGTGGGCCGGGGCCTCCTGGTACTCGAAGTGCGTGCCGCCGGCCAGCACGCCGGAGCTGTAGGGGCCGCCGACGATCATCTCGACGCCCTGCTCCTGCGCAGCGGGGAGCAGACGCTGCAGCGCCTGGCCGTGGTCCAGCAGCGTGTAGCGCCCGGCCAGCAGGAAGCCGTCGGGGCGCGGTTCGTCCAGGGCGAGGGTGAGCTCGACGGGCTCGACCTTGTTGACGCCCAGGCCCCAGCCCTTGATCACGCCCTGGTCGCGCAGCTCGTCCAGTACCCGGAAGGCGCCGGTGCGTGCCGTCTCGAACTGGGCGAGCCAGCGGTCGCCGTGGAAGTCCTGGGCGATGTCGTGCACCCAGACGAAGTCCAGCCGGTCGGTGCCGAGCCGCTGCAGGCTGTCCTCGATGGAGCGCTTGGTGGCGTCGGCGGTGTAGTCGTCGGTCACCTTGTTGGGGCGGCCGTGCTCGAAGAGGCCGCCCTTCTCGCCCAGTTCGCGGTCGGCGGGGTCCTCGACCTCGTCGTGGATGATCCGCCCGACCTTCGTGGAGAGGACGAAGGAGTCGCGCGGGTGCGCGGACAGCATCTCGCCGAGGCGCATCTCGGCCAGGCCCGCGCCATAGATGGGGGCGGTGTCGTAGAAGCGGATGCCCTGGTCCCAGGCGGCCTGGAGGGTGGCCTGGGCCTCGTCCTCGGGGATGGCGCGGAACATGTTGCCCATGGGGGCGGTACCGAAGCCCAGCGAGCCGGGCAGCAGGTCGGTGAGGCTCATCGGGAGCTCCCTCGTACGCGTGGTGTGAGCCGCCCGGCGCCTCCCCCTGTACGCCCTGCGGCAGCCTTGCTTGCATGCGATGGTAATTGCATACGCGTATTAATGCAAGCGCGCACTAAATGTGCCGTGCCGTCGTGCGTGCCGGCCGGGGGTGCGGGCGCTCGGAGTCCCACGCGCGCCGGCCGGCGCGCCGCGGCGGCGGCCGCTGCTCAGCGGGCCAGGTCGGCGAGAGTGGCGTCCAGGTCGGAGGAGCTGGGGTGGTTGTGCGGGAGCTTGGCGAGCACGCGCGCCATGCCGCAGGTGTCGGTCAGCGCAGAGAAGACCAGGCCGCCGGCGATACCGGCGGACAGCAGGCGGGCCGCGCTCCAGCGCCGCCCGGCGAGCAGGCCGGTCAGGACCAGGGAGCCCGCCGCGAGGCGGACCTGGCGCTCCATGGCCCAGGTGCCGCGCTCGCCCTCGGGGCGCTGCACGTCGTGCCCGAGCTGCGCCCAGGCGCTGGTGCCGCCGGTGAGCGTGGCGGTCGCGACGCCGTGCTCGGCGAGGCGCTGCCCGGCCTGCGCCGACCGCGCGCCGGAGGCGCAGACGAGCAGGAGCTCGGCGCGGTCCGCCGTGCTCTTGAGGGTGGGCACCGCCCGGTCGAGTTCGTCGAGGGGGATGTTGTGGGCGCCGGGCAGGTGTCCTGAGGCGTATTCGCCGGGGGTGCGCACGTCGATGACGGTGAAGGAGTCGAGGCGGGCGCTGGCCTGCTCGGGGGTGAGGGCGGTGATGGCGGACATGGTGGTGCTTCCTTCCTTGCGGTGTGCTCCCTTCCCGAGGATACCCGTAGGGGTATACGGGAATGTGAAGCCCGGAATAACTGATGCGGGTGAAAGGGGAGATGACGGCGCCGAGCCCGTCGGCTGGGCGGCGCCGCCGCTGCCGGGGCAGGCGGTTCAGACCAGTACGTCGATGAGCATGAACGCGGCCACGGCGAGCAGCACGAGCGCGAAGCCGCGCTGCAGCAGCGGGCCCGAGAGCCTGCCCGACAGGCGCTTGCCGTCCCAGGCGCCCAGGACGGCCGCCCCGGCGAAGGGGGCGATCACCGCCCAGTCCAGGCCATGGGCCGTGGCGCCGCGGGTGGCCAGGGAGGCCAGCGAGTTCGCCGAGATGACCAGGAGGCTGGTGCCGACGGCCGCCTGCATCTCGAAGGCCAGCACCGTGACCAGGGCCGGTACGACGAGGAAGCCTCCGCCCACGCCGAGGAGCCCGGTCAGTCCGCCCAGCCCCGCTCCGGCCGCCGCGGCCTTGATGGGCCGGGACGGCTGCGTACCGTCTCCCGGTCCGGCGGTGCGGGGCCGCAGCATGCGGAGGGCCGCGAGGGCGGCGATGAGGGCGAAGGCGCCGGTCAGCACCGGCTGCGGCAGCCGGGTCGCGATGGCTCCGGCGGCCGCGGCCGGGAGGAGGCCGGCGGCGGCGAAGAGGGCGCCGGTCTTCCAGCGCACGTTCCCGGCGCGGGCGTGTGCGTACAGCGCGGTGAGGGAGGTGGCGGTGACGATCAGGAGGCTGGCGGTGGTGGCGTCGGCGGGGGCGAAGCCGAGCAGGTAGATCAGCGCGGGCACGGCGAGCACGCTGCCGCCCCCGCCCAGCGCGCCGAGCGCCAGCCCGACCACGCCCCCGGCGAGCAGGGCGAGAATCAGGTCGGTCACGGCGTGGCACCGCCGCCGGCGCCGTCGCCGGGGTTCCCGCCGGCGACCGGCAGGCCCTCCTCGGCCCAGGCGAGCATGCCGCCGGACATGTCGCGGGCCTCCACGCCGCGTTCGGCCAGCAGCCGGGCGGCGCGCTGCGAGCGCTGCCCCGAGCGGCAGACGGCGACCACCGGTCTGCCCTCGGCGGCCGGCGGCAGCGCGGCGCCCTCCAGCAGGCGGGAGAGCGGGAGGTGGTGGGCGCCGGGCGCGTGGCCGGCGCCCCACTCCGACGCCTCACGGACGTCGAGCAGGACACACCGGCCGTCCTCGGCCCGGCGGTGCGCCTCGGCCGGCGTGAGGCGGGCGGGGTTCCGGCGGGGGCCGGGGTCCCCGCGCAGGGAGCGGGGGAGTACCCGGCGGGGTATCAGGCGGGCAAGACAGGACATGGTGCGATCACTCCGTGTGCGGATACGGGCGGCTGCGGTCGGATCAGCCGTCGGCCCGTACGAGGCGCAACCCGGCCTCGGGGGCGGCGTCGAAGCCGTCGTCCACGGCCACGACCTCGCGGCCCACGGAGTCCAGCAGCGAGGCGGCGATCGCCGCGCGCATGCCGCCCGCGCAGTGCACCCACACCACGCCGGGCGGCACCTCGCCCAGGCGGTCGTGCAGTTCGTGGATGGGGATGTGCACCGAGCCCTCGATGTAGCCGTTGGCGCGCTCGGAGTCGCGGCGTACGTCCAGTACCACCGCCTCGTCGGCGCGGGCCCGCTCGGCGGCCAGTCCGGCGAAGGTGGAGCGCGGGAAGGAGCGCGGCTCCTCGCCCTCGCGGATCCAGGCGTCCGGGCCGCCGCTGGCGGCGGCCGCGGGGCGGTCGATGCCGACGCGGACGAGTTCGCGCTGGGCGGCGGCGATCGCCTCGGGGGTCTCCGCGAGCAGGGTCACGGGCTTGCCCCAGGGGATGAGCCAGGCCAGGTAGGTGGCGAGCTTGCCCTCGCCCTCGAAGTTGAAGGAACCGGCGACGTGGCCCTCGGCGAAGGCGACGCGATTGCGCAGGTCGACGACCCACTCACCGGCGGCAAGCCGCTTGGCGATCTCCTCGGCGTCCGCGGTGCGCGGCGGGGTGAGGTCCACCGGCGCGGGTCCCGAGGCGTTGGCCGGGGCCATGTGCGTGTAGTACGCGGGCACGTCCTCCAGCCCGGCGAGCACCTCGGCCACGAAGGTGTCCACGTCCTTGGTCAGCGCGTCGTTGTTCTTGCGCTCAGCGCCGATCGTGGTGGTGTCGCCCTCCGCCTGGGCCGAGGAGCAGAAGCTGCCGAAGCCGTGGGTGGGGAGCACCGGTACGTCATCGTCCAGTTCCTCGGTGAGGCGGTGCGCCGAGTCGTACTGCGCCCTGGCCAGCTGCTCGGTCAGCCGCGGTTCCACCAGGTCGGGCCGCCCGACCGTGCCGATCAGCAGGGAGCCGCCGGTGAAGGCCGCGGCGCCCCGGCCGTTCTCCTCCAGCACGTAGGAGGTGTGGTGCGGGGTGTGCCCGGGGGTGGCGATCGCGCGCAGCGCCAGGCCCTCGTCCACGGCGAAGGTGTCGCCGTCCTCGACCGGGGTGTGCGGGAAGGAGACCGAGGCGCCGGCCGGTACGAGGTAGCGGGCGCCGCTGACGCGCGCGAGCTCCAGGCCGCCGCTCACGTAGTCGTTGTGCACATGCGTCTCCACCACGAGGGCGATCCGCACTCCGCGCCTCGTGGCGGCGGCGATGACCTGGTCGATGTCGCGCGGCGGGTCCACGACGACGGCGGCCTCGGAGCCGCCGGCCAGGTAGCTGCGGTTGCCCAGCCCTTCGAATTCCAGAGTTTCGGTGAAGAACACGGATATGACTCCTTCCGCGAGGTGGTACCCAGGGGGGTATTCGATGGTCACCCTAACAGGTATACCCAGGGGGGTATTCCATAAGCGGAACCGCCCCCGGCCCGGTGCGGTCTCGGCCACGGAGGGAGCGGGCTCTGCTCCGTCGGCCCGGCTCCGTTCGGATGCCCGCGGGGGAGGGAGGGAATCGGGGCTTTCGCGCCAGTCGGGGGCTTTGCCGCCGCGTGACGGCAAAGCCCGTACCGGCGTCTGTGCCGGTCGCCGTACCGGTGTCCACGCCGGGCCGCTGTCGGGGCGGTACGCCGGGCCGGGACGGGGAGCCGGTTTGCGCGTTTACGCGCCGGTGAGGAGTACGAGCCGTCCGGTCGCCCGCGTCATGGCCACATAGCGGTCGACGGCGCCTTGGATGTCGGTGCCGAAGCCGGTGTCGCCGCCGGTCCCGGCGCCGCTTGCCGCGCCGGTGCCGAATTCCTCGGGGCCGACCAGGACGACGAGGTCGAATTCGAGTCCCTTCGACAGCTCGGGCGGCAGGGACCGCACGCGCGGCCTCGCCCGGAACACGGCGTCCCCGATCACGCACGCCGTACCCTCCGCGTGCTCGGCGAGCCAGGAGTCGAGCACCGCTTCCAGGTCACGCGCGGAACCCCGTACGACGGGAACGCCGGTGCTGCGGATGGAGACCGGCACGTTGGCGTCCGGGAGCGCGGCCCGGATGACGGGCTCGGCCTCCGCCATGACCTCTTGCGGAGTGCGGTAGTTGATGCCCAGCGAGGTCAGGGTGATGCGGTCGAAGCCGACCCGCTCCAGGCGCTCGCGCCACGACTCGGTGAAGCCGTGCCGTGCCTGCGCACGGTCCCCGACGATGGTGAAGCTGCGCGAGGGGCAGCGCGCGAGCAGCATCCGCCATTCCGCGTCGGTGAGTTCCTGCGCCTCGTCCACCACGATGTGCGCGAAGGGGCCGGCCAGCCGGTCCGGGTCGGCCGACGGCAGGGCCGCCTCGTCGACCAGGGTGTCCTGGAGGTCCCGGCCCCTGAGCATGGTCACCGCGCCCTCGCCGTCGTCGTCGGCCTGGAGGATGTCCTCGATGACGTCGGCCATGCGCGCGCGTTCGGCCGCGGCGGCCGCCTCCTGCCGCCGTCGGCGCCGCTCGGTCCGCGCGTCGCCGAGCCGCCGCCGCGCCGCGTCCAGCAGCGGCAGGTCGGAGACCGTCCAGGCATGGACGTCCCCGCGCTGGAGCGCGCGCACCTCCCCGGCGTCGAGCCACGGCACGCACAGCCGCAGATACGCGGGCACCGACCACAGGTCGCCGACCAGGTCCTCCGCCTCCAGCAGGGGCCAGGCGCGGTGCAGGGCGCGGAGCAGTTCCCGGTCGTCGCGGAGTGCTCGGCGCAGTGCCTCGGGCGGAGCGTCGCTGTCTCCGGTTCCCCCGTCCTCGTACCGGTCCAGTACGAGGTCGAGCAGTTCCTCGCGGATCTGCTCGTGTGCCTCGTTGTGCGGGGTGCCGGGCTCGACCGCGTCGAACGCCTGCGCCCAGTCCTCGGCGCTCAGCCGGATGTCGGCCCACTCGGTGGAGATCACCGTGCCCTTGTCCGGCGGCTCCTCATAGACCCGCACCGCGCGCTCGATCGCGTCGGTCCAGCGCGCCGAGGACTTGAGCCGCGCCACCTCGGGGTCGGATTCGGGCCCTGCTGCCGCGCCCTCGTCCACCAGGTCGCGCAGGGTGCATGTCCGCACGCCCTCCTCGCCGAGGCTGGGCAGCACGTCGGCGACGTACGCGAGGTACGGCCGGTGCGGGCCGACGAACAGGACGCCGCCGCGGCGGTGGCCCAACCGCGGGTCGGAGTACAGGAGATGCGCGGAACGGTGCAGCGCCACGACCGTCTTGCCGGTGCCCGGCCCGCCGTCGACCACCAGCGCCCCGCTCGAACCGGCGCGGATGATGGCGTCCTGGTCGGCCTGGAGTGTGCCGAGCACATCGCGCATCCGCGCCGAACGGCTGCCGCCCAGGCTCGCGATGAACGCCGACTGGTCGTCGAGCGCGGCGTGTCCCTCCAGCCCCTCGGCGCTGAACACCTCGTCCCAGCAATCGCCGATCCGGCCATCCGACCAGCGGTAACGGCGGCGGCTCGCGAGGCCCATCGGGTGCGCGTGCGTGGCCGCGAAGAAGGGTTCGGCCGCGGGGGAGCGCCAGTCGACCAGCAGCCGCCGCCCGGCGCCGTCGGTGAGGCCGAGCCGTCCGACGTACACGGGCTCCGCCCGCCCCTCGTGGACGATGCGTCCCAGGCAGAGGTCGAGGCCGAAGCGGCGCAGGGTGCGCAGGCGCGCGGTCAGCCGGTGGATCTCGGCGTCCCGCTCCATCGCCTGCCGGCCGATCCCGCCGGGGGATTTCCGCAATTCCGCGAGCTGTTCGGTGAGTTCGTCCTTCGAGTGCTCCAGGCATTCCGCGAGTGCGGCGAAATGCTTTTCGTCGGCGGCGATGAGTTCCGGATCGTCCTTGGCCGCGAGGCGCTCGGGGAGATCGAAGACACCAGTGGTCACAGGGGTGTCGGGGCCCGGATGCATGACATCAACTCCGGTGGGGTGAGTAGCGCATTCTGAGCAGCGCATTCTGAACGGCGCCTTTTGCGCGCGACGTGTACGCGGCTTTGCGTGGGCCGTTGATTGTGCGGCATTGAGGGGGCCTTGCGGCAAGGCCCCCCGTGCGCTATATGTTGAGAGTGGCAAGGAGAGCAGCACTCCTTGCCTTTTCTCTTTCTCGCCCTCGCCGCGTACGTATCGCGCAGGCATCGCGCAGGCACGGGAACCCCGCGGCTCACTGCTCCAACAGGCGCTCCTGGCCCAGCGGAACCTCGTGCAGCATGAGGCGGCTGCGGAGTTCGCGTACCGCGAGGTGCTGCTTGAGGTGGTCGATGACCGTCTCGAATTCGCGCGCGTCGGCGCACACGATGCGGAGCTGGTAGTCGTACTCGCCGGTGAGCCGCATCCCGCCGATCACCTGTGGGACGGTCGCGAGCCGGCTCTCGAACGCGGCCCTGTCGGTGCCCTCGCGCAGCCGGATGTCGCTGAGCATCTCCATGCCGTGGCCCAGCACGGCCAGGTCGAGGTCGGCGTGGTAGCCGCGGATGATGCCGTCCTTCTGGAGCCGGCGCACGCGGTCGGCCACGGTGTTGGCGGAGAGCCGCACCTCGCGGCCCAGCTCTTGGTAGGTGGCGCGGCCGTTGGCCAGCAGGAGGGTCACGAGTTCCCGGTCGATGCGGTCCATGGAGGCCATCGTAGAGAATCTCGGTCGACCACGGCATCGGCCGAGAAAAGCGTGGCGTACGGGTGGGTAGCCGCGATATTTCCGAGCCACCTTCGGCGGCTTTCCTGGCAGTGTCCCGGGCATGGAGATCTTGCTGTTCCGGGCGGCCCTCGCGCCGTCGATGGTGCTGCTCGCCTCGGTCGTGGCCCGGAGGCTGGGGCCACGCCGGGGCGGCCGGCTTCTGGGCGCCCCCACCACGACGGGGCCCTTTCTGGCGCTGGTCTGCTGGGACGCCGGGCGGTCGGCCGGGGCGGAGGCGGCGCAGGGCAGCGTGGCCGGACAACTGGTGGTGGCCTGCTTCTGCCTGGCCTACGGGCGGCTCGCGCCGCGACTGCTCCCCTGGCGGACCCTGGCCCGCGCGCTGCTCGCCGCCGCTGCGGCGGGCGCGGTCGGCGTGGCTCTTGGCGACGTGTGGCTGACCGCCGCCGTCACGGTCGCCGTCGTCCTCGCGGGGCTGTGGACATGGCGGGTGACCAGCGATTCGGTCCCCGTACGGCAGGCGGCGCGCGCCTGGGAGACGCCGCTGCGGATGGCGCTGGCGACCGGCACGGTGCTGGCGGCGATGGCGGGCGCGCGGCTGCTCGGCTCGTACGTGGGAGGGGTGCTGTCCACGCTGCCCGTGCTGCTGGCCGTGATGGCGCCCACGGTGCACCGCTCCGGCGGAGCGCGGGCCGCGGCCGAGCTGACCCGCGGCGCGCTGCTCTCCGCCGCGGCCACCTGCTGCTTCCTGCTGACCCTGGCCACGGCGCTCCCGGCGCACGGGCCCCTGCTCGCGTTCCCGCTCGCGCTCGTCGCGCTGGTGGCGAGCGGGTGGGTGCTGAACGTGGTGGTGGCGCGGCGTACGCGGGGGAGTTCGCTCGTGGTGCGGCGCGGTGGCGTGATGGGTGCGGCGCGGGGGAGCGGGGGTGTGCCGAGCGCGCGGTGAGGGGCCACAGTCGGATGATCACGAGGAGAGGGAGAACGGGATGACGGGCGGGGAGAAGAGCGCGAGCGGTACGGCGTACGCGGAGGAACTCGTCGGGCTGAGCGAGGAGTTCCGGCGCTGGCGCACCGCCAGCCAAGCCGATTCGCACGACGACGTCCCGCGTGTCGCGCGGCCCGAGGGATGGGTCGCCGACTGGTCGGCCGAGGCCGTGGAGGAGCGGCGCCGCCGCCTGGCGGAGTTCGCCGCGCGCCACCGGGCCCTCGAACTGGGCGGGGAACCGGTCGCCGTCCAGGTCGACGGGCGGCTCCTGGGCGCCGCGCTGGACAAGGTCCACTGGGAGCTGGACATGGTGCGCGGCTGGCAGCGCAACCCCTGCTTCTACCTCGACCAGGCCCTGGTGGCGGTGTACGAACTGCTGCTGGAGCCCCCGCCGTTCGGGCCCGAGCGCGCCGCGGCCGTGCTGCGGCACCTGCGGCAGGTCCCCGAGGTCCTGCGCCAGGCGCGCGCCAACCTCGCAGAGCACGCGGCCGCGCCCTTCGCGGCGTACGCGCGGCGCCTGCTGGACCGGGGGCCCGAGGACGTACGGCGTGCCATGGCCGCGCTCGCTCCGCTGCTGCCTGCGCCGTACGCGGCGGAGTTGCCGGCGCTCGCCGAGGAGACCGCGGGACATCTCGCCGCGTTCCGTGCATGGCTGGAGGGCCGCGAATTCGGCGGCACGACGGCGATCGGGACCGAGGCGCTGGCCTTCTATCTGCACCGGGTCGCGCTGCTGCCGTACGGGCCCGAGCAGTTGCGCGCGCACGCCAGGGGCGAATACGCGCGGGCCGTGGCGTTGGAGGAGTCCTGGCGCAGCCGCGCGCCGGGTCGGGAGAGCGCCGGTGCCGGGACCCTCGTCGAGCGGCAGGCGGTGCAGGAGGCCGAGGTGCGCGGCTTCTGCGCTGAGCGCGGGCTGCTGCGGCTGCCCGCGGATCTGCGGCGTTACCGCTTCGCGCCGATGCCGCCCTATCTCGCGCCGCTGACCTGGCTCGGGGTGCCGCACTACCTGGCCTCGCCGGAGCACGCACGGGAGGACGCGGTGCGGTATGTGCCGGAACCGGGGCCCGGGCTTTCCTATTTCGAGCAGGCGAAGGTGCTGGACCCGCGCACCGGAATTGTCCACGAGGGCGTGCACGCGCACCAATTGGCACTCTCGTGGCAGCATTCCGACCCGGTGCGGCGGCATTTCCACGATTCCGTGCCCAACGAGGGTCTCGCCTTTCACCACGAGGAACTGACGCTCACCGCCGGGCTCTTCGACGATGCTCCGGCCAGCGGGGCCTTTCTGGCCAATTCCATGCGGCTGCGCGCGCTGCGGGTGGACGTGGACCTCGGATTGGCGCTCGGCGACCTCGCATTGGAGGAAGCCGCCGCGCAGTTGGCCGAGCGGGTGCCGGTCGATCACGCCACGGCCTGGCAGGAGGCGGTGCTCTTCTCCGCAGCGCCGGGCCAGGGGCTCAGCTACCAGGCCGGCAAGACGCAGATCCTCGACCTCCTGGCGGCGGCGCGTGAGGAGCAGGGCGACGCCTTCGACCTCGCCGGCTTCCACGACCGCCTGTGGCGCGAGGGCAATGTCCCGCTGGCCCTCCAACGGTGGGAACTCCTGGGGCGGAGCGACCACGTGGAGGAGGCGGGCCGGCTCGCGGGACGGGCGGCCGTCTGACCGCCTGGGGGCGGGCGGCTGACTGATCGCCGCGCGGGGCGGGTTGCTGGCTGAGGGTGCGCGGCGCTTCCGTGTGGTGGGAGCGCGCTACGCCACCGCGCCCCTCGGCGACTACGCAGATGCGGTGGACCCTCTTCGCGCCGCGCGGTACGCCGTACTCCGCCGGGCACGATGCCGGTGAGGAGGCCGAGCCCGGCGAGGAAGCCGGGGAAGCCCGCATCCGCCCACGGAGCCCCCACCGAGGAGCGCACATGACCGAAGCCGCGCCGCACGCCCCGGACCCCGACCCCGGTGCGGAACCCGACAGCGCCCCTGCCCCTGACCCCGCCGCCGTCGAACGGGCCTCCGCCCTCGGCGCCGAGCTGGCCGAACGCGGCGTGCACGGCGTCGTGCTCGCGTACGTCGACACCGCGGGCATCACGCGCGTGAAGACCGTTCCCGTGGCGCGGCTCGGGGCGGCCGTGGCGCGCGGCGTGGGCATGTCGCCGGTGTTCGACACGTTCCTGGCCGACGACTCCTTCGTGCAGACCGACGTCCTCGGCTCGCCGGACGGCGACCTGCGGCTGTACCCGGACCTCGACCGGCTCGTCGTGCTCGCGGCGCAGCCGGGCTGGGCCTGGGCCCCGGTCGAGCGGCGCACCCAGGACGGCGCGCCGCACCCGGCGTGCACCCGCACCCTGCTGCGCCGCCTCACCGCCGGGGCGGGGGAGCGGCACGGCCTGAGCTTCAGCGCCGCTATCGAGATCGAGTGGGCGACCGGCAGGGGAGACGCCCCGGACGGGGAGTTCGTACCGGCCTGCACGGGGCCCGCCTACGGCGCGGCGCGGCAGGCCGAGTTGAGCGACTTCGCCGCTGAGGTGCTGGTCGCGCTGGCGGCGCAGGGCGTGGAGGTCGAGCAGCTCCATCCCGAGTACGCACCGGGGCAGTTCGAGATCTCCGCCGCCGCGCTCGACCCGGTGGCAGCGGCCGACCAGAGCGTGCTCATGCGGCACACCCTCCGCGCGGTGGCGCTGCGGCACGGCCTGAAGGTGTCCTTCTCCCCGTCCGTCTTCGCCCAAGGGGTGGGCAACGGCGGCCACATCCACCTCTCGGCCTGGCGCGACGGGGTCAACCTGCACTCCGGCGGCGCGCTCCGGCACGGCATGACCCCGGAGGCCGAATCCTTCCTCGGGGGCCTGCTCGCCCACCTCCCCGCGCTGCTCGCGGTGACCGCGCCGAGCCCGGCCAGCTATCTGCGCCTCAGGCCCTCGCAGTGGGCGGGGGCCTTCGCCGCGTGGGGGCACGAGACGCGCGAGGCGGCGCTGCGGGTGATCACCGGGACCCGGGGGCACCGCGACCGGGCGGCGAACGTGGAGTTCAAGCCCGCCGACCTCGCGGCGAACCCGTACCTCGCGCTCGCCGCCCTGCTCGCCGCCGGCCTGGACGGGCTGGAGAACTCCGCCCGGCTGCCCGAGGAGATCACCGGCGACCCGGCCAGGTTGACGCCCTCCGAGGCGTCGGCCCGCGGCGTGGCCCGTCTCCCGGAAACGCTCCACAAGGCGGCGGCCGCCTTCCGCGACGACGCGCCGCTGCGCGCCGCCCTGGGCCCGGTCCTCGCCGACGCCGTCCTCGCGGTACGCCGCGGCGAGGCCGAGGCCATGGCCGGCCACGACGCCGAGTTGGTGGCGGCCGCGTACCGCTGGAGGTACTGAGCCCTCGTACGGGAGCAGCGCGCAGCCCCCGTGTACGGAGCCGCGCGGGCGACGTCACAGCGTGGACAGCCCCTTCGCCGCGCCCACCAGCGCGTCCAGCACCGGATGGATCAGCGGATGCGCCTCCGCGCCCTTGCGTACGGCGGCGAAGACGCGGCGGGTCGCGGCGGGCCCGGTCACCGGGAGGGCGACGGCGTTGCGCGGCTCGACCCCGCGCAGCGCGGAGCGCGGCACCAGCGCCACCCCCGCTCCTGCGCCGACCAGCGCGACCACCGCGCGGAAGTCGTCGGATGAGTGCGCCAAAGCGGGCTCGAAACCGGCGAGTTCGCAGGCCAGCAGCATCACGTCGTGGCAAGGGTTGCCCGGGTAGGGGCCGACCCACTCGTCGCAGGACAGCGAGGCGAGCTCCACGTGCGGTTCCCCGGCGAGCGGGTGCGCCGCGGGGAGCACGGCGTCGAAGGGCTCGGCGTAGAGCCCGACGCGGGCCAGGCGCTGGTCGTCCTCGCGGGGCGCGCCGCGGTACTCGACCGCGAGCGCGAGATCCGCCTCGCCGTCCAGCAGCATCGGCAGCGCCTCGTCGCCCTCGGCGTCCCGCACCCGCAGCCGGATGCCGGGGCGCTCGGCGCGCAGATGGGCGAGCGCCGGGGCCAGCACCTCTGCGATGCCGGTCGCGAAGGCGGCGACCGTGACCTCGCCCGCGCTGCCGTCCGCGTACGCGGCCAGGTCCGCCTCGGCGCGCTCCAGTTGGGCGAGCACCGCGTTGGTGTGGATCAGCAGCAGCTCGCCGGCCGCCGTGAGCTGCACGCCCCGTCCGCTGCGGGTGAGCAGGACGTGGCCCGTCTCCTGCTCCAGGGCCGCCAGTTGCTGGGAGACGGCGGAGGGGGTCAGATGCAGGGCCGCGGCCGCGGCGGTCACCGTACGGTGGTCCGCCGCGGCACGCAGGATCCTCAGTCGGCGCGGGTCGATCACGACGTCATTGTCGCCCTGGCGTCGGAGAACGCCGCGACCGCCTGCTCGACGTTGGCCGTGGAGTGCGCGGCGGAGAGCTGTACGCGGATGCGCGCCTGGTCCATCGGCACCACGGGGTAGGAGAAGCCGATCACGTACACGCCGCGCTCCAGCAGGAGTTCGGCCATGCGCGCCGCCTCCGCCGCGTCGCCGATCATGACGGGCGCGATGGGGTGGTCGCCGGGCAGGATCTCGAAGCCCGCCTCGGTCATCCTGCCGCGGAAAAGGCGGGTGTTCGCGTCCAGTTTCTCGCGCAGGTCGCCGGCCGACTCCAGCAGGTCGAGGACCTTCAGGGAAGCCGCGGCGATCACGGGGGCGAGCGCATTGGAGAACAGGTACGGGCGCGAGCGCTGGCGCAGCAGCTCCACGATCTCGGCCCGCGCCGCGACGTAGCCGCCCGAGGCGCCGCCTAGCGCCTTGCCCAATGTGCCGGTGATCACGTCCACGCGGTCCATCACGCCGTGCAGTTCGGGGGTGCCGCGGCCGCCGGGGCCCACGAAGCCCACGGCGTGCGAGTCGTCGACCATGACCATCGCGTCGTAGCGGTCGGCGAGGTCGCAGATCTCCGCGAGCGGGGCCACGTACCCGTCCATGGAGAACACGCCGTCGGTGACGATCAGGCGGCGGCGCGCGTCCTGGGTCTCCTTCAGCCGCTGCTCCAGCTCGGCCAGGTCGCGGTTCGCGTAGCGGTGGCGCTGGGCCTTGGAGAGCCGGATGCCGTCGATGATCGAGGCGTGGTTGAGCGCGTCGGAGATCACCGCGTCCTCGGGGCCGAGCAGCGTCTCGAACACGCCGCCGTTGGCGTCGAAGCAGGAGGAGTACAGGATCGTGTCCTCCTGCCCCAGGAACGCCGAGAGCCGCCGCTCCAGCTCCTTGTGTATCTCCTGGGTGCCGCAGATGAAGCGGACCGAGGCCATGCCGTAGCCCCACCGGTCCAGCGCCTCCTGCGCGGCGGCCACCACCTCGGGGTGATCGGCGAGCCCGAGGTAGTTGTTGGCGCAGAAGTTGAGCACCTCGCCGGGCGCGCCGCCCGAGGTGACGCCGACGGCGGCGCTCTGCGGGGTGCCGAGGACGCGCTCGGGCTTGTGCAGCCCTGCGGTGCGGATCTCCTGGAGGGTGGCGCGGAGGTCGTCGCGGACGGACGCGTACATCTGGGATCTCCTAAGGGCGGAGGCGGTACGGGGACGGAGTACGAGGTACGGGACGGAGCACGGGGCGCGGAGGCCGGGGCGGCTTCCGGCTTGGGCGGATCAGACGGCTTGGGCGGCTCGGGTGGCTCAGTCGGCTCGGGTGACCCGCCCGGCTAGGCGGTCCAGTCGAGGATGATCTTTCCGCTGCGCGCGGTGGCGGCCTCGTCGAAGGCGGCGTCGAAGTCCCGGTAGCCGTAGCTGCCGGTGATCACGGGGGTCAGGTCGAGCCCGCCCTCCAGCAGCACGGTCATCGCGTACCAGGTCTCGAACATCTCCCGGCCGTAGATGCCCTTCACCGTGATCATCGAGGTGACGATCCGCGCCCAGTCGACGGGGAACTGCTCGGCCGGCAGCCCGAGCATGGCGATGCGGCCGCCGTGCGTCATGTTGTCGACCATGTCGCGCATGGCCTCGGGGCGCCCGGACATCTCCAGGCCGATGTCGAAGCCCTCCTTGAGCCCCAACCGGCGCTGTGCCGCGGCGATATCGCTGTGCGCGACGTTCACCGTGTGAGTCGCGCCGACCTTGTGCGCGAGCTCCAGCCGCGCGTCGCTCACGTCGGTGATCACGACGTTGCGGGCTCCCGCGTGCCGGGCCACCGCGGCGGCCATGATGCCGATCGGCCCCGCGCCGGTGATCAGCACGTCCTCGCCGACCAGCGGGAAGGACAGCGCGGTGTGCACGGCGTTGCCGAAGGGGTCGAATATCGCGGCGACATCGAGGTCCAGCTTGGTGCGGTGGACCCACACATTGGACTCCGGCAGCGCCACGTACTCGGCGAACGCGCCGTCGCGGCCCACCCCGAGGCCGATCGTGGAGCGGCACAGATGGCGGCGGCCCGCGCGGCAGTTGCGGCAGCTTCCGCAGACCAGATGGCCTTCGCCGCTGACCAGATCGCCGACCGCGACGTCGGACACATCGGCGCCGACCGCGGCCACTTCGCCGACGAATTCGTGGCCGAGCACCAGCGGCGCCGCGACGGCCTGCCGGGCCCAGCCGTCCCAGGATCTGATGTGCAGGTCGGTTCCGCATATACCGGTGCGCAGGACCTTGATCAGTACGTCGCCGGGGCCGGCCTCGGGCTCGGGCACGTCGGTCAGCCACAGACCGGGTTCGGCACGCTGTTTCACCAGTGCCTTCATGGCACGACTCCCTGCGGAGAGAACGGACGGGAAAGCGGACACGCGGCCGGCCGGCGGCGGCAACCAATGTGCCGCGAGGGGCGCCGGGAGTCCATCGAGGATTTCTGAACCCGGCCGACAGAAACCCTTCAAGCGCGCGCCGAGCGGGGGCGATTGCGGCCCGCTGAGCAGGGGCGATGCGGGAATGAGCGGCACGCACGCCGCTGCCCCGGGTTAGGCTCGTGGCCGACCGGAAGATCGAAGAGGGGGATTCCGCAGCATGAGCGCACGCGTGAGAGCGGTCAGCAGCAACGGGGAGTATGCGTTCACCAAGCCCAACAGGGAGAGCATCACGCTTCTCGCCGGTCTGGGCGTGGAGGGCGACGTGCACGCGGGCGAGACGGTCAAGCACCGGTCGCGCGTCGCGCAGGACCCCACCCAGCCGAATCTGCGCCAGGTGCACCTCATCCACGAGGAGCTCTTCGCCGAGGTGGGCGAGGAGGGATTCGCGGTGGCGCCCGGCGAATTGGGCGAGAACATCACCACCACCGGCATCGACCTGCTCGGCCTCCCGGCAGGCACCCTCCTGCGCATCGGAGATTCCGCGGTGCTGGAGGTCACGGGGCTCCGCAATCCCTGCCTGCAGATCGACATGTTCCAGGAGGGCCTGCTCAAGCAGGTCGTCGGCCGCGACGAGGCGGGCAACGTCGTGCGCAAGACCGGTGTGATGAGCGTGGTGCGCGAGGGCGGCGTGGTACGCCCCGGCGACGCGATCGGCGCCGAACTCCCCAGCGGCCCGCACCGCGCACTGGAACGCGTCTGAGCAACCGGAACGCGTCTGAGCAACCGGAACGCGCCGGAACGATGCGCCGGTACGGGGCGGGCGCGAAACAGCAACGCCCGCCCCGTACTCGACGGTGAATCAGCGGCTGGTCAACGCTTCACGCTCACGCGCCCGCGTGCTGCCGCTCGAAGGACGCGAAGGCCGCCTCCTGGCGCCACTGCACGGCCGCCTTCGGGCTGGCCGACAGCAGCGAGCGGCACGAGGAGCCGGGGGACGAGCTTCCCGGACGCTCGTTCGCGCAGGCCGACACAGGACGGTAGCCGTCCCGCGTGGGCTTGCCCCGCCACAGGCTCTTGCCCGGCAGGAACGCGTACTCCAGCGAGGCGCGCGCCATCTGCTTGATCTCGGGGTAGCGCAGCCGGTAGGTGCTCGCCGCGTACTGGTACTCGTGGCTGATGTCGATGCGCGAGATCCCCGGGTCGTCGGTCGACAGCACCACCGGCACCCCGAAGGCGCGGTAGGTGTTGAAGGGGTGCTCGTCGCCCTTCACGCCGAGGATCTGCGCGTTGCTGGTCAGCGGCGCCTCCAGGGCGACCTCCTTGCGCGCCATGCGGCGCGCCAGCGACGGCCAGTTGTCCTCGTGTACGAGGTCGACTCCGTGCCCGATGCGCTCGGCCTGCCCGGTCCGCACCGCATCGTCGATGTGGAACTTCAGGTCCTCGGGCTTGACCAGACCCGGCGTCAACTCGCCCGCGTGCAGCGTGATGTGGGCCTTCGGGTACTTGCGGTGCAGCATCTCCAGCATGCGCATCTGGAGCCGGTAGTTGCGCAGCGCCGGCTCGCCGTCCTCGGGCTGTACGAGGTTGACCGCGACGAATCTGTTGTCGCGCTCGGCCAGCCGCATGCCGAGCGCCATCTGCGTGAAGACACGTTCCGGCTTGCTGTTGCGGGAGACCTGCGAGATCCAGCGCATGGGCAGCTTGCAGGCGCGGGTGGCCTTGTCGGTGCCGCAGTGCGCCGCCGCCCGGAAGTCCGCGTTGGCGGAGTCCGCCTCCGACTTCGCCTTCTTCACCAGCGCGTCCAGGCGGCCGCCGGCGAGCAGCTTGTCGTGCAGCGACTCCAGGTCGGGGTCCCAGCCCACTTCCTCGGACAGCTTCTTGCCGTCCTCGGATGCGGGAGTGGACATGGTCTCCAGGTACTGCTGGTTCTGCGCGGCGGCCGAGTTGGCCACGTGCGCGAGGATCTTCCCGGTGTTGAACCAGGTGACCCTGCCGAACTTCCCGAACGTGTCGAAGAAGTGGTCGTGCCCCGACTCGCCCTTGGGGAAGTCCTCCATCGACCAGGCCCGCAGCAGCGCCTTGCGGAAGTCCTGATCCGTACGGGCGTCGGCGGCCGGACGCTTGCCGGGGCCGCACGGACCGTCCACGGCCGTCATGGTCTTCTCCTCGATGCACAGCCCGTCTTCGCCGGCGAGCTGGATGAGGTACTCGGTCGAGACGGCTCCCGAGAGGTGATTGTGCAGGTCACCGCCCTTGGGCAGGCTCTTGAAGAACTCCTTCAGACGGCCGGGGTCCTGGCGCGCTGACTCGAGGTACGAGGACGTGCGGGCCTCGGCCGCGTTGGTGGGCCAGGGCCCGGACGAGGGCCGCTCGGCGGCGTTGGCCGCGGCGGGCTGCCCGGCGGAGGGCTGGGCTGCGGCGGGCAGCGCGGACAGGAGGGAGAGCATGCTGAGCGTGCCGGCCGCTGCGGGCAGCAGGGCCCGGCGGCGCACGCGACGACTGAATGGATTGATCACGCTCAGCATGATCGTTAAGAGAGCGCGGGGGAGGGGGCGAAACCGGCCGTCGCGCGATCAAGGCCACTCCAAAGAGTCACGCTTCCGGCCAGAATCAGCCGGACAGCGCGGAAGTTCGGCCATCGCCGCCTCCCCCAGGGGGTCCTCAGGGCCGTCCCCAGGGCGGCCGCTACCCGAGGTCGGTGCCATGCAGCAGGGTGCCGAAGCACCAGAACCCGTTCTCCGGGTCCCGTACCCCGTACTCCCGCTGCCCGTACGGCATGTCCTGCGGCGGGTACCAGATCGTCGCGCCCGCCGACTCCGCGTGCGCGAAGTGGGTGTCCACGTCCTCGACGTACACCATCACGCCCGCGTGCAGTGCGGGCAGGCCTCCGGGCGGCGCCATTCCGAAGGAGGGCTGGGCGGTGCTGAGCATCACGTATTTGTCCGCCATGCGGAGCGCGATATTGCCGACCCTTCCGTCCGGGCCCTTGTGGGTGGCCACTTCGGTGAATCCGAGCGCGTCGACCAGGAAGTCGCGGATGCGCTCGGGGTCTTCGTAGAGGAGGTACGGGATGACGCTGGGGGTGGGAATTCCCTCGGGCATGGAAGGCTCCTTGTGCGGGGCGGATGAATTCCGGTACCCACAACCGTAGGAAGACGGCGGCCCCGCGTATTGAATGTTTGTCCGGTGCGGGGATGTGTTGCGCGGCGCGGGGGCTGCGCGTTTCGGCGGATTCGTGAGTCAGCCCGCGGTGACCGCGTCCGCCGTCGGCTCCGTACGCCGCAGCCGCAGATGCTCGCGGGGCGAGCTGCCCGCGAAGCGGCGGAACTCCCGTGTGAAGTGCGCCTGGTCGCTGTAGCCGGTGCGCGCGGCCACCTCCGCCAGCGGCAGCGCGCCCTCCTCGACCAGCCGTGCCGCGAGCTCGAAGCGCCGCAGCCGCGCGAGCGCCTTCGGGGGTACGCCGAAGGTGTGCCGGAAACGGGTGGTCAGATGCTGGCGGCCGCAGTCCAGATCGTCGGCGAGCGTGCCGATGTCGAGCGCGCCGCCGGTCTCGTGGATGCGCCGCCAGGCCCAGGTCAGCGCGGGTCCCGGGGAGCGGGCCTCGGCGAGCCGCGCGAGCAGGAGGTCGTCGAGCAGCGCGAACCTCGCCGACCAGCCCGGCAGCTCGTACAGCCGCTCGGCCAGCCGTTCCGCGAGCGGTCCGAACACGTCCTCCAGCGCGACGAGCCGCCCGGTCAGCTCGGAGAGCGGCACGCCGAGCAGCACTCCGGCGCCGAGCACCGACAGGTCGATCTGCACGCCCTGCACCCGTGCCGGCCAGCCCGTGAGCACGCTGGTCTCCTGGAGCCCGCCGGTGAAGGAGCGCATGGGCGCGCCGTCCAACGTGAACCCCTCGCCGAAGGCGATCACCAGGGGCAGCGTGGTACCGGGCAGTTCCCGCCGCTCCGTGGGCCGCGCGGAGGAGAGCGCGTACCCCTCGTACCGCAGCACGAGCCCGGCGAGCCGCGCGTCGGGCGGGCGCTCAGCGAATTCCCAGCCGGCGGCATCCATGACGGCAGCGTAACCGCGCGGCGCTGCCGGCACCCGGCGGGCGGCGAGCGGCGGGTGTCCGGTGGGTCAACTCCCGCTGTGCGTACGGGTGCGGGCGTCCCCGGCTCTGTCCCGCCCCCGCCCGCCGCGCTGTTCGCCCACCGTGTGGGCCTCGGTCGGCGCCGTCCTCATGGTCGCCGGTACGTACTGGGGCCAGGCCGTCGAACGCACCCACCGCACCACCACTATGGAGGAGGACGGAAGCTGTCGTTCCCGAAAGCGGCTGTCGGCTCGCGGGACGTGGCGGAGGTCGTCACGGACGCGGTGTCCCCGCTCTCTTCACCGTCCGGGTCACCGGTGCGCTCTCCACCTGGTTCAGGCCGGGGAGGTCGGTCAGGGGGCCCGTCAGGTAGGCGTGGAGGGCCCGGGCGTGGGGGCAGGTGATGACCGCGTAGAGGTTGGTGGGGCCCGTGGTGGCCGTCGCGAAGGAGACCTCCTTGTGTGCGGCCAGCGCGCGGCCCGCCCGCTCCAGGGACGCGGGCGTCACCGACAGCCAGAGCATCGTGGCCTTCCGGCGGTCCACCAGGCCCGGGTCGTAGTCCAGGTCGAAGTAGAGGACACCCTGGCGGCGCAGTTCGCTCACGCGGCGGTGCGCCGTGGAGGGCGAGCAGCCCGCGGCGCGGGCGAGCTCCTGGTTCTCGGCGCGGCCGTCCTCGTGCAGGACCTTGAGCAGGGCGCGGTCCGTACGGGTCAGCCGCGTGGGCTCGGGCGGGACGGGCGCGGCGGGAAAGGCGAGCCGCGCTGTCTGGTCGGCGGTCAGGGGGCTGGTCTTGTCGACCATCGGGTTCTGCGGGCCGCCGTAGTAGATGTGCAGGAGGCGCTGCGCGCCGAGCGAGGTGACGCGCGGCGTGCGCGGGAGGTTGCGCAGCAGCGCGGGCTCGGCATCCTCCGAATTGCGGGTCGTGCAGACGAGTTCGGTGCCGCCGGAGGTGAGGTGCACCCAGTCCGTCTCCTCGTGCCGGGCCACGGCGGAGATCACCGCGTCGGTCGACCCCGGCGCGCACTTCAGGCGCAGGAACCACAGCTCGTCCCCCACCGCCTCCGGATACGTACGGCCCAGCACCCGCAGGGCCGAACCGCTCCGCAGCTGCGCGTAGCGGCGCTGCACGGTCTGCGGTGACACGCCCAGGACCCCGGCCAGAGAACGGAACGAGGCCCTGCCGTCGAGCGACAGCGCGTTGATTATCTTGAGGTCGAGGGCGTCGTTCATCACTCGTTCTCCCAGAGAAGTCCGCAGGAGCGCTCATTTTTTCATGAGAATGCTTTTCGCTGGGTCGCCGTGTCCTCGTGCCCGAAGGTGGTGGCGGGCCGGAGGGACCGGCCACCCGGAGACACGGGGTACGGGGAAACGGGGAGACCGTTATGCGTAAGTGGTGGCCGTTGGTGGCCATCTGCCTGGGCACGTTCATGCTGCTCGTCGATGTGACGATCGTGAACGTGGCGCTGCCGGAGATCTCCCGCGCACTGCGCCCCTCGATGGCCGCGCTGCAGTGGGTCGTCGACGCCTATGCGCTGGCGCTGGCCGCGCTGCTGCTCACCGCCGGCGCCTGTGCGGACTTCTTCGGCCGCCGCAGGATGTACCTGGTGGGGCTGGCCGTCTTCGCGGGGGCCTCGCTGCTGTGCGGGCTCGCGCCCGGTCCGGCCGTGCTGATCGCGGGGCGCGCGGTGCAGGGCGTGGGCGGTGCGGTCATGTTCGCCACCACCACCGCGCTGCTGGCCTCGGTGTACGCCGGGCGTGACCGCGCGGTGGCGTTCAGCGTGTGGGGAGCGGTCAGCGGTTCCGCCACCGCCGCCGGGCCCGTACTGGGCGGGCTGCTCTCCCAGCACTGGGGCTGGCCCGCGGTCTTCCTGGTCAACCTGCCGGTCGCGGCGGCCACCGTCCTCCTCGTACGGAAGGTGCTGCCGGAGCACGACGGCGGACAGGGGCCGGAGCGGCGGAGGTTCGACGTAGCCGGGGCCGTGACCTTCACCGTGGCCGCCGGGGCGGTCGTGGCCGGGCTCATCGCCGGCTCCGCCGCCCTCATCGGCACCGGTCTCCTCGCGCTGGCCGCGTTCGTCGGCGTGGAGGTGCGCAGCCCTCAACCGATGCTGAACCTGCGGCTGTTCCGGCGCCCGGCCTTCACCGGGCTGATGCTGGCGGCGCTGGTGCTGCAGGGCGCGGCCTTCGCGCATCTCGGCTACACGTCCCTGTGGCTGCAGACCGTGCTGGGCCTGCCGCCGCTCGCGGCGGGCCTGGTGCTCACGCCGCTGAGCCTGGCGGGGCTGCTGACATCCAGCCTCGCGGGGCGCCGCCTCCAGGGCGTACCGGCGCGCTTCCCGGTCAGCGCCGGGCTGCTGCTGATCGGCACCGGGGTCCTCAGCCAGGCGCTCATCCGCCCGGATTCGGGCTGGACGGTGCTGCTCGGCGGGCTGATCGTCACCGGGCTCGGCGCCGGGGCCATGACGCCGCCGCTGACCTCGGCTGCGCTCGCCTCGGTTCCCGCGGCGGAGGCGGGGACCGCGAGCGGGGCGGTCAACACGTTCCGGCAACTGGGGCAGGCCATCGGCGTGGCCGTCCTGGGAACGGCCTTCGTGCGGGCCGCGACGACACATCTGCACGGGGCCGCCGCCCAACCGCACGGCGTCGCGGAGAAGTTGGGAGGCGGGCAGGGCGACCGCGTACTCGCCGAAGCCGCTCCGCACGACCGCCCGGCGCTCGCCGACGCCGTCCACGCCGCCTTCGCGCACGGCCTGCAGGCCGTCTTCCTGGCCGCCGGGCTCTCGGCCCTCGTGGCGGGCGTCGCGACGTGGTTCCTGCTCAAGCCCCGGGAGCCCCGGGAGGGGGTACGGGGTGTCGCGGCCGGAGCAGCCCGTACCGAGCCGTCGGCAGCCGACCATGTCCCGGCCTGAACACACCACACCACACTGCACTGCACCACTAGGAGGACCAGAACCATGCCCGTCCGCCTCTTCCGCAACGCCCGCCTGCTCACCATGGATCCGACCCTCGGCGACTTCGCGCGCGGCGACCTGCTCGTGGAGGGCGAGCGCATCACCGCCGTGGGCGAGCGGCTCGACGTGCCGCGGGACGCGGAGGTCGTGGACGCCGAGGGCCGCATCATCGTGCCCGGCTTCGTCGACACCCACCGCCACCTGTGGCAGGGGCTGCTCCGCGGGATCGGTCCCGCGCACACGCTGCAGGACTACTTCGACGTCGTGTGCCGTACGTACGGCCCCGCGCTGACCCCCGAGGAGCTGTACACCGGCCAACTGCTCAGCGCACGCGCCGCGTTGGGATCCGGCGTCACCACCGTGCAGGACATCTCCAACATCCAGGACACCCCCGAACGCAGTGACGCCCTGGTCGCGGCCCTGCGGGACGCGGGTCTGCGCGCGGTCTTCGCGTACGGCAACAGCTTCCCGTACGGCATGGCGCACGGGAACGCGCTGCCGGACGACGTGCGCCGCGTACGCTCCGGACTCCTCGGTGACGACCGTGCGCTGGTCACCATGGCGCTGATCACCGAGGGCGGGAGCGACGACGGAGAGCTGGCCAACGCGGCGCTCGCGAAGGAGCTGGACCTGCGGGCGGCGCGGCACTTCTTCGGCTCGTTCTCCGCCGCGCGCCTGCGGGACATCGGCGCGCTCGTGCCCGGTACCACCTTCATCCACGGCAACGGGATGAGCGCGGAGGAACTGGCGCTCGTCGCGGACACCGGCGGCAACGTGTCCGTCTCGGCGCCGATCGAGATGATCATGGGGCACGGCTACCCGATGACCGGCCCCGCCAGGGCGGTCGAGGGCCTCACCGTCACGCTGAGCGCCGACGTGGAGACGACGGTCTCGGGCGACATGTTCACGCAGATGCGGGCCGCGTACCAGGCCGCCCGCAGCGCCGAACACGGGCAGGTGTCCCAGCAGTCCCAGCAGGGCCGGCGGGCCGGACAGGGCGCCTCCGACGCGGGACCTGTCGGCGTCCGCGACATCCTGCGGATGGCCACCATCGAGGGGGCGCGCGGCCTCGGGCTGGACGACCGCACCGGTTCGCTCACCCCCGGAAAGGACGCCGACCTGCTCGTCCTGCGCGCCGACCGTCCCGATGTGGCGCCGGTGCACGATGCGTACAGCACCGTCGTGCTCCAGATGGACCGCTCGCACGTGGACACCGTGCTCGTCGCGGGGTGGGCCCATGTGCGCGACGGCCGTTCCACGGCGGACGACGGCGCGCTGCTGCGCGACGCGGACGCGGCCGTGCGCCGACTGGGGCAGCGGGGATGAACGCGCCGCCAGACCCGTGGCGGGAATTGTCACGGGCGGAGGACGGTGCCCCTGCGTCTTCGTGGCGCAGGGGCGTTCATCCCGTCTCACCTCTCGTAGTCACCCAGGGCGAGCAGCACTGTGCGCAGGTCGTCGTTGAGCCGGCGCTGGTCCTCCTCGGACAGCGGGGCGAGCAGGTGGAGCTCGGTCTCCGTCTTGGTGGCGAAGACTTCCAGGGCGCGGGCGGCTCCCTCCTCGGTCAGGGTGACCGTGACGGAGCGCCGGTCGTGCGGGGCGAAGTCGCGTACGACCCAGCCCTTGGCCTCCAGCTTCGTCACCCGGTTGGTGACGGCTCCCGAGGTCAGCTGCATCGCTGTGGCCAACTCGCTCGCCGTCAGCCGGTGTTCGGGCTCCCGGAGCAGGCAGGCCAGCAGTTCCAGTGTCCACAACTCGATGCCGTGCGGGGCGAGTTCACGTTTGAGGTCGGTCTCCAGACGGTGGGTGATGCGGCGCAGGCGATAGGTGAGCGCCTTGGCCTCCACCGCCTCTGGGGAGTGGTCCTGCGCGAGGACGTCAACCATGCCGTCCACGTAGTCGGTTGAGGGCTTCTCGGGCACTGGCGGCCTTCCGTAGGTCGTTCGGAGGAGATAGCTTAGCGTTCGTTATATTAACGTTCGCCTAATTGGAGGGGTCATGAGAACAGCGCGTGAGAATATCGGCGCCCTGGTCACAGCAGCAGGGATAGCCGCCTCCGCTCCGTCCGTCTGGCAGACCGTCACACACATCACGGACGAGACCTACCGCGCTCCCGAGGCGCGCCACGGAGAGGGGCACGTCCAGTACCACATGGCGCGGGAAGCGCTGATCACCGCAGGTGCCGTCGGCGCCGTCGCGGTCGGCGTGCTGGCCGGGCCGCGGCGCGGGCGTGCGATGTGGCGGGGGATGGCCGCGGCGGCGGCCGGGTTCACCGCCGCCATGTGGTCCGGCGGGCCGACCACCGGTGTGTGGGCACCGAACCGCAAGGCGTTCGCCGTCCACGTCGCCTCCACCGCCGGACTGACCGCCGGAGTACTGCTGTTGCGTCCGGCGGGAGCAGGGGACGGGGGAGAAGGTCCGAAGGGAGAGGCTCAGTGAGCACCGACGTCATCGTCGCCGGGGGCGGCCCCGTCGGGCTGCTGACGGCCGCGCTGCTGGACGAGGCGGGGGTGGGTGTACGGGTCTTCGAGCGCGAGGCCGGGCCCAGCGAGCACCCGAAGGCCGTCGCGATGCACCCGCGCACGCTGGAGGTGCTCACCGCCCTGGAGACCGGCGGGCGGCGGCTGTCCGACCTGCTCGTCGAACGGGGGCGGCCGGCTCCCCGTGCGCACTTCGCCGCGCTGCCCGAGATGCTGGACTACACGGGGCTGGAGACGCCCTACCCGTTCCTGCTGATGGTCCCGCAGACGCGCACCGAGCGGATGCTCGCCGGCCACCTCCGCGAACGCGGCGTCCCCGTGCACTACGGCCACCCCGTCACCGGAGCCGAGCAGGACGAGACGGCGGTGCGGGTGCGCGCAGGGGACGGAACGTACGAGGCCCGTTATCTGGTCGGCGCCGACGGTGCGCACAGCGTGGTCCGGCGCCTCGCGGGCATCGGATTCCCCGGTACGTCCCCCTCGCTGACCGGTTTCGTCGCCGATGTGGAGCTGGACGGCCCCGTCGACGAGCCCGCGCACAACTGGCACCGGGATACCGGCAGCCTGAGCATCCTGCCGTTGCCGGACGGTCAGCACCGCCTCTTCGGGACGCTGCCTCCCGACACCGGCTTGACGCCCCATCAAGTGCAGGCGCGCCGCGAGGAGTTGGGGTCGCTGTCGGTCGAGGGACTGCGTGCCATGCTGCGGGGGATCATCGGTACCGACCTGGGAGTGCGCCGCACGTCCTGGCTCTCGAACGCGACGGACAGCACCCGCAACGCCGAACGCTACCGGGCCGGACGGATACTGATCGCCGGTGACGCCGCGCACATCCACCTCCCGGCGGGCGGCCAGGGTCTCAACGTCGGCCTCCAGGACGCCGCCAACCTGGCCTGGAAGCTGGCGGCCGAACACCAGGGCTGGGCGCCGTCATGGCTGGTCGAAGGACCCTACGACTACGACAGTGAACGCCGCCCGGTCTCGGCACGTCTCACCGCCAACACCCTCGCCCAGGGCGTCCTGATGCACACCTTCACCCCCGGGGGCGAGGCCCTGAGAGGGCTCTTCAGCGACTTGATCGGGCGGGACGGCGATACGGCACAGGAGCTGAAGGGCTGGCTGTCCGGACTCGACCTCGCCTACCCGGCGCCGGACGGGGCCCACCCCCTGACCGGCACGAGGGCGCCCGACCTCGTGCTGACGGGGGCGCCGTCGGCCGGGGCCTCGGTTGCCGGGGCGCCCGTTTCCGGCCCCTCGGGCTCGTCGCTGATGCGGGCCTTGCGCCAGGACGCGTTCGTGCTGGCCGACTTCACGTCAGAGGGGCGTTACGCGCATCTCGCTGGACGCCGTGTGGGGGTGCGATCCGCGGTCCGGCCGGGCGTCGGTGCGTGGGCTTCGCCGGATGCGGTGCTGATACGGCCGGACGGCTATGTCGCGGCTGCGGCGGAGCCGTCCGTCGCCCCTGACGCGTTCGCTGACGAGGTCGCCCACTGGACGACCCCGACCACGGTGACTCCTCCGACCTCTCCGGCCACGCAGGCCTCCCCGACCTCTCCGGAGCCCGTACCGGAACCGGAACGCGGGTAGGGGTGTTGCGAGTACCAAGTGACCGCTGAGGCAGCGGGAGTTCAGCCGGCCGTCCCCGGGGACCGGCGCGTGGACCTGGGTGCCGTGCGCCGTCCGTTCCACGCGCGCTACGCGGGCTTCAGCGACGCGGCGACCGCCCGGCCCGCGCCGTACGGGTGCTTCCGCGCGCAGCGAGTGCGCGACGCACCCGGGCCTATCGCGGGCCGCCGGTCACCCGTGCCGTCTTGCCGGACTGTTCGGGGCGCGGTTGCGGCGGGCGGGAGGTGAGCCTCGGCCGGGCCAGCATGGTCGCTGCCATGGCCGCCGACGCCCCCGCCATCGCGAGCCACAGCGTGGCCACGCCCGCGCGCTCCAGGAGTTGGGTGCCCAGCAGGGGTGCGGCGACGGTCGCGATGCCCCAGCTGATGCCGTACGCCGCGAGGTAGCGGCCCGTCGAGCCGGCGGGGGCGAGGTCGGCGACCATGGCGAACGCCCGGCCCATGATCAGTACGTCGCCGAGCCCGCACACCACCGTCGCGGCCACGTACCCCGGCAGTCCCGTGGCCGCCGCATAGCCGCTCAGGCCCACCGCCAGCAGCGCGCAGCCCGCGCCCAGCGAGGCGGGAGCGGGCAGCGCGGCCACCCGGGGCACCCGGAGCAGCGGCTGCGCGCCGACGGTGGTGAGGGCCAGGGCGGTGAACAGCAGCCCCGCATCGGATGCCTGGAGCCCGCGCCGTTCCATCGAGAGGGGCAGCGACATGGTGATCTGCATGTGCACCACGGCGTACGCGGTGCCGAAGGCGAGCATCGCCAGCAGCGCGCGGTCCCGCCAGGGGCTCGCGCCGGGCGCGGTGTCCTGGGCCGCACGCGCCGGGTGGTCGGCCGGCAGGGCCGCGAGCACCATCGCCGCGCACACCGCGCAGGTCACCGCGTCCGCGACGAACAGCCACCGCAGACCCCACCGCCCCAGCACCGCGGCCAGCAGCCCCGCGCCCATTCCGCCCAGCGCGAGCGCGGCGTTGAGCAGGCTGTACGCGCGCACCCGCAGCTCCGAGGTGACCGAGTCCGCGATGAGGGCCTGGCTCGGCGGCTCGTACAGTTCGAAGGCGAGGCCCAGCAGGACCGCGCACACGGCCACCACCGCGAGGCTCCCCGCCGCGGCGATCCCCGCCTGCGACAGCGCGCAGCCGGTCAGCCCGAGCACCATGGTGCGCCGCCGCCCGACGCGGTCGGCGAGCCGTCCGCCGATGAGCCGCGAGGGGATCGTGGCCAGTCCGAACGCGGCCGAGACCAGCCCCGCCGCGCCCGCGCCCGTGCCGAACTCGTCGCTGGTCAGCACCGTGAGGAACGGCAGCGAGAAGGCCCCGAGCCGGTTGAACGCGCGCGCCGTGACCAGCACCCAGACGGCACGGGGCAGGCGTTGAACGGACCTGTGCATGGACTCCCCCTCCACTGTGTCACTGGCGTCATGGATAATGACAGTGACATCGAGGTCGTACGCTAGGCGCGGAGGGGTAACCGGTCAAGTGCCATTCGACAGTTACGTGATGGAGCGGCTGGATCAGGCCGTCTCCCTGGTGAACGCGCTCACCGGCAGCGCGGCCCGCGGCAGGGTCCATGTGCCGCCCGCCGCGGAGGAGTTGCCCGAGGCGATCCCGGCGGCGATGTCCGTGGTGCCGGCGGGGGGCCTCGACGCCGAGCAGGCCGCGTACCTTCTGCGCACGGCCGAGCAACTGCGCCTCGCCTTCGAGGAGTTGTCGGCCGGCCGCCCTGACGAAGCGGCCGAGGTGGTCAACGCGCTGCTCCACACCACCGGCGCCCGCCCCCACCTGCACCGGCGCCGGGACGGCCCGCTGCGGCTGCACTTCCACGCCGCGGACGACTCCCCGGCCGTGAGCACGAGCGCGAGCTGCGCGACCGGTGTGGCCCTGGCGCTGGGCGGCGACATGGCCGACCGGCTCGGCGTGTGCCAGGCGGCACGCTGCGACCGGGTCTACGTGGACACGTCCCGCAACGCGGCCCGCCAGTTCTGCTCGACGACCTGTCAGAACCGGATGAAGACAGCGGCCTTTCGCGCGCGACAGCAGGGGAACTAGCGCGGCCCGTGCGACTCGCGGCGGCGCGCCTCAGGCGAGGTTGCTGAGCCGCAGCACCGCGTCCAGCCCACGGCGCGCACCGGGCGCTGGCTGCGGTCCGCTTGGGTGCTCCCTCCCCTCCCCACGAGGTTGTGGGCAGTCGTTCCGCTGGGGCGAGGGGGGTACCTCCCTGCTCGGAGCGGAGCCGGAGAGCTTGGGGGAGGGTGGGCACAACCGGACCGCAGCCCTCGCGCCCTCGCAACCTCGTTGCCAACAGGGGTCCGGGGCGCAGCCCCGTGGGCGCCCGCGGCGAGCGCGGGACGTGGGTGCGGGGGTGGGAGTCGGCCGCGCGGCTGGCGGTTCCGGTCAGGCCATGTCGGCGAGCCGCAGCACCGCGTCCAGCCCGCGGTGCGCGCCGGGTCCCGCGCCCGCCGGGAGCACGTACGCGCGCAGCCCGGCGCCGGCCGCACCGCCGTCCTTCGCCGGGTGGTCACCGACCATCAGCGTCTCGTGCGGTTCGACGCCCAGCTTGAGGCAGGCGTGCCGGAAGAGCGCCGGATCGGGCTTCTCGGTGCCGTGCTCGTACGAGTGCACCCAGGCGGAGAAGAAGTGGTCGAGGCGGTGGTGCGCGAAGGTGTCCCGCAGGTCCCAGCCCACATCGCTGACCACTCCCAGCGGGATCCCGCGGTCCCGGAGTGCGGACAGCACGGCGTCGGCGTCGGCGTACGGCAACCAGTGCTCCGGAGCGCGCAGTTGGGCATACAGCGCCTCGGCCACCGACGCCAGCTCGGGGACGGAGGCGTACCAGGTGGTGAACGCCCGGCGGTGCGCCGCCGCCGAGACGTCCCGCCCCCGCTGCGCCTCCACCACCTCGGGCAGTGACAGCCCGACGGTCAGCCCGTCCAGCAGCGCGTCCATGGCCGTTTCGCTCACGGGCCTGCCCAATGCCGCCCGTATCCGGTCCGCGTACGACCGGATCTGGAAGAGCGTGCCGGAGAAGTCGAAGAGCACGGCGCGCACGGGTACGGGACCGCGCGCGGCGGGCACGGCGCGGAGCGGGCCCTCGGGGCCGCAGAGGGGGAGATCGGTCACCGGCCCTTCCTATACCGGCGTTTGCCGGAAGACCAGTGGCCCCGGGAGGGGTCAGCGCGCGCAGTGCTTCTTGACCAGCTCGTACGAGCGGAGGCGGGCGGTGAGGTCGAAGACGGGGGTGGTCAGCATGAGTTCGTCGGCGCGGGTCTGGTCGGCCAGCGCGTCGAGCCGGTCGGCGACGGCCTGCGGCGTACCGCACGCCTGCTGCGCGCGGAACGCGGCGAGCGCCTTCCGCTCCTCCGCGGTGAAGGAGTGCGCCGCAGCCTCCTCCGGGGTGGGGAAGGGGATCTCGCTGGACGACTTGAGGAGCCCGGCCTTGACCACGTTCATCGGCCCGGCCAGCCAGTCGGCCTCCTCCTCGGTCTCGGCGCACACGGTCTCCACGCACACCAGCACCCGCGGTTGTGCGCACCAGCGCGAGGGGGTGAAGTGCGCGCGGTAGGTGTCCAGCGCGGCCGAGGTGTTCTGCGGGCGGATGTGGTGGGCGAGGGCGACGGGGAGGCCGAGCGCGGCGGCCAGTTCGGCGCCGGCGGTGCTGGAGGCGAGCAGCCAGGGCTCGGGCAGTGGGCCCTCGGGGATCTCGTGCACGAGGAAGTGGAGCACGGCTTCGATGTCGGCGCGGTACTCCGCGTCGGTGACCGGCCCGGCGCCGCGGCGCAGCGCACGCGCGGTGGCCTCGTCGAAGGTGCCGGGGCCGCGGCCGATGCCGAGGTCGACGCGTTCGGGATGCAGCGCGGCCAGCGTGCCGAACTGTTCCGCCAGCATCACCGGCGCGTGGTTGGGCGCCAGCACGCCGCCCGAGCCCAGGCGGAGCGTCGAGGTCGTGGCGGCGGCGTGGGCGATCAGCACGACGGGAGGGAAGGCGCCGATGGCGGGGGAGTGATGGTGCTCGGCATACCACAGCCGCCGATACCCCAATGCCTCCAACTCCCGCGCGACGGCCCCGGTGTCCCGCACGACCTCGACAGCCCGAGCACCACTCTGCAACGTCGCGAGCTCCAGCACGGAGAGGGGGATTTCGACCATGGGGTCAGGATAAGGAGCGTTCGCGCCGCGTGGGGTGCGGAGGTGACGGAACGGGTGGGGGATCGGGCCGTGCCCAGGTCGTGCCGGTACGCGACCGGCGGGCCTCTGGCCCGAGCCCCTGTCGGCCTGCCACCGTCGCGTACAGGCACACCCCCATATCCACGATCCTGCGAGGCGCCCCATGAGCACTGCCCCAGCCCCCACCACCGCCGACTACCTCCACTGCCATGTCGAGGCGTCGATCGCGCAGCTCACGCTCGACCGGCCCGGGGAACGGAACGCGCTCTCCCGCGAGATGATGCTCGCCGTCACGGCGGAGCTGGAGCGGCTCGGGGAGCGTGAGGACGTTCGCGTCGTCGTTCTGCGCGGCGAGGGGAGCGTGTTCTCCGCCGGGCATCATCTGCGGCAGCTCGTGGACATCCCGCTGGACGAGCAGCGGGAGATCTTCGACGTGTGCACGCGGATGATGGACACCGTCCAGCGCATCCCGCAGCCCGTCATCGCCGCCGTACACGGCCCGGCCCTCGCCGCCGGATGCCAGCTCGTGGCCACCTGCGACCTGGCGGTCGCCGCCGAGCGCGCCGTCTTCGGCACGCCGGGCGTGAAGATCGGCCTGTTCTGCTCGACCCCCATGGTCGCCCTCAGCCGCAATATCGGCCGCAAGCGCGCGATGCAGATGCTGCTCACCGGCGAGACCATCGACGCCGCGACGGCCGCCGACTGGGGCCTGGCCAACTCCGCCGTACCGGACGCCGAGTTGGACGACCACGTGCAGGCGCTCGCCGAGAAGGTGGCAGGGGCCAGCCCGCTCACCGTACGCACCGGCAAGCAGGCCTTCTACCGGCAGATCGACCTGCCCCAGGACGCCGCGTACGAAGAGATGGGCGAGACCATGGCGCGGAACGCGGTCACCCACGACGCGCAGGAGGGGATGACCGCGTTCCTCGACAAGCGGGCCCCGGTGTGGCGCGGCGAGTAGACCGCCACCGCCACCCGGGGCCCGAAGCGGACCGGCGCCTCAACCCCGCGCAGCAAGCACCGACTTCAGCGAGGTCTCCAGCAGGTCCACGCCCGCGTGCAGCTCCTCCTCCGTGGCGGTGAGCGGCGGCGCGATGCGGAAGATCCCGCCCATCCCGGGGAGCTGCACGATGTTGAGGTGCAGGCCCCGCTCCAGGCAGGCGGCCGTGACCTGCTGCCCGAGCGCGTCGGCGGGGGCCTTGGACTTCTTGTCCTCCACCAGTTCCAGACCCTGCAGGAGGCCGCGCCCCCGTACGTCCCCGACCACCTCGTACGCCTCGCGCAGCCCCAGCAGCCGCTCGGTGAGCTGCTCGCCCAGCTTGGCGGCGCGGGCGACCAGGCCGTCGCGCTCGATCACATCGAGCACGGTCAGCGCGACGGTCGCGGCGAGCGGGTCGGAGACGTGGGTGGTGAAGAAGAGGTAGCCGCGCTCGTGGCAGACCTGCTCGATCTCGGCGCTGGTCACCACGGCCGCGACGGGCAGCCCGGCGCCCAGCGTCTTGGAGAGAGTGAGGATGTCCGGCGCCACGCCGTCGCGCTCGAAGGCGTACATCTCCCCGGTGCGCCCCAGCCCGGTCTGCGCCTCGTCGTAGATGAGCAGCATGCCGCGCTCGGCGCACAGCTCCTTGAGGCGCGCGAGGTAGCCGAGGGGCACGTCGATGATCCCGCCGGAGGAGAGGACCGGCTCGATCAGGCAGGCGGCGAGGGAGCCGGAGGACTGCTGGTCGATGAGGCCGAAGCCGTACTCCAGCTCGGCCTTCCAGTCGTAGGAGCCGTCGGCGTGCCGGAAGGGCGAGCGGTACGCGTTCGGGGTCGGCAGCGTGAAGTTGCCCGGCATGGGCGGGCCGTAGCCGCGCCGCCCCGCGGAGAAGGTCGCCGCCGCTGCCCCCGAGGTCATGCCGTGCCAGGAGCGGTCGAAGGAGACGACCTCGTACTTGCCGGTGTAGAGCTTGGCCATCTTGAGCGCCGCCTCGTTGGACTCGGCGCCCGTCGTGAGCAGCAGCGTCTTCTCCAGCGGCGCCGGCAGCGTGCCCGCGAGGCGCTTGGCCACGTCCACGACCGGGCGGCTGAGCATGCCGCTGTAGAGATGGTCGAGGGAGCCGACGGACTCGGAGACCGCGCGCACGATGTCCGGGTGCGCGTGCCCGAGCACGGCGCTCATCTGGCCCGAGGTGAAGTCGAGTACGGCCTCGCCGTCGCTGTCGTAGACGTACGAACCGGCCGCGCTCTCGATCGTGCGCGGGCTGAAGGCCGGGCCGTAGCGGACCACATGACGCTCGACGTCCTCCCAGAACGCGTCCGTACCCATGGGACCTCCTCGATCGTGGCGGTCGCAGGGCCGCCGGGAAACTATTGGCATAGCTGGCTATGCCAATAAGAGTGCGGGGCCACTTTCTCCCCGCGGGCGCCACCGGCGCAACGGGTGACGGGGAAGCGGTTTCGCCGGGTTGCCCGTCCGGCTCTTTATGGCCTAGTCGGCTAGGCTTGCGCCTAGGTCAAAACTGCGAAGCGGGGGAGCATGGTCGCCGACATCAGCGTCAGCCAGCACTCGGGCATCCCGATCTACCGGCAGATCGTCACGCAGCTCACCTTCCTGATCGAGACCGGTCAGCTGCGGGACGGCGAGCGCCTGCCGGGCTCCCGGCTGCTCGCCGACAACCTGGGCATCAACCGGAACACGGTGGCCCACGCGTACGGCGCCCTGCGCGAACAGGGGCTCGTCGAGGCGCGCGGCCGCAAGGGCATGGTCGTGGTCGGCGGCGAACAGGCGCGCTCGACCTCGCAGGCCCGCGACCGCGCCCGCGAGGTGCTGGAGAATGCGGCACGCGAATGCCTCCAGCTCGGGCTCTCACCCTCCGAGCTCCAGGAACTGGTGCTGAACGTCGCGGTGCAGGCATCGGACCGCAGGCTCCGGGTGTCCTTCGTGGAGTGCAACGCCGACCGCGCCACATACTTCGCCGACGAGCTCGAAGAGCACCTGGGGCACCTGGATCTCAGCGTGAAGCCCCTGGTCCTGGGCGACTTCGACCCCGCGGCCGAGCACCCCGACCTCGTACTGACCACGTTCTTCCACCTCGCCGAGGTGCGCGCGCTGCTGCGCCGGCCCGCGACCGAGGTCATCGCGATCGTCGTCGCGCCGCACATCCGGACGCTGCTCCAGATCGCCCAGGTGCCCAAGAACCGGACGGTGGGCCTCTGGTACCGCACCGAGGACCAGGCCGCGAGCATCCGCGACTCCCTCACCCAGGCCGGGGTCACCAACATCGAGGTCCTCGCGGGCACGGACGAGGAGGACCTGAAGGACGTGGACCTCGTCGTGATCCCCAGCGAGATGCCGGGGCTCAAGCAGCGCCTGGAGGGGCGGGTGCGCGTGCTGGAGTTCGGCAACGTACTGGACGCCGCCTCGCTGCGGATGGTCAGCGAGGTCGTACGCGATCTCCAGGTCGCCAAGTCCCGCGAGACGCACGCGCGGCACGCTTCCTCCTGACGCGAGGTCTCCTGATGCGAGGTCTCCTGAGGCGCGGCGCGCTTCCTCCTGGGGGCCGGGCCGAAACGGCGTGTGCCCAAGAGCGCCCGCGCAGAGCAATGGCGGCCCCCGTGTGGCCCTGATGCACAGTCACATCACTGGACATTCCGGTATTGGTAGGACACATCGATCTCCTACGGGCCGGAAGGAAGCGCCTGGATGGAAGGCAGAAGACGACGCGGGGTCACGCTGGCGGGCCTCGCGGTCCTGGTGGCCGCGGGGACGACCACCGCACTCGCGCCCCCCGCGCGGCCGTACCAGCAGCAGTCCGGGCACGAGGCGGGGCGGCCCGGGTACGAGGCGGCGGAGGCCGGTGCCGGAGCGGTGCGGACCGGGACCGAAGCGGCGGGAGCCGGGACCGAGACGGCGCGGGCCGGTGCGGGGGCGGTCCGCGCCGGGACCGAGGCGGCCGAGCCGCGTCCGCGCCCGCTCCCCGCGGCGAAGCAGCTCAAGGTGATGACCTTCAACTCCTGGGTGGGCGGCGGCTGGCTGAAGGACCCGCTGCGCAAGCAGGTCGCGGTGATGGAGAAGTTCAAGCCCGACGTCGTCGCGATGCAGGAGACGCGCGGGCACGCGGCCAGGGACCTCGCGAAGAAGCTGGGGTGGCACGCCTGGCAGTCCTCCGACGACCTCGGCGTGGTCAGCCGCTACCCCATCGAGCGCGTGACGGGCCGCACCTCGGCCGGCGCCGGGGTGCGCATCGCCCTGCCGGGCAAGCAGCGCGTGGAGCTGTGGACGGCGCACCTGTACTACCGGCCCTTCGGCGCGTACGACGCCTGCTTCAGCCACATGTCGGGGAAGCAGATCGTCCGGCGCGAGGCGCAGTCGGGGCGGGTCCCGCAGATGCGGGAGATCATGCGCAAGCTGCGGGTGCGGGCGATGATCGCCGACGCGGTCCACACGCCGCTGCTGCTGGCGGGCGACCTCAACTCGCCCTCGTACCTGGACTGGACGGCCGCCACGCGCAACAGCCACTGCGGCTACGGGCCCTTCACGTGGCCGGTCAGCAAGATGATCGCGGACACCGGCTTCAAGGACTCCTACCGGGTCAAGCACCCCGACCCCAAGGCGCAGCCCGGCAACACCTGGTCCCCGGTCTACCCGCGCCACCACGGCAGCACCGGCCGCCCCGAGCCGCAGAACCGCATCGACTACATCCACTACGCGGGCCCGCTGAGGGTGGAGGACTCGCGGACGGTGATGGCGGGCACCGCGAAGCCGATCCCCTACCACAAGAACAACACCTGGCCCTCCGACCACAGGGCGGTGCTGAGCACCTTCAGCTTCGAGTGAGGGTGTTCCCGCCGGGTGATCCCGTACGACCCGGGGCTGGACGCGTACGGGGTCGCCCACGGCGGCAGATGCTCTCACCGGCCGGAACGGCATCGCGCATTCCGGGGCACCGTGGGGTGTACGGGCGCGGGAAGCCCATGCCTTCCGCGACCGCTCCGCACGCGCAGCCCTCCCGAAGGGAGCCCCTCTGTGACCTCTCCGCCTCGCACGTACGACGACCTGCGCGCGCTCTTCATCAACTGCACGCTCAAGCCCTCGCCCCAACTCAGCCACACCCAGGGCCTGATCGACCTGAGCCGCGGGATCCTGCGTACCCGGGGCGTGCGGGTGGACGAGATCCGGGCCGTCGACCACGATCTCGCCCCCGGCGTCTACCCCGACATGACCGAGCACGGCCTGCCCTCCGACGCGTGGCCCGAGCTGTACCCGCGGGTCATGGACGCCGACATCCTCGTACTCGCCGGGCCGATCTGGCTGGGCGACAACAGCTCGGTGATGAAGCGCGTCATCGAGCGGCTCTACGCCTGCTCGGGAATCCTCAACGAAGCGGGCCAGTACGCCTATTACGGCCGCGCCGGCGGCTGCCTGATCACCGGGAACGAGGACGGCGCCAAGCACTGCGCCATGAACGTCCTCTACTCGCTCCAGCACCTGGGCTACACCGTTCCGCCGCAGGCCGACGCGGGCTGGGTGGGCCCTGCGGGTCCAGGACCCTCCTACCTCGACCCGGATTCGGGCGGGCCGCAGAACGACTTCACCAACCGCAACACCACGTTCATGACGTGGAACCTGCTGCACACGGCCCGCCTCCTCAAGGACGCCGGCGGCATTCCCGCGTACGGCAACCAGCGCTCCGAATGGGAGGCCGGCTGCCGCTTCGACTTCCCGAATCCCGACTACCGGTGAGGCGCCGATGAGCCACCGCTGAGGCGCCGATGGGTCATGTGCGCGACAAGTGCGTAGGGTGCGCTCATGTTTGTGAATCCAGCGGGGGTCGAGCGGCTCGGCCGTAAGTCGCGTATCGCCGTCTATCTGATAGGCGCTGTCCCCTTCGTCCTCCTGACAGTGGTGCTCGCGGTGCAGGCGGTGTCGAACCTCGGCGGCGACCCGTGGGTCGCCTGCGCCTTCCTCACGGGCGCCGTCGGCGCGGGCTCGGGCGCCTGGGGGTTCCTCCAGCTGTCGTACTCCGCCTTCCTGGAGGGACGGCGCGACATGATGCCGTCCTTCTGGCCCTGGCTGACCGTGTGGGGCGCCCTGGTGCTGCTGATGGGCGGTACGTCGCTCCGCGCGCTGCTCGGCGGCGAGTCGCGGAACGCCATGGTCGGCGCGGGAGTCACCGGGTTCCTACTGCTGCCGGCGCTCGTCGTGGGCATCGTGTCGCTCAAGGCCGGGCGTGATGCGCGCCGACGCCGTCGCCGCCAACCGCTGCGCGGGTCCGTCCCGCCCGGTGGCCGCCCCGCACCGAGGACGCAGCAGACCGAGACGCCTCAGCCCCAGCGCGCGTGGGGCCCGCTGGGGCGATGACGCCCAGGGCCTCGGGGCCCGCCATGCGTGAGGGCGGGCGGCCGCGTACGTACCGCGGCCACCCGCCCTCCTCCCAGGCTCTGTTACGCGCCTGCGTTCCGCATCAGGACTTCTTGTCGCCCTTGCCGCCGTCCGGCTCGCCGCGGTGGTTGGAGAGCTTCACGGTGACGCCCTGGTCGGCGTTGTCCTCGGTGAGCTCGTAGGGGCCTGTCACCGTCTTCTTGGGCAGCTTGTAGCCCTCGGGCACGGCCGTCTCCTTGAGGTAGTACGTGCCCGGCTTCTGCTTCTCGAAGTCGCACGTGCCCTGCGCGTCGGTCGAGCAGCCCCGGTTGACCAGCGTGTCGGCCGAGGAGCCGCTCGCCTGGAGCCCGTCCTCGCCGTTTGTCTCGCGCCAGAGCTGGAAGACCGCGCCCGGCAGGCGCTTGCCGGTGGTCGCGTCCGTCTTGACGATGTGGATGCTGCCCGGCCTCTTGGGGATGTGACCCTGCTTTCTGTTGGTCGCGTTGGTGGTGACGGTTTCCGGACGGGCATCGTCACCGTCGGTCTTGATCGGGCCGATGACCGTACGGTCGGCGTCGTAACCGTCGGGGGCCTGGGTCTCCTGCCAGTAGTAGGTGCCGTCCCGCACGATGCGGTCGCAGTCCCCCTCGCCGTCGGTGGTGCAGGGCTCGCGCACCGGGGTGTCGGGGTCGTCGCCCTCGGTCTGGAGCCCGTCCTGGCCGTTGGTCTCCCGCCAGAGCTGGAATTCGGCGCCGGGCAGCGGCTTGCGGCTCTCCTGCGCCTCCTTGTGGAGACGGAGCCTCGTCAGGTCGTTCGGCTCGATGTCCCCGCCGCAGCTCGGCAGGTCCCCGTTGAAGGGGTAGCTGTGGAACTCCTGCCCGCCGCCGCGGCCGCCGCTGTTGTGGGTGACCGAACCGGTCGTGAAGAAGCGTCCGTTGAGGCCGGGCAGCGACACCGAGGTCTCCGAGGACTGGTTGCCCGCCAGGATGCTGCCCTGGAACTGGCCCGTGCCCTTCAGGTCGATCTTCGAGGCGTCGGGGAAGTTCCACAGCAGCCGCTCGCGGTACTTGTTGAGCGGGTCGTGGCTGTCCGCGATGCCGCCGCTGTAGGTGTTGATGGTGCGCTCGCCGCCGAGCATGTTCACCAGGATCGTGGCGTCGTCCGGGATGTTCTCGAAGCGGATGCCCTGCTGCCCGCCGCTCGGGGACTGCAGGTCGGAGTTCACGTTGAAGACCTGGAGCTTGGAGCTGCCGTCGCCGGTGAAGACGGTCTCGCCGCCGGTGTTGACGGCGGTGCCGGTGGGCGTCCTGGTGCCGGTGTCCCCGTGGCCGTAACAGGTGCTCGCGTCGGTCAACTGGTCCCGCAGCTTCGTGTACGGGGCGACCGCGTCGGGGTCCTTGGTGGACGTGCCCACGATCGTCCCGGTGGCGGTGCCCGCGTGCCGCACCACGCCGCCCTCGGCCAGCAGCCGCTGCCCGGACGCGATGCTGACGTCGCCGCCCGTGGTCAGGAAGTCCGAACCGTCCGGCGGTGGCACCCGCGAGCCCACGCCCACGACGCCGATGTTGTAGACCTGGCTGACGCCGCTCGCCTTGTGCATGTCGAAGTCGCCGAGCACCACGGTCTTGCCCTCGGCCTCAGCCGCGCCCTCGCGCACCCGGAAGTCGCCCCCGGCGAAGATGTTGATCCCCGCGTCGCGGCCCGCGAAGGGACCGTTGTTGATCTCCGGGTAGGGGTCGGGGCAGTCCCCGGGCACGCAGGGGCCGAGCCCGCCGGGCAGCGGATCGGCCTGCGCGGGCAGCGAGGTGGCGGCCACCCACAGCGGCGCGCAGGCGACGGCCACGGCGGTACGCAGCAACCGCGAGGAGCGTCTGGAGGCAGGGGCGACGGCGGCAGCGGCCATGGGGCATCCTCACAACGGGGTGCGGTGGATCAGCGGTTGATCCCACCTGTACACCGCGACCCGCCCGCCGCCCGGGCCAAATCTCCGGGTACGGCGCCGGTACCACCCGTTGGGCCGCCCTTGACCGCCCGCGGGTCCTCCGTACAGCGGCACTCGTGGGGGGTCGGAGTGGGCTGGGGTGCGTGCCGGGCTTGAGGGCTCGGGTTTGGGGGGTTCCGGTTTGGGGCCCCGGGCTAGCCCTGGGTGCCGGGCTTGTGGCCCCACACGTACAGCCGGTCGCCGACGCGCAGCACGCCCCACAGGCGCTTGGCGTCGGGCACGGTCAGATTGATGCAGCCCGCCGAGCCGCCGCCGTTGTAGAGCCCCTTCGGCGAACCGTGCAGCGCCTGGCCCTTGTTGAAGAACTGCGCGTACGGCATCGGCGCGTTGTTGTAGAGCGAGGACACGTGCTTCCGGTGCTTCCAGTAGATCTTGTGCCAGCCGCTGCGGGTCTCCTGGCCCTCGCGCCCGGTGCGCGTCATCACCGGACCGTAGATCACCTTCTTGCCCTGCTGGACCCAGAGGAGCTGGCGGTCCATGTCCATGCACGCGACCTTGAAGCGGCGCACGGGGCACTTGCCGGCGCGGTTCGGGTTCTTCCCCGCCTTGACCAGCTCGACGGTCCGGTACGTCTCCAGGTCGGCGTACCCGTCGGCCGGGCTGATGCGGTGCTTGCGCTGGAAGCCGCGGATCGCCGCGCAGTCGGCCGCGGTCTGCTGACCGTCCACCGTCCGGTGCAGGAACGCCTCCAACTGCCGCTGGTACGGGCCGGTGCCGGCCTTGCAGCGGGAGGTGGAGGCGTGTGGGCTCGCCTGCGCTGCGGAGGGCGGGAGGGTGGTGAGGGCCAGGGCCGCCAGTACGCCGCTGGTTCCGTAACGCCATGCGCGTGAACGTGTGCGTGCGCCTGCGCCTGCGCTTCGGTTCACGGGGCCTCCCGGGGTGCTTGTGCCTTTGTGCGGTCGCCTGCGCCGGTGTTTCTGCGGTCATTGTTCGCGTGGCGGCGCCGCGCGTCCTGCTGACTGCTGCCGGGGAGTGAATGCTGTGGGGGTACGGGGTGGTGTGGGGCGGTGAAGAGGGCGTGTGCGTTTGCGCGGGTGGGGCCGCCGTTGCGGGGGCGTCCTCGGAGCCGCGGGTGACACCTGTACGTCACCCGCGAACCCCGCCAACTCCCATACGCGGGAGCCCCCTTGCGCGCAGGGCGCGGCAGCGGACGCCGCCTGCGCGGAGGCCGACGCCCCCAGGCACAGGAGCAGTTCCGCGCACGCGGCGGCACGCGGTGCGGCTGCGCCAAGGACGCGTCAGCACGCCGCCAATTCCGCGAAAACGGCGCGGAGTTGGCGGCTCGCGCGCCCTAGTGTCGGAACAGGCCCAGGGAAGGGCGCGGCGAGAGGCATGCCGGTGATGCGCCCGCGGCATGCCCCTCCACCCCAATGTGCCGCGCGCCTTCGCCCGTGCCCGCGGCCCGGCGGGGAGCACCCTGACGCCCCCGCCCGGCCGCGCCATATCACGTACAGCCTCATCGGAATCCGGCCGGGCATCCGGCCGAAGGGGACCTCCGGCAGACACCGGAATCGGCCACCCGTATGAAGTTCTCCCCAATTGCCGTCACCACGGCCCCACCTGACGCCGAATCCGCTTGCCGGGACCGAGAATCCCGCGGAAGAAAGACCGGCTCACCGGATAACGGTCGTCACGATGGGACGTTCGCAGCGGATGCACAGCGCCACCCTCTTCGGGGCAACAGCAGTTTCTCGTCCCGTACCGCCCACCGGGGAACGTCCCACGAGGCGCCATCGCCGCGCGCGGCTGGCGACGGTCGGCCTGCTGCCCCTTTTCCTCGTACCGCTGAGCGCGGGAAGCGCCGCCGCGGAGGGCTCCTCGTACGGGGAATGGGAATTCGGCGGCGGCGATACGGGATCGGTGTCCGTGCCGGTGGCCGGATTCCCCAGCGCGCAGGTCACCACCGACAGCGTGCTGTCGCGCGTGTCGGGCGGCACCACGACTTTCCTGAACGACCAGACCCCGTTCGGCGCCGCGTACGGAAGCTCCCGCGGGCACTCGTACGCCAATCTCGCGGCGGCCAGAGGGGGCGCTCCCTCCCGTACCACGCTGAATTTCACCACGCCGACCGAGCCCGGCAGTTGGGCCCTGGCTCTCGGGGATATCGACGCCGACCAGGTGCGCATTACCGCCATCGGCGCCGACGGCAATCCGCTGTCCGGCGCCGAACTGGGTTTCCAGGACACCTTCAACTACTGCGAGGGTTCGCCCCGCCCCTCCGCCTGCCGGGACTCAGTGGACCGGCCGGTGTGGGACGAGGCCACGCAGACGCTGATCGGCAATTCCGTGGACACCAATGGCGCCTCGGGGTGGCTGCGCCCGCGCGTACCGGTCACAAGCCTGACGCTCGAATTCAGCGTGCATACCGGAATCCCCAGTTATCAGGTGTGGCTGGCTGCGCATACGTACAGCGTGTCCGGCACGGTGGACGAAGGGAATTGCGACCGCGCGGCCGGCACTCGGCTGGCGCTGCTCGACTCGGACGGCGCGCCGGTGCGGGACGCCGCGGGGGAGCCGGTGACCACCGAGGCGCGGGACGACGGTTCGTACGCCTTTCCCGAGGTCGGCCCGGGCCGGTACCGCGTCGCCGCCGAACCGCCGCAACCGGCCGTCGCGCGCCCGGCGCAGCGCGAGGCCGATGCGCGCACGCGGGACGTCGCCGCCGACTTCCGCCTGAGCTGCCCCGCGCACCACCCGAGCGCTCCGCCGGTCGGCCAGGCCCCACCGCCGCCGGCCTCGCCCGAGCCGCCTGCCGGCAGTCCAACGCCCACTTCCGCCCCTTCTGCTTCCTCGGCCCCTGCCACCTCGGCCTCTGCCACCTCGACCCCTGCGACCTCGGCCCCTACGACTTCGCGCCCGCCTGCCAACCCGTCGCCCTCGTCGCACTCCGACCAGCACCTCGCCGACACGGGCCCGACGGAGGGTCCGGTCATGCTGGGCGGAGCGGCTTTTCTGGCGGCCGCCGGGGGCCTCGCCGTCCTCCTGGCGCGGACGCGGCGGAGGCGGGAGGAGCGGTGAGGGCGGGCGCGGCCCCTGCATGTGAGGGGCCGAAGGGGCGCTGAGCGCGTGATGCCGATGCCGCTTGCACGGTCCGAAATTCGCAGCGGTCTGGGAGGTGCTGCGGATAGGCTGCCCGAATGTTCACAGTGCGTCGCGCGGGCGAGGACGACGGGGACATACTCGGCGAGATCCACGCCGCGGCATGGGAGGCGGCTTATGCGCCGTTCTTTGCGCGGGAGTTCGCTGCGAGTGCGGTACGGAGCAGGCTCGGGCGGTGGCACGAGAGGATCGCGCAGGGAGCGCTGACGATCCTGCTGGCCGAACACGACGGCCGACCGGTGGCGATGTCCGCCTACGAACCGTCCTCCACTCGCCCGGATTTCGCCGAAATCCTCACCTTCTACAGCCACCCGGTGAGCTGGGGGAGTGGCGTCGCCGCCGTACTGATGACGGAGACGCTGGCCCACCTGCGGAACGACGGATTCCCGCAGGTGCATTTGTGGACCCTGCGCGACACCCCGCAATCCCGTCGCTTCTACGTGAAATGCGGCTTCACGGAATGCGGCAATTCCCGCACCTTCGACTTCGGCGACGGAAATCCCCTGGCGCAGGTGGAGTACGAGCGGCTCTGCTGACGGTCAGCGCGTGAAGTCGCGGACCCACCGCGCGTGCAAGGTGGTGATCCCTCCGGGGGAGACTGGAGGGATGGGGGACGACACTCTGTGGATCGCGGCGCTGACCGGTGGCACCGCGATCCTCGCGAGCTGGGTGACCAGCATCGGAACCACCCGCGCTGCGCGCATCCAGGCGCACGGCGCGGCCGAGGCGCAGCGCGCCGAGCGGCTGCGGGCCGGCCGCCGTGAGGCGTACCTCGAACTGATCGAACAGACCCACCAGCTCGGCGAGTTGCTGTGGGAGATCTCCGCCGTCTCGCGCAACGAGACCGGCCATCGCCGCACCGCCGCCCTCGAGGCGCTGGTCCCCCGCGAACGCGAGACCTACGCGAGGCTGCGCCGCAGCGCGCGCGTGGTCGATCTCGAAGGGCCCGCCGAGGCCGCGGCAGCGGCGCAGGCCGTACGCAATGCCACCCGCCCCTTCCACCGGGCCCTGCTGGCGATGATCGAGGGGGAGGAGGGCGCGGAGGGGCGCTTCGACGCCGCGTACCGCCCCTACTGGCAGGCCCTCACCGCATTCGTCGAGGCCGCGCAGAACGCCCTGCGCGAGACCTGAGCCGGGCGCGGGCGGTCAGCGCCGCGCGTGGCGCACCGTCAGCCGCCCGAACTGCATCGCGCCCGATACGCGGACCGTCGGCCCGCCGGTGCGTTCGTCTCGCCGCCGGGCCCGGTAGCGCGGCGCCTTCCACGTCGTCCGCAGATCCTCGAGGTCCACGACCGCGTCCCGCGGCACCGTGATCGTCGCGTTGCCCGTGCCGAGCTGCAATTCGATGTCGATGACGGGGTGTTCGACGACGGCGCGGGACAGGTCCAGGCGTACGCGGCCGAAGGCGGACACGACCTTGAGCGTACGGGGCACCGGCCAGGCCCCGCGGCGCCTGATGCGCCCGCTGTGCGCGGTGATCGAGGACGTGCGGCCCTCCTCGTCCTGCGGCAGCGCGTCCAGGACCGGCGCGAGATCGCCGTGGGTGTGGGCGGTGAGCACCTGGTGGAGGCGCTCGTCCATGTCCTCGTGGGAGATGTGCCCCTCCGCGTACGCCTCTTGCAGACGTCGTACGGCCGCGTCGCGATCCCGTTCGGTGAGCGGCGGCAGCGGGTCGTCCGGGCGGCGGGGCACGGGGGAACTCTAGACGGCGGCAGGCAAAGGAACGGTGAACTCCCCGTTGCGTACGCGTAGTTGGCCCCGCCGCCGCTCGTCGGACGCACCCCGTACAGGTCCCCGGCTCCCGCTGTGCGAGGGTGATCTTGAAGCTGGTCGGCGTGGAAGTGGGGTGGTCCTGGTGACGGTGGCTGAGGGAGAGGCCGAGGGCACGGGCGACAGGGTCGGTGCGCGTGGCGCGGAAGTCGCCCGTGGCGGCGGGGAGTTGGCCGGGCTGGACGCCGTCGGGCAGGCCGAGCTGGTGCGTCGGGGCGAGGTCCCGGCGGCTGAGCTGGTCGAGGCGGCGATCGAGCGCATCGAGCGCACCGACGGCGAGCTGAACGCGGTGATCACGCCGCTGTACGAGAAGGCGCTGGAGCAGGCCCGCTCGCCCGAGCTGCCGCGCGGTCCCTTCCACGGCGTACCGATGCTGCTCAAGGACATGGTGGCGCACTCGGCGGGCGACCCGGTCTACGGGGCGATGCGGGTGCTGAAGGACGCGGACTGGACCGAGCCTCAGGACTCCTATCTGGCCGGACGGCTGCGCGAGGCGGGGTTCGTCTTCTGCGGCAAGACCAACCTGCCCGAGCTGGCCACCAGCGTGACCACCGAACCGCTCGCGCACGGCCCGACCCGCAACCCCTGGGACACCACGCGTTCCGCAGGCGGCTCCAGCGGTGGCTCGGCGGCGGCGGTCGCCGCCGGGATGACCCCGGTCGCGCACGGCAACGACATGGCCGGTTCGATCAGGATGCCCGCGAGCGCCTGCGGGGTGGTGGGCCTCAAGCCGACCCGCGCCCGCACCTCGCTGGGGCCCGAGCACGGCGAGTACTGGGGCGGCATCTGCACCGAACATGTGCTGACGCGTACGGTGCGGGACACCGCTGCGGTCCTCGACGTGCTGCACGGCTCCGCACCCGGCGACCCCTACTCCGCGCCGCCGGCCTCCCGTCCGTACCGGGACGAAGTGGGCGCCGCGCCGGGGGAGTTGCGCATCGGCTTCCGTACGGCCGTGCCCGGCGGACTCGGCGAGACCCACGCCGAGTGCGTGGCCGCGGTCGAAAAGACCACGGGGCTGCTCGATTCGCTCGGGCACCGGGTCGAGCCCACCGAGGCCGCGGCGCTGGACGATCCGGCGATGCTGGAGACCCTGCCGACGCTCTTCGCCGGGGTGGTGGCGTGGGAGCTCGAACGCTGGTCGGAGCGGCTGGGACGGCGGATCGGTCCCTCCGAACTGGAGCCCATGAACGGCATGATGGCCGAGGCTGGCCGCTCCGTGACCGCCGCCCAGTGGATCTCCGGCATCCAGGCGTGGCACCGGTGGGCGCGTGGGGTGGCCGCACTGTGGGAGGGCGAGCTGGACATCCTGCTGCTGCCCACCCTGCCCGCGCCTCCGCACACGCTCGGCGAACTCGCCCCCGACGCGCGCCCTCCGGCCGAACTGGTCGCCGGGGTCACCCGGGGCATCGCCTTCACCCAGCCCTTCAACATCACGGGACAGCCCGCCGTCTCCCTTCCGCTGCACCGCGCCGAGGACGGCCTGCCGATAGGGATACAGCTGGTCGCCGCCTACGGGAGGGAAGACCTCCTGCTGCGCGTCGCGGCTCAGCTGGAGGAGGCCGCTCCGTGGGCGGGGGAGCGGCCGAAGGTGTGGGCGGCCTGAGCTCTCCTCCCGTTGTAAGCGGAGGGGCGTGAGCGGAAGTCGCTGCCGGCGGCCCGAACACCGCTGGCAGGAGATCGCGTTCGGCCCGGTGATGCCGGCCCGCCCGTGCCTGGCCAGCCCGGTCAGTCTGGTCAGCTCGTTGATCCCGGTCGTCCCGGTCGTCCCGGCCGGCCCGGTCATCCCGACCCTGCCGGTCCGGCCTTCTCCGGCTGCGCATCCCTCGTACGCGTCGCGTGCAGCGTGCCCAGCAGGTGCAGGGCCTCGGTGCTGCTGCTGCCGGGGTCGGCGTGGTAGATGATCAACTGCTGGCCCGGGGTCTCGCGTATGTCCAGGGCCTGGTAGTTGAGCTCAAGGTGGCCGACCTCGGGGTGGAGCAGGCGCTTGGACTCGTGGGTCTTTCCGCGTACGTCGTGGCCGGCCCACAGGCGGGCGAATTCGGGGCTCTGCCGTGTGAGGCTCTCCACCAGCGCGCGCAGGCGCGGGTTGTCCGGCTCGAAGCCGGACGCCTGGCGGAGGTGGGCGACGGTGGCCTGGGTCGCCCTCGTCCAGTCCTGGTAGAAGGTGCGGCCCGCGGGGTCGGCGAAGGCCATGCGGGCGAGATTGTCGGCCGGTGAAAAGGGGGCGTACAGAGCCTCGGCCAGCGCGTTGGCGGCCAGGATGTCCAGGGTGCGGTTGAGGACGAAGGCCGGTGTGTGTGCGTAACCGTCCATCAACTGCCGCAGCGTGGCGCTGACCTGGTCGGGCACACCGGGCGCCGGGTCGTCGGGCACCGTGCCGGCGAGTCTGTAGAGATGGTCGCGGGCGTCGCCCTCCAGGCGCAGGGCGCGGCCGAGCGCGTCGAGGACCTGGGCCGAGGGGCGGCGCTCGCGGCCCTGCTCCAGGCGGGTGTAGTAGTCGGAGTTGATGCCCGCGAGGACTGCGACCTCCTCGCGGCGCAGCCCCGGCACGCGGCGCGTGCCGTAACTCGCCATGCCGATCTCCTCGGGGCGCAGCCCTGACCTGCGGCCGCGCAGGAAATCTCCCAGATCGTTGTCCACCATGCCCCCAAGGCTAGGCGGCCCCACTGACAACAGCCTGGGTGTGCTGGACCCAGGAGGAAGCCGCCCTGGTCCGCCGTCCGCCGGATTCCGAGACTCGGTGTCGTACGGAGGAAAATCCGGCGACTCCAGCAAGGAAGGAGACGGCAGCATGACGGCACTCGTACCCCCTGAGGTGGCTCCGCCAGGAGAGTTCGCGGGCAAGACCGCGCTGGTCACCGGGGCCGCGCGGGGAGTGGGCAGGGAGGTCGTGCGGCTGCTGCACCAGCGCGGTGCGCGCCTTCTCGCGCTCGACCGGCGCCCGCAGGTGCAGGACCTGGCCGCGGAGTTCCCGGGCGTCGAGACCCTGGTGGCCGACATCGCGGAGGAGGCCACCTCGGACACCGCCGTACGCCGTGCTCTCGAGCTCTTCGGCGGCCTGGACATCCTGGTCAACAACGCCGGGCGCGCCCTGAACAAACCGGTCACCGAGACGACCGCCGAGGACTGGGACGCGGTGATGGCCGTCAACGCGCGCGGCTCCTTCCTCCTCGCCCGCGAAGCCTTCCGCGCGATGCGGGAGCGCGGCGGCGGGGCGATCGTGAGCACCGGCTCCTACTCCGGCACCGTGGCACTGCCGGAGGGCGCCGCGTACAGCGCGTCGAAGGGCGCGTTGGCCCAGCTCACCAAGGTGCTCGCCGTGGAGGGCGGGCCGCTGGGCATACGCGCGAACCTGGTGGCGGCCGGAGTGACCGAGACGGATTTCCTCGACACCTTCCGGACCGACAGCCGCGCGTACCTGGCCTCCTTCGCCGACGCCCAGCCGCTGGGACGGGTGGCCCAGCCCGCGGAGATCGCCGAGGTGCTGTGCTTCCTCGCCTCGCCGCGCGCCGGCTTCGTGACGGGTGCGGTGGTCGCGGCGGACGGAGGCTTCACGGCGATCTGAACGCCGGAGGGCCGCACACCGGTGATCGTCGGTGATCGCCGGGGAGAGATGGGGCCGGCCCGGCCCGCGGGTGTGGAGCGTGGGCTAGCGCGCTGTCGAGCCCGCCGTCTTCGCGCCACCACCTGCACCGGCCGCGCCGGCGAGCCGCCGTCGCGAGGATGCCATCGACGTGCCCACGCGCAGGGCCAGGCCCGGGAGTTGGGAGGTGGTGATCCACGGCTTGGTGGTGAACACGTCGTATCCGCGCTGCTCGATCTTCTCCAGAGTGCTGCGGAAGATCTTCGTACCCAGGTGGAGGAAGTCGCGACCGCCGGGGTGGATCAGCCCGGAGACCGCCATGCCCTCCCCGTACAGACGGCGCACGCGCTCGATCTGGAAGCGCATCAACTCCCGCACGCGCGGGGTGAGATGGCCGCGCTCCAGCTCGGCGCGGGTCACGCCGAAGGCGTCCAGCTCCTCGAGGGGCAGGTAGAGGCGGCCCCAGCGCAGGTCTTCGGCGAGGTCCTTGAGGATGTCCGTCAGGTACATGGCGGTGCTCAGCGCGTCCATGCGCGCGTACGCCTCCTCGTCGGAGGGCTCCAGCACGGCCAGCACCTGGCGGCCCACGCTGGTGATCGCCGCGTCGGTGTAGTGCCGCAGCTCGTCGTACGTGCGGTACTCGGTGCCGGTCATGCTCATGCGCATGCTGTCCAGGTAGGCACGGACCGTGTGCGGGTCGATGTCCCAGGTGCGCATGGTGTCCAGCAGCGCCATGCAGAACGGCTCGCGCGAGTGCCCCGCCTCCAGGTCCTCCAGGACGCGCGAGGTGTAGGTCGCCAGCTCCTCGGCCCGGATGGCGGGGTCGCCGCTGTCGACGATCTCGTCGGCCCACCGCGCGAACCCGTACAGCGCCCAGATCGCCGGGCGCTTCGCGGGCGGCAGGGCCAGCAACCCGGCGCTCCACTTGGCGCCGTCGGCGGCGATCAGTACGCGGCGGCACAGCCCGTAGGCCTCCCGCAGCAGCGGGTCGGTGATCCCCGCGGACGTCAGCGCCTTCCCGACCCAGTACATGCTCTCCGATCCCCTGTTCGACGATCAGTGAACGTATCAAAAAGGAAGGGGAGGACACGCATCCGCCTCGTGGGCGCGGTGCACCAATATGATGCGGTTCTTCCTTTATGCCTGGTCCGGAAGGCGCACATGCACCTCTCTTCCCTCGGCTCTGCCCCCGGCCGCTTCCTCGCCCGCCAGCACGCCCGCAGGCAGCGGCTCGAGCGGCTGGAGCAGAACGAGGCCACGCTGCTGGACCGGCTCTACGGGACCGAGTTCGAGCACCTCGCACCGCCGCCGCCCCGCGAGATCCCGCCCGCCGAGGCGCGCGAGATCCTGCACTTCGGGCTGCGGCTGGGGCGGCAGCTCTTCCGCGCGGGGGCCGAGACCCGCGCGATCGAATCGGCGCTCATCGCGGTCACCGCCTCCTGGGGGCTCGATCACCTGGAAGTCGACATCACCGCGCGCTCGATCCAGGTCCAGTACGCCCCGCCGGACACGGAACCCCTGGTCATGCTGCTGGTCACCGGCTCGGAGGACAGCCGTGACCTGCGGCAGCTCAGCGAGCTGAACGAGCTGACCCGGCGCATCGCCGTCGAGGGCACCGGGCTGGCGGCGGCCGAGGCGGAGCTGACGCGCATCATCCGCGCCCAGGCCGCGTGGCCCTGGTGGACCTCGGTGGCCGGCGGCGCGGTGCTCGCCGCGATGCTGTGCCTGCTGGCCTCGGGAACGGTGAAGGCCGCGCTGCTCGCGCCGCTCGTGCTCGTGCTGCAGAACCGCGTGGGCTGGTTCCTCTCCCGCACCGGCCTGCCCGCCTTCTACGTCACCGCCGTGCAGACCGCGGTGGTCGTGGGGATCACGGTGCTCATGATCCACGCCGGCCTGGTCACCGGAGCCGAGGGGGCGAGCGTTGCGGCCGGGAACATGGTGCTCCTGCTCCCGATCCTCTCGCTGGTCTCCCTCGCCGAGGACGCGATCTCCGGGTTCAGGACGATGGCCGCGGCGCGGGTGATCTCGGTGGGCATGTTCCTGGCCGCGATGGTCAGCGGGGTGGTGATCGTCGGCTTCCTGTTCCTGGGCTCGGACATCGACGCGCGGAACACGGCCTTCCGCGCGTTGCCCTGGGGGTTCACCCTGGTCACGGCCGCGGTCGGGGCGCTGGGGAACGCGGTGTTCATGGGCGGCGCCGCGCGTCTCCTGCCGTACGCGACGGCCGCCGGCGTCCTCGGCGGACTGGCCAACCAGGGCGCGCACCGGCTGCTCGCGCTCCCCACGCCGATGGCGATCCTGGTGGCCGCGACGGTGCTGGGTCTCTTTGCTGGAGCGATCGGGCCGTACGTACGGCTTCCGGCGCGGGCGATCATCGTGCCGGGCATCGCGGGGGCGCTGCTGCCAGGGCCCGACGTCTACCGCAGCCTGCTGCAGTACGCCCTCGGCGTGCCGGGCGCGGGCGGGTACGCAGTGTCCGCGCTGATCGGGACGGCGGCCATCGGCGCGGGCACGGTATTGGGCCGGAGTCTCGGCGCGGGGGCCCAGCGGCAGTGGGAGCGGGCGAACGCGCGGCCGGGGGCGCGGGGTTGAGGTGCGGCGCGTGGGGGCGTGCCGGGGCGCGTGGGCGGGCGGGAAAATGCGTCGCTTCGGGGCGCGGCGACCCCGTACCGTCGCCGGTGTGAAGCTGCTCTCCGTCAATATCGGCAGACCGCGCCCGAATCCGTGGAAGAAGCTGGAAGCAACCGGCATCGACAAGCGGCCCGTTGACGGCCCGGTCGCCGTCACCGCTCCGGGCCCCAAGGGAACGGGAGCGGTGGGGCTCGCGGGCGACCGCGTCTACGACGTGAAGCACCACGGCGGCTCCGACCAGGCGGTCTACGCGTACGCACGCGAGGACCTGGACGGCTGGCAGGACGAACTGGGCATCCCGCTCGCCAACGGCGTCTTCGGCGAAAACCTCACCACCCTGGGCGTGGACGTCAACGAGGCGCTGATCGGCGAGCATTGGCGCGTCGGCGGAGGGGTGGACGGAGGCGGCGGGACCGTGCTGGAGGTGTCGTGCCCGCGCATCCCGTGCGCGACGTTCCAGGGGTGGCTGGAGCGGGAGGGGTGGATCAAGCGGTTCACCGCGGCCGCGCTGCCGGGGGCGTATCTGCGGGTGATCGAGCCCGGTTCGGTGCGGGCCGGCGACACGGTCGAGGTCGTGCACCGCCCCGCCCACCGGGTGACCGTCGCCCTCACCTTCCGCGCGATCCTGCAGGACGCGACGCTGCTGCCCGAGCTGCTGGCGGCGGATGCGTTGCCGGCGGACATACGGGATGCGGTGCGGAGACGCGTCGAGCGCGGGTCGCGTTCAGGGCGTTGAGGACGGCGCGTATGCCGGCGCGCCGCTGTCTCGGCGGCCGGGGCTTGGACGGAACTTGGTCGTGGGCGGGGCCCTGTGTTCGCATATGGCCGTGACCTCGAACGGACATTCAGCAGACTCCACGGAACGCATCCCGGCGGCCCGCTCCTCGCAGCAGGAGCAGGAGGCCCCCGCGGCGGCGGCCGAACCGGCTCCGCGCAAGCCGCGCCGCTTCGTGCGCCGGACCGTGAAGACCGTCGGCGTGCTGGCCGTCGTCCTCGCTTTCCTCGCGCTCGGCGACCGCTGGGCCGTGCTGTACGCGGAGGACATGGCGGAGCAGAAGGTGCAGGAGGCGCTGAAGCTCGAGGCCCAGCCCGAGGTGCACATCGACAGCTTCCCGTTCCTGGGGCGGCTCGCGCTGGGCGGAGTGGACAAGGCCGAGGTCAGCGTCCCCCACGTGCCCGCGGGCCGCGTCTCCGTCGCGAAGGTGAAGGGCACCGTCGACGACCTCGAGATCCTCGGAGACCTCCCGACCTCGGTGAAGGGCGCGAACCTCAGCCGCGTACACGGCGAGGTCTTCCTCTCCTTCGACGACCTCGACCGCGAAGTGGGCGCGTCCCAGGTCCACTTCACGCCCGGCCCCAAGAAGAACACCGTGCTGGCCAAGGGCGAACTCCCGGTGGCGGGCAAGAAGGCCACCGTCCGCGCCCGCGCCCAGCTCCAGCGCACCGGGGACCACCAACTGGCGATGTCCGTGGCCGACACCCGGCTGGTGGTGCCGGGGCTGCTCACGTACACCCCCGGCAAGGGCGGCGGGCTGCAACTGGCCGCCCCCGCCGCGGAGAAGATGGACGCGGAGCAGGTGGAACAGACGACGGGCAAGCGCCCGCGTCCCGACGAACTGCTGAAGGGCCGCGCGGTGGACGCGCTCGCCGACCACCCCGAGCTGCTCAGGCCGGCCGGCATCGACCCCGCGCTGATCAAGGGGCTGCAGAAGGTGCGGGAGCCGAAGGTGGCGAAGCCGATGGAGTTCTCGGCCCAGCTTCCCCAGGACATGCCGGGCGACCTGCGGCTGAGCGGGATCGCGGTCACCCAGGACGGCGTACGCGCCCAACTGACCGGCAAGAACGTGCCGGTGGGCAAGGACATGTGAGCCCGGCGGGCAACGAGCACGTGAGCCCGGCCATGTGAGCCCAGCCCGCGCCGAGAACGGTCGTTCTCCGCCTCAGTCCTCGCGCCGCGCGGCCCAGACCTGGCGTTCCGTGCGTACCGCGAGATCGTTCCGGCGCAGGATGCTGTCCGGGCCCTCGATGTCCAGCAGCCGGTCCAGGGCTGCGAGGTCGGCGGGTGAGAGGGCGTCCGCGACGGTGCCGCGGATGAGGCGGAGGCTGCTGAGCGCGTAGCGGCCGACCGCCTCGGCATGGGGCCCGTCGGACCCCTCGACGGCCACGGAGAACGACCGTTCTCCCGCGAGCGCGAATCCGGCGGCGGCCAGCTTGGGGCCCCAGTCGGCGCCCCGGTGGGGGACTCGTGCGGCGTGGAAGCGGTCGCTCGCCGAGTGGCAGCGCTCCTCCAGGCCCGGCCGCTCCTCCGGGGCGTTCTCGGGGAGAAAGCGGGGGAAGCCGGACAGCTCGACGACCGCGAACAGGCCGCCGGGGGCGAGGAGTTCGCGCACCTTGCGCAGCGCGCGGTCGGGGTCGGCCATGTGGTGCATCGAGGCCGAGGCCCACACGAGATCGGGTGCGCCGGACCCCGGCCCCTCCGACAGCTCCGGCCATTCGGCGTCGAGGTCGGCCTGGACCGTACGTACGCGATCCCCCACCCCCTCCGCCTCGGCCCTCTCCCGCAGGCGCTGGAGGTGTGCGGGCGAGGAGTCGACGGCGGTGATCTCCGCCTCGGGGAAGCGGCCGAGCAGGGCGAAGGTCCCGGTGCCCGTGCCGGAGCCCAGGTCCACGATCTGGCGCGGTGTCGTATCGACCGGGAGCCACGCGACGAGCGAGGCGATGTGCTCGGCCAGGACCTCGGCGTCGAGGTCGAGGAGTTCCGCCTGGTCGTCGGCGGCGTGGTTCCCATGCTGGTGAGGGCCGTGCTCGTGGGCCCCGTGCTGGTGAGGGGCGTGATCGTGAGCCCCGTGCGGGTGGCCGGCGTGCTGGTGAGGGTGGGGCTGTGCTTGGGTCATGGCTTCACGCTAAGTCCATCATGCGCGTACGGCAGTACCTCTTTCCAAACGCGCAAGACGATGGTGCCGCGAGGTGCCGGAGACGCAAACACGCAAGGGAGCGGGGCGGCTCACCCACGCCCCGTCGTGCCCTCCTCCTTGTCCTCGCCGCGCTGATGCCCCCGCTGGGCGTCCCGGTCGAAGATGCCGAGCAGCTCGCAGGGGCCGCCCTCGGCGCCGATGGCGTGCGGCAGCATCGTCGGGAACTCGGCGGCCTGGTTGGCCTCCAGTCGGTAGCGGCGCTGGCCCAGCATCAGGACCGCGGTGCCGGACAGCACGACCAGCCACTCCCGCCCGGGGTGGGCGCGCATCCGCGCAGGGTTGTCCGGCGGCGGCTCGGTCATGCGCTGGCGCACCACCGTCAGCCCGGGGTCGGCCTTCACCGGCCAGCGCATCTGCCCGTGCGCCGCATCCACCGTCGGGTTGGACACCACATCCTCGGTACCGGTCTCCACGAGCTGGTCGAGAGAGGTGTCCAGGGCCCGCGCGAGCGTGACGAGGCTGTCCAGCGCGAGGCGGCGCTGCCCGTTCTCGATGCGGCTGAGCGTGGACTGGCTGAGCCGGGCGCGGGTGGCCAATTCCTCCAGCGAGAGCCCCTGCGCTATCCGCAACGCACGGATCCGCTTGCGTACGAGGCTGTCCAGCTCGCCATCATTTTGCGTCATTGGCAACATCATATGCGTTTGCTGCAACCCTTGCCTATGGTCGCGGACAGATGGCCCGGGACGGACCGGCCGGGCCACGCACGGATGACGAGGAAGGCGAGGGCGACATGATCGAGAACGTGGCCGAGGGGACCCCGACCCCGTACGAGAGCGACGCGCTGCCCGCCGGGCCCGTCGACGCCGTGGTGATCGGCGGTGGCGTCGCGGGGCTCAACGGGGCGCTGATGCTGGCCCGTTCGCGCCGCTCGGTCGTGGTGATCGACGGCGGCGCGCTCCGCAACGCGCCCGCCGAGGGCGTGCACGGACTGCTCGGCCTGGAGGGCACCCCGCCCGCCGAGCTCCTCGCGAAGGGACGGGAGGAGGTGCGCGGTTACGGCGGCCTGATCGTCTCCGGCCAGGTGACCGAGGCCGTTCCCGCTCCCGCGGGGGCGCTCGGGGACGAGCCGAGCTTCGATATCACCCTGGCGGACGGCCGCAGCCTCACCGCGCGCCGCGTACTGGTGGCCACCGGCCTGCGCGATGTGCTGCCCGAGGTACCGGGGCTGGCGGAGCACTGGGGTCACAGCGTCCTGCACTGCCCGTACTGCCACGGCTGGGAGGTGCGCGACGAGCCCGTCGGCATCCTCGCGGTGGGCCCGGCCTCCGTCCACCATGCGCTGCTGTTCCGGCAGTTGACCGATGACCTGGTGTATTTCGCCCGCGGTACGGAGCTGGACGAGGATACCCGCGCGCGGTTCGCGGCCCGCGGCATCCGCGTCGTCGACGCCCCGGTCGAGGGGGTCGTACGGGCCGAAGGCGGCGGCATCGCGGGCGTCCGGCTCGCCGACGGTGAGTTTGTGGAGCGCGGAGTGCTCGCGGTGGCGACCAGCATGCAGGTGCGCGCCGAGGGCCTGGAGGGGCTGGGGCTGCCGATGGAGGAACTGCCCGGCGGAATGGGCCGCCGCTTCGCCTCCGGCACAGCCGGCGCCACCTCGGTACCGGGGGTCTGGGTGGCAGGTAACGCCGCCGAGCCGGTGGCCCAGGTCGGCGCGTCCGCCGCGGCCGGCGCCCTGGCCGGGGCCCGGATCAACGCGGACCTCGCCGAGGCCGACACCGAAGCGGCCTTCGCCGTAGGGAGGCTTGACCTTGCCGTCGGGGGCAAGGTTTAGCGTTCTTCCAGGTGACGGCAGGCGATAGCGGATGACAGGCGGGCAGGGTCGGTGAGGCGGGGGTGGGACCGGTGACACATGCGGATCGGTGAAGTGGCCCGCCGGGCAGGCGTGACCGCCAAGGCGGTGCGCTACTACGAGGAACTGGGGCTGCTCACGCCCGAGCGGCTGGCCAACGGCTACCGGGACTACGGCGAGCACGAGCTGCGCCTCGTACGGGAGATCCGGTCGCTCAGCGGCCTCGGCATCCCCGTGGAGCGCACCCGCCCCTTCCTCGACTGCCTCAGCGTCGGCCATGAACACGCCGACGACTGCCCGGCCTCGCTGGCCGGTTACCGGCAGGCGATCGACGAACTCACCCGGCGCATCGAGGGATTGAGCGCGCGCCGTACGGCGCTGATCGCACACCTGCAGGAGGCCGCACACCGCAACGGCCGCGCCGTGCCCCGCCAGCCAGGTGCGCCGGCTCACAGGAGAGAGGACCCCATGAGCGATTACACGACGCTGCCCGCCGACCTGCCCGTACCGGAGGACGACGGCGCGGCCGACCACCTGCCGGGGACGCCGATGCCGCCGCTGGAGCTGGGCAGCAGCGGAGCGGGGAGGGTACGCCTGGACGCGCTCGGTCCGGGCCGCACCGTGCTCTACCTCTATCCGCTGACCGGCAGTCCCAGTACCGATCTGCCCGAGGGCTGGAACGCGATCCCCGGAGCGCGCGGCTGCACCCCCGAGGCGTGCGGCTTCCGCGACCACTACCGTGAGCTGCTGGACGCCGGGGCGCTCCGGGTGTTCGGGCTGTCCAGCCAGGACACCGGCTACCAGCGCGAGGTCGTCGAACGGCTGCGCCTGCCCTTCGAGATGCTCTCCGACCCGGACCGCGAGCTGGCACGTGCGCTGGACCTGCCCACCTTCGAGGCCGGCGGCATGACGCTCTACAAGCGGCTCACGCTGATCGTCCGCGAGGGCGTGATCGAGCACGCCTTCTACCCCGTCTTCCCGCCCGACGAGCATGCGGAGCAGGTGCTGGACTGGCTGAGGCAGGCCCCTCGGTAGCAGCTCGCGCGGAGCGACGGGTCACACTGGGCAGGCAGCGGCCCCCAGTTGGCCGGCCAGCCCGCATCCTCCGACCCCGCACCCCGACCCCGCCTCCTGTGAGAACCCATGGCCACCGGACACACCGACCACCAGCGCCGCGCGCGCATCCTGGACGCCGCTCTCGACGTGATCGCCGAGGACGGCGTGGCCGGGGTGTCGCACCGGAAGATCGCGGCCCGCGCCGGGGTGCCGCTGGGCTCGATGACGTACCACTTCAGCGGGATCGACGGGGTGCTGCACGAGGCGTTCACGCGGTTCTCCGACCGCATGGTCGCCGTCTTCGAGGGCGCGCTGTGCGGGGCCACCACCCCCGCGCAGGTACGCCGCGCCGTGGCCGACCTGATCCACACGCTGGCCGAGGGACCGCAGCGGGACCTGGTCCTCACCCAGGAGCTGTACACGCTCGCGGCACGGCGCCCCGAGTACCGCAGCCTGACCAGCGCGTGGATGCGCCGCAGCCGCGTACTGCTGGAGCAGCACTTCGACCCGGCGACCGCGCGCCAACTGGATGCACTCATCGAGGGGCTGACGCTGCATCACGCGCTGGACCACGATCCGCACGACCGCGCGCTGACGGAGGCGGCGGTCGCGCGGCTCACGGGGGAGCGGTAGGGGCCCGAGTGGTAGGGGCCCGAGGGTTAGGGGTCCGAGAGGTAAGGGGCCGAACCCCTCAGCGTTCCGGCAGCGCGCGGGCGAGTCTGTCCAGCTCAGCCGGGCCGTCGTCGCCGATGGCCGGGGTGAGGACGACGCTGGTGGCGCCGGCTCGCCACCGTTCCGCGATGCCCGCGCGTACGTCGTGAGGGGTACCGGCGAGGGCCAGCTCGGTCACCCACTCCGGGGGCAGCGTGGCGGCGAACTCCTCCGGCCCGGCGCACCGTCGGCGATGACCGGCCAGCGCCTCGGCGAAGGGGAGCGGGGCCAGGTGCGGGGCCCAGTCGGGTTCGCCGACCGACGCCAGGCCGGGGCGTACGCGTCGTACGGCGGCCTCCGCATCGTCCTCCACCGAGGCGAGGTCGTACGCGATCACCTCGGGCCCGCCTGCGCTCTCAGCGCCCGGATCACCGAGTCCGGCCTGCTTGACGGCCGTGGAGATGTACGCGGGGGAGGCCGGCTCGGCCAGGAGTACGCCGTCGGCCGAAGCGCACGCCACGGCCAGCGACTTGGGGCCGCGTACGCCGAGCACCACCGGTGGTACGAGGTCCGGCACCTCGCCGATGACGACGTCCTCGCCCGTCACGTAGCGTCCGCCGCTGGGCATGGGTTCGCCGCGCAGGAGCGCCCGTACCGCCGTGGCGTACTCGCGCAGCAGCGTGACCGGGCTGGCGGGCCACACGCCCAACTGCCGCATCCAGGCGGGCATTCCGTGTCCGATGCCCGCGATCAGCCGGCCGGGGAAGAGCTGGGCGAGCGTGGCCAGTTCCATCGCGGCGAAGGCGGCGTTGCGGGCGCCAGCCGGCATGATCCCGATGCCGACGGTCAGGCGCCGGGTGGCCGCCAGGATCGCGCCGGCCTGCGCGATGCCGCCGCGGAAGCCGAGGTCCTCGACCACCCACAGCTCGTCGAAGCCCAGTTCCTCGGCGCGGCGCGCGAAGGGCAGGAACTGTGCGGGCGGCAGATCGCGCGGCAGCATGACGCCGACGCGCTCGCGCGGGAAGACGGTTGTCGGGGTGGGAGAGGCAGTCGGGGTGGTCGAGTCGGCCACGAGGTCACCTTCCTTGGAGCGGCGGCGTGCGTACGTACGTCTGTCAGCAGGTCGGCCGTCGGCCGTCAGCCGCGAGCCGTCCGTCAGTCGGGTGTCAGCCGTCCCTCGTGGCGCGATCCCAGCACTCCGGCCAACAGCATCACCAGTACCCCGGCGACCGGAACCACCAGCAGTCCCACGCGCAGGCTGCTCGCGTCCGCCACCAGGCCGACGGCCGGGGGTGAGAGCAGAAAGCCCAGGCGCATCAGCCAGGAGACGATGGTCAGCCCCGAACCAGGCTTCAGGCCGGGCAACTTGTCCGCCGCGTGCATCGCGGCGGGGATCAGCGTCGCCACGCCGAGCCCCGCGGCGGCGAAGCCGCCGACCGTCCCCGGCACCGTGGGGACGGCCAGCGCGAGCCCCATGCCGAGCGCGGTGACCAGCCCGCCCGCGCGGGCCACGGCGCGCTCGCCGAACCGGTCCACGAGCCGGTCCCCGCTGACCCGCCCGACGAACATCGCGCCGACCAGCGCGATGTACCCCGAGGCCGCGAGGGTGCCCGAGGCGTGGAGGGAGCCGGCGAGGTAGACGGCGGCCCATGAGTTCCCGGCGTCCTCCACGAGAGTGCCGGAGGTGGCGATGAGGACCAGGGCGGTGAGGACGTAGACGTAGCGGGTACGGGGCGGTGCTCCGCGTCCCTTCGAGACCGCCCCCGTGCCCGCGTCTGCCCCCGTACCTGCGTCCGGCTCCGTACCTGCGTCGGAGCTGACGCCCGCCTCCTCGGTGTCGCGTCCCGGCAGGCAGAAGCGGAAGGCCACGCATGCCGCAGCCGCGAACACCAGGGCCGAGACGGTCAGATGGGGGCCGCGCGCGAGACCCAGCGCGATCGCGCCCGCGGCCATGGAACCGCCTGTCACGGCGCCCACCGACCACACCGCGTGGAAGGAGTTGATGATCGAGCGCCCGTAGCGGCGCTGGACCCGCAGGCCGTGGGCGTTCTGCGCCACATCGGTGATCGCGTCCATCGCCCCCGCCACGAACAGCGCCCCCGCGAACACCGCGACGGAACCCGCCATTCCGGCCACCAGGATGCCCGCGCCGGTCAGCAGCGTGCTGAGCACCGCGACCCGCGCCGAGCCGTACCGGCGGATCAGCGCCCCCGCCCCGAGACCGGCGACGATCGCGCCGGTGGGGAAGGCGGCGACGGCCAGTCCGTACGCGGCGTTGCCGAGCCCCAGGTCGGCCTTGATCTGCGGATACCTCGGCAACAGATTCGCGAACAGCGCCCCGTTGGTGAAGAACAGCACCGCCACGGCCGCCCGCGCCCGCCGCCCCACGACCCCCGCCTGCGGCCGCGCCCGCACACCAAGACTCATGCGGCGGAGCCTAATCGGAGAGCGTACGAACGTACACTCATGATCGGGCTCCGCGCGTACGAGGAGCCGCTGGGTGGCGCGGGGATGGTGGCCGCGGGGTGCTGTCGCGTTACTGCGCCGCGCTCATGTCCATGTACACGACCTCCCACAGGTGCCCGTCGGGGTCCTGGAAGCTGCGCGCGTACATGGCGCCCTCCTCCATCGGGTCGTTGGACGCCGCGCCGCCGGAGGCCAGGGCCGCGTCGGCTATGCGGTCGACGTCCTCGCGGCTGTCCACACCCAGCGCGACGATCGCCTCGGTCGTGGTGCCGGAGTCGGCGATGCCCTTCTTGGTGAACTGCTGGAAGAACGGTTCGACCAGCAGCATCGCGTAGATGTCCTCGGTGATGACGAGACACAGCGCGTTCTCGTCCGAGAACTCCTCGTTGGCGCTGTAGCCCAGGGCGCCGAAGAACTTCTTCGACCGGTCGAGATCCTTCACCGGGAGATTCACGAAGATCTTGGTGGACACGTGCCTCAGCTCCTCTGCGTACGGCGTGGGGTGCGGTCTTGCAGGGGTGGACCTGGGGCGGGGTGGCGATTCATCGGTGTTGGGCGGGTGGTTTTGCGGGGCGTTTCCCGGCGCGAGTGTGCGCGCTCGGTGTTGCCCCGGGGCGCCCTCTGCGTCGCGCTCAGCCGGTGTGCAGAACCCGGAAGCGGTCGGGCCGCGCCGGATCGCGGTCGGCTATCTGGACCGGGGGCCAAGTCCATTGCCACGCGCTGCTGGTCGGGGTGCGGGAGAAGGTGATGGTGCCGCGCGTGCCTTGCACCTCGACGTGCGGCCAGGAGGCGGCGGTGCGGGCGCGGTCCACGCCGCCTTCGCCGCGGCTGCCTTGCGAACGCAATACGTCGGCGAGCACCGCGATCGTGTCGTACCCCTCGAAGGCCACGAAGGACGGTTCCTCGTTCAGCCGCTCGCGGAGGGCCGATTCGACGCGTACGCCGAGAGGGCCGAGGCGCTCGGGCAGATAGCGCAGGAACGGGATCCCGCCGCCCTCCTCACCCAGCAGCGTCGCCCACTCCGCGAATTCCGGCTGTCCGGCGGGAGCTCCCAGCATGATTCCGGCGAGGCGCGGGTCCCGGCGGATGGCCTGGACGATCGGCACCGCGGGTTCCTGGTGTCCGACCAGGAGGAGCAGGGCCGTCGCGGCGTGGCGGGCGAGTTCGTCGCGGAGGGCGTCAGGGGTGAGCGTGCTCATGTCGAACTCGGCGACGGTGCCGCCGTGCGCGGCGAGGCGGTCGCGCAGGATGCGGGTGCCGGCCGCCCAGTAGACGCTCGGCTGAGTCGCCACGGCGATGCGGCTGTGACCTGCGGCGATGAGGAAGTCCGCGTACATCTGCCAGCCGTGCGACTGCGCGGGAGCGAGCCGCGCGACCCAGTCCGACGGCTCCTCGGTGAGCGCGTCCAGAACGGCCGACGAGCACAGGAACGGCAGTCCGACCGCGTCGGCCGTCGTCGCGGCGGCACGGGCGACGACGCTGTGATACTCGCCGGCCACGGCGGCGATGCCGAGCCGGCTCATCTCCTCTACGGCGTCGACCGCCTTCTGCGGGTTGGCAGCGGTGTCCCGCACCACCAACTCCAACGCCCTCCCGTCGACCCCACCAGCACCATTGACCTCGGCCACCCCCAGCTCAAGCCCCGCCAGCAGATGCCGCCCGGCCCCGACCCACCCCGGCCGCGTGAGCGGAACGAGAGCGCCGACCTGGAGGGGCGCGGGGTCGGTTCCGGCATGTTCCTCGGTGATCATGCCGGGCATTGCAGCCGTCAACTGTGGGGGTTGGCAAGTGATTTGGTGTACGGGCGGGGTGAAGATGCGTCGGAGGGCGACGAACGTGTGCGTCGCCCTCCTGCAGCGGGGCAGGGGAGCGGTAGGTCAGCTCTGTTGGGAGTCGGGGTTTTGGGTGGGGCGGGCGCCGGGCTTGTCGGCCACGCCGTTCTCCAGCATGGCGTCGCTGGACAGGAGCGTTCCCTTCTTTCCGTACGGGAGGTCCTTGGTCAGGTAGCTGCGCGAGCCCAGGAAGGAGAGGTCCTTGCGGTTGAAGACCCACTCGGTCCGCACACCGTGCGGCTTGTCCTCGCGCGCGATGCCGAGGCCGTGGCGGCCGATGGCGTCATGGGCCCGCGGGGCCCGCACCACGCCGGGGATCTTCCCCGCCGCCTGGTAGAGCGCGGCGGCCGTGCGCGGCGGCATCACGCTGCCCAGCAGCGACCCGATCTGCTCGAACACGGCCTGATCGCGCCCGCGCTCCTCGGCGTGCGGGGTCTTCTTCCGCAGGTACTCCAGCAGCTCGTCCGGGTCCGTGGGCAGCGAGGCGAACCAGCGGTACGTGGGCCTGTTGATGCCCGCTGGTGTGCCGCCGGTGTCCCCGAGCTCGCCGTTCGAGTGGCTCATCTTGCCGTCCTCGCGGACGTAGGCGGGCCGCTTCACGCGGCCCTGCTTCTGCGTGGTCCAGGACTCGATCTCCTTGAGCGGCTCCATTTCCGCCTTGCCGCTGGCGAGCTCGGCGCCCTGCGACTTCTCCCGTGTGTAGAGGTATTGGTCATCGCGTACGGGCAGGTCATCGCGCTTCCGTGCCGCGTCCGAGATCCGGTGCAGGAGCGCGGCGGCGGGCTGCATGTCCGCGGCCGTGTCGTGCTGGCCGAGCCCCGAGCCCTGGCCACCAGACCCCGAACCCTGGCCGGAGCCGCCGCTCAGCGCGACACCCGCGGTGAGGGCGCCGGCGAGGGTCAGCGCGGTGGCGGGCAGGAGGAGCGCGGGGCGCGGCAGCCGGCGGGCGGGACGGGCGGCGGGCTGCGGCGCACCGGCCGTCTGCCGGTCGGTGGCCCCGGCGGCCTCGGTGGCCTGGGCGGCCAGGTCGTCGTCGATGTGGCGCATCAGTACGTCCTGGTGATGGAGGTGCCGCTCGCGCGGAAGGTCCCACTCGGCCGGGGCGGGCAGCAGACGGGCCAACTGCTCGCGGTCCCCCCGCCCTTCGGTGTGCTCGTCGGTCATGTGGGCTCCTCCCGCACGGGCCGGGCCACGTGTGCGGCCCTGTTCTGCTTCTCTCCGCGGACGGTGCGCGGTTCCGTATCCGATGGGTTCTGGGCGCGGCCTTGGTGGCCGGCCTGATCCGCCTCTTCTGTCTGGTCTGCCTGGTGCGTGTGTACGTGCTGCTCCGCCTGCTCCGTGAGGCGCGCCAGCTTCTTGCGGGCGCGCGAGAGGCGGGAGCGCACGGTGCCCACGGCGATGCCCAGCGCCTCGGCCGTCTCCCGGTAGTCCAGGCCCGACCACACGCACAGGGAGATCACCTCGCGTTCCTGTCGCCGGAGTTGGCCCAGCGCCTGCTGGACGGCGCGCAGCCGCCGGGCGTCGTCGATGCGCCCGGCGACCTCGGGGGCGAAGTCCTCCACTTCCTCGGGCGGGGGCTGACGCGACAGGAAAAGCCTGCGTCTGCGCTGCCCGCGCCGCGCGTTGTCCGCCTTGTGCGTGGCGATGCCCAGCAGCCAGGGCAGCAGAGAACCACCGTTCTCGTGCACGCGCTCACGGGTACGCCAGGCGCTCAGAAAGGTCTCGGACATGATCTCTTCGGCCGTCGACCAGTCGCCGGTCAGCCGCAGCGCGTGGTTGTACACGGCGCGCGCGAACTCCTCGTACAGTCCGGCGAACGCCGCGCGGTCCCCCTCGCGCACGCGACGGCGCAGGTCGTCCTCCGGACTCCTCACAACATCCCTCACAACCACTTCCCTCTCCGCGGGAGGGGAGGAGTTCCTGTGCCCTGCGTCATACGTGTTGTCTGTGTCGACGGTGTCGTCCAAGTCGACTGTGCCGCCCGTAGCGACTGTGTCGTCGTCTGACCGCCAGCGTGAGGAGGGAGGCCCGGGAGCCGAGCAGCGGGGCGTTCCAGCCGGCCGGGGGTTCCAGCGGGAGCCGTGTGGCAGGAACCGCGCGGCGGACAACATGCACCGCCCGCCGCCCGCCGCCCGCCGCCCGCCGCCCGCCGCCCGCCGCCCGCCGCCCGCCGCATCGCCCCAGCTCACCGAGCCCGGAGCCCGATTGTCAGTGGCGCCCGGCAAGATGGCTTACGTGACTACAGAGCAGGGCGCCGCCACCGCTGTCGACGCCGACACCCCCGAAGTCTTCGCGGCCCTGGCCCGCAAGCACCTCCCCGCCGACATCGCCGAGCAGTGGCTCCGGCTGCTGCGCCCCGCCGCCCACCTGCGCAAGGCGGGGGAGGGCGACGCGCTCGTCGGCCAACTCGGCGGGCTCCCGCGGCTCCCCGAGGACGTGGCGTGGCCGGAGTGGGAGGGATGCGGCCCGCTGTCCTTCGTCGCGGCCGTCGACTGCGCCGCGCTGCTGGCGGTGGGCGAGCTGGACATACCGCTGCGCACGGACGGCTGGCTCGCCTTCTTCTCTTACGACGACGAGGAGGCCGATCACCTCGTCGACGCGGGCGACCCGGACACCTGGGCCGGCGCACGCGTGCTGCATCTGCCGCGCCACTACGCCGAGTTGCCCGAACGGGAGGCACCCGACGACGCGTATGTCTACCGCGCGGTGCCCCTGACCGTACGCAGCGGACCCACCGCCCCCGACCTCGACTCGGCCGCCGTGGACACAGCCTTCGGTTTCGAGGGCCTGCCTCCGGCCGCGCGGTACGACCACCCCGTGGGCTCCGAGGAGTTCACCGACGCGCTGTGGGATCTGCGCAGCGGGCCGGCGCACCGAATAGGCGGGCACGCCGAGTACGTACAGGACGCGGTCGAGGAGGAGGTGGCCCGCGGCGCGCTGGGTCGCGACGTGCCCTGGAGTGATCCGCGCATAGCCGAGGAGGCCCGACGCTGGGTGCTGCTGGCCCAGTTCGACACCGACGACGACGCGGACATGATGTGGGGCGACTGCGGCGTCCTGTATTGGCTCATCCGCCCCGAGGACCTGGCCGCCAACCGATTCGAGGAGGCGCGCTTGACGTGGCAGTGCGGATGAGACCGCTCGGCGACGCGGGCATATGGATGCGGGAGTGGAGGCGGTCGCGGGGGAGCGGGCCTCGCGTGGTCCCGGTGTCCCGTGATCGACTGCCGGGATGGAAGCCATCGCCGCCAGCGTCATAGCCGTACTCGGAACGCTCCTCGGCGCGGCCCTCACCCACTACTCCCAGCAGCGCACGGCCGGCCGCGCCGCGCACCTGGCCCGGCGTGAGCAGCTGCGGCAGGAACGCCTCGACGCCTACAGCACCTTCGCCGGAGCACTGATCAACTACCGCCGCAGCCTGGTGCACCGGTGGTTCTGCGAGAACGAGCAGCCGCCGCCGGACGACCCGGACGCAGCACGGAAGAGTTCGTACGAGATTCGGAGCCAGGCTCAAGAGGCGCTGTTCCGCGTGCACATGCTCACGGACGACGACACCCTGACGCGGCTCGCGGACACGGCGTTCTACGGCATCGACGGGCTCAACAAGGCCGAGGACCGGACCCGCCTCGATCATCGGCGTGACGAAACCCGGGCCGCCATCAACGAGTTCGTGACCACCGCGCGGACCCGCATACAGGCCGGGCTCGACTGACGGCAGGCCGACCTCGGCTGACAGGAGGACGACAGCGCCGAACACGAAACAGATCACGGAGCACGGCGGCGCGTGACCAACTGCCCTGCGGGGCAACGCCGTTCGCAGCCCTCTCCTCGACTCCGCGCGTCTCCCCGGCATCTTTCCTGTGACGTTCTGGTGTTTCGGTGAACGTGTGAGCGGTGCGGGTGTCAGGCTCTTGTGTGGCCGGAGTTCCACCGGTCGGCACCGCCCGCACCCCCACACCGATCGGCGGTGCGGTGTCACATCCCCGGGGGAGAGGAGATCGCGATGGCTCCGATACCCGCGGCCCTGCGCCGCAGAATATGGCCCACCGCCCTGACCGGGGTGGCCCTGCTCGCCCTCACCGCACCGCTGTCGGCCGCCGTCACGAGCGCGCCCGACGACGCGCGGGGCACCGACGAGGCGGGGCAGAGCGCCGGTTCACAGGGCGTGGGCAGCGCCGCGTACGACGACTACTACAAGGATGCCGAGGGCAAGACCGGCGCCGAGCTCAAGAAGGCGCTGCACGGCATCATCAGCGAGAACGTCAAGACCCTCAACTACGACCAGGTCTGGGACGCGCTCAAGGAAACCGACCAGGACCCGAAGAAGAGCTCCAACGTCATTCTGCTCTATTCGGGGCGCTCCGAGTCCAAGGACGCCAACGGCGGCGGTGCCGACGACTGGAACCGCGAGCACGTGTGGGCCAAGAGCCACGGCGACTTCGGCACCTCACCCGGCCCCGGCACCGACGTGCACCACCTGCGCCCCGCCGACGTGTCGGTCAACTCTACGCGCGGCAACAAGGACTTCGACAACGGCGGCGAGGAGGTCGAAGGGGCGCCGGGCAACCGCACCGACGACGACTCCTTCGAGCCGCGCGACGCGGTCAAGGGCGATGTCGCGCGCATGATCCTGTACATGGCGGTGCGCTGGGACGGGCAGGAGGGCGCGCCCGATCTGGAGCCCAACGACAAGGTGGACAACGGTTCGGCCCCCGCCATCGGGAAGCTGTCCGTGCTGAAGAAGTGGAGCGAGGAGGACCCGCCGGACGACTTCGAGAAGAACCGCAACAGCGTGATCTACGAGAAGTACCAGCACAACCGGAACCCCTTCGTGGACCACCCGGAGTGGGTCGGCAAGATCTGGTGAGGGTCCCGCATCATGCCGTCTGACCAGCGGTGACGGCGTACATACGTGGGAGTGCCGGGCCGGCCTGTTGTGTGCGCGGTCCGGCGCTCCCGCGTCACTCACGCACCCGCGCGCCTCACTTGCGGGCGGCGGGCGCGCGGCGGTGTACGGCGCGGTCCATCTCGCGCTGGAGCTGCTCCGGCAGAGGCGGGCCTTCCGGCGTGTCCACCAGGGCCTCGGCCACGGTGTGGAGCTTCGTGTTCGAGTGCTGCGACACCTCGACGAGGACCCGCCAGGCGTCCTCGGCCGAGCAGTGCGCCACCGCCATGATGATTCCGCGCGCCTGGTCGATGACGGGGCGGGTCCGCATGGCCCGGCGAAGCTGGTGGTTCTCGGTGCGCAACTGCGTGGCCTCCGGGGGGATGTCCTCCGGGGCGGCGTCGTTCCGCGTGGGCGCTTGCCCGATGTCGGCGGGTGCATGGCCCGTGGTGCGTTGCCTCACTCCGCGCCCCTTTCTCAGGGTGCTGTGGCGCCCCTCCTTCTCAGGAAGAACCTGTCGTTTTCGTCCCCGTTGATGTCCCGTCCCCGTTCCCCGTCGTCGCTCCCCTCTCGCCACCGTCGCAGAGGCCGGGCAAGGCTGTCCACGCTTCCGGAAAGGAGCCGGGAGCACGGGGTCGCAAGCGCGAGGGGGCCGCCGCGCCAACCGTCGCACCGGCCCTCCCGGGCCTGACCGCGCCTGCCCGTGCCTATTGAAAAACGATAGGTGTCTATCGATAATCGATATATGCACCGACACATCACAGGGGCCCTCAGGGCCGGTACCGTCGCGGCGTTCCTGCTGTGCCTCTTCGGTCAGATCGTGGTCATTCCGGGGACGGTGGCGGGCGAGGTCGACAGCTTCCCGCCGTACGCGCCCTACGCCGTGCCCTATGCGGCGCTCGCGATTCTGGGCGTCGCGTGCGTCCAAGTCGGCCTGGTGGCCGTATGGATGCTGCTGGCCATGGTCCGGCGCGACGCGCTCTTCACGCCCTCGGCGTTCCGCTGGGTCGACGTACTGATCGCCGCCTCCGTGGTCGCCACGCTCCTGGCGCTCGGCGCCGGCGGGCACCTCGCCACGGCCTCCCTCCCCTCGCCCGGCGGCGGCATGGACGTCGAGAGCGCCTTGGGCGCGGCGCTGGCCTGCGCCGCGGTGGGGGCGGCGTTCGCGATGCTCCTCGTGGTCATGCGCGGTCTGCTCCGCAAGGCGACCGCGCTGGAGACCGAGATGGCCGCGGTCGTCTGATGGCGATCGTCGTCGACCTCGACGCGCAGCTTGCCCGACGGGGGCTGTCGGTGGGGGAGTTCGCCGCGGCGGTGGGCATCACGCCCGCCAATGTCGCGGTGCTCAAGAACGGGCGCGCGAAGGCCGTGCGGTTCAGCACCCTCGACGCGATCTGCCGCACCCTCGGCTGCCAGCCGGGCGACGTACTGCGCTGGGTGCCCGATGAAGAGGCGGAGGAGGGCGGGACCGCGCGCTGAGGTCATCGTTCCGGCACCCGCAAGCCCAGCCCCAGCCGCTCGCACCTGTCGCCGAGCACCCCCGCGGACCTGGCATGATCGAGGGATGCCAGAACGTATGGTCGCGGCCTGCGACGGTGCCGCCAAGAGCAATCCCGGACCCGCGGGCTGGGCCTGGGTACTCGCCGATCCGGCGGGCACCCCGCAGCGCTGGGAGGCGGGGCCCCTGGGCCGCAACACGAACAACGTCGCCGAACTCACCGCGCTCGCCGAGCTGTTGGAGTCCACCGATCCCGCCGTGCCGCTGGAGGTCCGGATGGACTCGCAGTACGCGATGAACGCGGTCACCAAGTGGATCGCGGGGTGGAAGCGCAACGGCTGGCTGACCTCGTCGAAGAAGCCGGTGGCCAACAAGGAGCTCGTGGTGCGCATCGACACCCTGCTCCAGGGGCGTGACGTGGTGTTCGAGCACGTTCTCGCGCACCAGGTGGACGGCGACCCGCTCAACGCCATCGCCGACTCGGCCGCCAGCACCGCCGCCTCCGAACAGGTGCCGGCGGGCACCTCGCACGGCGCCACCGAGGTGCCGGAGCCGAGTCCCGAGACCGAGGACAAGCCCCGCGCGGCCGCCCCGCGCAAGTCGCGTCCGCGCAAGTCGTCGGGCGGTTCGGCGCCCGTAATCAAGGCCAAGTTCCCCGGCCGCTGCGGCCAGTGCCGTTCCCCTTACGAGGTGGGCGAGAAGATCACCAAGGTGACCGCCGGGTGGGGGCACGAGGGCTGCCGCGCCTCGGCCACGTAACGGCGTCCGCATCGCAGCGGGAGCCGGTACGCGGTGGCGCCGTGGGGTGACCGCGCGCGGGGCGTCGCCGGTACGCGGGGGCGCCGCCGATTCAGTTGAATGATGCAGTGATCCGGCTCCGGCTGCGGGGTAGTTTTCCCGCATGGAACCGGGCGGGAGCGAGCAGGCCGCGGACATCTGTGACTTCTGCGGACAACTGCTGGGCGGCGACGCCTGCCTGGACCTCGTCCCCGACTCCTCGGCCGTGCACGCGCACGATCCGGCGAAGGACGGGCTGCGGCTGGTGGTGGCCTGCTCAGCCGGGCATCTGGAGGAGCTGCGCGAGGAGTACCGGCGACGGCCCTTCCTCGACGAGGAACTGTTCGCCGGAAAGATCACCCGGGCCCTGCGGGCACATCCGCAGGGCCTCTCCCGTCGGCGCCTGGCACGTCTGACCGGACTGCGCCCCGCGGAGATCGAGCGCGCGATGGCCTGGAAGAACGCGCGGATCAGACGCTGGCGCGAGCAGTACGGCGAGGGCTGGGGCGAGGACAGCCCCGGCGAGGACGCCAGCCCGCGCTGAATTCGGGCCATCGAACGGGGGCTATCGCTCGCCCCGCATCGGTACCTAGGCCGCGGCTCCCCCGACCGTGAGCAGGACGCCGCTGCGCGGGCCCGTGGGTACCCGGTGGAGGGGGATCGACAGGTTCTGTTCGGGTACGTGGCAGTCGAGTAGGGCCAGGCGTGTCGCGAGGGTTTCCAGCAGGCCGACGGCGATGTTCTCGCCGGGGCAGCGGTGCCCGGTCTCCGGGAGGCCGCCGCCCTGCGGGATCAGCTCGTCCCGTTCGGGCGTCCGGCCGAGGAAGCGCTCGGGGCGGAAGGCGTACGGGTCGTCCCACAGGCGCGTGTCGTGGTGCTGCCCGTACACGTCGAGCAGGATCAGGCCTCCCGCCGGGATGTCCTCGCCGTGCCAGGACATGTCCTTGGCCGCGAGGCCGCCGAGGAACGGTACGAACGGGTAGAAGCGGCGCACCTCGTGCGCGAACGCGGTCGCGAAGTCCGCGCCTCCGGCCTCGTCGGCCGGCCCGCCCGCGAACCCGCCCCCGGCCCGCAGCCGCTCCCGGTGCTCGGGCCAGCGGTGCTGCGCGTGCGCCGCGAAGGCGAGGAACCAGCTCAGTGCGATGGTGGGCCGCAGGACGTTGAGCAGTTCCACGGCGGCGGTGTGCAGGTCCAGCAACTCGCCGGTGGCACCGCGGTGTTGGGCCACGCGCTCCAGCACGGAGCCGGGCGGCGCCGTACGGGTGCCCGCGCGTACCTCCCGTACCAGCGACGACAGGCGCCGCTCCTGGCGCGCGCGGGCCCGGCGGGCGCGCCAGTGCCGGGGACCCGGGGTCGCGAAGCCGTCCACCATCGCGATCATGTCGCGGGCCGTCGCGTCGGCCTCGGCGTCGTCCAGGGGTACGCCGGCCCAGCGGTGCACTCCGCGGGTGAGCACTCGGCTCGCCTCGTCGAAGAGGGTGATCCGCGGCCGCTTCGTCCACTCCGGCACGGCCTCGTCCCATGCCTCGCCGACCCGTTCGCTCAGCGCGGCGACGGTCCGGGGCTCCAGCAGGGGGAGGAACAGTTCCTTGCGGGCAAGGTGTTCCGCGCCGTCCAGGGTGTGCACGGCGCCGTGCCCGAACAGCGTGCTCAGCACGGGCCCGGGCACCGCGCGATGGCGGTGCACGTGCTCCTCGTCGTAGAAGAACCGCACCGCCTCGGGGCCGCGCAGCGCCACGGCGGTACGGCCCAGCAGCCGCGTGCGCAGCACGGGGCCCGGAGCCCGGCGCATCCGGTTGGGCAGCCAGGCGTAGCCCTCGGTGAGCAGGGCCGGGGTCTGATCGCTCAGGGGGTGGCTCGCATCCATGGCGCCCGGGTGCCCGCCCCGCGCGCGGGGACACGCGGCGTTTCGGCCGGGCAGCGGGGGCGCGGAGCCTGCGCGAATGTGTGCCGGGTGTGCGTCGGCCGCGTACGGCATGCGCATCTGCGGGGCGAACGGGCGGCGGAAGATGGCGAGTTGGGCTTCGGTACGAGGCCGAAGCGGCCCGTCGGTACGCGGCCGATATCGCCCGGAGTGTCCGTGGCATGAGGGGGTAGTCAGAGGGCAGCGTCACCGGTTCGAGCGACAGCCGATGGCGCAGCCTCCACGGCGTGCGCCCGGGGCACCCGAGGGAGGCGGGCATGCCCGGTCCGGTCGCATGTGGGGCCGGACCGGGCAGCGCTCGGCGCGGACGACGACTCCGGTGGGCCGTGGGCGTGGATCGTCGTGAGTGCGGTCATGTCGTGAGTGCGGCCATGGGGAAGCGCGGTCATCGGGAGGTGCGGCCTTCGGGAGGCGCGGCCCTCGGGGAGTGCTCCCTTCAGGAGGGGCCGGTGCAGGCGCGGTAGCGGGCGATCGCCTTCGACAGTTCGCCGCGTTCGGGCTCGGGCATGGGCGTGCCCTGGGCGAAGAGCAGGATGTGCTCGGCGACGGTGCGCAGCTTGACGTTGGTGCGCTGGGACACGTCCCGCAGGACGCGCCAGGCCTCCTCGGGAGCTATCTGCCCCAGGGCGACGACGACTCCCATGGCCTGGTCGACGGTGGCGTGCGAGGAGACGGCGCGGTGCAGGTGCTGGACCTCGGTGTGGAGCTCGTCGTGCTCCACGGCGAGGTCGGTCGCGGACAACAGCCTCAGAGGGTGATGGACTGAGAGCGCGAAGAAGGCCATGGGACTCCTCGGCGGGTCGAAGTGTCATCAAAGTCTGCCCAGAGCGCGACAGTTGACGCGACACAATCGGCCGAACGAATTCCACGTCACAGCGTTACTGGCGCTATTCCCTTCCGTTTGTGACCGATACGGCAACCTTGCGCAAGAGGGCCGCAGCACTTGATGCCGGGGCCGGAGCGCACGTTGCCCATGGCGCGCCTCACCGCGCTGGAGCGGCGGGGTGCGCGTATGGCCCGCGGGCGTACCCGCAACGGGGCTCAGAGCGGCGGAGAACGAGCGTTCTCCGGTCCGGCAGCGCCCTCAGGGCAGGGGAGAACCAGCGTTCTCCGCCCCGACCCGCCGGGCCAGCACCATCCCCGGCCAGTCGCCCGAGCGGAAGGGGCATGCGGGGGCGAAGCCGTTGCGCTCGTAGAACGCGACCAACTCGCCCCCGCCGCCCGCCCAGCAGTCCACCCGCAGCAGATCCACCCCGGCCGCGCGGGTCTCCTCGGCGGCGTGGGCGAGCAGCGCGGCGCCGATGCCCCGGCCCGCGTACCGGCGGTCGGTGACCAGCAGCCGGACGTACCGTTCGGGCTCCCCGGCCGGTTCGACCGGCAGCTACGGGCTGGGGCCGCTGTCGAGGACCAGGACGCCGACGGGGTGGCCGTCCGACTCGGCGAGGTACGGGGCGTTCTCTGTCATGTAGCGCTCGACCCGTTCCACTCCGCCGGGCCTTCGCGAGTACGGGACCGTGCCCCACTGCTCGGTGTTGCCGCGCGCGTTCATCCAGGCCACGGCGGCGTCCAGCATGTGCAGCACGGGCTGTACGTCGTCAGGGCCGCCCGGTCTGATCCGCAGAACGTGCGTTCTCTCGTCCATGCCGGAAGCGTAGGCGGCGCGGAAGCCGGGGGATGAGGCAGGCCCAACTACCGGCTTCTCACAGGAAGCTGACGTTTTGGGCCAGGGAGAGTTCGCTGGAGTAGTTGACCGTGTTGGTGGCTCGGCGCATGTAGGACTTCCAGGCGTCGGAGCCGGACTCGCGTCCGCCGCCCGTGTCCTTCTCGCCGCCGAACGCGCCGCCGATCTCCGCGCCCGAGGTGCCGATGTTGACGTTGGCGATGCCGCAGTCGGAGCCCGCCGAGGACAGGAACAGCTCGGCCTCCCGCTGGTCACGGGTGAAGATGCTGGAAGAGAGGCCCTGCGCCACGCCGTTGTGCAGCGCGACGGCCTCCTCGAAGGTGTCGTAGGTGAGCACGTAGAGGATCGGCGCGAAGGTCTCCTCGCGCACGGTGTCGCTCTGTTCGGGGACGCGGACGAGCGCGGGTTCCACATAGGCCGCCCCGGGAGCCTGTTCCGCCAGGCGGCGGTTGCCGCCCGCCAGGACCTCGCCGCCCTCGGCCCGTACCCGGTCGAGCGCCGCGTTCATCCGCTCCAGCGCCGCGGGCGAGATCAGCGGGCCGACCAGCGTGCCTTCCCGGGACGGATCGCCGACGGGCAGCTTGCGGTACGCGGCGGTGAGGCGCTCCACGACGGTCTCGGCGATGTCGCGGTGCACGATGAGCCGGCGCAGCGTCGTACACCGCTGCCCTGCCGTGCCGGCCGCGGCGAAGACGATGCCCTGCACCGCGAGGTCGAGGTCGGCCGAAGGGGCGACGACCGCCGCGTTGTTGCCGCCCAGTTCGAGCAGGCTGCGGCCCAGGCGCGCCGCCACGCGCGGCCCCACCTCACGGCCCATGCGGGTCGAGCCCGTGGCGCTGACCAGCGCGACCCGGGGGTCGTCCACGAGCCGTTCGCCCACCGCGCGGTCGCCGAGCAGCAGCCGGTGCACCGCGTGCGGAGCGCCCACGTCCTCGGCGGCGCGCTCCAGCAGCCGGGCGCAGGCCAGCGAGATGAGCGGGGTCAGCTCGGAGGGCTTCCAGACCACGGTGTCGCCGCAGACCAGGGCGACGGCCGTGTTCCAGGACCACACCGCGCAGGGGAAGTTGAAGGCGGAGACGACGCCTACCACGCCGAGCGGGTGCCAGGTCTCGGCGAGGCGGTGGCCGGGACGTTCGGAGGCGATGGTGCGGCCGTAGAGCTGCCGGGAGAGGCCGACCGCGAAATCGCAGATGTCGATCATCTCCCGTACCTCGCCGAGCGCCTCCGAGCGGATCTTGCCCGCCTCGACGGTGACGAGTTCGGCCAGGTCCTCCTGGTGGGTGCGCAGCAGGTCGCCCAGGCTGCGTACGAGTTCGCCGCGCTGCGGCGCCGGCGTATCGCGCCAGCCGGGGAACGCGGCGTGCGCCTCGGCCACGGCGGCCCCGGCCTCCTCCGGCGTACCGGCCCTGAGCCCGAAGAGGTCGTCCCCGGTGATGGGGGTGCGCGCGGCGAGGTCACCGCCCTCGGGCAGGGCGACGCCGATCGCGTCGAGGGCGGTCCTGGCACGGGTGCGCAGGTCGTCGGTGCCGGGGAGGGCGTCCGTTGTCATGCTGCTCCTCACGTAGCGGGTGTGGCGGGTGTCCTCAAGTGCGGGGCGGGCGCCGGGCCTTCGGCCGCCGCGGCCCACATGATCCGCCGCGCGTCACATCATCGCGACCAGCGGAACATTCCGGTACGCCGCCGGGCCGGAGCTCTCCGGCGACACGCGCGCGGAAGCCGGACCACACGGACACCCCGTGGCACGCGGGGGCACACGCCGCCCGGATCACACGCCCCGCGCGCCTCACACGACGTGCGCCTCGGGCCGTTTCGCCGACCCCGTACGGAAGCGGTCGGCGCTCAGTGGCGTGAGGTCGGCGAAGGGCTCGCGCTCCAGATACAGGTCGCGCAGCACCTCGCCCACCGCGGGCGCCTGGAGGAAGCCGTGGCCGGAGAACCCGGTGGCGTACAGGAGGTTGACCAGCTCTCCCGAGCGGCCGATCAGCGCGTTGTGGTCCGGCGTGACCTCGTACAGGCCCGCCCAGCCGCCCGCCGTCTCCATCCCGGCCAGCTCGGGCGCGCGGTGCCGCACGGCCTCGCGGAAGAGAGGCAGCCAGCCGGGCGTCCAGGTGGTGTCGAAGCCCTCCGGTTCCGCCGGGTCGGCCAGGCCGAACAGCAGCCCGTCGTCGCTGTTGTGGAAGTAGGCGCTGGACGCGAAGTCGATGGTGAACGGGATGCGGGGCGCGGGCGGCGACAGCGGGGCGGTGAAGGCGAGTTGGCGGCGCACGGGCCGTACGGGCAGGTCGAGGCCGAGCATGTCGCCGATCAGCCCCGACCACGCTCCCGCCGTGCAGATGACGGTTTCGCAGGTCAGGTGGCCGCGGCTGGTGTGCACCCCGGTCACGCGCGCGCCGCTCGTGTCGAAACCGGTCACGTCCGTCCCGGTGGCCAGGGTGACGCCCGCTTCGGCCGCGGCCCGCGCGTAGCCGCGCACGACGAGGGCGGGGCGGGCGTGGCCGTCGGCGGGGGAGTACGCGGCCGCCGTCAGGCCCTCGGTGCGTACGTAGGGGCACAGGCTCCCGGCCTCGGCCGGAGTGATCATCCGGCTCGGGACGCCGAGGCCGTTCTGCACGGCGACGGCGTGCTCGAACTCCGCCCGCTGCTCCTCGTCGGTGAGGAGGAAGAGGTAGCCGACCGTGTCGAGCCCGATGTCCGCGCCGGGGCGGGTGGGGAAGGCGTGGAAGGCGCGCAGACTGCGGTGGCCCAGCTCGATGTTGAGCGGGTCGGAGAACTGGGCGCGCACCCCGCCGATGGGCTTGGCCGAGCTGCCGTGGCCGAGCTCGCCGCGTTCGACGAGGACGATGTCGCGCACTCCGGCCTCGGCCAGGTGAAAGGCGGTGCTGACGCCCATCACGCCGCCGCCGACGATCACGACACGGGCGGAGGAGGACATGCGGCCATGTCTTCCCCGCACGGACCGGGACCACCCGTGGAGGCACCCGCTCCGGAATCACCGGCCCCGGCCCCGCGTTGACGATCAACGTCAGCGAAAGCAACGCTTCGGGACCCCGTCCCTGAAGGAGAGCATTCATGCCCGAGATCCGCCGCGTGGCGATTCTGGACGACTACCAGCAGGTCGCGCACCGGTACGCCGACTGGAGCGCCCTGCCGGACGGCGTACGGCCGACGGTGTTCACCGAGCCGTTCGGCGGGCCCGAGGCGGTGATCGCGGCGCTGGAGCCGTTCGACGTCGTCGTGGCCATGCGGGAGCGCACCGCGTTCCCCGCCGAGGTGCTCGGCAAGCTCCCCAACCTGCGCCTGCTGGTCACCACGGGCCCGGGCAACGCCGCCATCGACGTGGCGGCGGCCGAGCGCCGGGGCGTGCTCGTCTGCGGCACCCGGGGCGCGGGTCTGACCCCGACCGCCGAGCTGACCTGGGCCCTCATCCACGCCGTCGCGCGCTCGCTGCCCGCCGAGGACGCCGCGGTGCGCGACGGCGGCTGGCAGCACACGATCGGGCGTGACCTGTACGGGGCCCGGCTCGGCCTCGTGGGCCTGGGCGGCATCGGCAGCAGCGTGGCGAAGATCGGGCTCGCCTTCGGCATGGACGTGGTGGCCTGGAGCGCCAACCTCGACCCCGAGCACGCGCGCAGTCAGGGCGTCACGCCCGTGAGCCAGCGCGAGCTGCTGACCAGCTCCGATGTGGTCTCCATTCACCTCAAGCTCTCGGAGCGCAGCACCGGCCTGATCGGCCGCGAGGAACTCGCGCTCATGCGCCCCGACGCGCTGCTGGTCAACACCTCGCGCGGGCCGATCGTCGACGAGCAGGCGCTGCTGGAGGCGCTGCACGCCGGGCGGCTCGGCGGGGCCGGGCTCGACGTGTTCGGCACCGAGCCGCTGCCGGCCGACTCGCCCTGGCGCAGCGCGCCGCGCACGGTCCTCACCCCGCACCTGGGCTATGTCACCGGGCGCAGCTACGAGGTCTTCTACGGCGACGCGCTGGAGGACGTCCTCGCGTACGCGGCGGGGGAGCCGGTGCGGGTGATCACGCCGTGACGGCGCGGGGGCCGCGTGCGGGCCGCGCGGCGTGAGCCGTCTTCCGTACGTACGCAAAGAGGCAGCAGCACGTCGGAGTGCAGAGCGGCGCAGAGCGGTGCAGAGAAGTGCAGCACAGCGCAGACCAGAGCAGAGAGGAAGTACCTCGCAGTGACGAGTGAACAGGGCTTCGCCCAAGGGCAGTCGGGAGCGGCCGGCCGGCTGGGCGACACCCCGGAGACGCGGCTGCCGGGTGCGTGGACGCGCACCCTCGGCGAGCTGACGCTGAGTTACCTTCCGGACTCCGGCATCGCGATGCTCCCGGAGCGGGTCTACCCGGGCACCGGGCCGGAGGACTGGGAGCCGCACCGCCGCCATCTGACGGAAGCGGGCCATCTGGCCATGGGCTGCGGCGCGCTGCTCGTCGAACGCGGTTCCACGCGGCTGCTCATCGACGCAGGTCACGGCAGTGTTTCGGGCGAGGAGCCCGCGCCTTTCCAGCACTCCTACGCGCATGTGCGGCATCTGCCGGCGGCCCTGGAGAAGCTGGGCGTCGACCCGGCCGAGGTGGACGCGGTGGCCTTCACCCACCTCCACCCCGACCACAGCGGGTGGGCGCGCCCCGACGCGACCGAGGGCGAGGACAGCCTGTTCCCGAACGCGCGCTGGCTGCTCGGCGAGGGGGAGCCGCCCGAGCCGCTGGCCGGAGGGAAGGAGCGGGTCACCTGCGTACCCGACGGCGCAGAGATCGCCGACGGCGTCCGGGCCTGGGCCCTCAGCGGCCACACACCCGGCCACACGGCCTGGATCCTCGACACCGGCGACGGCCGCTCGGTGGTGGCCTTCGGCGACGCGATGCATTCGCCGGTGCAGGTCCGGCACCCCGACTGGGAGGTCCTGCTCGACGGCGACCGCGAGGCGGCCGAGCGTTCCCGGCGGCGGCTGGTGGAGCACCTGTCGGGCGAGGGAGTGCTGGGTTTCGGAGTCCACTTCGCCGACCAGCAGGTGGGGACGGTGGAGAACGGGCGTTGGCGGGGGATCGACGCGTGAGGGTCCGTCGGACGGGAGCCCGCTGAGGGCCGGCCTCTCGTGACCGGCCTTTCGTGACGCTTGTTGCACGGCGTTCCCGTCGGGCGGGGTGTTCTCGCGGGGTGCCTCCTGTCAGCATCCGGTGCTGTGCGACAGCGTGCGGGCGAGCGACAGGAGGCACCCGTGACGGACGTGCGGCCCCGCATCACCGAGGAGCACCGGCGACTGGCCGCCCTGCTCTGGGACTTCCAGCGGATGCGGCACCGGCCGCGCGCGGCGGACGCGGCGATCGCGCTGGGGAGCCACGACCTGGGCGTGGCCTCCTGTGCTGCCGGGCTCTACCACGCCGGGCTGTTCCCCACCCTGGTGTTCACCGGCGGCAACAGCCCCGGCACCGTCGACCGCTTCCCGCGCGGCGAGGCCGTCCACTACCGCGAGGAGGCCCTGCGGCTCGGCGTTCCCGACGCGGCGATCCTGACCGAGCCGCGGGCCGCCAACACCGGCGAGAACATCGCCTTCTCCCGCGCGCTCCTCGAAGGCCGCGGCCGCGCGCCCCGCACCGTCCTGCTGGTCACCAAGCCGTACATGGAGCGCCGCGCCTTCGCCACGGCCCGCAAGCTGTGGCCCGGGGTCGAGCCCGTCTGCGCTTCGCAGCGCGTGGAGTTCGCCGAGTACGTCAAGGGCATCGGCGACGAGAGGCTGGTTCTCGACACGCTCGTGGGTGATCTCCAGCGGGTGCTGGAGTACCCGAAGCGCGGCTTCGCCGTGGCGCAGTACGTGCCGGGGGAGGTGCGCGCCGCGTACCGGTCGCTCGTCGCGGCGGGGTACGACGGGCACCTGATCGGGGCGGGCGTCTGACCGGAGCGGGCGTCTGACCGGGGCAGGCATCTGATCGCGGGGTGAGAACGCGCGTTCTCCGTGGCGGCGCGTTCTCCGCGGCCGCGGAATGCGCGTGCCACCCCGCCCGCCGCTCCCCGACACTGGGCCGATGGATCAACTTCGCGAGACCGTCTCCCTCCTCCGCAGCGTGCTCGGACAGGAACTCGTCGGCGCCTATCTGCACGGCTCTGCCGTGCGCGGCGGGCTCCAACCGGCCAGTGACCTGGACGTTCTGGCCGTCGTACGGAGCAGCCTGGACGAACCGAGGCGGCGGGAACTCCTCGCGGGGCTGCTGGAGATCTCCGGCCTCACGGCCGAGGTGCGGCCCGTCGAACTCGCCGTCGTCGTCCAGTCCGAGGTCCGCCCCTGGCGCTGCCCGCCCGCCTGCGACTTCCTCTACGGGGAGTGGATGCGCGAGGAGCTGAGCACGGACGCGTCGCCGCGCCCAGCGCCGATGCCCGACCTGGCCCTGCTGATCACCATGGCGCTGGCCGGCGACCACGCGCTGGTTGGACCGCCTCCCGCCGACGTACTCGATCCGGTGCCGCACGCCGACCTCGTACGCGCAAGCGTGGCCGGCGTGCCGGAACTCCTCGAGGACCTGCACGGCGACACCCGCAACGTGCTGCTCACCCTCGCCCGCGTCTGGACCACGCTGGCCACCGGCGAGATCCGCGCCAAGGACGCGGCCGCGGAATGGGCGCTCGCCCAGCTCCCCGCCGAGCACCGCCCCGTACTGGAGCACGCGCGGGACCTCTACCTCAACTGCCATTACGCGGACGAGGAATGGAGCGACGAGCTGCGGTCACAGGTGCGCCCGCACGTGGACCATGTACTCGCCCGCATCGACGGGTGGACAGACGGATCGCTGCCCCCGGGCACGGGATGAGGGTGCGGGCAGTCCCCGTATGAAGCGGCGGGGGCTCCAGCCGTGCCGGGTGGTGTCCGTTATGCGACGCTTGCTGGGTTCGTTCTGCTGGGTTCCAGAGGGAAGGGCAGGGGCGCCCCCGCCCCGGTTAGGCATGGATCTGGACTACGTACGGCCGCTTTACGAGGGCGAAGGCGAGGGCGACGGGTTCGTCGTCTCGGTGTGTCTGGACACCACGCGGGCCGTGGCCGACGCCGAGCGGCAGATCGAGACCCGCTGGAAGACGCTGCGGCGCTCGCTCGCCGAGCAGGGCGCCGACGAGGCCACGCTCGACGCGGTGGGCGAGGCGGTCGGCGGCGTGGGCGACCTCCCGGGACCGCAGGGCGAGGCGCTGTTCGCCGCGAACGGGCGGCTGCTCGGCGCGTACACGATGGCCGAGCCCCCGCCCTCCGACCTGGCCCGGCGGCTGCCCGTGCCCGATCCGCTGCCGCTGGCCTTCGACCGCGACCACCAGGTGCCGCACGTCGTCGTCGCGGTGGACCGCGAGGGCGCCGACGTGGACGCCTATCCCGCTGCCGCCCACGAACCGGCCTTCCGGCGCACCTTCAACGGCAGCACCCTGCACATCACCCGGGTCAAGGGCGGAGCCGAGGCGCAGGCGTCCTACCACCGGCGCACCGAGAACCTGTGGGACGAGAACACGGGGCAGGCAGCCGAAGAGGTACGCGCCGCAGCCGACGCGGTGGACGCCGCGGTGATCCTCGTGGCCGGCGACCCCAAGGCCATGGGCCTGCTGCGGGAGCACCTGGCAGGTCCCGCCGTCCCGCCGCTGGAGCACATCGGCGGCGGGCGCACCGACGTGCAGGCACGCGCGGCCCTGCGGGAGAGCGCCGACGCCGCGCTGCGCGAGGTGATGGCGGACCGGCACGCGCGGGTGCTGCGCGGGCTGGAGGAGCACCTGGCCGGTGAGCAGGCACTCCAGGGGCTCCCGGCCGTGAAGGAGGCGCTGTCCGAGGGGCGGGTGGAGACCCTGTTCCTGGACGGCGAGGACGAGGCGGGCGAGGTCACGCTGTACGCGTCGCGGCGCGAGCCCCTGGTGCTGGGCAGCGATCCGGCCGCGTTCGGCGAGGACCCCACCGTGTTCGAGGCGCCGGCGCGCACGCTGCTGTTCCGCTCGGCGGTGCTGGGCGGCTCCTCGTTCACCGAGATCCTGCCGCCGACGCGGTGCACGGACGGGATCGCGGCGACGCTGCGGTACTGAGGCGATGCTGCGGTACTGGGGCGATGCTGCGGTACTGGGGCGATGCTGTGCTGCTGAGGCGATGTTGCGGGATTGAGGCGACACTGCGGTACCGAGGGGGCGCGTTGAACCACGCGTGCATGTTTCCCTGCCCTCATGTCCGCTGATGCCCTGGCCCTGCTCTCGGCGCTGTGCTTCGGGCTGGCCCACTTCTTCAACGGGCTGCTCTCGCGCCGCGCCTCCAGCACCGCCGTGGCCCTCGCCGGGCAGCTCGGCGGCACCGCCCTGATCCTCGCCCTCACGCCGCTCGACCCCGGCCGCGACGTAGGCCCGGAGGCGCTGGCCTGGGGCGCGCTCTCCGGCGTCGGCACCGGAATCGGCGTGGGCTTCCTCTACCGCGCCATGTCGCGCGGGCGCTTCAGCGTGGTCGTGCCGCTGAGCGACGTCGCGGCGGTGACCCTTCCGGTGCTCGTCGGCGTGGCCCTGCTGGGCGACCGGCCCGGATGGCTCGCCTGGTGCGGCATCGCCTGCGCGCCGTTCGCGCTGTGGCTGGTCTCCCGCTCCCGCGAGGCCGACGCGGACGCGAACTCCCAGGTGGGAGCCGAACCCCTGCCGGGGGCCGACTCCCCGGCAGGGACCAACTCCCCGGCGGGTGGCGGGCGTACGGCGTCCGGCGCCGGCGACGCGCTGATCGCGGGCCTCGGCTTCGCGCTGCAGTTCATCGCGCTGGGCCGTACGGGACCCGAGGCGGGCCTGTGGCCGCTGGTGCTCAGCAGGGTGGTTTCGGTACTGGCACTGCTGCCCCTCCTCGCCCTCAGCACGGGACGCGTACGGCTGTCGCCCACCCTGGCCTGGCTGTCGGCGGGCGCCGGTGCGCTGGGCACCCTGGCCATCACGCTCTACACCCTCGCCACGCGGGAGCAGTTGCTCTCCCTGGCCGTGGTGCTCACCTCGCTGTATCCGGCCCTCCCCGTGCTGCTCGGCGTGATCTTCCTGCGCGAGCGCCTGACCAGGGCACAGACGGCGGGACTGCTGTGCGCCGCGGCGTCCATCGCGCTGATCTCGCGGTGAGGGGCGAGCGCACGGGTCGCGCACATGGCGAGGACCGAGCACGCGACGAGGGCCGCGACGCCGACGAAGCGCCGCGGCCCTGCCTGCGGGCGTGCCCGTCAACTACGGTGCACGCCACGCCCGTTCACCCCCGCCGCTTCACGTACAGCCGGTTGCCCTGCGGGCCCGTCCACTCCAGTTGGACGACGCCGGCCACGGCTGCGTCCTTCTTGCGGGAGGGGTCGGCCCAGTAGCCCTGGGCCGGGTTGCGGAAGAAGGTGGCCCACAGGCCGCCCTTGTGGTCCTTGAAGAAGTTGTTGTGCCCGGCGCCCACGCCCGCCGTCCACCGCTTGGAGTACGGGCCCTCGAAGCGGTCGGAGACGGCGACGATCGCGTCGTACTGGTACTGCTTGTGCTCCTTGTCCGCCGGGTCGTAGGCATAGCGGGTGCCGCCGTCGGGATTCTTGGAGGTGCAGTCCCAGGCGGCCTGCACCAGGAAGTACTTGCCGCCGTGCTTGAAGACGTACGCGCCCTCCAGATACGGCTCGGGCTTGTATGGGGTCTGCCGGAAGGCGGGCAGGCCGGTCGTGGGCTCGATGTCCTCCATGTCCTTGCGGAACTTCGCGTACAGGTCGTTGTGCAGCACCAGCCACGCGTCGTCGTTCTCGGTGTAGATGCTGCCGTCGATGTGGAAGTACGCGCCCGGCTTCACGACGTCGGGGCCGCCGGGCAGGGGCTCGCCGAAGGGCTTCTCCAGATTGCCCTTGATCACCCGGTACGGGCCCTCCACGCCGCGCTCGCTGACCAGTACGAACGAGCCGACCTTCCGGGAGTGGTCGCCCATGCACGCCACGATGTACCAGCGCCCGCGGAAGTAGTGCACCTCGGGGGCCCACGCCTCGCCGCGCTTGCCGAACTCCTCGTCGTGCCAGTACTCCTGCCACGGCGCGACGACCGTGCGGCCCGGCTTGTTCTCGTTCACGAACTCCGGCGACCACACCTTGCCGCGCTCCCCGTCGGGGCGGATGCGGGAGGTGTCGGCCAGCTTCCACGGGCCGCGCAGGGAGCGCGCCGTCCACAGGAAGATGCCGTCGTTCCAGGGCGCCGCCCCGTCGAGCTTGGGCACACGGGTGGTGCCGGTCGCCACGTACAGCGGCTTGCCGTCCACCATGAAGCAGTTGACGTAGGTGTCGCGCATCCACACGCGGCCCAGTTCCCTGTCGCGCGGGCGCAGTTCGAGGGGCAGGACGAAGGAGTTGTCCTCGCGCGGCCACAGGTCCTTGTCGGTGTCCGCCAGGCCGTACGGCTCGAGCTCGGGCCGGTTGTCGGGGAACCCGCCGGGCGGCGCGTCCTGCTCGGCCGCGGTGTTCTGCGTGGCGGTGTTCTCCGTGGAGGCGGAGCTCGTCCCGGTACCACAGGCGGAGAGGCCCGCCACGGCTCCCAGGGAACCGGCGACGCCGGCCAGCAGGGATCGGCGGCCGAGACGGGTCCGGTTCTCGGAGTCGGTCATCACTCACGTCCTTCGTCATCGCTACGTCGTGGAGCACCACGCCCCCGTCCTGGTAGGGACGGCGTGAGCGTGCGCGGAGTTGCGGAAGGGAAGCCACCGGCTGACCGGGACGGTACGGGACCGCCGTGGCCGAGGTGACCCGTGACGCGGCCACCGCCACGGACGGACCGGCGTCCTTGCCGAACCGCCGCCCAGAACCGCCGCCCGGAGCCGCCCCCGGCAGGCCACGCGGCGCGGCGAACCGCCCCTGGAACCGCTGCCCGAGGCCGCGGGCCTGCGCCGCGGAGCCGCCCCGCGCCGGGGCATGGCGTACAGCATGCGAAGGCGCGCCGATTTCCGTCAAGGCTCCGGAAAAAATGCCGGGGCGCGCGTGCGGGGTGCAGGCGCGCGGAGGATTCCGGCCAGGAGAGCGGCAGTTGGGTGTACCGAGGTATACCGGTCAGGGGGCGGATACCGATGTCTGACCGGTGCTCCGTGACGCACGCTGGAGCCTTCCGCACACGTGGTCGGCACGTGCGCGGAGAACGGCTGGAGGCGGGAGCATGCACGGCGCGGGGAACCCTCGGCCGGTCGCGCTGGTCGGCAGGGAGCAGGCGCTGTCCGAGGTCGGCGACCTGCTGCTGGCCGAACGCCTGGTCACGGTCACGGGCCCGGGAGGAGTGGGCAAGACCGCGCTCGGCACGGAACTGGTGCGCCGCACGGTCCCGGGGCGCTGGCCTGCCGCGACCCGGATCGACCTGGCCCACCTGACGGACGCGGACGCGCTGCCCCGGCACCTGCACCGCGCCCTGCGCCGCCTCGGCTCCTCGGGCGGAGGCCGGGCGGCCGGAGACAGCGTGGCCGGAGACCGAGCCGACGATGACCGGGCCCCCGGAGCCCGACCCGCCGAAGCCCGAGCCGATGCGTCACGGGCCGACGGGACCCCAGCCGCCGGAGCCCAACCCGAGGGCGCGGGCGAGGTGTTGCCGGACGGCGCGGGCGCGCGCGGAGCCCCCGGCGGGCTGGGCAGCGGCCCCGCGCTGCTGGTCGTGGACACCTGCGAGTATCTGGCCGAGCCCTGCGCCAAGGCCCTGCCCCGGCTCCTGGACGCACACCCGGGACTGCGCATCCTGGCCACCAGCCGCAGAGCGGTGACCGGTTCGGCCCACTACCGGCTGGGTCCGCTGTCCGCCGAGGACGCCATCCGGCTGTTCCAGACCGGCGCCCGGCGGTGGGGCGCCCCGCGGCCCGCCACCCTCAGGACGGCACGCCAGATCTGCGTGTTCCTCGACGGACTGCCGCTCGCCGTGCACATCGCCGCGGGCCAGCTCGTACGCCATTCGCCGGCCGAAGTCCTCGACCGGGTCTCGCGGATGGAGAGCGCGCGCTGCGCGGCGGCCGGGGGAGGGGAGGGGCACGGCGAGGTGCCGTCGCTGCTCGATCTCACCGTTCCCGGCCTGCCCGAACGCCAACGCACCTTGCGGGACTGCCTGCTGGCGACCTTCCGGCTGTGCTCCGGCGGCGAGCGTCTGCTGTGGGCGCGCTGCACGGTCTTCCCCGGCTCCTTCGACTTCAAGGACGCGGTGCAGGTCTGCGCCGACGAGCGGCTGCCGGCCGACGTACTGGCAGTGGCCTTCGGCGGACTGGAACAGCAGGCCCTCATCGTGCCGGGCGACCCTGGCGGCGTCCTGTACGCCATGCCCTGGATCCCCCGCGCGTACGGGCGCAGGCACCTGCGCGAGCTGGGCGAGGAACGGGAGTTCCTGAGGCGCTGCCTGACCTGGTCGCTGCCCGAGAGGTGAGCCGGAAGCCGTAGCCCCGTGAGCGCCGCACGCCCGCGGATACGCCGTCCCCTTGGCTTCGCAGGTCCCGCCTTCCGCGTACGGAGAAGGCGCAGGGACCGGCTCGAAGCCGCAGCCGCCGTCCGCCATCCCGCGTAGCGTAGGGATGCCCACTCGGGCGCACGGTACGCGGAGGGGGCTGGCACATCATGATGTCGGGGTATGGCACGGTGCGAGCGGGTGAACTGCCGCTGGAGGTCACCGGGTTCGTCGGCAGGGAGCGCGAACTGCAGGAGGTCGGCGCCCTGTTGGGCAAGGCCCGGCTGGTCTCGCTCACCGGCCCCGCGGGTGTCGGCAAGACCCGCCTCGCCCTGCGCGCCGCGCGTACGGCGCTGCCCCGCTACCCCGACGGCATCTGCTTCATCGAGCTCTCCTCGCTGCGCGACCCGGTGCTGCTCCCGCACACCGTGGCCGCCGCTCTCGGCCTGTCCGAGCACGGCGAGCGCGATCCGGTCACCCTCCTCGTCACCTATCTGACCGACAAGCGGCTGCTGCTGGTGCTCGACACCTGCGAGCACCTGCTCGACGCCTGCGCGATGCTCGCCGACCTGGTGCTGCGCAAGGCGCCGGGCGTCACGGTGCTGGCCACGAGCCGCCAACCGCTGGACACGCCGGGCGAGTTCGTCTGGCCGATCGCGCCGCTGCCCACCGACGACGAGGCGGTGCGGCTCTTCGCCGAGCGTGCCGCCGCCGTGGTGCCGGGCTTCACGCTCACCGAGGACAACCGGGACGACGTGATCGCCGTCTGCCGCTGGGTCGAGGGCATGCCCCTGGCGGTCGAGCTCGCCGTCGTACGCCTGCGGGCCCTGTCCCTCGGCGAGCTCGCCGCCCGGCTGCGCGGCAGGCTCCAGGCGCTGACCGGCGGGCGGCGCGCCGCGGTGCCCGAGCACCACCGCACCCTGCGCGCGACCCTCGACTGGAGCCACGAGCTGTGCACGCCCCAGGAGCAGGTGCTGTGGCGGCGGCTGTCGGTGTTCGCCGGGGACTTCGACGCGCGGGCCGCCGAGGAGGTGTGCGGCGGCGGCGAACTCCCCGGCGAGGACGTGCTCGACCCCCTCATCGGACTGATCGACAAGTCCGTGGTGCTGCGCATCGACGATGCCCCTGCCCGCTACCGGCTGCTGGACACGCTGCGCGAGTACGGGGCCGAGCGCCTGGCGGCGAGCGGCGAGGAGGACACCTTCAGGCGCCAGCACCTGGCCCATCTGGAGGCGCTGGCGGAGCGCGCCGACAGCCCGTTCCACAGCGACGAGCAGGCGGACAGGCTGCGGCACCTCGGGCGGCGGGTGCAGGACTTCCGCGTCGCGCTGCAGTACGCGCTCGCGCAGCCCACCCCCGTGCCGGCCCCGGCCGACCCCGCACCCGCTCCGGGCGACCGCGGTCTGGCACTGCGCGGCCTCGCCCTCGCCACACGGCTGTGGACCCACTGGGTCACCGCCGGGCACTTCCGCGAGGGGGCGCGCTGGCTGCGCGAGGGCCTGGACGCCGTGCCGCAGGAGTGCCCGGAACGGGTCGAGGCGCTGCACCGGCTCGGCTGGATGCTGATGATCCTCGGACGGTACGAGGAGGCCGCGCCGCCGTTGCGCGAGGCGCTGGAGACGGCGGAGCGGCTGGGCGACGAACGCGGTGCGGCCTACGCGGTGCAGTACCGGGGCTGCCTGGCGATGGTCCGCCTCGAACTGGCCGCGGCACACCGTGACCTGGACGAGGCGCGCCGCCGCTTCCGCGCGCTCGGCGACACCGACGGGCTCGCGGTCGCCGCCTTCGAGCAGACCTTCGGCGCCGCGCTGTCCGGTGACGCGGCCCACGCGTGGCGGGTGTCGGGCGAGGCGCTGGAGGCGCTGGCCTCCGTACCGGGGGAGTGCTGGACCCGCGGATACTGCCTGCTCTACCGGCAGTTGGCGCTCTGGCAGTCCCGCAACGACCCCGAAGCCATCGCCGCGCTCGCCGCCGCGTACCCACGGGTCGCGGCGGTCGCGGCGGACCTGGCGGGGGAACGCGACCGGCTCGGGCGCGAGGCGCTGGTCCTCAAGCAGCGCGTGGACGACCGGCTCGGCAGCGGCATCGCGCTGGAGCTGCTGGCCTGGTCGGCGGCCGAGTCGGGGCGTTGCGAGCGGGCCGCGTGGCTGCTGGGCGCGGCCCACACACTCTGGGAGAAGGTCGGCTGCACGCTCTTCGACATGGAGATCCTGGTGGCGCAGCAGCGCGCGGCGGCCGAAGCGGTGCGCGCCGCGCTGGGCAGTACGGAGTACGAGGCGCTGCACGCGCGGGGCGCGGCCCTGGACACCGCGCGGGCGGTGGCGTACGCGGCCGAGGACAGGGACGTGCTGCCCGAGCCGCACCGGGGCGCGGCGGTCCGGGGCGAGAAGGGCCCCGCTGCGCGGCAGTCGCGCGACCGCGCCCCCGTGCGGCCCGGCGGCCTCACCCGGCGCGAGCGCGAAGTGGCCGCGCTGGTGGCCCAGGGACTGACCAACCGCGAGATCGCCGAACGGCTCGTGGTCTCCAAGCGCACCGTGGACGCGCACGTGGAGCACATCCTCAACAAGCTGGGCTTCACGTCCCGCACACAGATCACCGCCGCGCACTGAGGCCCAGACGCGCTGAGGCCCAGACGCGCTGACGCACTGAGGCACCGACGCACTGAGGCACCGACGCACCGACGCCGGGTCACGGTCGGAGAGGCCGCGAAACCGGGCCCTGCGACCGGCGACCGGACAGGCGTGCCCAACTTGCCCCGAGTGAACGCGGGTTGAACTCTCCCCTCTGCCGCAACCTTTCTGCACCGGCCGCGTTGAACAGCCCGGCGCGCTCCCCGGCGCCCGGGTCGTGTGGGTGCGGGTCCGGCGACCTCGCCTGGCGTACGGACTCGCGGTGACGGAACCGGTGACTGGCAGACGCCGGGGAGCGCTCCTTGACGGTGGGTTCGCGGTATCGGGACGGGTACTGCCTGAGGTTTCGAGGCTTCTTGGACCGGTATGACGCGGAGGGCGATCCGCTGCCGCGGTGGGTGGGCTGGGCGCGCACGGCGCTGCTGGCCCTGGCCGTGCTGACGATCGTCGCGGCGGTGGCGATGCAGGTGGTGGGGGCGTGAGCGGCGGCCGTCCTCAGTCCGAAGGCGTGCCGATCCGGAGCCTGTTGCCGTCGGGATCGCGCAGCTCCAGCTCGCGCGCCCACGGCGCGTCCTCGGGCTGCACGCCGAACTCCTCGGCTATGGAGTCCACATCGCGCACCCGGAGATAGACGAGCGTGTCGGGCCGCGCGTCGCCCGTGTGCTCGGACAGGAACAACCGCACCCCGCCCCGCGCGACTTCGACGAACGCGGGGAGGCCCGGGGCGAAGCGGTGCTCCCACTCCGGGGAGAAGCCGAGCCGTGCATACCAGTCGACGGACGCCGCGGCGTCCTCGACACGAAGGATGGGGATGACCTCTTCGTCCATGCGGCCACTCTCGCAGCGGGCACTGACAATCCACCGGGGCGAGCAGCCCGCCGAGCCGGCGCCGGGGCCGGACCCGAGAGTCCGGCCCCGGCATACGGGAGTCGACCGCGCAGAGCCCAGCGCCTCAGCGCCGCAGCAGGGCCCGCGCGACCTGCGCGTACTGACCCTTGGGGTGCGCGCGGAACAGCGGCTCGGTGCCGAACAGGGACACCGGGGCTCCCGCCCCGGACGTGCCCGAGACCACCGAGGCGTGCCCCGCCGCCTCGCGCGGGCCGCCTCCTCCGCGTTCGGCGGCGGCGCGCCAGTGGCCGGAGACCAGCGGATTCCCGGTCGCGTACGCCTGCTCGGCGCGCACGCCCTTGCCCAGGCCGGTGAACCAGCCCGGCGCGTAGACGAACCCGTGCGAGGGCGCTCCGTCGGTGATGCCGCCGCGCGCGTTGTCCACCCGCACCACGCCGTTCGACGTGCCGTTGCCGCCGACCGCGGTCACCGGCAGGAGCCCGGCCGCCTTGTTGAAGGCGGCGCCCTGCGCGCCCCCGCCCACCACGCCGGCGCCGCTCTTCTCGAAGGCCGCGCGGGCTGCCGGGGTCAGCTTCTCGTGGTCGAGGCCCGAGGAGACGTACAGGGCGTCGGCCTTCGACCAGTCAAAGCCCTTGTTGAGCACGGACGTTGAGACGGGCCGGACCTCGAAGCCCATCTCCCGCAGCGCGAACAGTTCGCCGGGCGAGGCCGCGGCCGCGATGCGTGTGCGGCGCAGGACGCCGGTGCCGCGCTCCCGCGTGGCCCCGAACTCCACCCCGTGGCGCTCCGCCACCACGCGGGCGAGCCCCCGCGCCGAGTTCGGCACGATCGCGGACCCGTCAGCGGCGCGGCGTACCCGGATCCCGTGGTCCAGCAGCGCGTTGAGCGCCGCGACCTCCGCGGGGTCCTGGAGCCTCAGCCGGAGGTCACCGGCCGGCGCGACGCTCCCGCCCGGCGCGGCACTCCGCACGGCGCGCACCGGCACGCGCGGCGCCTGGCTCTTCGCCGAGTCCACCGTGGCGCCCCACAGCAGCCCCAGGCTCCAGCCCGAGATGTCGTACATCTGCTGCACGTCCCCGCTGATGTCCCGCCCCTTGGCGAGCATCACATTCGCGAGACCGCGCTTGGGCTGGTGCATGTCGACCACGTACGAGCCCGCCGGGTACGCGCGGCCCTGGAGCCGGAAGGGCGCGCGGGCCCTGGTCACGCGCACGTCGTTGGCCACCAGGTGGTCGACGAGACGGGCAGCGGCCACGGCCGAGCGCTGGCGGTGGCCGGCCGGGATCACGTAGGCGCGCGGGAAGTCGGTCGTGTAGACGTCCTCGGGCCCGATGCCCGGCACTCCCGGAACGGTCTTCTCCGACACCGGCCGCTGCGCCTCGCCCGCGTCCGCACGCCGGAAGGTCTCGATCTGGTCGGCGAGCACCGCGGCGCGGTGCCGCTGCGCGTAGTCGAGGGTGGCGCGCATGGCCGCGCCCGCGATGTCGGTGTTGATCGCCGAGCGCCGCCGCAGCTCCTTGACCGGCAGCTTCTCGTACTCCGCGTTGTTGACCGCCATCGGGAACTCGACGGTGTGCGAGGCGACGGCGCCCTGGAACGGCATGTACTGCGGGGTGAATATGGGCGGCCAGTCGTCCCACCCCTCCTTCTGGTCGCGGAAGGGGATGACGGCGGGCTTCACCCCGTCCTTGCGCTCGGTGTAGCCGAGTCCGTTGACCGCCTTCTCCATGCCCAGCGCGTTGCGGTAGGCGTTCTTGAGGAACAGGTCGTACTCGTAGTTCTCCCCGTGCGGCGGAGTGGTCGGCTCGATCAGGGTGCCGTTGACGTATCCGTGCAGGTCGAGCATGACCGCGGGCTGCTTGTCGACGGCGATGCGCCGGATCGCGCGGCTCTCCGGCTGCGAGGCGGTGATGAAGTCGCGGTTGAGGTCGAAGCCGTTCGCATTGGTGCGGGTGCCCGCGATGCGGCCGTCGGGGTTGGCCGTGACGTTCAGATAGACGCGGTGCTTCGCGAGCAGCCCGGCCGTGCCCCGGTCCTTCGCCTTCGCCATCCGCTCGATGAGCTTGAGCGCGGCGTCGGTGCCCTCCCACTCGTTGCCGTGGATGTTGTTGTTGATGAACACCGGGGTCTTGTAGCCGGCCTTGATGCGCGGGTTCCCCGCGGCCTTCGCGGGCGCGTTCTCGATCTGGTCGCGCATCCGCTCCTGCCGCCGCGCCTCGGCGGGGCTCTCCGGCGCCGTGAGGGTGACCAGATACAGCTCGTGCCCGCCCGCGCTGCGCCCTGCGACCTCCACGCTGACGCGCTCGCCCAGCTTCTGCAGGGCGTTCAGCCGGGGCGCGAGTGAGTGGTACGGGGCGAGGCCCAGCTTGGATGACTTGTCCGAGGGGTCGGCGGGCGGCGGGGTGAGGACGGTCTTGCGCGGATAGCCGCCGGAGTGGGTGATCCGGGGGGAGGTGGCGGGGTGTGCACTCGCCTTGCCCAGCAGGGGAGTTGGGGCCTCGCCGCTGTCCCGTACGGGGTGGGGCGGGGGACCGTTCGGCGCGGGTGTCGCGGTGGCGCCCGGCGCGGCGGCGAGCGCGCCCGCGAGTGCCGCGGCCAGCGGCACGCTGAGCAGGCCGGGTCTGAGACGGAACGAGCCCATGCGGCACAACCCTTCGGACGACGGCAGAAGCGGTGCGGTACGAAAGCGGTGCGGTGCGAAAGCGGTGCAGAGCGAAACGGCGCGGGATGAAAAAGAGCGGAGCGAAAGCGATGCTCAGCCGACATCTACCGGCTGGGCCGGAGGGCGACAAGAGCGCGATCAGCGCCACGCGCACACGGGGGAACGGCGGATTCCGGCCGGCGGACCGGCGGGGGTGGACTTACTTGGACGTCCAACTATATGGTCGCTGCACGTCCGCGGTGTCAGGGAAGCCGGTGTGAATCCGGCACGGTCCCGCCACTGTGACCGGGGAGTGTGTTCTCCGCCAACGGGCCACCGGCGCACGGCAGTTGCCGTGTCCGGGAAGGCCGGGGAGCGCGTACTGATCCGGGAGTCAGGATACCGGCCGCGGCTTCGTGTTCCGTGTTGTCCACGAGGATGGAGAAACACGCATGGCCCCCACACGCATGCCCACTTACGCCGATTCGGCCGGACGTGAAGTCCGGGAACTGGCCCATTTCGTCGCCGGCAAGCACAGCCCGGGCACCTCGGGCTCCTACGGCGACGTGTACGACCCCAACACCGGCGAGGTCCAGGCCCGCGTGCCGCTCGCCGACGACGGGGAGACCCGCGCGGTGATCGCCGACGCCGCCGCTGCCCAGCCCGGCTGGGCCGCCTGGAACCCGCAGCGCCGCGCGCGGGTGCTGCTGCGTTTCCTCCAGCTCGTGGAGGAGGAGCGCGACGCACTGGCCAGGATGCTCTCCTCCGAGCACGGCAAGACGGTCGCCGACGCGCACGGGGACCTCCAACGCGGCCTGGAGGTGGTGGAGTTCGCCGCGGGCATCCCGCACCTGTCGAAGGGCGAGTTCACCGACAACGCCGGGGCCGGGATCGACGTGCACTCGCTGCGCGCGCCGCTGGGCGTGATCGCCGGGATCACTCCGTTCAACTTCCCCGCGATGATTCCGCTGTGGCAGGCCGCCCCCGCTCTGGCCTGCGGGAACGCGTTCATCCTCAAGCCCTCGGAGCGCGCTCCCTCGGTCCCGCTGCGGCTCGCCGAGCTCTTCCTGGAGGCCGGTCTGCCGCCGGGCGTGTTCAACGTGGTCAACGGCGGCAGGGAGTCGGTCGACGCGCTCCTGGAGGACCCGCGCGTGGAGGCGCTGGGCTTCGTCGGCTCCACGGCCGTCGCCGAGCGGATCTACGCGACGGCCGCCGCGCACGGCAAGCGCGCGCAGTGCTTCGGCGGCGCCAAGAACCACCTGGTCGTCATGCCCGACGCGGACCTCGACCAGGCGGTGGACGCGCTGATCGGCGCCGGCTACGGCTCGGCGGGGGAGCGCTGCATGGCGGTGTCCGTCGCCGTGCCGGTGGGCGAGCGTACGGCCGACGCGCTGGTCGAGCGGCTCGCGGAGCGGATCGGGCGGCTGCGCGTCGGCCGCGGCGACGATCCCGAGGCGGACTTCGGGCCGCTGGTGGGGCCCGATGCCGTGGAGCGGGTGCGCGGCTATGTCGACCTGGGCGTGCGGGAGGGCGCCGAACTGGTCGTGGACGGGAGGGACTTCCGCCTCGCCGGGCACGAGGGCGGCTTCTTCGCCGGCGCCTCGCTCTTCGACCGGGTCACGCCCGGCATGCGGATCTACCAGGAGGAGATCTTCGGCCCCGTACTGAGCGTCGTACGGGCCGCCGACTACGAGGAGGCGCTGCGCCTGCCCACCGAGCACCCCTACGGGAACGGCGTGTCCGTCTTCACCCGCGACGGCGACACCGCGCGTGACTTCGCCCGGCGTGTGCACACCGGCATGGTCGGCGTGAACGTGCCGATTCCGGTGCCGGTCGCCTACCACACCTTCGGCGGCTGGAAGCGCTCCGGATTCGGGGATCTCAACCAGCACGGCACCGACGCCGTTCGCTTCTGCACCCGCACCAAGACCGTCACCTCGCGCTGGCCCTCGGGTGCCAAGGAGGATGCGCGCTTCACGATTCCGGTGATGGGGTGAGCGCCATGACCGGCACCCTGCTCACCGAGGACCAGACGGCCCTGGTGGAGACCACCCTCGACTTCGCCCAGGACCACCTGGCGCCGCACGCCGTGCGCTGGGACCGCGAGAAGCACTTCCCGGTGGACGTGCTGCGGAAGGCGGCGGGGCTGGGCCTCGGCGGCGTGTACGTACGCGAAGAGTGCGGCGGCAGCGGGCTGAGCCGGGCCGACGGGGCGCTGATCTTCGAGGCGCTGGCCTCGGGCTGCCCCTCCGTTGCCGGGTATCTGTCGATCCACAACATGGTCGCCTGGATGATCGACCGGTACGGGGACGCGGAGCAGCGCGAGCGGTGGCTGCCGCGGCTGTGCGCCATGGAGGACCTGGGCAGCTACTGCCTGACCGAACCGGGTGCAGGATCGGACGCCGCGGCGCTGCGCACCCGCGCGGTGCGGGACGGTGACGGGCATGTGCTGACCGGGGTGAAGCAGTTCATCTCCGGCGCGGGTGCTTCGCAGGTGTACGTGGTGATGGCGCGCACCGGAGGGGACGGGCCGCGGGGGATCTCCGCGTTCCTCGTCGACCGCGACGATCCCGGGCTCTCCTTCGGTGAGAACGAGACCAAGATGGGCTGGAACGCGCAGCCCACGCGGCAGGTGATCCTCGATCAGGTACGGGTACCGGCCGGGCGGATGCTCGGCGGCGAGGGCCAGGGTTTCGGGATCGCCATGAACGGCCTCAACGGCGGGCGGCTCGGCATCGCCGCCTGCTCGCTGGGCGGAGCGCGCAGCGCGGTGCACTCCGCGATGGCCTACCTCGCCGACCGGGAGGCCTTCGGCTCACGGCTGCTGGACGCGCAGGGTCTGCGCTTCGAGCTCGCCGACATGGAGACCGAGCTCACTGCGGCGCGCGCTCTGGTGCACCAGGCTGCGCGTGCGCTGGACCGGGGTGATGCGCGGGCGGCGCAGCAGTGCGCGATGGCCAAGCGGTTCGCGACCGACACCGGCTACTCCGTGGCCGACCGGGCGCTGCAATTGCACGGCGGCTATGGATATCTGACCGAGTACGGCATCGAGAAGATCGTCCGCGATCTGCGGGTGCACAGGATTCTGGAAGGAAGCAACGAGATCATGCGACACATCGTGGCCCGCGGCATGACGGAGGCGTTCCGGTGACCGACTCCGAGAACCAGGCCCCGGCGGAGGCCGAGCAGCACGTCCTCGCGGAGGTCGAGGGCCACGCCGGGCGCCTCACCCTCAATCGGCCGCGCGCCCTCAACTCCCTCACCCACGGCATGGTCATGGGCATGCACGCCGCGCTCGACGCGTGGGAGCGTGACCCGTCCGTACGGACCGTGGTGCTGACCGGCGCCGGCGAGCGGGGGCTGTGCGCGGGCGGCGACATCCGCGCGATCCACGAGGACGTGCGCGCGGGCACGGGCGGCGCGGCCTCGGCCGCCTTCTGGCGCGACGAGTACCGGCTGAACGCCCGCATCGCGCGCTGCCCCAAGCCGTATGTGGCCGTAATGGACGGCATCGTCATGGGCGGCGGCGTCGGCGTCTCCGCGCACGCCGGCATCCGCCTGGTCACCGAGCGCTCCCGGGTCGCCATGCCGGAGACCGGCATCGGCTTCGTACCGGATGTCGGCGGTACGCATCTGCTGGCGCGCGCCCCCGGCGAACTGGGCACCCACCTGGCCCTCACCGGCGACCAGGCGGGCGCGGCCGACGCGCTGCTGTGCGGGCTCGCGGACCACTTCGTACCGTCGGACGCGCTGCCTGACCTGCTGCGGGACCTCGCGGACACGCCCGCGCGCGAGGCGGTCGAGCGGTACGCGCGGGAGGCGCCGTCCGGCGGCGAACTGGCCGAGGCGCGCGAGTGGATCGACTCCTGCTACGCGGCCGACACCGTCGAGGAGATCGTCGAGCGGCTGCGCGCCGACGGCTCGCGCGGCGCGAAGGAGGCCGCCGGGACGCTGGAGAGCCGCTCGCCCCTCGCGCTCAAGGCGACCCTCGCCGCGCTGCGCCGGGCCCGCCGCCTGGACGGCCTGGAGCGGGTGCTGGAGCAGGAGTACCGGGTGTCCTGCGCGTTCCTGGCGCAGCCCGACTTCGCGGAGGGTGTCCGCGCTCAGCTCATCGACAAGGACCGCGACCCGAAGTGGAACCCGGCCACGCTGGGCGCGGTGTCCGACGCGGAGGTGGAGGGCTTCTTCGCCCCGCTCGGGGACGGTGAACTGCGGCTGGACGCACCGCCCGAGGGGGCCGCGTGATGGGTGGGGGCATACGTACGGTCGGCTTCGTCGGGCTCGGCCGCATGGGCGCCCCGATGGCCGCCAACCTCGCCGCCGCCGGCCACCGCGTGCGGGGCTTCGACCTCGTACCGGAGCTGCGTGCGGCGGCGGGGGAGCGGGGCGTGGAGATCGCCGGCTCCGCGGCCGAGGTGGCGCGGGACGCCGACGTGGCGATCACGATGCTGCCGGAGGGGCGGCATGTGCGGGCGCTGTACGGGGAGGAGGGGCTGCTCGCCGCCGCGCGGCCCGGCACCCTCTTCCTCGACTGCTCGACCGTCGATGTGGCCGACGCGCGTGCTGCGCATGAGGCGGCGCAGGCGGCGGGCATGCGGTCGCTGGACGCGCCCGTCTCGGGCGGAGTGGTCGGCGCCGAGGACGGCACGCTCACCTTCATGGCGGGCGGCGAGGCCGACGCGTTCGCCTGGGCCGAACCGCTGCTCGCGGTCATGGGCAAGCGGGCCGTGCACTGCGGAGGACCGGGCGCGGGGCAGGCGGCGAAGATCTGCAACAACATGATCCTCGGCGTCTCGATGATCGCCGTGAGCGAGGCGTTCGTCCTGGGCGAGAGCCTCGGCCTGTCGCCCCAGGCCCTGTATGACGTGGCGTCCACGGCGTCGGGGCAGTGCTGGGCGCTGAGCGTGAACTGCCCCGTGGCGGGGCCCGTTCCCGCCAGTCCCGCCAACCGCGACTACCGGCCCGGATTCGCCGGCGCCCTGATGGCCAAGGACCTCGGCCTGGCCGCCGGGTCGGCCCGCGCACAGGGCGTGCACGCCGAACTGGGAGTGCGCGCCGCCGAGTTGTACGCCGCCTTCGCGGAGGAGGGCGGAGCGGACGAGGACTTCTCGGGGATCGTACGGAGCATCAGACGGCAGTCCGGGGACGGACTGCGGAAGGGCGAGGGCGGCGCATGAGCGGGTACGAGACGATCCGTGTCGAACGTGACGGCCGCGTCGGCCACCTCACGCTGGACCGCCCCAAGGCGCTGAACGCGCTCAACCTCCAGGTGATGGAGGAGGTCGTGGCCGCGGCCGAGGAGCTGGACCGCGACCCGGAGGTCGGCTGCCTGGTGCTGGCGGGATCCGAGCGGGCTTTCGCGGCGGGCGCTGACATCAAGGAGATGCAGCCGCGCGGATACATGGACATGTATATGTCCGACTGGTTCACGGCGTGGGACCGGCTGGCGCGTGTGCGCACTCCCACCGTGGCCGCGGTGTCCGGTTACGCGCTGGGTGGCGGCTGCGAACTGGCCATGCTCTGCGACGTGCTGCTCGCCTCAGACACCGCCGTGTTCGGCCAGCCCGAGATCAAGCTCGGCGTCATCCCCGGCATCGGCGGCTCACAGCGGCTGACCCGCGCGGTGGGCAAGGCCAAGGCCATGGAGATGTGCTTGACCGGGCGGACCATGGACGCGGAGGAGGCGGAGCGCGCGGGGCTGGTCTCGCGCGTCGTCCCCGCCGACACGCTGCTGGACGAGGCGCGGTCCGTGGCCACGACGATCGCCGGCATGTCCCTCCCGATCGCCATGATGGCGAAGGAGGCGGTCGACCGCGCCTTCGAGACCACACTCGCGGAGGGCGTCCACTTCGAACGCCGCCTGTTCCACGCGACGTTCGCCACCGCGGACCAGAAGGAGGGAATGTCGGCGTTCGTGGACAAGCGGGCGCCGGAGTTCCGCCACGGGTGAGGCGCGCGCCCGGGGGCCGGACGGCGCGCGTCGTCCGGCCCCCGCGCGATCCCCGCACCGATGCGGATCGGTGCGGGGAAAAGGTGCTGAATTCAGCAGGTCTTGGCGGGCGGCGTGGTGAACGTCGTTCCGCCGGCGTACAGAATTCCGGTCACCGACTTACAGGTCTTCTTGGAAATCTTGAAGTCCTTCTCCGCGATCACCGAGCTGCTGAGCCACTGGGTCTTGCCCCAGTGGTTCTTGCCGCCCCGCGCGTAGCCGATCTTCCCCTTCACCTTCTTCCCGGAGGTCTTCCGGTACATGACCGTGACGCCGCCGTCCCTCTTGCCGGCGTGTATCTCCACGACGCCGTGCGACGTCTTGGCGCAGCGGTCGTATGCAGTGATCTTCCCGTTGTGGGGGCAGCTGGCCTTGACCTTGGCGGAAAGGTCCGGATGTCCCGTGTCCGCGTGGGCTGCCGAAGCACCGAGAACCGGAACGAGTGTGGCTGCGGCCACGGCCGCAGCGCCACGTGCAAGAAGGCGCATGCCTATCCCCTCATAAAGAAAACTCTGGGCATCGGTGAATCCGGTGCGCCGCGGGCAAAAGTGCGTCACGCACTCAGGCGGAGGCCCCGACGTCCATCATTTTTAATGGTCGCTACACACCATACGGATCATGGAAAGCGATGAACCACTCCATTGACGGAAATGCCCGATTTAGGTTCGGATGTCGCCGTCCGGCCCCTCCACCGGGTACGGGATCGTCGTGCGGCGGTCCGGATCGATGGACAGGGGGCCGCCTGCTGGTGGCCTCGCGCGTTGGGCGCAGTCGCGGCGTTCGCAGATCGTGCAGCCCAGGCCGATGGGGGTGGCTGCCCGGTGGGCGTCGAGGGCCAGTCCCTCCGCGTACACCAGGCGGTGTGCGTGGCGCAGTTCGCAGCCGAGGGTGACGGCGAACTCCGCGCGCGGCGCGTGGTGGCCGAAGCCGCCGCGTACCACGGTGCGCGCGATCCAGAAGTAGCGCTTGCCGTCCGGCATCTCGGCGACCTGGGTGAGGATCCGGCCGGGCGCGGAGAACGCCTCATACACCGTCCACAGCGGGCACGTGCCGCCCAGCCGCGAGAAGTGGAAGTCGGTGGCCGACTGCCGCTTGGAGATGTTGCCCGCGCGGTCCACCCGCAGGAACGAGAACGGCACCCCGCGCCGCCCGCTCCGCTGCAGCGTGCTCAGCCGGTGGCACACCGTCTCGAAGCCGACGCCGAAGCGGGCCTGGAGGAGTTCGATGTCGTAGCGCAGCTCCTCGGCCGCCGCGTGGAAGGCCGTGTACGGCATGAGCAGCGCGCCGGCGAAGTAGTTCGCGAGGCCGATCCGCGCCAGGCCCTCCGCCTGCGGAGAGGTGAAGTCGGTGCTCGCGGCGAGCGCGTCCAGGAGCCCGCCGTGTTCCAGCAGCGCGAGCTGGGTGGCCAGTTGGAACGCGCGCTGACCCTCCGTCAGGTACGGGGAGAGGAACAGGAGCCCTCGGCGCGCGTCGAAGCGGCGGGTGTCCACCGCGCGTTCCGTCCCCGCCTGCACGACCTTGATGCCGTGGCGCTCGGTGAACAGCTCCAGCAGCGCGGTCGCCGCCGACCGCGCGGAGTCGAGCCCCATGCGCTCCGCGGTGTTCTCCGCCGCCTCATCCAGCGCCGCGAAGTGGTTGTGGTGCGCGTAGAAGAAGTCCCGCACCTCATCGTGCGCCTCCAGGGGGAGCAGGCCCGCCGGTTCGCCCTTGCTGCCCGAGGCGAGCGCGGCCACCTGCGCCGAGGACTCGCGGTAGCGCCGGTGCAGCGCGACCAGGGCACGGGCCGTCGCCGGGTGGTCGCGCGCCACCTCGACGGCCTCCTCCGCGCTGACCGCCGCGCCACCGGACCCGCCGGTGCCGCTCGCGCCGCCCGCCCCGCTCGCCTCGTCGGCGAGGGCCGCGCGCAGGTCCGTGGCCAGCCGCTCCTCCTCGGCCTCGGAGAAGAACTCCGGGTCCACGCCCAGCACTTCGGACAGCCGCAGCAGCACGGCGGCGGTGAGCGGGCGCTGGCTGTGCTCGATCTGGTTGAGGTAGCTGGTGGAGATGCCCAGGGCGCGGGCCAGCTCGACCTGGTTCATGCCGTGCTGCGCGCGCAGACGGCGCAGCTTGGCGTGTGCGTAGACCTTCCGTACCGGTGGACGTGCCACGGCGACCCCCTCTGCGTACTCCCCGTTGCGAAGTTAGCATCCGCGCCTTTCGCAACTTTCGCAGTTTCGCAGGTGGGAGAGGGAGAGATTCCGCAGCTTGGAGGGGGAGCGCGGGACCGCGCGACGGGGGATGCTCGGGGTGACCGGCACCCGGAGAGCGAGGAGTCCCGTGATCGAGCATCAGGTACGCGTCCGCCCCAGCGCCGAGCCGCTGCCCCGCGAGGAGCAGCTCGCCTGGAAGCTGGCGGCGGTGGCCACCGGCACCCAAGAGCCCGCCGAACTGGACCCGGCCGCCGCCGCGATGGCCGCCAACCGCGTCATCGACAACGCCGCCGTCGCCTGCGCCTCCCTGCGCCGCCACCCCGTCGCCGTGGCCCGTACGCAGGCGCTGCCGCACACCGCCGCGCCCGGCGCCTCGGTCTTCGGCGCCGGCCCCGGCAAGCGGGTCTCCCCGGAGTGGGCGGCCTGGGCCAACGGCACGGCGGTCCGCGAACTGGACTTCCACGACACCTTCCTGGCCGCCGACTACTCGCACCCCGGCGACAACATCCCACCGCTGCTCGCGGTCGCCCAGCACACCGGGCGCACCGGCGCCGACCTCCTGCGCGGCATCGTCGCCTCGTACGAGATCCACGTCGCGCTCGTGAAGGGCATCTGCCTGCACAAGCACCGCATCGACCATGTGGCGCACCTGAGCGCGGCCACCGCGTGCGGCCTCGGCGCGCTGCTGCGGCTGGACACGGCGACGGTCTACCAGGCCGTTCAGCAGGCGGTGCACACCACGACCGCCACCCGGCAGTCCAGGAAGGGGGAGATCTCCTCGTGGAAGGCGTTCGCGCCGGCCTTCGCGGGCAAGGCGGCGATCGAGGCGGTGGACCGCGCGATGCGGGGCGAGGGAGCGCCCTCGCCGATCTACGAGGGCGAGGACGGCTTTCTGGCCTGGATGCTGGACGGTCCCGACGCCTCGTACACCGTCGAGCTGCCGGAGCCGGGCGAGGCCCGCCGCGCGATCCTCGACACCTACACGAAGGAGCACTCGGCCGAGTACCAGGCGCAGGCCGTCATCGACCTCGCCCGGCGCCTGCGCGAACGCACCGGGCCGCTCGACCGCGTACGGGACATCGTGCTGCACACCAGCCACCACACCCATCACGTGATCGGCTCGGGCGCCAACGACCCGCAGAAGTACGACCCGCAGGCCAGCCGCGAGACGCTGGACCACTCCGTGCCGTACATCCTCGCCGTCGCGCTGGAGGACGGCGGCTGGCACCACGAGCGCTCGTACGCGCCCGAGCGGGCCCGGCGTCCGGAGACCGTGGCCCTGTGGCGGAAGATCACCACGCTCGAGGACGCGGAGTGGACCCGCCGCTACCACGACCCGGACCCGCTCAAGCGGGCCTTCGGCGGGCGGGCCGTCGTCACGCTGGAGGACGGCACGGTGATCGAGGAGGAGCTGGCGGTGGCCGACGCGCACCCGGCGGGGGCGAGGCCGTTCGGCCGGGCGCAGTACGAGGCGAAGTTCCGCACCCTCGCCGAGGGAACCGTGGAGGCGGGCGCGCGGGACTCCTTCCTGAGCGCCGCCGGGCGGCTCGGCGAACTGGACGCCCCGCAGCTCGCGGGGCTCTTCCCCACCGTGGACACCGCCGCGCTCGCCGCGTACGACGCCGCACTCCCGAAGGGGCTCTTCTGATGCTGCACACCACGACCACTCCCGCGCAGCGGCGCCGCCGCCTGCGCGAACTCCTCGGCTCCGGGCGGCTGGTGACCATGCCGGGCGCGGTCAACCCGTACTCCACGAAGCTGATCGAGGAGCACGGCTTCCAGGCCGCGTACCTCTCAGGGGCTGTTCTCTCCGCCGAGCTGTGCCTGCCCGACATCGGGCTCACCGCCTCCACCGAGATCGCCGCGCGCGCCCAGCAGATCACCCGCGTCACCGACCTGCCGGTGCTGATCGACGCCGATACCGGCTTCGGGGCGCCGGTCAACGCGGCGCGCACCGTGCAGCTCTTCGAGGACGCGGGCCTTGCCGGGCTGCATCTGGAGGACCAGACCGCGGTGAAGCGGTGCGGACACCTGGACGGAAAGACGCTGGTCAGCCGCGAGGAGATGGCGCAGCGGGTGCGCGCGGCCGCTGAGGCGCGGCGTGACCCGGACTTCCTGCTGATGGCCCGCACCGACGCGCGCGCCGTCGAGGGCCTGGACGCGGCGATCGACCGCGCGAAGGCGTACGTGGAGGCGGGCGCGGACGCGGTCTTTCCCGAAGCGCTCGCGGACGAGGCCGAGTTCGCGGCCTTCCGCAAGACCCTGGACGTGCCGCTGCTGGCCAACATGACCGAGTTCGGCAAGAGCCCGCTGCTGCCGGCCAGCACGCTGGAGCGCCTCGGCTACAACATCGCGCTCTACCCCGTCACCCTCTTCCGCCTCGCCAACGGCGCCATCGAGGACGGGCTGCGCACGCTCGCCGCCGAGGGCGGCCAGGAGTCGCTGCTGCCGCGCATGCAGACCCGTTCGCGGCTGTACGAGGTGCTGGGCTACGCCGACTACACCGCGTTCGACTCCGCCGTGCACGACTTCACCCTGCCGCCGGGCGCCTGAGCGCGCCGCGCCCACCCTTGAGAGGACCGCTCACCATGGCCAGTTACGCGCCCGAGATCCGCAGGGGCCTCGCCGGTGTCGTCGTCGACACCACCGAGATCTCCACCGTCATCGAGGAGTCCAACTCCCTGACCTACCGCGGCTATCCCGTACAGGACCTCGCGGCCCGCTGCTCCTTCGAGGAGGTCGCGTACCTGCTCTGGTACGGGGAGCTGCCCGACCCCGCGCAGCTCGCGGGGTTCACGGCGCGGGAGCGCGCGCTGCGGCCGCTGGACCGCACCGTCAGCGAACTGCTCGCGCGCGTGCCCGAGACCTGCCACCCCATGGACGTGCTGCGCACCGCGGTCAGCCTGCTCGGCGCCGAGGACCCCTTGGAGGGCGACGACAGCCCGCGGGCCAACCGCGCCAAGTCCCTCGCGCTGCTGGCCAGGCTGCCGGTCGTGGTCGCCGCCGACCAGCGCAGGCGGCGGGGGCTCGCGCCGGTGCAGCCCGACTCCTCGCTCGGCTACGCGGAGAACTTCTTCCACATGTGCTTCGGCGCGGTGCCCGAGCCCGAGGTGGTGCGCTGCTTCGAGAACTCGCTGATCCTCTACGCCGAACACAGCTTCAACGCCTCGACGTTCACCGCGCGGGTGGTGACCTCGACCCTGTCCGACCTGTACAGCGCGGTGACCGCGGCCGTCGGTGCCCTCAAGGGCCCCCTGCACGGCGGCGCGAACGAGGCCGTGATGCACATGCTCCAGGAGATCGGCGACCCGGCGCTGGCCGGCGCGTGGCTGGACGAGGCACTGGCCTCGGGCCGGAAGATCATGGGCTTCGGGCACCGCGTCTACAAGCACGGCGACTCGCGCGTGCCGATCATGCAGCAGGCCACCGAGCGCCTCGTGGCCCGCTCCGGGGACCCGGAGACCACCCGCCTCGCGACCCTGCACTCCGCGCTGCGCACCGCGATGGCCGAGCGCAAGGGCATCCACCCCAACCTGGACTATCCGGCCGGGCTCGCCTACCACCTCATGGGCTTCGACATCCCCGCGTTCACACCGATCTTCGTGATGAGCCGCATCACCGGCTGGACAGCACACATCACCGAACAGCTCGCCCACAACGCCCTGATACGACCGCTGGCGGCGTACGCGGGGGCGGGGGAGCGGGAGGTGCCGGCGGGGCACTGAGACCGCTCCGCTCCGGCGGTCCGTAGGGGAACCGGTACCGCCGTCCCGCCCCCTCTGCTGCAAGCTGCGCAACCTCAAACCGCCTCTGCGGTACGGCCGTTGACCCCGGTGCGGATGTCGTCTGGGGTCGACGGAAGCCGACCGGAGGGGGACAGGGTGCACCGTTCACCGCGCAGGGCCTTCGTGACCGGGCTCGTCGCTGCCGCCGCTCTCGCCCCGTGCCTTCCCGCGGTGGCAGCGGGCGGGGGAGACGCGGCACGTGGCCGTACGAAGCTGGTCAGCGCCACGCCGGCGGGCGCTCCCGGCAACGGCGCCTCCACCAACCTCCGTACCAGCGCCGACGGCCGCCACATCGCGTTCCTCTCGGACGCCGGCGATCTGGTGCCGGGGGACACGAACGGTGTGGCCGACGTGTTCGTGCGGGATCTGCGCACGGGCAGGACCGAGCGGGTCAGCGTGGCGAGCGACGGGGCGCAGAGCGATGCGGGGTCGGGCTCGCTCGGCGTCAGCCGGGACGGGCGCGTCGTCGCCTTCGTGTCCTCGGCGGGGAACCTCGCACCCGGCGGCGCCGGCGGCATCTTCGTGCACGACCGCCGTACGGGGGAGACCCGCAGGGTGAGCCCGCCTGACCGGCCCTCGGACGGCGGCCCCGCTTCCTTCTCGTACGCGCCGCAGCTCAGCGCCGACGGCCGCTACGTGGCCTTCACCTCGAACGCGGCCGCGCTCTCACCCGGCGAGCCCGCGCCAGGGCCGGACAACAGGTACCAGGCGTACGTGCACGACCTCCGCACGGGCCGCACGGAGCGCGCCAGCACGGCGGCCGACGGTTCCCGTGCCGACCGGGACGCGCGGCCCACGGCGCTGAGCGCCGACGGACGGCTGGTCTCCCTCACCACGCGCGCGACGAACCTGGTGCCGGGCGACACCAACGACGAGGAGGACGTGTTCGTACGGGACCGCCGCACGGGCCGCACCGAGCGGATCAGCGTGGCCGACGACGGCGCCGAAGTGCCCAGCCACCGCGGCGACCTGGGCGGCGGCGCGCTGAGCGCGGACGGCCGGTACGCGGTCTTCGAGTCGGGCGGCGACGCACTGGTGGCAGGCGACACCAACGACACCACGGATGTGTTCGTACGCGACCGGAGGCGCGGAACCACCGAGCGCGTCAACCTGTCGGCGGCCGGCGGGCAGTTGGCGTACCGCTCCATCTGGTCCGACATCAGCGGCAGCGGACGCTACGTCAGCTTCGCCACGTACGACCCGGGTGTGGTGCCCGGCGACACCAACGGCCGCTTCGACGTGTTCCTGCGCGACGTGGCGCGGGGCAGCACGCAGCGGATCAGCCTGGGTGAGGGCGGTGCCCAACCCGACGGCGACTCGATCGTCTCTTCGCTCGACCACCGGGGCCGCACGGTCGCCTTCGGCTCGCTCGCCGGGAACCTCGCGCGGGGCGACACGAACGACGCGCCGGACGTGTTCGCCCGGCTCCGTTGAAGCCTCAGCCCGACCCCGCAGCCATGGAGGACGCATGCGCCACCGCCCCCGTACCGCGCTCGTCTCCTGCGCGGCGGCCCTCGTCGCCGTGCTGCCGGCGCTCCCCGCAGAAGGCGCCACGCCAGGGGCCGGGTCCGGGCCGTCCCCCGGAGCGCCGGGCGCGGGCGACGCGTACTACCCCGACTACGGGAACGGCGGCTACGACGTCGGGCACTACGGCCTGCGGCTGAAGTACCGGCCGGACAACGACCGGCTGGAGGGCACGGCCACCCTGTCGGTCACCGCCACCCAGGCACTCTCGCGCTTCAACCTGGACTTCGCGCTGGACGTCGCGGAGGTACGGGTCGACGGCCGGCCGGCACGCTTCGCGCGGTCGGGCGCGCACGAGCTGGAGGTGAGCCCCGCGCGACCGCTCGCGCGCGGGCAGCGGGCCACCATCGTGGTGCGCTACGCGGGCACGCCCTCCGAGGTGCGGGTCGACGGCAGGACCAACTGGCAGCGCACGGCGGACGGCGGGATCGCGGCGAACGCGCCGGAATCGGCGTGGTGGTGGTTCCCCAGCAACGACCACCCGGGCGACAAGGCCACCTTCGACGTGGACGTCACCGTGCCGGACGGCACCCAGGCGATCAGCAACGGCACGCTGGAGTCCCGCAGTTCACGAGGGGGCTGGACCCGCTACGCCTGGCGCTCCGACAAGCCGCAGGCCACCTACCTGGCCACTCTCGCGATGGGCGGATACGACATCGCCCAGGACACCACGTCGAGCGGACTGCCCGTGCTCACCGCGTACGGCACCGGCCTCGGCGCGGACGAGGGCGCGGCCCGCGCGAGCGTGGAGCGCACCGCCGAGGTGACCGAGTGGCTGGAGCGGCGCTTCGGCCCGTACCCCTTCAACGCGGTCGGCGGCTACGTGCCGAACGTGGACGCCGCCTACGCGCTGGAGACCCAGACCCGCCCCGTCTACGCCAAGGGCGCCTTCGCGCGCGGCGCCAACGTCTCCGTGGTCGTCCACGAGCTGGCGCACCAGTGGTACGGGGACAGCGTGACCGTACGGAAGTGGAAGGACGTCTGGCTCAGCGAGGGCTTCGCGCGCTACGCGGAGTGGCTCTGGTCGGAGGAGCAGGGCGAGGGCACGGCACGGGAGCTCGCCGACTACGCGTACTCCCTCTACCCCGCTGACGACCCCTTCTGGAGCGTGCGCCCGGGAGACCCGGGGCCGGAGAACCAGTTCCATCCCGCCGTCTACGCCCGCGGCGCCATGGCGCTCCAGGCGCTGCGCGACGCCATCGGCGACCGCGCCTTCTTCGCCGTGCTGAAGGGGTGGCCCGCGCGCCACGCGTACGGCAACGCGAGCGTCGAGGACTTCACCGCGTACGCCGAGAAGATCTCCGGGAGGGAGCTGGGGTCCCTCTTCGATACGTGGCTGTACCGGCAGGGGAAGCCGCCGTCGGCGAGGGCCGGTGCGGCGCCTGAGCGACCCGCCTCCTGGAAGGAGATCCAGGCCACGGACCGCCTGCACCGCGGCCGGTGATCCGTCTGACATGCTTACGCAGATGCGAATGGTTTGCATCTAGCGTCCGCGGAGGGATGGCATGACGGAAACGCGCGCCGGCACCGACTGGGCCGCGTGGCAGCGGAGTTGGGACAGGCAGCAGGAGTGGTACATGCCCGACCGCGAGGAGCGGTTCCGGGCCATGCTGGACGCCGTGGAGGCGGTCGCGGGCCCGCAGCCCGTGGTCCTGGACCTGGCCTGCGGCACCGGAACGATCACCGACCGGCTGCTGCGGCGGATGCCGGGTGCCGCGAGCACCGGAGTGGATCTGGACCCGGCGCTCCTGGCCATCGCCGAGGGCCACTTCGCCGGCGACGACCGCGCACGCTTCGTCAGCGCGGACCTGACCGACCCGCACTGGACCGACGCGCTGCCCCACCGCTCCTACGACGCCGTCGTCACCGCCACCGCGCTGCACTGGCTCGACACGGAGCAACTGCGGGCGCTGTACGGGCAGGTGCCGGGGGTCCTGCGTGAGGGCGGAGTGTTCCTCAACGCCGATCACATGCTGGACGAGACCGCGCCCCGCCTCAACGCGGCGCTGGACGCGCACCACCAGGCCCGCCAGGAGCGCGAGAAGGCCGAGGGCGCACAGGACTGGGCCGCGTGGTGGGCGGCCGTCGCCGAGGACCCGGCCCTGGCCGGCGCGGCCGAGGAGCGCTTCGCGCTCTTCGACGACCCGCGCGACCCGTCCACCCGGCGGCCCCGCGGCGAGCGCCCCACCACGACGGACTGGCACCTCACCACCCTGCGCGAGTCCGGCTTCGCCGAGGCGCGGGCGCTGTGGTGCTCCCCGCGCGACGCGCTGGTGGCCGCGCTGCGGTGAGCCCGGCTGGACGCGCGCACGGCGCTGAACGCGCGGAACAGAGCTGAACGCTCGTACAAGCGCAGGGAGAAGAAGAGGGTGCGGGGCGGGCGGGCCGACAACCGCCCGCCCCGCTGTGGGACCCCTGCCCCCTAGGGAAGGGCGGGGGTCAGCCGGTGTGGCCCGGCAGCTCGCCGCGTACCGTGCGGGCCGCAGCGACCAGGTTCTCCAGGCTCTCCCGGGTCTCGGGCCAGCCGCGGGTCTTCAGGCCGCAGTCCGGGTTGACCCACAGCCGCTCGGGCGGCAGCGCCTCAAGCCCCTTGCGGAGCAGGGCCGTCGCCTCCTCGGCGCTCGGCACGCGCGGCGAGTGGATGTCGTAGACGCCCGGGCCCGCCTCGCGAGGGTAGCCGTGGTCGGCCAGCTCATGCGCGACCTGCATGTGCGAGCGCGCGGCCTCCAGGCTGATCACATCGGCGTCGATGTCGTCGATGGCCTGGATGATGTCGCCGAACTCGGCGTAGCACATGTGCGTGTGGATCTGCGTCGCGGGACGCACACCCGCCGTCGACAGCCGGAAGGACTCGGTGGCCCACTCCAGGTAGGCCGGGCGCCCGTCGGCCCGCAGCGGCAGCGTCTCGCGCAGCGCCGGCTCGTCCACCTGGATCACCGAGGTGCCCGCCGCTTCGAGGTCGTTGACCTCGTCGCGCAGCGCGAGCGCCACCTGCCTGGCCGTCTCCGCCAGGGGCTGGTCGTCGCGCACGAAGGACCAGGCGAGCATGGTGACCGGGCCCGTGAGCATGCCCTTGACCGGGCGCTTCGTCTGGGACTGCGCGTACGTAGTCCAGGCCACGGTCATCGGCTCGGGACGCGAGATGTCGCCGGCCAGGATCGGCGGGCGGACGTAGCGGGTGCCGTACGACTGGACCCAGCCGTGCTGCGTGGCCAGGTAGCCGGAGAGCTGCTCGGCGAAGTACTGCACCATGTCGTTGCGCTCGGGCTCGCCGTGCACCAGCACGTCGATGCCCGCCTTCTCCTGGAAGGACAGCACCTCGCGGATCTCGGTCTTGATCCGCTCCTCGTACGCCGCCGCGTCGATCCTCCCCTTGCGCAGGTCGGCGCGGGCCGTGCGCAGTTCGGCTGTCTGCGGGAAGGAACCGATCGTGGTGGTCGGCAGGAGCGGCAGGCCCAGGTGCTCGCGCTGCGCCTTGGTGCGCTCGGCGTAGGGCTGCGAGCGGCGCGTGTCGGCCGCGGTCACCGCGTTCGCGCGCTCGCGCACGGCGGGGTTGTGGGTGATCGAGGAGGCCCGGCGGGACTCCAGGTCGCGGCGGTTGGCCGACAGCGCCTCGGCGGCCTTGTCGGCTCCCTCGTTCAGCGCCTGCGTCAGGGTGACGATCTCGGTCGTCTTCTGCCGCGCGAAGGCCAGCCAGCGCAGCACCTCGGGGTCGATGTCGCCCTCGGCCTGCGCGTCGAGCGGGACGTGCAGCAGCGAGCAGGAGGCCGCCACGTCCACCCGGTCGGCCAGCCCGGTCAGGGAGTTGAGGGTGGTGAGCGACTTCTCCAGATCGTTGATCCAGATGTTGCGCCCGTTGACCACCCCCGCCACCAGGCGCTTGCCGGAGAGCCCGCCCAGCTTGCGCAGGTCCTCGGCGTTGGCGGCAGCGGCCTCGGTGAAGTCCACCGCGAGGCCGTCCACGGGGCTCTTGGCGAGCACGGGCAGCGCCTCGCCGAGCCGGTCGAAGTACGAGGCGACCAGCAGCTTGGGCCGGTCGGCCAGCTTGCCCAGCAGGTCGTAGGCGCGGGAGGCGGCCTCCAGCTCGGCCTTGCTGCGGTCCTGCACCAGCGCGGGCTCGTCGATCTGCACCCACTCGGCGCCGGCCGCGCGCAGCTCACCCAGGATCTGCGAGTACACCGGCAGCAGCTTGTCCAGCAGGGACAGCGGCTCGAAGCCGGGGTTCACGCCCGGGGCGGGCTTGGCCAGCAGCAGGTAGGTGACCGGGCCCACGAGCACCGGCCGCGGGGTGAGCCCCAGCGCCAGCGCCTCCTTGAGCTCGGCGAGCTGCTTGACCGGGTTGGCGGAGAAGGCCGTGTCGGGGCCCAGCTCCGGGACCAGGTAGTGGTAGTTGGTGTCGAACCACTTGGTCATCTCCAGCGGCGCCACGTCCTGGGTGCCGCGGGCCATGGCGAAGAAGCCGTCCAGCGCGTCGGCCTCGACGGCCGCGCGGTGGCGTTCCGGAATGGCACCGACCATCACACTGGTGTCCAGCACGTGGTCGTAGTACGAGAAGTCGCCGGTCGGCACCTCGTGGATGCCGGCGCCTGCGAGCTGCTGCCAGTTGGCCTTGCGCAGGTCCTGCGCGGTCTGCCGGAGGGCGTCTGCGGTGACGCGGCCCTTCCAGTAGCCCTCGATCGCCTTCTTGAGCTCCCTGTTGGGGCCCTGGCGGGGGTAGCCGTACACGGTGGCCCGTGCTGCCGCGGCTGCGGACTTGGCTGTCACGGAACTCTCCTTCGCGAGATCTCTCCTCGGACATCCCGGATCGGGACGAGGACGCGAAGGCGACGGCAGGAGGACGGGAACCGGGCGCGCGGCCTGCGCCCACCGTCCTTGCCTGCTTCCGGGAAACGGTGTCGACACCGTCCGGAAGCGCCCTCCGACCTGCCCTCGAGGTCACCGGGATCCGCACACGACAGGGCGCGTGCGGGCAACGGGCAGGTCTTCGGACTCGTGGGCGCGCCTGCCGGAAACTCATGCTCCGGCGGGCTCCTACTGGCCGTCGCTTCCCGGCCCTTGCGGGCCAGTGCTCATGACGGCGGTCGTTCCCACTCACCGCTGCGGGGCAGTCCCGGAGTCACACCGGGTTCCCTCTTACGACGCCTCCCACCTGGCGGGTGGGGCGAACCAGCTGCACTGCCAGCCTAAACGGATCACCCCGCCCCTGAACAGGGCACCGTGATCATCGGCGGGCGCCGCAGGGCGCCGCGGTTCGCTCAAGACCGCCGCCGCTGAGCGGTAAGTCCCGGGCCGGGCACGCCCGTTGTCGCGCCCGGCCCGCGCCGCCCGCGCTCACCCCTCAGAGGCGCGGGCGACAGCACCAGGGACCCTCACCCCTGGTCGTACACGTGGAACCCCCGGCCGCTCTTGCGGCCCAGCAGCCCCGCCTCGACCATGCGGCTGAGCAGCGGCGGAGCGGCGTACAGGGGCTCCTTGAACTCCTCGTACAGCGAGGCGGCGATGGAGGCCACGGTGTCCAGGCCGATCAGGTCGGCCAGCTCCAGCGGCCCCATCGGATGCGCGCATCCCAGGCGCATGCCCGCGTCCACGTCGGCTGCCGTGGCGAAGCCGGATTCCGCCATGCGCACGGCGGAGAGCAGGTACGGAACGAGCAGTGCGTTGACCACGAAGCCCGCCCGGTCCTTCGAGCGCACCACGGTCTTGCCCAGCGTCTCCGTGGCGAACTCCGCGGCGGCGCGCGCCGTTTCGGGTGACGTGTGCAGCGAGGTCACGACCTCGACCAGGGGCAGCACCGGCACCGGGTTGAAGAAGTGCAGGCCCAGCACGCGGTCGGCGCGCCGCGTCGCCATGCCCAGGCGCATCACGGGGATCGAGGAGGTGTTGGTGGCCAGCACCGCCTCGGGGTCCTCCACGATCTTGTCGAGGAGGGTGAAGACCTCGGCCTTGGCCTCCGCGTTCTCCACCACGGCCTCGACGACGAGCTGCCGGTCGGCCAGGTCCTCCAGGTCTCCGGTGAACACCAGCCGGGCCTGCGCGTCCTCGGCCGAGATGCGGTCGAGCTTGCCGCGCTGGACGGCCCGTTCCAGCGACTCCGCGACCCGCTCTGCGGCTCCCCTCGCGGCGGTCGCGTCGGCCTCGCACACCACGGTGTCCAGGCCCGCGCGTGCGCACACCTCGGCGATGCCGGCGCCCATCCGCCCGCCGCCCACGACGCCGATCCGCCGGAAACGGGGGTTCGGCACGGGGCCCGGACCGGGGCTCATGCGGCTCCCTCCGTGGCGCGCACCAGGTGCTCCGCGTACGCCTCGGTCGTGAAGTAGGCGGGCAACTCGCGGGAGAGCGCGGCGCGTTCGAGCACGGAGCGCGCCTCCAGGGTCAGTGCGCCGGGGTCCTCCTTCGCCAGCGCGGCGCACTCGCGGTCCAGCAGCGCGTGGACGGTCGCGGGGTCGGTGGCGCCGTGCCGCAGCCACTGCCACAGATGGCAGCGGGCGATCTCGGCGGTGGAGGCGTCGGCGGCCTCGCCCTCCAAGGGGACCTCTCCGCTGCCACGCAGCCAGGCGTCGATGTAGCGCAGCGCCACGGCGATGTCCGCGCGGATGCCCTCCTCGGTGGGCGGCCCGGCCGTACGGCGTACGGCGAGCAGGTCCCGTGCGGTGATGTGCACGTCATCGCGGGTGCGCTCGATCTGGTGCGGGCGCCCGGCGAGCGCGCCGTCGAACACCGCGCGGCATGTGGGCACCAGCGCGGGGTCCACGACCGCCGATCCGTCGAAGCCGTCCTCGGCCTCGCGCTCCTTGTCCAGCCGCACCGCGGCGAGGGCCGCCTCCCGCGCGTGAGGTTCGGCGCCGGGGCCGGATGCGGGGAGCTGGGCGGCGAGCCCGCCGAGGGCGTGGGCGCCGCGCTTGTGGCAGGTGCGCACCAGCAGGTCGGTGTAGGCGCGCATGAACGGCGCCGTCATGGTGAGCCGACTGCGGTCGGGCAGGAGGTAGTCGGGGCGGTGCGCGAAGTTCTTCACGAGGCTGAAGAGGTAGTCCCAGCGCCCGGCGTTCAACCCCGCGCTGTGCTCGCGGAGTTCGTGCAGGATCTCCTCCATCTCGAAGGCCGCCGTGATCGTCTCGATCAGCACCGTGGCCCGCACCGTGCCGCGCGGGATGCCCAGCAGGTCCTGGGCCAGCACGAACACGTCGTTCCAGAGCCGGGCCTCGTAGTGGTTCTCCAGCTTGGGGAGGTAGAAGTACGGGCCTGAACCGGCGTCGATCCGGTGCTGGGCGCAGTGGAAGAAGTACAGGCCGAAGTCCACCAGCGCGGCCGACAGCGCGCGGCCGTCGATGCGCAGATGCTCCTCGGTGAGATGCCAGCCACGCGGACGGACGACCGTTGTGGGCGGCACCTGCGCGGCGGCGTCCCCGCGATCGCCGGACCCGGCCCCGTACGCCGGAAGCCCGGCTTGGTTCGGCGGCAGCTCGGCCCCGTACACCGCGAGATCGCGCAGCACCACCTGCCCGCCGATGACGTTCTCCCAGGTCGGGGAGGTGGCGTCCTCGAAGTCGGCCATCCAGACCTGGGCGCCGGAGGCGAGGGCGCGGGCCGCCGCCTCGCGGGTCGGCTGTCCGAAGATCTCCACGCGGCGGTCGGTGAGCCCGGGGGCCGGCGGGGCCACGCGCCAGTGCGGGTCCTCGCGGATGCCGGCGGTGGCCACCGAGAAGTCCAGCGGTTCGCCGGATGCCAGCCGCAGCGCGCGGCGGCGCCGCTCGGTGAGCAGCGCACGGCGCCGGTCCTCGAACGCGGCGTGCAGGCGCCCGAGGAAGGCCAGCGCCTCCGGGGTGAGGATCTCGTCGTGCCGGTCCCCGTGCGGGGCGAGCACCTCGACGGGACGGGTGAGCGTGGTGGACGGCATGCGGGGCTCCCTCGCTTCAAGAGGCCGTGGAACGCGGAGAGGTGGGGGAGAGGGGGCGGGCGGCGGCCGCCGGTGCCGGGCGCGGGGAGGCGGCCCGGGTCACCGGCGGCGCGCGCCGCGCGGCCGCCTCAGCGGAACTGCTGCTCCTCGGTCGACCCGCTCATCGCGGTCGTGGCCGAGTCCGGGTTGAGGGCGTTGGAGACGGCGTCGAAGTAACCGGTGCCGACCTCGCGCTGGTGCTTCACGGCGGTGAAGCCCTCCTTCTGCGCGGCGAACTCCTTCTCCTGGAGGTCCACATAGGCCGTCATGCCGGACTCCGCGTAGCCCTTGGCCAGATCGAACATGCCGTGGTTGAGGGAGTGGAAGCCGGCCAGGGTGATGAACTGGAAGCGGTATCCCATCGCCGCCAGCTCCCGCTGGAACTTGGCGATCTGGTCGTCGTCCAGCGCCGCGCGCCAGTTGAAGGAGGGCGAGCAGTTGTAGGCCAGCATCTGGTCCGGGTACTGCGCGTGGATCGCCTCCGCGAACTCCCGCGCCTGGTCCAGGTCCGGCGTGCCGGTCTCCATCCACAGCAGGTCGGCGTACGGGGCGTAGGCGAGGCCGCGCGCGATCACCGGCGCCATGCCGGGCTGTACGCGGTAGAAGCCCTCCGCCGTGCGCTCGCCGGTGCAGAAGCGGGCGTCGCGCTCGTCGACGTCGCTGGTCAGCAGGTTGGCGGCGAGCGCGTCGGTGCGGGCCACGATGACCGTGGACACGTCCGAGATGTCGGCGGCCAGCCGCGCGGCGTTGAGCGTGCGCACGTGCTGCGAGGTGGGCACGAGCACCTTGCCGCCCAGGTGCCCGCACTTCTTCTCGGAGGCGAGCTGGTCCTCGTAGTGGATGCCCGCGGCGCCCGCCGCGATCATCGCCTTGGTCAGCTCGAAGGCGTTGAGCGGCCCGCCGAAGCCGGCCTCCGCGTCGGCGACGATCGGAGCGAGGTAGTCGATGCCGTTCGCGGTCCCGGGCCCCTCGCCCTCCGCCGTGGCGATCTGGTCCGCGCGCAGCAGCGCGTTGTTGATGCGGCGCACCACCTGCGGCACCGAGTTGGCCGGGTAGAGGGACTGGTCGGGGTAGGTCTCGCCGGCGAGGTTGGCGTCGGCCGCGACCTGCCATCCCGACAGGTAGATCGCCTGGAGCCCGGCCTTGACCTGCTGCACCGCCTGACCGCCGGTGAGTGCGCCGAGCGCGTGGATGTAGTCGCGCTCGTGCAATTGCCGCCACAGCCGCTCGGCGCCGCGGCGCGCGAGGGTGTGCTCCTCGCGGACGCTGCCGGAGAGCCGCACGACCTCCTCCGCGCTGTAGGAGCGCTCGACCCCCTTCCAGCGCGGCTCGGTCGCCCAGCGCCGGGCCAGCTCCTGCGCGGTCTCGGTCGTCGTGCCCGCTTGCGCTGTCGTGTCTGCCTGCGTCATGACCCTCTCCGGTGAACGGTGCGAGTGGTTGCTTCGGGTGGATGCTGCGAGTGAACGGTGCGAAGGTGTGGCATCCAGTGCCATCAACTGCCCTTCGCTGACTGCTCTGCCGTCGTGCGGCCCGCCGGAGCGCCGGAGGAGACGATGCGCGTACCGATGCGAAGGTGCCGGGATCTCCGACGTCAGGGCGTGAATCGTGCCCCGGTTTCCGCCGCGGTCGCCGGTGTCCGGCGGGCCGTACAAAGAAATCTCTCAGCGGCACCTAGTGCCAACAAGGGGCGAACGCTGCTAAGTTCTGCGCATCTTCGGACGCGTTTTTGCCAAGCTTGCGAAGGGTGTGCCGCCGGGGGACGGCAGGAAAGGGGGACCGCGGTGAGCAAGACGTACGCAGGGGCCCGGCTGCGCAGGCTGCGCGAGGAACGGCGGATCAGCCAGGCCGAGCTGGCCCGCATGCTGGCGATCTCGCCCAGCTATCTGAACCAGATGGAGCACGACTCGCGGCCGCTCACGGTGCCCGTGCTGCTGCGGCTCACCGAGGTGTTCGGCATCGACCCCGGCTTCTTCTCCGAGAGGGACACCAGCAGGCTCGTCGCCGACCTGCGCGACGCGCTCGCCGAGGAGGTCGCGGCTTCCCGCGTCTCACCCTCCGACCTGTCCGAACTCGCCGCGCGCATGCCGGAGGTCGCCTCGGTCCTGGTCGATCTGGGGCGGCGCAACCAGACCCTGGCCGAGCGGCTGTCGGAGAGCGCCGAGGGACGCGGACCGCGTGCCGAGCCCGCCACCCCGCGCTCCGCGCACGAGGAGATCCGCGAGTTCTTCTACCGCCGCCAGAACTACCTGCACGAGACCGACCTCGCGGCCGAGGACCTCGCCTCCCGCATCGGCATACGGCCGGGCGAAGTGCAGCAGGCCCTCGCGGCGCGCCTCGGACACCACGGCGTACGGCTGGCCACCGACGCGACCCGGCAGCACCACTACGACCCCGACACCCGCGTACTGCACCTCTCCGGCAGGCTGCGCCCCGGCCAGCGCGCCTTCCGCATGGCCACCCAACTCGCCTTCCTGGAGTACGGGGAGCAGCTCTCGGCGCTGGCCTCCGAGGACTTCCCCGAGGGCTCGCAGGCGTGGACGCTCGCGCGCATCGGCATCGCCAACTACTACGCGGCCGCGCTGATCCTCCCGTACCGCGCCTTCCACGCGGCAGCCGAGGAGGTCAGATACGACATCGAGCGGCTCACCGACCGCTTCGGGCTCGGCTACGAGACGGTGTGCCACCGCCTCAGCACGCTGCAGCGGCCCAAACTGCGCGGCGTGCCCTTCTCGTTCGTACGGGTCGACCGCGCGGGCAACCTCTCCAAGCGGCAGTCCGCCACCGACTTCCACTTCTCACGCGCGGGCGGGACGTGTCCGCTGTGGGGCGTGTACGACGCGTTCGCCGCGCCGGGACGCATCCAGGTGCAGATCGCAGCCATGCCCGACGGGCAGCGCTATCTGTGGACCGCGCGCACCGTGACCCGCTTCCGGGGCGGCTGGGGCGAACCGGGCAAGACCTTCGCCATCGGCCTCGGCTGCGAGATCCGGCACGCCTCGCGACTCGTCTACTCCGACGGCCTCGACCTCTCCGACACCTCGGCCGACACCCCGATCGGCATGGGCTGCCGTGTGTGCGAGCGCACCGACTGCCCGCAGCGCGCGGTGCCGCCGCTGGACCGCCCGCTGTCCGTGGACGAGAACAGCAGCACCTTCGTGCCGTACCCGGTGATGCCCGAGCGGCGGGGCGCGCCCGAAGAGGAGGCGTGACCGAGGTCGTCAGACCGCCTCGGCCTCGACGATCGAGGGCATCACGCCGGTCGGCAGCACGCGCAGGAAGCGGAATCCGGAGCGTGACAGCAGCTCCTCGAACTCGGCCGCCGTACGCTCCTTCCCCCGCACCATCATCAGCATGATGATGTCGATGCTCACCGCCGGATGCGGAGTGCCGTCGCCCGGCAGTACGGCGTCGATGACCAGCAGCCGGGTGCCCGGGGTGACCGCCGCGCGGAGGGTGCCCAGGATGCGCAGGCAGTCCTCGTCGGGCCAGTCGTGGAGGATGTTCTTGAGCAGGTACACGTCCCCGCCGGAGGGCACCCCGGTGAAGAAGTCCCCGCTCTCCGCGCGCCAGCGCCCCTTCAACTCCTCGGTGTCCAGCAGGTGTTCGGCCACCGTCTCGGGGCGGTCGTAGAGCACGCCGTGCAGGCCGGGCGAGCGGGTCAGCAGCTCGCTGAGAAGGGCGCCGCGGCCGCCGCCGACGTCCACGGCCGTGCCGCCGGCGGGGAGCGGACAGGCGGCCGCGATGCGCTCGTCGGCGTTGCTGATGCGGGTGGTCATCGCCGCGTCGAAGAGGCTGCCCTTCTCGGGCTTGGCGGCCAGATGCTCGAAGAAGGGGAGCCCGTACGCGGCCTCGAAGCCGGGCTCTCCCGTACGCAGCGTCTCGGCCAGGCCTTCGGCGGCGCGGCGGAACATCTCGTCCGTATACATCAGCGCGGGCGCGTGCTGCGAGCCCGGCACGTCCGAGCGCAGCAGCGTCCCCTCCTCGGTGAGCGCGAAGGTGCCGTCCGCGTCCTCGGCGAAGAGCCCGCGGGTGGCGAGCAGCCGCAGCAGCCGGCGCAGCGGCCCGGCCTGCGCGCCGGAGGCCGCCGCCAGGTCCTCGGCGGTGCGCGGCCCCTCGGCGAGCAGATCCGGAATCCCGTACTGCACGACGGTCCGCAGCACCGAGGCGCCGATGTGCCCGTACATGAGGTCGAAGAGCGGCGGCACGGCGCCCGTGCGGGGCCCGTCCGGCTGCGCGTCTGAACTGGTCACGGAGCGCTCCTGCCGTCGTGGGTGCGATGCGGTGAACAGTATTGACCAGTGTCGATCGGTTGTACGGGAGACGGGTCAGGTGGCCCGCGCCCCGCCCCCCGTTCACAGCACCGGCGGGCGGCCCAGGCGGGTCATGCGCCATACCGTGCCCCAGCTCATCGGCCTGCGCGGGCCGCACGGCGTGCGGACGCCCTCGGTGAAGCCGCCCCACCAGGCGCGCAGGGCGCCCCAGGAGCGCACCCTCGTCATCATGAGCAGGGTCCACACGCCCAGGTGCACGGGGATCAGGGCGGCGGGGAGGCGGCGCCGGGCCAGCCAGACGCGGTTGCGGGCGGTGAAGCGGTAGTAGACCGCGTGCCGTGCGGGCGACGTCCTGGGGTGCTGGAGCACGAGCTCGGGCTCATACAGGATCTTCCAGCCGCCGTCGAGCGCACGCCAGGCGAGGTCGGACTCCTCGTGCCCGAAGAAGAACTCCCCGGCCCACAGCCCGGTCTCCCGCAGCATCGGCATCGAGAACGCGTGCCCGCCCCCGAGGAAGGCGGTCACCGGCCCGCGGCGCATCGGGTCGTCGGCGCGCAGCCGCGGCACCCAGCGCCGCTCGGTGTGCCCGTGCTCGTCGGCGACGCGGAAGCCGACGATCCCCAGCCGCGGGTCGGCCGCGAACAGCGCCCGCACCCTGCGGAACACGTCGTCGGCGATCAGCAGCCCGTCGTCGTCCAGCTCGACGACGACGTCGACCTCGCCGGACTCGCGCAGCATCTCCAGGCCCACGTTCCGGCCGCCCGGGCAGCCGAGGTTGTCCTCCAGCGGCACCTTGGTCACGTGCTCGGGGACCTCCGCCTCGGTGAGCGGCGTCCCGTTCCCGACCAGCACCACTCTCGTCGGGGGCACGTCCTGCTTCTCGATCGAGGCGAGCAGGGCCTCCAGCTCTCTCGGACGGTTGCCCATCGTCACCAGGACGACTCCGAGACGCGGCAAGGGCATGACGGCGAACTCCACGGGTCGGTCGGCGGAGGGGCCGATGCTATCTGCGAAGGACATAAAGGGGCGCTAATGATCCGCCCGGCCCATGCCGGCGGCGGCGTGTCCCGCGGCATGGGGTGGGTGTCAGGCAGGCATCGAGGCGGCGTCGGGTCGGCGTCCCGGCGTCAGGCGAAGGCGACCTCCGCCGTGGCGTGTCGGGGATCGCGGTGGCCGGCGACGTGGAGCCCGGCCGTCTCGCCGTCGGCGGAGGGCGTGCCGCAGGCCAGCAGGTGCTCGCCGGTGAAGAGCGGCGCGCGCAGCCGGTAGGAGAGGGAACGGACGCGGCGCCCGGGCGTGTTGCGGCGCGGCAGCTCCAGCATCAGGAGCGCCAGCAGCGGGCCGTGGACGACGAGGCCGGGGTAGCCCTCCTCGTTCCGCACATAGGGGTCGTCGTAATGGATGCGGTGGGCGTTCGCGGTGAGGGCGCTGAAGCGGAACAGCAGCGTCGGGTCCGGCCGGAGCGGGAGCTGCCACGGGGCGTCGGAGCGCGGTACGGCGTCCGCTTCCGGGGTGAGGTCGCCGTGCCGCGCCCCGGACCGGCCCGAGCGGTACACGTTGTCCTGCTCCTCGACCACACAGGTGCGCCCGCGCTGGCTGAACTCCCGCCGCACGGTGACGAACAGCATCTCCCCCGACCGGCCCCGCTTCGCGCGTACAGGACCGAGGCTGCTCACGCACTCCGCCGGCTCGCCGAGCACCAGCGGTTCGGCGATCTCGCAGCGGCCGCCGGCCCACATGCGCTGCCGGTCAGGGACGGGCGGCAGGAAGCGGCCGCCCGACGGGTGCCCGTCGGGGCCGAGTTCGCTCTGTGCGGGCCAGGAGAGGAAGTAGAGCCACTGCCACAGCGGAGGCAGCGGGTCGCCGGAAGCGGCGGCGGGTTCCGGCAGGTCCAGGCCGGCGGACAGGGCCGCGACCGGGGCGGGGGAGAGGTCGTCCGCGTCCCGGAGCGGCTCGGGATTCCAGGACTCCACGTACGAGGAGAGCGAGTCGGAGGTGGGATGCATGGCGCCTCCAAGGGGATGCGGGCTGCGCTGGCGGATCAGTGGGCCTCGGCAGGGTTACGGGGCCTCGTCGAGGAACGTGGTGACCAGGGCGCTCGCCTCCTCCCTGCACTCGTGGAAGTACGCGTGCCGCGCGCCGGGGAAGAGGTGGACCCGGGCGTCCGGGATGCGCGCGGCCAGCAGCTCCGCGTTGTCGCTCGGGTTGAGCCTGTCCTGGTCGCCGTGCAGGACCAGCGTCGGCGCCGCGATGGTGGGCAGCGCCTCCCACGCGTCGTGCCCGGCGCTCGCGCGCAGGTGGCCGCGGCGCGCGTGCGGCGGCATGTCCGGATCACCCAGGGTCGGATAGGGGCCGCGGTGCGCGGCGCGCCAGGCGGGCGTGTACATCAGGTCCGTCAGCGCCTCCCGGGCGGCCAGGGCGTCGGGTTGAGCCAGGGCCCGGCGTACGGAGGCGTCGCGCTCGACCGCGTACGGGCCGCCGGGCGAGGTGCAGCCCAGCACCAGGCGGCGCACCCTCCCGGGGTGCAGCGCCGCGAGCCACTGCGCGACGCGGCCGCCCATCGAGGTGCCGTACACATCGGCCCGCTCGATCCCGAGATGGTCGAGCACATCGACCACGTCCTGCGCGAACTCCCGCGTGGAGTAGCCCTCCTGGGGCTTGCCGCTCGCCCCCGTACCGCGGGCGTCGAGGGTGAGGGTGGAGCGGGCGGCGTGGAAGTCCTCGCGCACGGGGTCCCACCAGTGGTGGTCGTTGGCCTGCCCGGCGAGGAGGACGAGGGGCGGTCCCGAGCCCGCGTGCTGGTAGGCGAGGGCCGTGCCGTCCTGGGCGTGGGCGAGGGTGTGCGGTCCGGCGGCGTACGTCATCGGGTCCTCTCCGGTGCTGGGCTGTTCGGGGTGCGGGGCCGGTGCGGGGCCGGTGCGGGTCCGGTGTCGGCCGTGCCGGTCTCACGGAGCCGGTCTCACGGAGCCGGGCTCACGGGGCCGGATTCACGCTGCTCGGCTCCGGCGCTGGCTGCGGCTGCGGCCCAGGCTTCGGCTCCGGGTGCTGCTCCGGCGTCGTCGGCTCCTGGTCCGGCTGCTGGGCCGAGGGCCATCTGCCGTCCGCTATGGCCGCGTTGACCTGCCGGATCACCTCGTGGGCCACCACCTCCACCGCGGGCGGTGTGCGCGCGGCGCGCGGCGTGGCGAGGACGACCGAGCGCCACACCTCGGGCTCGCACAGCGGGGCCGCGCTGAGCGTGCCGTCGGTGAGGTCCTCGGTGATGCCGAGCCCCGGCAGGACCGTCCAGCCGTGCCCGGCGGCGACGAGCTGCTTCTGCAGGTGCAGCGCGTTGGTCTGCACGCTCACCCGCAGCCGCGCCCCGGCCCGTACGGCGGTGGAGTCGATCAGCGCGCGCAGCCCGTGTCCTGACGAGGGCATCACCAGCGGATGCGCTGCCGTCTCGGCGAAGGTGACGGGGCGTTCGGGCCGCAGCCCGGCCGCGGCGGGAGCGACCGCCCACAGGTGCTCGCGGGCGAGCGGGCGCGCGTTGAGCGAGGGCGTGCTGTCCAGGTCGTACAGCAGCGAGAGGTCCAGGTCGCCGTCGTCCAGCCACTTCTGGAGGTGTCCCGAATAGGCGGTCATGAGCCGCAGGTCGATGTCCGGGTGGTCGCGCGCGAGGGCCGAGACCAGGGGCTCGGCGAGCAGGTCCGTCGCGCTCTCCAGGAGTCCGATGGTGACGATGCCGCCGACCGTGCCCGGCGCCGGCTGCACCTCGGCGCGTGCGCGCTCCAGCTCGTTGAGCGCTCGCCTGGCGCGGTCGACCAGCACCGTTCCGGCCTCGGTGAGCTGCATGCCGTGCCGGGTGCGGTCGAAGAGCACGGCGCCCAGCTCCTGTTCGAGGGTGCGGATCTGCCGGGTGACGGCGGGCTGCACCACGTGCAGTACGGCGGCCGCGCGGGTGACGCTGCCGACCTCCGCGACCGTCACCAGGGCCTTGAGCTGCTTGACGTCCAACAGGGTCCCCTTTCCCCGTCGTCTTCCCGTTCCCCCGCGGCGGTCACTCGCGGGCACCCGGCGCGATCGGTCGTCCGCGCCCGGGCGTTCCTGGGCCGCTCCCACGTGATCACGCATCCACGCCGCGCATGGAGAAATCACGGATTGCTATTTCCCGCACGCGGTCATGAATGTTCATGATGCTACTCCCGCCGATCAGGCTCCTCACGGAGGTCGTCGCATGACCGAATCCGCCCGAGAACTGCCGCTTTCCGGCATCACCGTCGTCAGCGTCGAGCAGGCCGTCGCCGCCCCGTACGCCACCCGCCAGCTCGCCGATCTGGGCGCGCGCGTCATCAAGGTCGAGCGCCCGGGGGCCGGTGACTTCGCCCGCCGCTACGACACCACCGTGCACGGCGAGTCCAGCTATTTCGTATGGCTCAACCGCTCCAAGGAATCCCTCACCCTGGACCTCAAGGACGCGCGTGGCCGGGATGTGCTGGAGCAACTGCTGGGCCGCGCAGACGTGTTCGTGCAGAACCTCGCGCCGGGTGCCGCCGACCGCCTCGGCCTCGGCGCCGCTGCGCTCTCCGCGCGGCACCCGGACCTCATCCCGTGCACCGTCACCGGTTTCGGCTCCAGCGGTCCCTGGGCCCACCGCAAGGCGTACGACCTGCTCGTGCAGTGCCAGACGGGACTGGTCTCGCTGACCGGGAACGAGCACGGGGCCGCGCGCGCCGGGGTCTCGGTCGCCGACATCGCGGCCGGGATGTACGCGTACTCGGGCGTGCTCACGGCGCTGTTCACCCGCGCGACGACCGGGGTGGCGCGCGCGGTCGAGGTCTCGCTGTTCGAGGCGCTGGCCGAGTGGATGGGGCAGCCCGCCTACTACACGGCGCACTCCGGCACCCAGCCGCCGCGCATCGGGACCCAGCACGCCACGATCGCCCCGTACGGCGCGTATACCGCGGCCGACGGCAAGGACATCCTGTTCTCCATCCAGAACGAGCGCGAATGGGCGTCGCTGTGCGCGGAGTTCCTGGGCCGTCCGGAAGTGGCGGACGATCCTCGGTTCGCGACCGGTTCGGACCGGGTGGCGCACAGGGACGAGCTCAACGCGGTGCTCGCCGAACGCTTCGGCGAGCTGGACAGCGAGGAGGCGGCGCGGCTCCTGGGCGCGGCGGGCGTCGCCAACGCCGGGGTGAACGACGTACGGGAATTCCTCGACCACCCCGTGCTGGCCGCGCGCGGCCGCTGGCGCGACGTGGACATCCCCGGCGCCCGCGTCCCCGCGCTGCTGCCCCCGGTCGACCTGGCCGGAACGAGCCCGCGCATGGACCCCGTACCGGCGGTCGGCGAGCACACCGGGCGGATCCTGGCCGAACTGGGGCACGGCGCGGGCGAGATCGAAGAACTGCGGAAGGAGAAGGTCGTATGAGCACGCTGGACGCGCTGAGCGAGGAGGAGCGGTTCGCCGTCCGTACGGTGCGCGAGTTCGTCGACCGCGACGTGCGGCCCGTCGTGCGGGAACTGGAGCACGCCGACGCCTACCCCGAGGCGCAGATCGAGCAGATGAAGCGGCTCGGGATCTTCGGGCTCGCGGTGCCGGAGGAGTACGGCGGCACCCCGGTCTCCACGCCTTGCTACGTCCTGATCACCGAGGAGCTCGCGCGCGGCTGGATGAGCCTGGCCGGGGCGATGGGCGGGCACACCGTCGTGGCCAAGCTGCTGGTCCACTTCGGTACCGAGGAGCAGAGGCGCCACTACCTTCCCCGGATGGCCTCCGGCGCACTCCGCGCCACCATGGCCCTCACCGAGCCGGAAGGCGGCTCCGACCTGCAGGCCCTGCGTACGACGGCACGCCGCGAGGGCGAGGAGTACGTGGTCGACGGCGCGAAGACGTGGATCACCAACTCCCGGCGCTCCGGCCTGATCGCGCTGCTCTGCAAGACCGACCCGGACGCGGAGCCCGCGCACCGGGGCATCTCCGTCCTGCTGGTCGAGCACGGCCCCGGGCTGACCGTCTCCCGCGATCTGTCCAAGCTCGGCTACAAGGGCGTGGAGAGCTGCGAGCTGGCCTTCGAGGGGTACCGGGCGCCGGCCGAAGCGCTGCTCGGCGGTGCGGAGGGCAGGGGCTTCGGCCAGATGATGAAGGGGCTGGAGACCGGCCGGCTCCAGGTCGCGGCGCGCGCGTTGGGGGTCGGGCGCGCGGCGCTGGAGGACGCGCTCGCCTACGCCCAGGAGCGCGAGTCCTTCGGCAAGCCCATCTGGAAACACCAGTCGATCGGCAACTACCTCGCCGACATGGCCACCTCGCTCACCGCCGCGCGCCAGCTCACCCTGCACGCCGCGCGCGAGGCCGAGGCGGGCCGCCGGGTGGACATGGAGGCGGGAATGGCCAAGCTCTTCGCCTCCGAGACCGCGATGGAGATCGCCATGAACGCGGTCCGCATCCACGGGGGTTACGGCTACTCCACGGAGTACGACGTGGAGCGCTACTTCCGGGACGCGCCCCTGATGATCGTCGGCGAGGGCACGAACGAGATCCAGCGCAACGTGATCGCGCAGCAGCTCGTGAAGCGGGGAGGGCTGGAGGCGTGAACGGGCCGGGGCCGCGGGTTGCCCACACGGCGCCGCTCCGCCCGGGAACGGGCCCCGTGCTGATCCGCGAGGCGGGCCCTAGCCCAGCCTCGTACGCAGCAGCTCGGTATCCGGCTTGCCCGCTGATGTCAGGGGCAGTTCGGGGAGTACGTGGAGGGCGGTGGGGGCGTAGAGGGCGCCCTTGGTTTCGGTGACGAAGGCGCGCAGGTCGTCGAGGGCGGGGGTGTGGCCGGCGCGGGGGACGACGGCCGCGTGGACGTGTTCGGTCTCGTCGGCGTCGCGCACGCCGAAGACGGCGGCCTGGGCCACGGCGGGATGAGACAGCAGCAGTTCCTCCACCTCGGTGGGGTGCACGTGTCCGCCGACCACGATGATGACGTCGCTGCGGCGTCCGACGACGAACAGATAGCCGTCCGCGTCGAGATGGCCGAGGTCCCCGGTGTGCAGCCAGCCGTCGCGCAGCACCTCGGCGGTGAGGTCGGGCCGCTTCCAGTAGCCGGACATCACGAACGGCGCGCGCACCTGGATCTCGCCCTCCTCGCCGGGCGGCAGCGTCCTGCCCCGCGCGTCGCGGATGGCGACCTCGACCCCGGGGATGGGGCGCCCGACGGTCACGCGGCCGCCGTGCCCGGTGATGTGGTGCTCGTGCGGTGCGGCCTCGGCGATCGCGGGGACCTCGCTCTGCGCGTACCACCCGTACAGGATCGGCCCGAACACCTCGGCGGCCTGGCGCAGCCGCGCGGCCGAGGCCGGTGCGCCGCCGTACGTGATCCGGCCGAGGCTCGAGAAGTCGGTCGTGGACACCTCGGGATGGTCGAGGAGCCGGTGCAGGAGCGGCGGCAGCACCCACAGGTGCGTGATGCGCTCGCGCGCGAGGGCCGCGAGTACGGCGCCCGGATCGAAGGAGCGCTGGAGTACCACCGAACCGCCCCTGATCAGGGCCTTGTCCGTGAGGAAGCCGGAGAGGCGGGCGAGCGGGGTGCAGGCGAGGTAGCGCGGCGGGTCGCCGGTGTCGGCGATGGGGTAGTGCACGCCGCGGAGGTAGTTGCCGTGCGCGCTGGGGATTCCCTTCGGAATGCCGGTGGTTCCGCCCGTGTGCTGGATGGTGAGGGGGCTGTCCGGGCCGGCGGGTGAGGCGAAGGGGCGGGGCTCGCGCTGCTCGGAGGCGGTCAGCACGTCCTCGCCGTACGCGCCGGGGTCCAGCCCGAGGACGGCCGGGTCGCCGGGCAGCGGGAGCAGCTTTCCGGCCTCCGCGTACCGCGTCGCGTCGGTCAGTACGAGCGCGGTCTCCACGCTCTCCGCGATCCGCGCGAGCACGGAGGGCGCCATGCCCTCGTAGAGGTGGACGATCCGGGCGCCCGCGTGGTGCGCGGCGTAGCGGGCGACGAGGGCTTCGGGCGTGTTGCCGGTCAGCAGGGAGACGGTCGTGCCGGGACCGAAGCCGCGTTCGGCCAGCTCGGCCGCCAACCGGTAGATGGCGTCGCGCAGTTGACCCGCGTCGAGCCGCCGCCCGTCCTCGTCCGTGACGACCGGCCTGCCGGGATCGGCCGACAGCGCGTCGAGCAGCGCCGTGGTGTAGCTGACGAACGCGGGGGAGTGGCCGTCGGTCATGCGGTGCTCTCCAACTGTCCGGCGCGGGCGGGGCGTTGTGCGATGGTTCCCCGCCCGGGAGGTTTCCAGGACTCTCCAGGATGCCGGGTGGGGAGGCCCTGCGGGGCGCGCGTACGGGGGTTTCGGGCCGGCGGCCGTTGTTGGCGAGGTACGGCCTGTCGCCGGTGACCAGCCGGCCGACCCGCTCCGCAGGAAGTACGTGGCCGAGGCCGAGGACCCCAGGGCGGTCGCCGACGCGGTGGAGCCGTTGGTGACGTGGTGCGGCGGTCGCGTGGTGAGGCGGTCGGGCGGAGCCGGTGATGTGGTGAGCCGGTCATGTGGTGCGTCGGTTACGTGGGGACGCGCGGGCTCTCCGGTGAGTCCACGACCGCCAGCGCGCAGCTCGCCTCCCACAGCCGCGCAGCGATGCCGGGGTTGTCGCTGCTGCCGGTCCCGGCCCCGGTGAAGGGGGGCCAGGGCGGTTCGAGGCGGGGCTCGCCGCGGAGGCCGAAGACGCGCGGGCCCCACAACTGCCCTCCGCGTACGGCCGGATCGAGCACCGCGCGTACCGCCGGCCACGCGCCCGCGTGCTTGCCCTGGAGGAGAAGGGCGGCGGGCGCCGCTCCCCACCGCGCGCCGGCGGTCCGCACATGGACCGGCGGCCGCGACGGGGTGAGGGAGTCCAGCGCGCCGCCGGGGTGGACCACCACGCTCGACACGGTGCTGCCGGCGGCGCGCAGGCGGCGGTCGAGTTCGAAGCCGAAGTGCATCTGCGCCAGCTTGGAGCGCCCGTAGGCGCGCTTCGGCCGGTAGTCCTCGCGGGACTGGAGGTCGTCCAGGTCGAGCCGTTCCGACTTCGCCGCGAAGCTGCCCACGGTCACGACGCGGGCCGCCGGCGCCGCCGTGAGCAGCGGCATCAGCCACCGGGTCAGCGCGAAGTGCCCGAGGTGGTTCGTGCCGAACATGAGCTCGTGGCCGTCGCGCGTCTCCTCGCGCGGCGGATCGTCCCGCGCGACGCCGGCGTTGTGGACCACCGCGTCGAGGCGTTCCACGCCCATGTCCCGCACCGCGGCGGGGAGCGACGCGAGGTCGGCGAGGTCCAGCCGCACGGACCGTACGCGCGCACCGGCGACGCGCGCCCGTATCGACGCCGTGGCGGCCTCGGCCTTCGCGGGATCACGGCTGCCGAGGACGACGGTCGCCCCGCTCGCCGCAAGCTGCTCGGCGACGAAGTGGCCGATCCCGGCATTGCCGCCGGTGACGAGGAAGATCTGGCCCTCGGCGCGCGGCGGCCGGTGGACGTTCCAGGGTGGGGTGGACGGCATGTGACGGGACTCCCTCGGTGGAGACGGTTGCCGCTGCTCGCCGGGCAACTCCGCGCCCACCGTGCCAGCAGCCACCGACACCTCACCTATGGATCACCGACAGGGCCGGGGGAGCCTTGTGCGGGGTGGTGGCGAGGGACCGGCGCCTCACCCCGACGTCGTGGCCACGACCAGCCCGAAGCCGATCAGTACGACGCCGGTGACCCGCCCCAGCACGCGGCGCACCCCCGGCCTCTCCAGGAACCTCCGCGCCCGCGACAGCAGCAGCACATAACCGCCCAACCAGGCCATCGTCAGGGCGACATGGAGCAGTACCAGCATCGCCATGCCCCAGGCCGCGGGGACTCCGGCGGGAGCGAGCGTGGGCAGCAGGCCGGTGTAGAAGACCGCGATCTTCGGGTTGAGGAGGTTGCTGATCAGGCCCGTGCGCCAGGGGTTCCCGGTGACGGGCGGCTCCTCGGCGGGGGCGTCGGCGGCGCCCGTACGGCGGTTCTGCCAGAGCGCCTGCGCGCCCAGGAAGACCAGATAGGCGGCGCCGAGGTACTTCACCACCAGATGCGCGGCGGGCGAGGCCGCGAGCAGGGCGGCGAGCCCCGCCGCGGTGAGCCCGCCCCACACGAGCAGCCCGGCCGTGATGCCGCCGGCGGTGCGCAGCCCGTCGCCGGGGCCGGCGGCGACGGCACGGCGGGTGACCACGGCCATGTCGGGGCCGGGGATGACGGTGAGCAGACCGAGCACGGCGGTGGCGGCCACGAGAGAGGTCAGCATGCGGCCGCCCCGATCGCCGGGCGCGGGCGGGATATCGACAGGTGCAGCACGAGGATCTTTCGGGTTTCGCGTGGTGGTGGACGTAGGTGGTCGTACGTGGATGTACGTGGTCGGCGCGGGCGTACGAGGGGCGAGGGGTGCCCGTTCCTGGTCAGCGTTCGCCGGCGTGGTGGCCGGAGCCCACGTCGGCTCCGGGGCCGGCGCCCGGGTTGGCGTCCGCGCCCTCGGTGCTGAGGAGGACGGCGACCGACCCGGGGCCCAGGCCCAGTTGGCCGCGGCGTTCCCCGGCGCCGGGCCCGGTGAGCGCGGCGCGCAGTCCGGCCAGCGGCGCGGCGCCGCAGGGTCCCGGGGAGACGCCGAGCGCCGCGAGGTCACCGGCCGCGCGGGCCGCGGCCCCGTCGGTGACCGCGACCGCCGCGTCCAGCCCGCCGCGCAGGTGGGGCCAGGCCGTGGCGGATGGCGTGCCGCAGTTCAGCCCCGCCATGGCGGTCTCGCCCGTGGTGACGCTGACGCGCTCCCCGCGTACCAGGCTCTCCAGCACGCAGGCCGCTGACTCAGGCTCGACGGACAACAGGGCGGGGGCGGAATCCTTCGGCGCGGGCTCCGACGGTTCGCCGGGGTAGTGCGTGTCGCTGCGGTAGCGGGTCTCGCCGCGGTAGCGGGACGCGCTGCGGTAGTGCGTGACGACGGCCTGGGACAGCGAACCCACGCCCACCGGTACGGCCACCAGCCCGGGAGCGGAGGCCCCGGCCGCGGCGAGCTGTTCGTCGAGCTCGGCGCAGAGGGTGGAGTATCCCTCCACGATCCAGCCGGGGACCGTCTCGTACCCCGGCCACCCCGCGTCCTGGATCAGCAGCGCGTCCGGCGCCCCGGCCGCCTCGGCCGCGCGGGCCACCGCCTCGTCGTACGGGCCCGGCACCCTGCTGAGCTCCGCGCCCTCCGCCGCGATGGCCCGCACCGCCTCCTCCGGGACGCCCCGCGGAACGAAGACGTGCGCGCGCTGCCCCAGCAGCCGCGCCATCCGGGCCACCGCCCGCCCGTGGTTCCCGTCGGTGGCGCTGATCAGGGTGCACGGCCCCGTACGAGAGCCACGGTCCCGCTCGTCCAGCGCGCGGTGCACCGCCCAGGAGGCGCCCAGCGCCTTGAAGGCGGGCAGGCCCAGGCGCGCCGACTCGTCCTTCACGAAGACGCGGCCGAGCCCCAACTCCGTGGCCAGCGAGGGCAGTTCGGTGAGCGGGGTCGGCGCGTAGCCGGGCAGGGAGGCGTGGAAGCCGCGCACACCGGAGGAGTGCGGCGGGCAGCGCCAGGACCGCGCGGCGGGGCGCGCGTACCACGGGGGCGCTGCGGTGGAGGGGGCGTCGTCGTGCACCCCTCCAGACTGCTGTCACCACCTCCGATCGGTCCAGCGAATCTTTTCGACCTATATTCATCAGCGGAACCGAAGGATGCACTGACGCGATCCACCCGCCGCGATCCGTGACCCGTGACCCGTGACCCGTGGCCGACCGAAGCGAGCCCGCCCGATGTACGACCTGCACCGCCTCCGCCTCCTGCGCGAGCTCAAGCACCGCGGCACCCTCGCCGCCGTCGCCTCCGCGCTCTCCTACAGCCCCTCGTCCGTCTCCCAGCAGCTCTCCCAACTGGAGTCCGAGGCCGGGGTGCCGCTGCTGGAACCGGTCGGCCGCCGCGTACGGCTCACCACCCAGGCGGAGATCCTGGTCGCGCACACCGAGGCGGTGCTGGAGCGCCTGGAACAGGCCGAGGCCGACATCGCCACCTCCCTCACCGAACTGACGGGAACGCTGCGCCTCGCCTCCTTCCAGACGGCCGCGCTGACCCTGGTGCCCCCGGCGCTGACGCTGCTCCGCGAGCTGCACCCGGGCCTGCGCGTCCACATGACGCAGCTCCCTCCCGAGACCGCGCTGCCCGCGCTCCAGGCGCGCGACTTCGACCTCGTACTGGCCGAGGAGTATCCGGACAACCCCAACCCGCGCCCCTCAGGCACCGAGCAGGAAGACCTCCTCGACGACCCGCTCCACCTCGCGGTGCCCGATACCGCCGCCGCGCGCCGGGGCGGCCCGACGGCCGTGCTGCGCGGGCTCGCCGAGCACCCCTGGGCGCTGGAGCCCGAGGGGACGGCCGCCCGGCACTGGGCCATGACGCTGTGCCGCACGGCGGGGTTCGAGCCGGACGTACGGTTCGAGACCACCGACCTGCTGCTCCAGCTCCGGCTGGTCGAACAGGGCCACGCCGCCGCCCTCCTCCCCGACCTCGTATGGAACGGCCGGCCTCCCGCCGTGACCCTCCACCCCCTGCCCCGGGGCCACCGCGCCCGCCGCATCTTCACCGCCGTACGCCGGGGCCACGGCGACCACGCGGCGATCAGGGCGATGCGGGCGGCGCTCGCGCAGGTGGTGGGGGAGGGGCTGGGGCGTGCGGGCTGAGCGGCTCGTGTGGCCTGGGCGTACGGTGGCGGCGGTTCATGGTGCAGAAGGTGCTCGTGAGGAGAGGGTTGTGCGATGAAGAGTGCTCGGGTTCGGGCCTGGGACGGCGGCGTCGAGGTCGAGGACGTGGCGGAGCCCGTCGCGGGGGACGGCGAGGCCGTGGTGCGGGTGGAGGCCGCTGCGGTGAGCCACCTCGATCTGACGGTGATGACGGGGGAGTTCGCGTACAAGCCGAGCCTCCCGTTCACTCCGGGGACCTCCGGCGTGGGCACCGTCGTCGCGGGCGATGACGCGTGGCGCGGGCGGCGGGTGCTGGTCCGCGGGGGAGGGGCCGGTCTCGAAAGGGACGGTACGTGGGCCGAGCAGGTCGCCGTTCCCGTCGACGCTCTGCGCGAGATCCCGGCCGAGCTGGAGCCCGCCCTGGCCGCCACCTGCTCTTCGGCGCTGACCACCGGGTGGGCGTCGGTCGAGGTGGTGGGGCAGGTGCGGAGCGGCGAACGCGTCGTGGTGACCGGTGCGTCGGGGGCCGTCGGCTCGCTGTGCGTACAGCTCGCCGCGCGTGCGGGGGCGCGGGTCACGGCCGTGGTGAGCCGCGAGGAGCGGGTGGCCGCCGTGCCGGAGGGCGCCGACGAGGTCCTGGCCGGGTGGGGCGAGGAGACCGTGCGCCGGATCGCCGATTCGGGCGGCGCCGACGTGCTGCTGGACCCGGTCGGAGGGGACACCGTCCCGGTGTTCCTGCCCGCGCTCAACCCGGGCGCGCGCGCCGTGCTGATCGGCTACACGCGCGGCACCGAGCTCACCCTCGACCTGCCCAACCTCTTCGCGGCCGACGTGAGCCTGCTCCCGGTCAACATGATCCGACGGCACGTACCCGACGACGTCTTCACCGGCCTCCTCGACGACCTGACCACGGGCCGCCTGACCCTCGCCGCACACGCCTGGCCGCTGAGCGGCATCGCGGAGGCGGTCGAGGCGCGGCGGAAGGGGGCCGTGACAGGGACCGCGGCGGTGCTGCCGTAGGGCGTTTCAGGCCGACGGCCTGCCCGCGCCATCGGTCCCGTCGGGCGGTTCGGGCGCGTCCGCACCGCGCTGATCGGCCGAGCACAGGGTGCCGGGGACCGTGGCCCGCAGCGCCGCGGCGGCCGCGGCCACGGCCGGGTGCGTTCCCGCCCCGCTGCGGACGGCGATTCTGGTGTGCCGGTGGATCGGTACGCGGGTGAGCCGCACCGCACCCGGCGGGTCGGCCGCACCGAGCTGCGGCACCAGGGCGACCCCTTGGCCGGACGCCACGAGGTCGAGCACCGTGGCGAAGTCGTCGACCTGGTGGCGGATCCGGGGCCTGAACCCGGCGGCGTGGCAGGCTCGCACGGTCATCGTGTGGCACAGCGTTCCCGGTGTCGCGGTGATCCAGGAGGCGTCCTCGCACCCGCTGATCGTCGGCCCCTCCCGCTCCTCCGCCGGGAGCGCCAGCGCGGCGGTCGCGAGGTACAGCGCCTCCACGCACAGCGGTTCGGTCGTCAGTCCGGGTTCGGCAAGGTACGGCACGAAGTCGTAGTCGTGGATGAGGGCGACGTCCAGTTCGCTCGCGCGCAGCGCGTCGCCCACGGCCGCCGGGTCGACCTCGCGGACCATGGGCTCCAGCTTCGGATGCTCGCGGGCGAGTTCGGCCAGCGCGGCGGGGACGAGGGCGCGGGCCGCGGTGGGGAAGACGCCGATGCGCACCGGGCCGGCGGGGCCTTCGCGGGAGGCGGCGAGGTCGGCAGCGGCCTGTTCCAGGCGTTCGAGCACAGCGGCGGCGTGGTCCACGAGCTGGTGCCCGGCCGGGGTCAGCACCACGCGGCGCCCTGTGCGCTCCAACAGGGGTACTCCCGCTTCGCGTTCGAGGGCGCTGAGCTGTTGGGAGACCGCCGAGGGACTGAAGGCGAGCGCGTCGGCGACGGCGGCGATGGTGCCGCGCAGGGCCAGTTCCCGCAGTAAGCGCAGGCGACGGACATCGAGCATCGGATGAGCTTACGCTCGACGTCGGAAAAGCGAACTGGACCTGCACGATCGTGGCGGCCAGGCTCGTCCGCATGAGGCGAAACAGTTCCCTGGACGGGATACACGTACCGCTCATCACGCCCTTCACCGCCGACGGAACGGTTGCCGGGACAGCGTTGGAGCAGCTCGCGCACTCCATGGTCGACGCGGGCGCCGCGGGTCTGGTGGCGCTCGGCACGACCGGTGAGCCCGCGACGCTGACACCCGAGGAGAAGACCGCGGTCGTCGACGTGTGCGCCCGGGTCTGCCGGGAGCGTGGGGTGGCGCTCACCGTCGGGGCCGGAGGCAATGCCACCTCGCACAGCGTGACCGCCCTGGCGGAGCTGGCACGGTGGCCCGAGGCGGCCTACGCGCTGGTGCCTGTCCCGTACTTCAGCCGGCCGACGCCGGACGGTGTGCTGGCGCACTTCGCCGAGCTGGCGGCCGGCAGCCCGGCCCCGGTGATCGTGTATCACGTTCCGCAGCGCACCGCGCGGCCGCTCGACGCGCTGATCCTGCGGGAGTTGGCGCGAGTGCCCGGGGTGGCCGGAATCAAGTACGCGGTCGGCGGGGTCGATCAGGCGGCGGTGGAACTGCTCGGTGATCTGCCCCCGGACTGCGCGTTGCTGGCGGGGGACGACACGTTCCTCTCGCCGCTGCTGGCCCTCGGGGCGGCAGGGGGCATCACCGCGTCGGCGCACCTGGCTCCGGAGCGATTCGCGGAGCTGGTCACCGCATGGCGCGGTGGGAGCCTGCTCCGGGCGCGGGACCTGGGGCATGCCCTGGCGGCACTGTCGACGGCCGTGTTCGCCGAACCCAACCCCACGGTGATCAAGGGAGTGCTGCACGCCCGGGGCCGCATCCCCACACCGGATGTGCGGCTGCCGCTGCTGCCAGCGGACCGCGCCGCGGTGAACACGGCACTCAAGCGGCTCTCCGACCTGGGCTGAGGGACCGTGGGCCTTTCGCTGAGGCGTTGTTCAGCCCGTTCGCCGAGGTATCGGGAGCTGTGTGGCCCGATCGCTTCCCCAAGCCGTTGTCGGCTGTCGCCCGAGTCGCCGTCCGGCCTCTCAGCCCAAACCGACCCGCACCGGACCGCCCCCCGGCGCAACCTCCTCCAGCACCCGCGCCGGCACCCGGAACACGCGCCCCGGTGCCGCCGGCCACGGCAGGGTCGTACGGGTCAGGAGCCGGCCGTCCTGACGCACCGTCACCCGTGGAAGGCGCACGTACTCGTCCGTCCACAGCAGCAGTCGGTCCCGTGCGGGTGCCGGGTCACGGGGGCGCAGCACCTGGGGTGCGACCCAGCGGAACGGCGGGTCGGCGACGAGGCGTACCCCCTCGGCGGCGGCGCGGTCCGTGCCGCGCAGGTGGGCGAGCACGTGGGCGGCCGCGTGCCTGCCGTCCAGCGCCGCGACGTCCGCGGTGTCCACGGGGTGCAGCAGGTTGCCGACGGCGAAGACGCCGGGGCGGCTGGTGCGCAGCGCCGTGTCGGTGACCGGGCCCAAGGTGCCCTCGTCCAGGGCGATTCCGCCGGTGCGTACGAGTTCGTGGTCGGGAATCCAGTCGCCGGTGAACACCACCGTGTCGCAGGCGAACGTCGCGCGCCTCCCGGTGTCGAGGTGTTCGAGCTCGACGGCCTCGCAGCGGCCGCCCCCGCCGATGATCCGGCTCACCCTGCTGCGCGTGGCGACCGGCACCCGCAGCAGCGTCCGCCCCGCCGCGGTGAAGGCGCCGAAGGACTCGGCGCGGGCGTACCCGCTGACCATGAGCGCGGGCGTGCACCCCGCCTCGCGGAGCGTCAGCGCGGCCGACCAGCTCACCGCCTCCGCGCCGACGACCACCGCGCGCTCGCCCACTGCGCGGCGGTGTACGTGGACGAGGTTCTGCAACTGGCCCGTCGTGTAGACGCCTTGGGGGCGGTCGCCCGGCACGCGCCGTGCCGCGCGCGGACGTTCGCGCGCGCCGGTGGCCAGGACGGTGGCCCCCGGCCTGATCAGATAGCGCCCGTCGGGCCCCGTGACCTCCAGCGTCCGGTCGTCGGCCCAGCCGGTGACCATCGTGCGGGTACGGATCTCCGCCCCGGCCTCGGCTGCGCGGCGTACCAACCGGCGCGCATAGGCGGGCCCGGTCAGCACGCGGCGCAGATCCCGCAGACCGTAACCGGTGTGATGGCTGTGCCGGGGGATGCCGCCCGCCGCGCCCTCGCGGTCCACGACGAGCACGTGCCCGGCGCGGTGCCGGGCAGCCAGCTCGGCCGCCGCGGTCAGCCCCGCCGGGCCCGCGCCGACGACCAGCACGTCGGGGGTCTGGATCGGGAGGGTGGGCTGCGCGCTCATGAACGGTCCTCGGAGGAAGGGGCATCGCGGGATGGGGCTGCGCAGGATGGGGCCTCGCGCCGCGCCGCATCGCCGCAGCCGTCGTACGGGCGGTGCAGGTCGTGGAGTGCCGCGACGGCGGCGCCGCAGTAGAAGCCCTGGCAGCGGCCGTTCATCGCGCGGGTGCGGCGGCGCAGCCCCTCCAGGTTCCGCGCGGGCAGCGGGGCGTGGCAGGCGTCGCGGATCTCGCCCTCGGTGACCCGCTCGCAGAAGCAGACCACGGTGCCGTACGCGGGGTCCTCCGCGATCAACCCGGCGTCCTCGTACGGGCGTCGCGCCGCCTCGCCGAGGTTGGGCATCCGCGGGGGAGGGGCGGTGTCCGGTGCCGGCCGCAGGGGGAGGCCCGCCTCCTCCAGCAGCTCCCGTACGTACTCGGCGACCGCCATCCCCGAGCTGAGCCCCGTGGAGCGGATGCCCGCCGCCAGCACGTAGCGCTGCCCGGGCGTGGCCTCGATGAGGTAGTCGTCGTGTTCGGTGGCCGCGCGCAGACCCGCGTACGAGGCGGTGACCTCCTCCGACAGGAGCCGGGGCATGAGGCGTTCGCCCTTGTCGAGGAGGAAGTCGAAGCCCTCTTCCGAGGTGCCGGTCGCGGTGCGGTCGGTGAGGTTCTCGGCGGTGGGGCCGAGCATGACGTTGCCGTAGATGGTGGGCGAGACGAGCACGCCCTTGCCGCGCGAGGACGGCACGGGCAGCACGATCGTGTCCACCAGCGGGCGTGCCAGCTTGTCGAACACGAACAGTTCGCCCCGGCGCGGGGTGACGGTGAAGCGGTCGTGCCCGAAGAGGCGGTCGATGTGGTCGGCGCCGAGGCCCGCCGCGTTCACGACCCAGCGGGCGCGGACCGCGCCGGCGGTGGTGTGCAGCGTGGTGAGCCCGTCATCCTCGCTGGTGGAGGCTGCCCCGTACGCCTCCCTGCCCTGCGCGACGCCTGTGACCGCGTGGCCCAACAGGATGTCGGCGCCGCGCTGTTGGGCATCGGTGGCCAGGGCCAGATTGGTGGTCCAGGTGCAGATGACGGACTCGTCCGGCACGGTCAGGCCGCCGAGCGCGCCGTCGCCGAGGTCGGGTACGGCGCGGTAGACCTCGGCGGCGTCCACCAGGCGGCAGTGCGGGTACCCGTTCCGCTCGGCCTTCTCCTTGAGCCCCGGCAGCGCGTCCAGCTGCTCCCGGTCCCAGGCGACGAGCAGCGCGCCGGTGCGCTCGACCGGGATGCCGGTCTGCTCCGCGTACGAGGACAGCAGCTCGTAGCCGCGCGCGACCAGCCGGGACTCCAGCGTGCCCGGCTTGGCGTCGAAACCGGTGTGCAGGATCGCGGTGTTGGCCTTGCTGGTGCCGTCGCCCACGTCGTCGCGGGCCTCGAGGAGCGCCACGGAGACCGGGCGGCCGTCCAGCGCCTGGCCCGACAGCTCGCGGGCGATGGCCGCGCCGACGATGCCGCCGCCGATCACGGCGAGGTCGTACGAGGTGACGTCGTACGAGGCGATGTCACGGCCGCCTGCGGGGGCGTGGCCGCCGTCGCGGGCGTGCGGCGCGGAGGCGGGCATGCTGTTCTCCCTCGCGGGGACGGGCCGTCGGCACCGTGTCGGTGACCGAAACTGTGGAAAGCTGACCGTGGATGACTGCTGGCCCCTGGATTGTGGTCGGCGGCCCGCGAGGCGTCAACCGGAGAGAGGGGCGGCGCGGCCCCTCAAGTCCCGTACGGGGATGGCCGCTTGTCAGGCTGATCAGGCCACCACGACCCGGCCGCCGGCCCGCCTGATGGCCTCGCGCAGTCCCCGGTCGCACGGCCGGTCGGCGATCAGCGCGTCGAAGCCGTCCAGCGGGCACACGCGGTGCGCCGCCGTCCGCCCGAACTTGCCCGAATCGGCGAGGACATAGCGCTGCGAGGCGTTGCCCAGCATGACGCGCTTGAGCGCGACCTCGTCCAGGTAGTAGTCCGTCAGCCCGTACGGGGCGATCCCGCCGGAGCCGAGGAAGGCGGCGTCGGCGCGCAGGTCCGCGAAGAACTCCAGCGCGTGCGCGTTGGAGCAGGCCAGATCGCCCGCGCGCAGCCGGCCGCCGCTGACCAGCACCTCCACCCTCGGCCTCGTGCTGACCTCGGCGGCCACCAGCAGCGAGGGGGTGGCGACGACACCGGCGTGGTCGGCCGGCAGGGCGCGTGCCACCTCCAGCGCTGTCGTGCCCACGTCGATGACGACGGTCTGGTGCGGTTCGATGAGGGCGGCCGCGGCGCGCCCGATCGCCTGCTTCTCCGCGGTCCTCGCGCCGCTCCGCTCGGCGAACGGGGCCTCCTCGCCCACCGGGGGCTGCGGGGTGGTGGCGCCGCCGTGCACGCGGGTCAGTTCGCCGCGCCGCTCCAGGAGGGCCAGGTCGCGGCGTACGGTCTCGCGCGAGACGGCCAGCAGCGCGGTCAGCTCGTCGGTGGTGACGAAGCGCTGCCGGGAGAGTTCGGCGACGATCCTGCGGTGCCGTTCGGCGGCCAGCACGTGCGGCCTCCCTGTGCGGTTTCGGCGGCTGTGGTTCCGGCGACTGCGTTTCCGGTGGCTGTGTCGCTGGTGAACTGCGTCTCCGGCGACCGGTGGCTGTTCCCGGTGATCCCGGTGACTGTTTCTGTGGACGAGTGACCGTACCTCAGGGGTGGTGCCCGGCGGCATGGCGCGGACGGCACGGGGCCCGGGCCTGATCGGTCCGTCCGCGCCGGGATACCGTCGGCGCCATGACGACGACCGGCCCGCACGACCAGCACGGCCCGCATGATCCGCACACCTCGCACGAGGGGCACGGCCCGCACGAGGGACAGCACGACGCGTTCCATCCCGATCTGCCGGACCGCCCGGCGCCCGGGGACGGCAGCACGCTGCGGCAGCGGCTGCACCACATCCGGGCCGGCGAACTCGACGGCGACACCTCGCAGACCGGCGGCATGCGGCGATTCGCCGCGATCAGCGGCGCGGCCGTGGGCTCCGAGCGCATCTGGATGGGGCAGACCCATGTCGCGCCCGACACCGCCTCGGCCAACCACCACCATGGCGAGTCCGAGACGGCGATCCATGTGGTGCGCGGGCACCCGGAGTTCGTGTTCCTCGACGACGGCGGCGACGGCCCAGCGGAGGAGGTGCGGCTGCGCACCGGGCCGGGCGACTACATCTTCGTCCCGCCCTACGTCCCGCACCGCGAGGAGAACCCCGACCCCGAGGAGGAGGCCGTGGTCGTGATCGCCCGCAGCACCCAGGAGGCGATCGTGGTCAACCTTCCCGACCTGTACGTGCTGGGGCGCGAGCCGGGAGAGGGGTAGCGCGCTCCGGCCCCGTACGGGCCGGACCTCACGCCCGTACGGGCTGTCGTGCCGCCGCCGTGGGGGAGAGGCGGTAGGAGGGGGCCAGCTCGCGCACCTCGGCCGAGAGGAAGGCGCGCGCCGCGATCTCCGGAGGGAGATGCCGCGCGAGCAGGGCCAGGATGCTTTCGGAGAGCTGCGCCTTGAGTGCTTCGTGGCGCCCCGGTACGAGGCCGACCTCAGCGTGGACGAAGATCTCCGCCGCGTTCGCGTCGTCGCCCACGTACGCCTCGGACGCGCGGAGGAAGGTCTTGCACACACCCGTCGACCCCGTCTCCTCGAGGATCAGCGGATGCAGCTCCCCGAGCAGCGCCTCCCGGTCGAGTACACCGGAGAGCTGCGAGGAGTAGTCGATGGTGAGGTGCGGCATGAAAACCCTTCGGCCGTTCTAGTTTCTCGGGGCAACTATATTTGCCCGGGAAAACGCGGGAACTGCCGCACCCCGGATTCCGTGTCCGGTCCGGAGCCAGCCGCGGTGGTGGAGCTGGGCGATCACGCGGGGGAGCTCGTGCGGGCCGTCGGCGAGGGGGGCGAGCTGGGTTGCCACCTCCTCGCTTCGGCTGCCAACCGGCCCTCGTGCGGCGGTTGTTAGCGTGTTCGGTCATGTCCTCCTCAAGCCTTCCCGGCGAGCTCCCTCGCCCGCGTCCGCGTCGTCGTGCCCTCAGGGCGCTGCTGGTGCTCGCCGTGCTGGGCGGGGTCGGCTTCGCCGGGTGGCAGGGGTGGCAGGCGTACGGCGCGTACGAGAGTCGTCAGAAGATCGACGCGGCGTGTGCGGGGCTGGTCGATCCGGGCCGGGTGATGGACCTGCGCGGCGGGGGCTTCGTACACGTGACGGCGGCCGACAAGGGCATTCCGACCATGGGCGGGCCCGACGACCAGAGCTTTCCCGAGGCCCCGAACTTCCCCGACGGGTTCCCGGTGGGATCGTGCGCGATCTACCGGGGGAGTGAGGGAGACAACGACTCCCACTTCACGCTGCGGGTCAGCTGGGAGCCCGACGGCCCGTTCGGCAATGTCGTCAGCGGCAGGTCGCTCACCACCGACCCGCTCTTCCACGAATCCGAGGGCCGCCCCGACCGCGACCCCACGCGCCGCCTGGACGCCGCGCTCCCGCAGCCGCTCGGCAACGGCGCGCACGGCACCTACACCGAGGACGGTGCCACCCTGACCACCCCCTGCCCGGGGCGGGTGAAGGACGAGCGGGCGCTGCGGGTGGAGACGACGGCCCCGCCGAGGGACGAGCGGCCGCACGGCGCGGGAGTGACCGACGCCGACCGGGGCGAACTCGCCGCCCTCGCCCGGCAGGCCACACAGCGCGTCGCGGCCGAGCTCGGCTGCCACATCCCGGCGCTGCCCAAGACGCCGCGCCGCCTGGACGCCCCGCGCATGACGCTCGGCGACGCGCGCAAGGAGAAGGGCACGTGTGCCTGGTACGGGCGGTTCGCGCACGAGAAGGGGCGGAGCGAGCTGCCCGACCGCGCGATCGGCAGCACGCCCGACGACGCGGCGCCGGAGGAGAGCTGCGTACTGGGCGTCGGTCCCTCGCGGATGGCCGGGGTCTCCGCGCGGCACGGGGAGGACGTCGACCGGGACTCGCGCCGGGACGCATGGGGTGTGCGGTTCGACACCTTCCGCGGTGACGAGGCGCGCGACGTCACCATCGAGGATTACGGGGAGGACCAGAGGAAGCTGAAGCCGGGCGACGCGGGGAAGATCCCCGGCGGCTCGGTGCGGTGGGCCTCCTCGACCTGCCACGGCGACGTGGCCGTGCACACGATGTCCGCTGACATGGTCTACGCCGGGTACGTGGAGGACCGCCTGGACCAGCTCTTCGCCGCGTACGTACAGGACGCGGCGAAGAAGCGCGGCTGCACCGAGGTGACCCTGCCGGGGAAGGGCGACGGCGGCCGCTGACCCCGGGGCCCGGCCACGGCGTGGCGGCGGGCCCGCCCGGTGCCGGACCGTCAGTGGAGCGTGGCGCGCCGAACACCCCGCCTCCTGACCAGCGAGTCTCAAGAAACTCAAGGAGTGTACGGAGCGGGCACGCCGAGCCGTTCGCGCTCGGCGGCCACGGATTCGCGCACGTCGGCGCGCAGCTCCGCCGCGTCGAAGACGACGCCGCCCTTGACGGTCTGGGCGACGCCGCCCGCGCGGGTCAGCGTGCCGTCGGGGCGCATGCGCAGGTGGCCGTGGCCGTAGAGGGTCTTGAGGTTGGCGAGCGGGTTCTCCGCGGTGATGAGGAGGTCGGCGCGCTTGCCCGGCTCCACCACGCCGGTGTCCGGAAGGCCGAGCAGCGCGGCCGCGTTGGAGGTCGCGCACTGGAGGATCTCCAGCGGGTGCAGCCCGGCCTCGCGCAGCAGCTCCATCTCCTCGATGAGCCCGAACCCGTACAGGTTGTAGATGAAGCCCGCGTCCGAGCCCAGGGTGAGGCGGCCGCCGCGGTGGTAGAAGTCGCGGACGAAGGTCATCCAGAGCCGGTAGTTCTCCTTCCAGGCGACCTCCTCCTCGGTGCCCCAGTCGTAGAAGAACGAGCCGTGGCTGACCGGGTCCGGCTGGAAGAACGTCCAGGACTGCGGCGAGCTGTAGTCGCGGTGGTATTCGCGGCCCCGCGCCCGCGCCGCGTCGCGCGAGGCCACGTACACCCCGAGCGTCGGGTCCAGGGTCGTGCCGAGCGAGACCAGCTCGTCCAGGGTGTCGTCCCACAGCCCGCTGCCCGGTGCGGCGGCCTCGCGCCACAGGCGGCCCAGATAGGCGAAGCGGTCGTGCTCGTTGTTGTAGTTGTACGAGCCGGGGAAGCGCTGCACCCTGCGGTCGGCGAACATCGCCTCGGGCAGCCCGTAACCGTGCTCGATGCTGGTCAGGCCCCAGCGTGCGGTGGTGAGCGCGTTCACGCGTGCCACGTCGGAGGGCGCGTGGTGGCACGCGCTGCCCAGGCCCAGCCTGTTGGCCTCGGCGATGGCCGCCTGGAAGATCTCCGGCGGCGCGCCGAAGAACTTGATCCCCCGCGCACCGGCCGCCGCCTGCGCCGCCACCCACTCTTCGCCGTCCCTGGGCGTGCGGAAGGGCTCGCCGCGGTCGGCGCCGAAGGCGGAGTACGGGACGATGCGCGGCGCGGTGATCTCGTCAGCCTCGCTGCGCGCGGCCTCGCGGAGGGTGAAGTCCAGCCCGTTGCCGATGCATCCGGGTTCGCGCACGGTCGTGATGCCGTGCCCGAGCCACAGCTTGTAGATGTAGTCGGCGTCAGGACCCTGCTCGGCGCAGCCGATGTGCGCGTGCGCGTCGATCAGGCCGGGGAGCACGTAGTGGCCGCTCAGGTCCCGCACCTCGGCACCGCGTTCGGCCGCGCTCGCGCCCTGCTGGGTCATGTCGGTGTTGCGGCCCGCGGAGAGGATCGCGTGGATGCGGTCGTTCTCGATCACGATGTCGGCCGGGCCGTAGGGCGGGGCCCCTGTGCCGTCCACGACGGTGACGTTCTTGAGGATCAGCCGAGGGTACGGGCCCGAGCCGAGGCTGCCCTCGCGGCCAGGGGCGATCTGGGTGAACTGCATGCTGGTGCCCTTTCGTTCTCGGTGTGTCGCGGGTGTCGGCGAGCGTGCTCCGTACACGGATGGCGCGGGCCGGAAAGGGAGTTCACAGGCGGACGCCCGCGCGCTTGTGCACGCGCAGCACCACCGACAGGTCGACGGACAGCAGTCCGGGCAGGCCGGAGAGCGGCCCTTCGAGGAGGTCCTGCATCCCGGCGACCGAGGGGTGCACGGAGTAGCCCAGTACGGTGGCGGGCCCGGTCACGAAGTACAGGGCGCGCACGGCAGGTTCGGCGGCGAGCGCGCGCCGCACCGCGCGCAGGTCGGAGGGCCGGACGCCGAGGGTGAACCGGGACTCGGCGCGGTAGCCCAGCGCCGCGGGCTCCACGTCGGCGCGCAGTTGCAGGGCCCCGCCCGAGGTCATCCGCTGCACCCGGCGCTGCACGGTCGTCTCGTGGATGCCGAGGGAGCGGGCGATGCGGGAGAGCGGGGCGCGGATGTCCTCGCGCAGCGCGCCGGCGATGGCGAGATCCGTGTCGTCCAGCGGCGATGCGTCGGGCTCGCCGCCGTCCTCGGCGGCCCGGCGCCTGGCCTCGCCGATGCCGCCTTCGGGGTCCCAGTCGACGGCCGTGAACAGCAGGCGCATCACGACGCGGGTGCGCACGGCCAGCACGTCGGGGAGGGCGCCGAGTTCGCCGGTGACGACGGCGTGCAGCGCCTCGGTGTCGGGCGCGGTCAGGTCGGCCACCACGTCGTGGTCGCCGGTGACGACCGCGACGAAGCGGGTGTCCGTACGGGCGGCCAGCGCGCGGGCCACCTCCTCGCCGGTGCCCGGGCGGCACGTGATCTCGACCTGGGCCACGAGGAAGCGGCGCGCGTTCTCGTAGAGCACGGAGGCCGAGAACAGCAGCGTGCCGTCCGCGCGCAGCCGCTCCACGCCGCGGCGCACGGTGCGTTCGTCCGCGCCGGTCTCGGCGGCGAGCGCGGCGAAGGGTGCGCGCGGGGCGCGCCGCAGCGCGAGCACCAGCGCACGGTCGAAGCCCGACAGAGCCATGTGGACCGCGCCTCCCCGCCCGGGAATCACCACCCGGAATGCCTTGATGCCCGCGCCTCTCCCATACAGGATCCTGAAATCCTGCACGGCTAAGGCCAGTTGTGCGGGCATCGTGCATCGCCGTACGAGAAGGCGTCAAGAGGTCAGGTGCCCGGTGCGGCGGAGGTCTCCTGCGGCGCGAGGTACACCGCGCTCGCCGCGAGCAGATCGCGGATGCCCGCCTCCAGCGTCGGTTCCGGATCCGGCGCGAAGTACGGCGAGTGGTTGGAGGGGATCCGCGGGGGCAGCGTGCCGCCGCGCAGCCGGTCCAGATCCTCCGGCGTGTACGTGTCCCAGCCGGCGCCCCCGAAGTGCCAGAACACCGAGGGGCACGCGGCCGCCGCGCCCAGCAGCCCGAAGTCCTCGCTCCCGCCCAGCGGAGCGGCGAGTTCCTGCACGGGCGCGCCGGTGCCCTCCAGCGCGCGCAGGACGAGCGAGGTGGCCTGCGGGCTGTTGAGGGTGAGCGGAAAGCCGTCGTACGCCTCGACCTCGGGAGGCCGCGGCGCCCCCGACGCCTCCGCCTCGCAGCGGATGATCCGCCGCACCTCCTCCAGTGCCTCGGCGCGGGTCTCCTCGTCGTACGTGCGCAGGCTCAGGAGCAGTTCGGCCGTGTGCGGGATGATGTTGGCGGCAGAGCCCGAGTGCAGCGACCCCGGGGTCAGCACGGGGGCGGGGGAGCGCGGGGCCTGGCGCGCCGCGTAGGTCTGGAGCCTGAGCACCACGGCGGAGGCCAGCACGATCGGGTCGACCGCCTGCTGGGGCGTGGAGGCGTGGCCGCCCGCGCCGTACAGCGTCACCCGCAGGCTGTCGGCCGCCGCCATCAGGAGCCCGGGCCTGCTGATGACCACGCCGGCGGGCAGCGGGCCCACGTGCTGGCCCAGGCAGACGTCCGGGTGCGGGAAGCGGTCCAGCAGGCCGTCGTCGAGCATGGCCCGCGCGCCCTGGCCGATCTCCTCGGCGGGCTGGAAGACGGCGACCACCGTGCCGCTCCACGTTCCGGGGCGCTCGGCCAGTTCGCGGCAGGCGGCCAGCAGGCAGGTCACGTGCACGTCATGGCCGCAGGCGTGCATCCGCCCGCTCTCGGCCGAGGAGTACGGCAGATCCGTGCGCTCCTCCACCGGCAGTCCGTCCATGTCGGCGCGGAGCAGCACGACGGGGCCCGGGCCGTTGCGGAGCACGCCGACCACGCCGGTGCCGCCGACGCCCTCGGTGACCTCCCAGCCGGGGGAGGCGGCCAGCTCGCGGGCCACGGCGGCGGCCGTACGCCGTTCCGCGAAGGCGAGTTCGGGATGCGCGTGCAGGTCGCGGTAGACGTCGAGCCAGTGATCGAGGTGGGGGACTGGGGTGGTGGCGTCGGGCGCGGTCGAGGTCAAGGGATCCTCCGGGGTACGGCGTACGGGCTGATGGCTCGTCAGGTGAGGGGTCGGGCTCAGGCGTGGCCCGGTGCCTGGTCCGGAGCAGGGTCCTGGCCCCGGCCCTGTGCGTGGTCCGCCGTCTCCTGCTCCCGCTCGTTCGCCCCTGGCTCGGAGAGCAGGTGGCGGAAGCGGGGCAGGAAGCGTTCCGTGGTCTGGGGGAGGAACAGGACCACGGCGATGGCCAGTGCCGGGCCGACGGCCAGCGAACTGAGCGCCACCGGATAGGAGAAGCGGTCCACGAGCGAGCCGACGGCGGCCGGCGTGACCACGCCCGAGAGCTGGCCGCCGAAGAGGATCACCCCGGACGCGGCGCCGGTGAGCCCCGGCGGCAGGCTGCGCAGCGGTACGGAGAAGCACGGCAGATAGCACAGCCCCGCGAAGAAGCTCAGCACCGCGGCGCACGTCGCGTAGCCACCCACTCCGGAGGTGTGCGGCAGCCACAGGATCAGCACCGCCACCACGCACATCGCGGGCACGACGATGCGGCGCGGCCTCCCCTCGAAGCGGTCGGAGAGCCGGCCGCCGATGACCGCGCCCACCGCGGCCAGCAGCGTCGGCGCCAGCGTGTAGAGCCCGGCCTGGCCGACCTTGAGCCCGCGCTCCTCGATCAGGTACGACGCGCTCCAGGAGTTGAGCCCCCAGATCACGATGTCGTACGCGAAGAACATCGCGGCGAAGCCCCACATCGCGGGCGAGCGCAGCACGGCGCGGGTCGCCCCGCGCGCCCGGCGCAGCACGGGGCCGGTCTCCGACTCCGGCAGCGGCGGCGGCATCCAGCGGCGCACGGCCACCAGCACCAGCAGGCCCAGCACGCTCACCGCGACGAACATGACGCGCCAGTTCCACAGGGACAGCAGCACCGAGGCGAGCAGCGCGGCCACCAGGGCGCCCATCGCGTTGGAGCTCTGCAGCCAGCCGGTCGCGGTCATGCGCTGCTCCGGAACGCTGCGCCGGCTGAGCGTGTGCAGCGCGGCGCCGGGGAACAGGCCCTGGGCGGCGCCGAAGAGGCAGCGCACCGCGAGCAGCGCGGCGAACGACCAGGCCACCGCGGTCAGTCCGGTGAAGACCGACCAGAGCAGCAGCGCCAGACAGGCCATCCGCACGCTGCCGAAGCGGTCGGCCAGGAGCCCGCCGGGAATCTGCACCAGCGCGTAGGTGACGAAGAACGCCGAGACGATCAGGCCCCGTTCGCCGTGCGTGAGGCCGAAGGTCGCGCCGATCGAGGGCAGCGCCAGATTGATCACAAGCCGGTCGACGTAGTCGACGCACCATGCCGCGAAGAGCAGCACCACGGTGATCCGCGTCGTTCTGTGCACGGCGGTCGCCTCCCTGACCCGGTGGCTGCGGACCCGCACACCATGGGGTACGCGCCGCTCGCGGCGACCGCATCGCCGCATTCCGGCGGGCGGCGGGTGCGCGGCGCAGGATTCCGCCGCGGGCCCCGGGGCCCGGCGTCCCGGCCGCGTTCACGACCCTGTCGCGGGCGCTTCCCGGCTGCCACGATGATCCGCATGTCGACCGCACCCGCTCCCGTACCGCTGCCCCGTACGGGCGCCGCGCTCGCGACCGGGCTGAACGGAATCGGGCCGACCGCAGTCGGGCCGACCGGCACCGGACCGACCGGCTCCGGACCGAGCGGCTCCGGACCGAGCGGCTCCGGACCGAGCGGCTCCGGACCGAGCGGCTCCGGACCGAGCGGCTCCGGACCGAGCGGCTCCGGACCAAGTGCGACCGGAGACGCTCCGGGCAGGACCGGACCCGTGCTGAGCGAGACCGACCTGGCGCTGATCGAGGCGCTCCAGGTGCAGCCCCGCGCCTCCTGGGCGCGGGTCGCCGAGGCCACGGGCGTGGACGCCACCACGGCCGCCCGGCGCTGGCGCCGGCTGAGCGGGCAGGGCCTGGCGTGGCTGACCGCCTATCCGCTGCAACGCGACTTCACCGTCGGCTACTTGGACCTGGCCTGCGATCCCGAGCGCCTGGAGGAGATCACCGACACGCTGTGCGGGTGGTCGTACGTCTTCCACCTGGAGCGCATGACGGGGGACCACCAGATCTTCCTGGGCGTCGCCGCCGCCGATCTGGCCGCCCTCGACGCCCTGGTGACCGCGCGGCTGCCGGGGCTTCCCGGCGTGCGCTCGGTGCGCGCCGCCGTGGGGACGCGGATCTACCGCGAGGGCGGCGACTGGCTGCCGCACGCCCTGAGCAGCAGCCAGCGCTCCCGGCTGGTCACGCGGAGCGCGGGAGGCCCGCGCCCGGCCCCGGACGCGCTGCGCGAGGACGACCGCCCGCTGCTGCGCGCGCTGGGCGCCGACGGCCGCCGGAGCTGCGCGGACCTGGCCCGCCTGTGCGGGCTGAGCGAGACGACCGTACGCAGGAGGCTCGGGCGCATGATGCGCAGCAGGCAGCTGCGGTTCCGCTGCGATGTGACGCAGCCGCTCGCGGGGTGGCCGGTGAGCGCCGCGTACCGGATCGGTGTGCCGCCGCAGGAACTGGACGCCGCGGCACGCGCGTTGGCCGCGCTGCCGCACACCCGGCTGTGCGCGGCGGTCACGGGTACGCACAACCTGCTGTTGCTGGTCTGGCTGCGCTCGCCCGGCGAGTGCGCGCCCTTCGAGGAACAGCTCCTGCGGCGCTGCCCCCGCGCGGAGATCGGCCGCCGCGAGCTGACCCTGCGCGCGGCCAAGCGGATGGGCAGGCTCCTGGGCGCGGACGGACGGGCCAACGGGCACGTGCCGCTGGGGCTTTGGGCGCCGGGCTGAGGACCGTCTCAGCGCACACGCTCAGCGTTCCGTCGGCCGGCGGCTCCTGGGGCTGCTGCTCGGCGCTGCGGGCGCGGTAGAGGGTGAGCGTGCCCAGCATGGACGCGGCGGTGCGCAGCGGGAAGGCGAACACCGCCGAGAGCCCGATGCGCTGGGCCGCGTCCGTGAACAGCGGCCAGGCGGCACCGGCCCTGTCCAGGTCGGCGGCCGGAACGGCCTCGCCGGTGTCGAAGGCGGTCAGCGAGGGGCCCTCGCCCACGACCCACTGCAATTCCTCGGCACGCTGCGCGAGCCGGGAACTCGCACCGAGCTGGTGCGGCATCCGGCTGCCGCGGTGCAGCGCGCTGCCGTGCAGGGTGATCGCGGCGCCGTCGACGGGCAGTTCGGCCACCGCGGCGCCGCACACGGCGTCGGCGCACCCCGCGTTCCTGTCCTCGCGCACGGCGTGCACGATGCGGTGCCAGAGCGCGTCACGGCGCGCGTGCGCGGAGGCCGGGGCGTGCACGGGCACGGCGGGGGGAGCGGTTAAGGCGTCGGCGGCGCGCTCGTAGCGCGCGAGGGCCAGCATCGCGTGGTGCACGGCCGCGGGCGGCTGCCCGTCCCCGTCGGTCCCCGCGCCGTGCAGGAGGTCGTGTACGGCGGTGACGTCCTCGACGTGGTGCAGCGCGCCCACGACCCGCCCGTCGCCGTCCAGCAGCGGGGAGTTGAGCGGCGACCACGTCTTGAGCCGGAAGGTCCCGGGGTTTTCGACGTCGGGGATGTCGTAGCGCTGGACCCCCATGTTGTGCGGTGCGCCGTGCCGCAGCACCTGCTCCAGCGAGGCGCCGAGATTGCGTACGCCGTCGGCCTTCTCGTCCTCCGGATTGTCCGGGAAGGCGTCGAACATGAACATCTCGAGCAGCTCGTCGTGCGAGCGCCCCGTGGCCCGCAGATACGCGGGGTTCACCCCCTGGATCCGCAGGTCGGTGTCGAGCACCACGTAGGGGGCAGCCGTCATCTGGAACAGCTGGCTGCCTGACGTGGCCCGCAACACGTCGTGCACAGAGGCTCACCTCACTGGACTGCCGGTGATCACGGTGTTCGGTTCACAGGTTAGAGCAGCGCGCGGGCAGCCTCGACGGCGCGGCCGCGACCCCGGGGAGGGAGACCGTGCGTCAGTGGGTGGAGTCGGCGGACACGGCCGGTTGGTCGGGTGCGGGTGCCGTGGCGGACGGGCGGTCGCCGGGGGACGGTGCGGTACGCGGCCTGCCCCGCATGCGGGAGAGCGCCACCCCGCACAGGCACAGCACTCCGCCGAACAGCGTGAGCCAGCCCGGCACTTCGCCGAGCAGCAGCCACGACATGAGGACGACGAGCACCGGTACCGCGTACGTGGTCGCGCCCATCTTCCCCGCGGTCGTACGGGAGACCGCGTACGCCCAGGTGGTGAAGGCGAGGGCGGTCGGGAACACGCCCAGGTAGACCATCTGCAGGGTCGCGGACGCCGGCGCGCGGCCCACCTCGGAGGTCAGCTGCCCCGCGAACGGCGCGCACACGACCGCCCCGGCCAGCGCGCCGAACGTCGTCGCCTGCATCGGCGTCGCGTGCTTGAGCGTCGGCTTCTGCACCACCACGCCGACCGCGTACACCACAGCGGCGCACAGACACAGGGCGATCCCCAGCAGCGAGGACCCGTCGCCCTCGGACGTGGACAGGCCCACCACGGCGGCGCCCGCGAAGGAGACCCCGACGCCCGCCATCAGCCGCGGAGGGAAGCCCTCCTTGAGCAGCCAGCCGCCCAGGAGCGCCATCAGGATCGGCCCGACGTTGACGAGCAGGGAGGCGGTGCCGGCGTCGACGTGGTGCTCGCCCCAGTTGAGCATGACCGTGTACGCGCCGAACCAGAGGATGCCCGACGCGATGATGCCCGGCCACGCCTCACGGGGCGGGAGCCCGCCGCGCCGCGCCAGCAGCACGGCGCCCAGCACGAGCGAGGCCACCAGGAGCCGGCCGAAGGCGAGCGAGCCCGGCGAGAAGTGCGCGGCCGAACTGCGGATCGCGATGAACGAGGAGGCCCACAGCAGGACCGTCACGGAGGCCGCGGCCACCGCGCGGCCGTCCACTCTCCCCGAGGGGCCCGCTGCCGCAGGGGACTTCCCCTCGCCGTCCGCCGCTTCCGCCGCCGTACGTCCGCTCACGATCGCACCCTCCCAAGGCTCTCCCCGCGCGCGCACTCGCGCACGCGGGGAGCAAGCGTGCATGGGCCAACGGTCCGTCGCAACCGATTAGTTGTGCTGGTGGGACGGTTCAGTTGCGCTGGTGGGGCGGCACTTCCGCGGTGCGGTCCGGTCAGGAAGCGGGGGAGGCGACCGGCTCGGCGGTGCCCTGCTCCGGCTTCTCCGCCGCCGGCGCCTCGCCGTCGTCCAGGGAGACGTTCTTGGTCTCCTTGCCGAGCAGCAGGGAGATCAGGGTGAGGACGGCCATCGAGGAGAGGTACACGCCGACCAGCCACGGCGATCCGTCGCCCGCCTCCCACAGCGCGACCGCGATGAACGGGGCCACCGCCGCGCCGAGGATCGAGCTGACGTTGTAGGCGATGCCCGACCCCGTGTAGCGCACGCTCGTGGGGAACAGCTCGGGCAGCAGCGCGCCCATCGGGCCGAAGGTCATGCCCATCAGCGACATGCCGAGCACCAGCCACAGCACCACGCCGAGCGTGCCCAGGCCGAGCAGCGGCACCCACACCAGGCCGAACACCACGATGCCCGCGGTGATCCAGATCAGGGTGACGCGGCGGCCGTACTTGTCCGCGAGCGGCCCCGAGACCAGCGTGAACGCGGCGAAGAACAGCACGCCGAAGATCATCATCAGCACGAAGGTGGTGTAGCTGTAGCCCAGACCCGGCACCGCGGCGTCCTTCGCGGCGCGGCCGTAGCTGAGCGAGAACGTGGTCATCAGATAGAAGAGCACGTACGTGGCCAGCATGACGAAGGTGCCGAGGATCAGCTGCTTCCAGTGGCTGCGGAACACGGTGGCCAGCGGCAGCTTGCGCACCCCGCCCTTCTCCTGGGTCTTGGTGAAGACCTCGGCCTCCACCAGCCGCATCCGCACCCACAGGCCGATCGCGACCATCACGGCGGAGAACAGGAACGGGATACGCCAGCCCCAGCTCTGGAACGCCTCGGAGGGCTGCGTCGGATCGGCGCCCGCGGCCGACGGCAGCAGCGCCCCGATCAGCAGGAACAGCCCGTTGCCGATGATGAAGCCCAGTGGCGCGCCGAGTTGGGGGAAGGTGCCCCACAGCGCGCGCTTGCCCTTCGGTGCGTTCTCGGTCGCGACCAGCGCCGCGCCGCTCCACTCGCCGCCGAGCGCGAAGCCCTGCGCGAGCCGCATCAGCACGAGCAGCGCGGTCGCGATCCAGCCCGCCTGGGTGTAGGTGGGCAGCACGCCGATGAGGAACGTGGCGATGCCCATGGTCATCAGCGAGACCACCAGCGTGCGCTTGCGCCCGAGCCGGTCGCCGAGGTGCCCGAAGAAGACGGCGCCGATGGGACGGGCGACCATCGCGGCGCCGAACACCGCGAAGGAGGAGAGCAGCGCCGTGGTCGGGTCGCTGCTCGGGAAGAAGAGCGCGGGGAAGACCAGTACGGCGGCGGTCGCGTAGATGTAGAAGTCGTAGAACTCGATCGTCGTGCCGATGAGGCTGGCGATCAGTACGCGGGACCGCGGGTTGACGGGTGCTGCGGGTCTGTCCGCTGTGCCGGTGGCAGGTGTGGGCATCTCTCGGTCTGTCTTTCGCGCGAGGGGTTCGAGCGGTCGCCCTAAACGGGCAGTAAAAACGATCTCACGCATCTCATGTTTCGGTAAGGCCATGACCAGGATATGAGACGGCGTGGCTGGTCGAGAGCCTGGTCAGCCGCTTGCATCCCGCGCCAACGCCCCCGCGTGGTCCGGCACATGGCGCTGCCGCTCCCGCGGCGGCCGCGCGTATCCGGTGGAGGGCGGGCGCGGGGGCAGGTGCAGCACGGGCTGCGCGACCTTCTCGTACGGGACCGTGGACAGCAGGTGGGCGATCACGTTCAGGCGGGAGCTGCGCTTGTCGTCGCTCTCGACCACGTACCAGGGCGCCTCGGCGGTGTCGGTGTGCGCGAACATCGCGTCCTTCGCCCGCGAATAGGACTCCCACCGGGTCTGGGACTCCAGATCTATGGGGGAGAGCTTCCAGCGCCGGGTGGGGTCCGCGAGGCGCGCGCGGAAGCGCTCCTCCTGCACGGCATCGCTGACGGAGAACCAGTACTTGCGCAGCAGGATGCCCTCCTCCGTCAACAGCCGCTCGAAGGCCGGGCACTGGTGCAGGAAGCGGCGGTACTCCGCCTCGGTGCAGAAGCCCATCACGCGCTCGACGCCGGCGCGGTTGTACCAGCTTCGGTCGAAGAGCACGATCTCGCCCGCCGCCGGCAGGTGCGCGATGTAGCGCTGGAAGTACCACTGGCCGCGCTCGCGGTCGGTGGGCTTGGGGAGCGCGACGGTGCGTGCGGTACGGGGGTTGAGGTGCTCGGCGACGCGCTTGATGGCGCCGCCCTTGCCCGCCGCGTCCCGCCCCTCGAACACCACGACCAGCCTCGCGCCCTCGGCCCGCACCCACTCCTGGAGCCTGACCAGCTCGGTCTGGAGGCGGTAGAGCTCGCGCTCGTACGCCTTGCGCGGGAGCCTGCTCCGGGGCTTCGTGCCGCTCGCCGTGCTCCTGCCGCCGTCCCGCGTGCCGCCCTGCACCGTGGCCACCGCAACCGCTCCTCGCCGCTCCGCCGGATCCGGCGCCGACCGCCGGTCCCTCCCGACTAGTCCGCCGCGGGTCCGCGCAACAGGGGCCGTGCGGCCCTGTCGCCGTGACCCGTACGGCGGGACGCTACGGCTGTGCCACTCACCCGTCCCTCACGGCAGGAGTGCTCGCGGTGACGAAGGCGAAATACGAGCGGACCAAGCCCCATGTGAACATCGGCACCATCGGCCACATCGACCACGGCAAGACGATGCTCACGGCGGCGATCACCAAGGTGCTGCACGACAAGTACCCGGAGCTCAACGCCTTTTCGGCGTTCGAGTCGATCGACAAGGCGCCGGAGGAGCGCCAGCGCGGCATCACGATCTCCATCGCGCACGTCGAGTACCAGACGGAGAACCGGCATTACGCGCACGTGGACTGCCCCGGCCACGCGGACTACATCAAGAACATGATCACCGGCGCGGCGCAGATGGACGGCGCGATCCTCGTCGTCGCCGCGACCGACGGGCCGATGCCGCAGACGAAGGAGCACGTCCTGCTGGCCCGCCAGGTCGGCGTGCCGGCCATCGTCGTCGCCCTGAACAAGGCCGACATGGTGGACGACGAGGAGATCATGGAGCTCGTCGAGCTGGAGACCCGCGAGCTGCTCAGCATCTACGAGTTCCCCGGCGACGACATCCCCGTGCTGCGGGTCTCCGCGCTCAAGGCGCTGGAGGGCGACGAGCGGTGGACGAACTCGGTGCTGGAGCTGCTCGCGGCCGTCGACTCCTATGTGCCGGAGCCCAAGCGCGACGTGGACAAGCCGTTCCTGATGCCCATCGAGGACGTCTTCACCATCACCGGGCGCGGCACGGTCGTGACCGGGCGCATCGAGCGCGGGGTGCTCAAGGTCAACCAGCCCGTGGACATCGTCGGCATCCAGGCGGAGAAGACCGGCACGACCGTCACCGGCGTCGAGATGTTCCGCAAGCTGCTCGACGAGGGCCGCGCGGGCGAGAACGTGGGGCTGCTGCTGCGCGGTGTGCGGCGGCACGACGTCGTACGCGGGCAGGTCGTGGCGGCGCCCAACTCGGTCACCCCGCACACCAGGTTCGAGGCGACGGCGTACATCCTCTCCAAGGACGAGGGCGGGCGGCACACGCCGTTCTTCAACAACTACCGGCCGCAGTTCTACTTCCGCACCACCGACGTGACCGGCGTCGTGACGCTCCCCGAGGGCTCCGAGATGGTCATGCCGGGCGACCACTCCGAGCTGATCGCCGAGCTGATCCAGCCGGTCGCCATGGAGGAGGGCCAGAAGTTCGCCATCAGGGAGGGCGGCAGGACGGTGGGCGCGGGGCAGGTGACCCGGATCCTGGAGTAACCGGCCACCGGGTTCCCGCTGTGCTGTGGATCACAGCGCCGTAGTGTCACGTCCTGCCCGTGCGGGGTGTCCCCATGGGCAGCCGACGTGAGGAGCCCCCTGTGCGTAGCAGTCCGCCGAGAGGCCGTCCGCCGGGATGCCCGCTGTGACGGCCGAGGACGCCTTCACCGAGCACCGGCCGCTGCTGTTCACCATCGCGTACGAGATGCTGAGCAGCGCGGCCGACGCCGAGGACGTGCTGCAGGACAGCTACCTGCGGTGGAGCGCGGTCGACCAGGACGCCGTCGACCACCCGCGTGCCTATCTGGTGCGCACCGTGACCCGGCAGTCCCTCAACCACCTGCGCGCCGCGAAGGCACGTCGCGAGGAGTACGTCGGCACCTGGCTGCCCGAGCCGGTGCGCACCGCCCCCGAGGTGGGCGAGGACGTGGTCCTCGCCGAGTCGGTCTCGATGGCCATGCTGCTCGTGCTGGAGACGCTGAATCCGGTCGAGCGCGCGGTGTTCGTGCTGCACGACGTGTTCGGCTACACCCACCGCGAGGTCGCCGAGTCGCTCGGCAGGAACGAGACCGCCGTCCGGCAGACCGCGCACCGCGCCAGGCGCCACGTACAGGCGCGCCGCCGCCGCTTCGCGCCCGACACGGGGGAGGCGAGGCAGATCGTGGAGCGCTTCCTGCGCGCCGCCTCGACCGGCGAAGTGCAGGAGCTCATGGACCTGCTGGCGCCCGACGCCGTGCAGCTCTCGGACGGCGGGGGCAAGGCCGTCGCCGCCCGGCGCCCGATCACGGGGCGCGAGGAGATCGCCCGCTTCGTACACGGCGTACTGCGCACCACCACCGCCGACACCCGCATCGAGCACGCCACCTACAACGGCATGCCGGCCGCCCGCTTCGTCACCCGCGGGGAACTCGACTGGCTCGTCGCCTTCGAGATCCGCGACGGGCGGATCCACGGGCTGTACGGCGTGCGCAACCCCGACAAGCTGCGCCGCGCCGAGCCGGTGCTGCCCCTGGACAGAGGAGGACGGGCGCCATGGAGACCATGACCGTCGAACGCGTCGTGCACGCCCCCATCGAGGACGTGTTCGCGTGGCTGACCACGACGACCAACTACACGCGCTCGCCCCTCGTCGTGCGCTGCCGCCTCACCCGGCACGGCGAGGGCGCCCCGTACGGGGTCGGCGCCGTGCGCAGCCACCTGTGGCTGATCGGCTGGTTCCGCGAGCGGATCACGCGCTACGAGCCGCCGTACGTGACCGAGTACGCGGTCGAGCGCTGCGTGCCGCCCGCGCGGCACGCGCTGGGCCGCATGACCTTCGAGGAGATCGAGGGCGGTACGCGGGTGTGCTGGATCACCCGCGCGGAGATCCCGTTGCCCCTGGTCGGCGGCTTCCTCACCCGGCGCCTCGCGCGCCCGGTGATCACCCGCACCTTCGGCGCGATCCTGGAGGCGGCGGAGGGCGCGCTCGCCGGGCAGCCCGCGGGGAGCGCGAAGGCGGCGTAGGCGGCAGCGCGCACGCGTCCATGGGCCTCCCCTGTGCACCCATGGACGCGTGCGCGCCGCGGTCTCCTCCGTGCCGGGCGCTACGCCGGGCGCAGCCGCTCCACGATCCCGTCGATGTCGCGGCGCACCATCTCGGCGCGTATCACGTGGCCGCCCGGCTCCTCGTGCCACTCGTGCCGGATGCCGGCCTTGTCGAGCGCGGCGCGGAACTCCTGCTGGCCCCTGAGCACTTCGGTCTCGTTCAGCAGGTCGAAGGGGTCGACCGGGTTGGGGCTCGTCCCGGCGACCAGGAACACGCGCTTGTCGCGGTAGCTCTCGACGTGCTCCATCGGGTTGTCCGCGCTCACCTTGCGCTCGTCCCACGGTTCGCCGTAGATCGTGCCGCCGCCCAGGTCCAGGGCACCTGCGGACACGTTCGCCCAGTGCGCGACCGCGCCCAGGTCACGGCGCAGGCTGGGCGGTCCCGAGTGCGCGCTGACCGAGGCGAAGTGGCCCGGGTACTTGGCCGCGTACTTCAGCGCGCCGAAGCCGCCCATGGAGAAGCCGGACACCGCACGGCCCTCCCGCTCGGCATGCGTACGGAAGGTGGCCTCGATCCACGGGAGGAGCTGGTGCAGGTGGAAGGTCTCCCAATTGCGGGGCCCGGTATTGGAGTTGACCGGGTCGGAGTACCAGCCCGCGTGGCCGCCGTCCGGCATCACCACGATCAGCGGCTTGCCCGCGGTGGCCTGCCGGATGCCCGCGCGGTCCCAGGTCGTGAAGTCCTGGTCGGTGCCGCCGCCGTGGAAGAGGTAGAGGACGGGGTAGGCGCGGCCCGGGTCGTAGCCGTCGGGCAGCAGGACGTTCACAGCCGGATTCCAGCCGACCGCCTCGGTCGCGAACCGGTAGAACCGCATGCGGGGGTCGTCCTCGTTTCGCTCCACGATGCGCAGCCCCGAGCCGTCCTCGGCCGCACCGGCCGGCGACGCCGTCGCGAGGGTGCCGGCGCCGCCCAGCGCCGCGGCCGCCGAGATGCCGCCGACGGCCTTGAGGACGCTTCTGCGGGAAGAGCGGTGCTCGCTCAACTTGGCCTCCATGTCGAGTGGTTGACGAGCCGTACGCGCGCTGCCGGACCCGGTCGGAGCGTGGCGTCCGTGCTGCCCGCATTCGTCCGGGGCAGCCGTGCAGCGTGGGCAAGGCGTGTCTTGCCAAGCGTCGCGTGAGGCGCTGCAATGCAGATGAAAAATCGATGATGCGCGGAGCGGAGGCTTCGGTGGACGGGGGAAATCCACAGCGGCTCCGGATCGCGGTGCTCGGCCCCGTGCGGGCCTGGCGCGGCGCGAGGCCGGTGGATCTGGGACCGCTGCGGCGCCAGGCGGTGCTGACGGCGCTCGTGCTGCACCCGGGCACGCTGATGAGCCAGGACCAACTGCTGGACGCGGTGTGGGGCGACCGCCCTCCGGCGACGGGACGGCGGGTGCTGCCGAGTTACGTCTACCCGCTGCGCAAGGCGCTCGACGCGGCCGGCGGCGGCCGGGCCGGATCGGTGATCCGCAGCGGCCGCGGCGGCTACGGCTTCGCCGCCGACGACGCCGAGCTCGACACCGCCGCGCTCGCGGCCCGCACCGAGGAGGGACGGCGGGCGAAGCTCTCCGGCCAACTGGGCGCGGCACTCGGCCACTTCACCGCCGCGCTCGCCCTCTTCACCGGCGAGCCGCTGGCCGGGCTGCCGGGACCGCTCGCCCGGATCGAGCGGCAACGCCTGGCGGAGCGCCGCCGCGCACTCCAACGGGAGCGCATCGGCTGCCTCGTACGCCTCGGCAGGTCGTCCGAGACCCTGGACGAGCTCGCCGCGCTCTCCGCCGCAGAGCCGTACGACGAGGCGCTGCTCGCGCTGCGGATGCGCGCGCTGTACGGCAGCGAGCGCCAGGCCGAGGCGCTGACGGCCTATCAGGAGATGCGCGGGCGGCTGCGCGACGAGCTGGGCGTCGACCCCGGAGAGGAGCTGCGCCGCGTGCACGAGGCGGTCCTGCGCCGCGACGGCGAACGCCTCCTGGGGCCCGCGGCGCGCACCACGACCGCCACCGCCCCGCCCCGTACCCGCCGCGCCGCGAACGACCTGCCGGGCGACGCGGGCCGGATCATCGGCCGCGAGGCGGAGCTGGCGCGGGTCACCGCCGACTGCGCGCCGGGAGCCGTGTCCGTGGTGACGGTCGACGGCACGGCCGGGGTCGGCAAGACGACACTCGCGGTGCGCGCGGCACACGAGCTGCGCGCGCACTATCCGGACGGCGCCCTGTTCGTGGACCTGCGCGCGCACAGCGCCGAACGGAACGGGCCCACGCCCCACCGCGTCCTGCGGCGCCTGCTGCGCTCCATCGGCGCCGCCGACAGCGAGGTGCCGGAGGGGCTGGACGAACTCACCGCCGCCTGGCGCGCGGCGACCAGTTGGCTGCGGCTGCTCCTGGTGCTGGACGACGCGCTGGAGACCGCGCAGATACGACCGCTGCTGCCCGCGGGCCCCGACAGCAGGGTGCTGGTGACCAGCCGCAGACGCCTGGCCGAGCTGGACGCCGACCGGCGCGTGACCCTCGAACCCCTGCCGGACGGCGCCGCGGTCGCGCTGCTCCGGCACATCGTGGGCGAGGAGCGCGCGGACAGGGAGCCCGAGGCGGCGCGCGTGCTCGCCCGGCTCTGCGACCGGCTGCCGCTGGCCCTGCGCCTGGCCGGCACGCGGCTCCAGACGCGGCCCGCCTGGACGCTCGGCCACCTGGCCGGACGCATGGCCCGCGACGAGCACCGGCTCGACGAACTGCGCGCGGGTGACCGCAGCGTGGAGGCCGCCTTCCGCCTCTCCTACGACCAGCTCGCACCGGAACAGCGGCGCGGCTTCCGCACATTGGGGCTCGCGCCGACCGTCGAGTTCGACCTGCGCACCTCGGCCGCCATGCTGGGCCGCGGGCCCCGGGAGGCCGAGGCGGTCCTGGAGCGCCTGGTCGACACGAGCCTGCTGGCCCAGCCCCGGCCCGGCCGCTACCGGCTGCACGATCTCGTACGGGTCCACGCACGGCGACTGGCCGCGGCCCGCCCCGCCGAGGCGGCCGAGGCGCGCACGGCGGGGCTGCTCCTGTACGTGGACGCGGGCCGGACCACCAGCGACTGGGGACCAGGCGGCTTCCCCACGGGACCGCGGCCGGGGGACGCGCCGTTCAGCGGCTGGAAGGACGCGACGGCCTGGCTGGACGCGGCCAACGGCGAGCTCGCCGAGGTCGTCGGCCACGCGGCCGCCGCGGGCGAGGCCGACCTGGCCTGCTGGATCGCCGAGGCCCTCACCGACCACCTGCTCGGGCGCGGCCGCTACCGCGAGTGCTGCGCGGCACTGGAGACCGCGCTCTCCCTCGCCGACCGGGCCACCGACCGGCGGATGACCCTGACCCTGCGGAGCTGCATGGGCCTCGCCGCATTCCACGGCGGCCGCTACGCGGAGGCGTGCACGTGGTTCGCCGAGGCGCTGCGCCGCAGCCGCGCACGCGGCGACCGGCGCGAAGAGGCCCGCGCCCTCACCGGCCTGGGCCTCGCCTCGCTGTCCATGGGCCGCGGCGAGGAGGCGGTGCCCCGGCTCACCACGGCGGTCGCGCTGGCCGAACGGGCCGGGGACGACTGGGTCGTGGGGATGGGATACGGCGCGCTCGGCTACGTACGCCATGCCCAGGGGCGGAACGCGGAGGCCCTGGAGTGCTTCCACGCGGCACACGAACGGGCCCGCGCCATCGACCGCCCCCGCACCACCAGCAGGGCCCTGACCTGCATCGCCGACATCCACCTCGCCATGGGCCGGCACGCCGAGGCCGCGGTGCTGCTGCGCCGCGCGGCCGCCCTGGTGGAGGAGGCGGGGGACGTCCTCCTGCACGCGCTCACCCTCGCCAGGCTGGGTACGGCGGAGCACGCCGAGGGCGACTTCGCCGCCGCCGAGGCCGCCCAGCACCGGGCCCTCACCCAGCACGGCACGCTCTCCCCGCTCACCGAACCGCACTACGACCGGCTGGAGATGGACATCCGCACCCGCCTGGGCCGCACCTACCGCGCGGTCGGCCGCATCGCGGAGGCACGCGAACAGTTCCGCACCGCGCTCGGCGTGCCCGGGGCCGCGGGCCACGCCAAGGAGCACGCGGAGGCGCTTGAGGGGCTGGGGGAGTGCAGGGCGGCGTGAGGGGCCCGGCACGCGCGGTGCGGGGTCAGCTCACGTCGGTGGGGTCGAGCCGGTAGAGCCGGCTGCCGCCGTTCCCACTGGTGGAGCTGCTGGAGCCGTACGTGTCGGCGTCCACCTCCGTCCCGTGCTGCCGCACCCAACTGGTCAGGTCCGCCTTGGAGTTGCCGCCCGGCCCGCCTCCGCTGCTGAGCTGTACGTAGTGCAGCTTGCCCTCCCGGACGAGCCGCTTGAGCTTGGCGAGCGTCATCGCGTCGTCGCTGCCGGTCCAGCCGCCCATGGAGATCACCGGTTCGCCGCCGGCGAGGATCGCGGAGGAAGCGGCCTGGTCGGTGGACACGGCGAGCAGCCAGGTCGCGCCGTCGCGGTGCTTCTTGAGGTACGCGAGCATCGCGGAGTCGACCCCGCCCATTCCGCCGCCGGGACCGCCCTTGCCCGGGGACTCGGAGCCGCCGGGACTGCTCTTGCCGCCGGGGCCGCCCTTGTGTCCCGGCCCGCCACCACCGGGCGGGCCGCCCATCCCGGCGCCCAAGCCGCCGCCGGTCGTGGGCCCCGCCGTCGGGTTGGTGCCGTTCATGCCGCCGCCCTGGCCCGAGGCGGTCGCCGCCGACACCGCGTACGCGCTCGGCCCCGCGAGCATCGCCACCACCGAGGCGAGCGCCGCGACCGTCATGAGCCGCCGCGTACGCAACGGGTGCCGCGCCCCACCTCGTACGCCGGAACGCGCAGCCAGCAGACCCGCGACCGACGCAGCCGCGAGGACGCCGATCACCGGCATGAGCCACGCGTTCCAGCCGTCCGTGCGGGCCAGGAGCGCGATCGCCCACGCCGCCGTACCGGCGACGGACACCGGGAGCAGCCACGTCCACACGCCGCCGCGCTGCCGGAACGCGCGGAAGAGCGCCACGCCGCCCGCCCCGCACAGCGCCGCGACACCGGGCGCCATGGCCGTCACGTAGTACGGGTGGAAGGTGCCCTCGGACAGGCTGAACACGAGGTGGTGCAGCACGAACCAGCCGCCCCACAGCAGGAGTTGGGCGCGCTGCGGGTCGGTCCGCGGTCGCCGGCCGCGCAGCACCAGCCCCGCGACGAGGGCCACCGCGGCGAACGGGATCAGCCACGAGATCTGTCCGCCCACGATCTCGTTGAACATCCGGCCGATCCCGGCCTCGCCCCCGAAGCCGCCGCCCTGCGCCGTGCCGCCTCCGCCGCCCCCGCCGCTCGCGCCGAAGATCCGGCCGAAGCCGTTGTAGCCGACGACCAGGTCCCACACGGTGTTGTCGGTGCTTCCGCCGATGTACGGGCGGCTTTTCGCGGGGACGCTGTCCACGACCGCCATCCACCAGCCGCTGGAGACGAGCAGGGCCACGGCGGCCACGGCCAGGTCGCGGAGGCGCCGGCCGGTCGTCGTACGGGCCGCGACCACGTACGCGAGGAAGAACGCGGGCAGCACGACGTACGCCTGGAGCATCTTCGTGTGGAACCCGAAGCCGACCGCGACGGCAGCCCCCACCAGCGGCAACAGCGCGCCGGTGCGGATCGCCCTGAGCGTGCCCGCGGCGCCGAGCAGGAGCAGCAGGACCAGGACCGGATCCGGGTTGTTGTCCCGCGTGATGGCCACGGTCATCGGGGTCAGCGCGAGCACCAGCGCCGCGAGGGTTGCGGCGGGGTAGCCGAAGGCGCGGCGCACCATGCGGTACAGCAGCGCCACCGAGCCGACGCCCGCCGCGGCCATCGGCAGCATCATCTGCCACGTACCGAAGCCGAGGATCCGGCAGGACAGCCCCATCACCCACAGCGCGAAGGGCGGCTTGTCCACGGTGATGAAGCTGCCCGCGTCCAACGCCCCGTAGAAGAACGCCTTCCAGGAGTGGGTGCCGCTGTAGACGGCGGCGGTGTAGAAGGAGTTCGCCTGGCCGATGGCCGGGAGGTTCCACAGGTACAGCACCGCGGCGAGGGCGAGGACCGCCCACAGCGCGGGCCGCGCCCAGCGCGGGGCGTGCGGCGGGCCCGTGAGGAGCCGCGCCGGAGCGGAGGTCGGTGAGGGATGTGCCATGGCGGCCAGCCTGGGGAGCGCACCTGTGCGCCGGCTGTGCGGAGCCTGTACGCGGCGTACGAGAGGATCCGCGGGGCGACCGGTGGGGCGAGCGGCGGGGCGAGTGGCGGACCGGCCTGCCTTCATGCCCGGATGCTGAGTTGCCTACCGCCCCTGACCTGCTGATATATTCTTCAGGTCCGCGCAGCCGGGCACCGGGACGTAGCGCAGTTTGGTAGCGCACCTGACTGGGGGTCAGGGGGTCGTGGGTTCAAATCCCGCCGTCCCGACAGCAGCGCCGCGAGGCATCCAGGGCCGGTCCCCTCACGCAGAGGGACCGGCCTTCTGCGTGCGCGGGAGCCCGGCGGCGAAGGCCAGCAGCAGGTCGGCGGTGCGGCGCGGCTCCTCCAGCGGGGGCGAGTGGCCGACGCCGGGAAGCATCTCGATCCGCGCCCCGGGCACGGCGGCGTACTCGGCGGCCGAGGAGGAACGCCACCTCCGGTCCTCCGCGCCGAAGACGACCAGCAGCGGCTTCCCGAGGGCGGCCAGCCGGTCCGGGAGCGGGCGTTGGCGGAGATAGCCGACCGCCGCGCGGGCCGTCGCGGTGACGGCGTGATGCGTCATACCGCGCACGTCGTCGACGACCGCCTGCGGGATCTCGACGTCCCGGGTCACGGCGTTGGCCGCGGCCCGCCGGATCATGCCGTCGGTGCGCAGCGCCCACAACAGCCGCCCGAGGAGGGGGACTTCGAGCAGCCGCCCCAGAGGGCCTTGCGGTATCACGGCGTCGAGACGGGGGCCGGTGTTGAGGAGGGCCAGCGCGGAGACCAGGTCCGGACGCCGCTCGGCGAGCGCGGTGGCCACCGAACCGCCGGTGGAGTGCCCGACCACGAGGGCCTGCCGGACGCCGGCGCGGTCCAGCGCCTCGCCGACCCGGCGCGCCTGCGCGGGGATGCCGTAGTCGGCGCGGGAGGGCGCGGGCGAACGGCCGTGCCCGAGCAGGTCGACGCGGATCACGCGGTGGTCGCGGTCCAGTAAGGGGGCCAGCGCGTCCCAGCTCCGGCCCGAGGCGGTGAAGCCGTGGAGGAGCACGAGTGTGGGGGCGTCGGGCGGGCCTTGCCGGGTGAGGTGCAGCTCTTCGCCGGGAGCTTCGGGGCCAGTGGGCTGAGCGAGGTTCGCTGACTTCGGGTTACGCGTACGAAGGTTCTCGTCCATGGGCCCACGGTGGCGGGCGCCGCCGGTGCGCGTCTTGGACGAATGTCGGGGGCTCCGGGGTTCCGGGGGCCGCCCCGAACTCCCGCATCCCGTACGGGTTCAGCTCCGGGCCCCGGCTCGTACCATGCCGCCATGTGCTCCCAGGCCGAGCGGCCCGCGGCGTACGGACACGCCGCGCCGGGCTTCGTGCTGGAGGTCGTGCCGCCCCCGCGCCCCGCCCGGTTGAACGGCGTGAGCATGGCCGGATTCCGGGACCGGGGGCCGGGGACCCTCGACATGCGGGCCGTCCCGCACCCCTCCGTGACCCTGGCGCTCGACTTCGGCCCCGGCGCGCTCCACGTCGAGGACGCGGCGGGCCGCCGCGGGGCGACCGTTGCCGCGGGGCTGGCCTTCGCCGGCCTGCGGGTGAGCGGCCGCGACCTGCTGGCCGTCCAGGTACGCCTGTCTCCGCTGGTGGCGCGCGCCGTGCTGGGCGCGGGTCCTGCGGAACTCGCGGGCTCCGTCGTCGCGTTGGAGGACATCTGGGGCCGGGAGGCCGCGCTGTTGCGGGAGCGGCTGAGCCATGTGCCCACCTGGGCGGGCCGGTTCGCGATGACGGAGGAGCTTCTGGTCCGGCGGTACGAGGCGGGGCGGGTGCGGCACGTGGTGCCAGCCGAAGTGGCCTGGGCGTGGGGGCGTATCGCGCGGAGCCGAGGCGGCGTACGGGTGGAGGCGCTGGCGACGGAGACGGGCTGGAGCCGCCAGCGGCTGTGGTCCCGGTTCCGCGCGCACATCGGCCTCACCCCACAGCGGGCTGCGCACCTGGTGCGCTTCCACCACGCGGCCCACCGGCTGGCCGCGGGCCGGAGCCCCGGCAGCGTGGCGGCCGAGTCCGGCTACTTCGACCAGTCCCATCTGCACCGCCACGTCCGGTCGTTCACCGGGGTCACCCCGGCGGCGCTGGCCCGTGAACCCTTCCTCGCCGTGGACGACGACGCGTGGCCGGGCCACGCGCCGCCGGTGAGCGGCCGGCGGTGAGCGGCACGCCGCCGATGAATTCCGGGGACGACGACCAGGTCGGGGAGCTGTTCGACATCGCCGGCGGCTGGGACGCCAAGCACCCGGCAGGCGCTCCCGCGGTCGTGGTCACCCACCGCCAAGCTGACCCGCGGTCACCTGCTCCTCGACGACCCGGTGGTGGTGCAGGGGCGCCGGGCGCTGCACTTGGGCTACACGGTCCGGCGCTGAGGCCCCGCGGACTGTCGTGATGCGGGCTGCCGCGCTTCGTGTTGGCGTGATGCGGGCTGTCGTGCTGCGTTTTGGCGCGCCGTGTGGTGCTGGTCCGACGCCGCGCGCAGGCGCTCGGTCTGTGCGCGGAGCCAGGGGAGGCGGGCGTACAGGGCCTTGCCGGGGCAGTCGGTCTCGTACGCGTCGCGGTGGCCCGCGATCACCGGAAGGCGCGCCCACGTTCCCTTGCGGAAGCGGCTCTCGGAGTTGGTGGAGCGCAGCTTCACCGTGCCGCGCGGGTCCGCTCCGGGGGACAGGCGCCAGGCCGCGACCGCGGCGATCGCGCGCAGCATGGGCTCGGGCACCGGGCCGGAGTCGAAATTGCCGAGTGCGGCGATGCCCACGGTGTGCCGGTTGAAGCCCCGGGTGTGCGCGCCGGTCGCGGGGCCCGCCAGGCTTCCTTCGCGGCCCTCGTAGACGCGCCCGCACCGGTCCACCACGAAGTTGTAGCCCACGTCGTCCCAGCCGTTGTCGTGGATGTGGTCGCGCTGGAGCGAGCGCAGCATGCGGGGCGCGTCCGCGCAGTCGTAGTCCGGCTCGTCGTTGGTGTGGTGGAGGAAGGCGGCGCGCACCTCGTCCTGGGCCCGCGCGGCGTGATCGCCCGCGGGCCGCGCCGCGTGCCAACCGGCTCTGGGCACGATGTCGGGCCGCGGCGCGGCGGGCCCGCGCTGCGCCCGCTCCGCGTGCCGCTGCCCGGACGGCGCTCCCGGCGCGCCACAGGACAGCACCATCGTCAGCGGCAGGGCCACGGCGGCGAGGTACCTGCCTATGTGGGGCGTCATGCAGCCACGGTGCGCGGGCCCCGCGACCCGGGACACAAGGGCTGGGCCGAACGGGTGAGTCCCGGCCCTGTGACCTGGGGAAACATGTGATCGCGGCGCCGGTCGCGGCTGGCGGTCGCGGCCGGTCGGCCGAAGGTCACGGGCGGTCGTCGAGGGGTACGAGGCGGATGTCGAAGGTGAAGTCGAGATAGGGGCCGTGCAGGGACCAGCGCTCGGCCTCGGCGGGGTTCGTGCCGTTCGCGCCGGCGCGGTGCGGGGCGACGATCAACGCGTCCTTGACCGCGAAGGCCGCGTCCGAGTCGAGGTAGGGGTCGTCGGCGACGAAGACGTGGGTGGTCAGGGGGCGGTAGCCGGGGGCCTCCACGCGGAGGTGGAAGTGGGCCGGGCGCATCGGGTGGCGGCCGAGTGCGGTGAGGAGTTCGCCGACGGGGCCGTCCGTGGGCACGGGATAGCTGGCGGGGAGCACGCTGCGGAACCAGTACAGCCCATCGTCGTCCGTCGTGAGCAACGCCCGCAAGTTTCCCGGCTGTTGGGCCTGATCCTGGGTGTCGTAGTACCCGGCGTCGTCCGCCTGCCACACGTCGACCACGGCCCCGGGCACCGGAGCGCCCGCGCAGTCGGTGACCCGGCCGTGCACGACGGTCTGCTCGCCGCGTTCCCGCTCGGGGCCCTCGGCGATCCACGCGCCGAGCGGGCGCTCGGGCGCGGGGGAGTGGAAGGGGCCCTCGACGGAGGAGGGCGTGGCCTCGGGCGGGCCCGCGTTGTTGACCTCGTCCACCGCCGAGGTCAGGCCGAGCATGTCGGAGAGCAGGATGAACTCGTCGCGCGTGTCGGTGCAGGCCTGCCCCGTACGGGCCAGGAAGCCGAGTCCGGCCAGCCACTCCCGTTCGGTCGGGCGCACCTCCCGTACGAAGGCGTGCAGGTGCCGCACGGCGGAGCGCATGATCTCCGCCAGCCGCGGGTCCTCGGTGCCGATCCGCGCCTCGACCTCGGCGAGCAGCCGGTCGAGCCCGGCGTCCGCCTCGCTGGGTGCGGCCTGGGTCATGGTGCCTCCAATGACGTGCGGGTGCGTCCGATGTGAGGGTGCGTCGGACGGTGTGCCACACCAGCATGCGGGGTGGCCCGCGCGGCGTCACCGGGTGGTCAGACCGTGGGCAGGGCCCTGCGCAGGAGGTGTTCCCTGCGGCCGTCGGGGAGTACGTCGCCGAGTGGCCCGAGGTCGGCGAAACCGTGCCTGCGGTAGAGCGCGAAGGCGTGCGCGTTGCCGGGCATGACGGCGAGCTCGACCGTGTGGGCGTGCCGGGCGGCGGCCCATTCCAGTACGGAGCGCACCAGTCGGTCGCCCACGCCGTGGCCGCGTGCCGCCGCGCTCACCCACATGGAGATCAGCTCGACGACGCCCTCGTGCGGGCCGGGTACGCCGCTGGCCATGCCCACCGGTTGGCTGTGGCCGCCATTGCCGCCGCCGTCGCTGTCCAGCACGGCGAGGAGGTCGAGCGCGCCGGGGATGCTCAGGCGCGCACGCCAGCGCTCCTCGCGGTCGCCCGCGCCCTGCCAGTCGGCCAGCGTGGACCCGAACGCGTACGGCGCCTCGGCCAGCGCGGCGAGCCGCACCTCCCGCCACCTGCGCCAGTCGTCCGAGGTCAGCGGCACGATCCGCGTTTCGATCATGCGCAGAGGCTGTACGGGGCGGTGGCGGACGGCAACCGGTTTTTCGCGGGGCGCGGCGCCGGGGCTCATGGCAGGAGGCGTGAGGGCCGCGGCCGGTACGGCTCCAGCTCGGGTTGTGGGCGTCCCGTGAGGAGTTCCGCGCTCACCAGGTCGGCCAGCCGCGGGGCCAGGGTCACGCCGCTGTGCGTGACGACGACGTACGGCCCCGATGCGCTGGCGCCCGCAGGCCCGGCCAGCGGCAGTCCGTCCAGCGGCAACGGCCGAACGCACACGCGGCGTTCGAGGACGCGGGCCCGCGCCAGGCCGGGCATCACGGCGCGGGCGCGGTCGAGCAAGGTGTCGGCCCAGCGGTCGAGTTCGCGGTCGGGGGTGTGCAGGTCGACGTGCGCGTCCTCGGCCTCCAGGTGGACGGTGCCGCTCGCGTCCGTGTCGTGCGGGCGCAGATGGACGTGCGGTGTGTGCACGATGCGGGTGAGCGGCGTGGCCGCCGGGCCGACCCGCACCACGAGCGCCGGCGCCTCCGAGCCCCGGGCGCCCGGATCCACGATCGGCACCGGCGTCCCTGCGCACCCGCTCACCTCCGGCGTCCACCGCCCCGCACAGCACACCACCGCGTCGGCACGCACGGGTGCGCCCGCCGCCGTACGGATCGTCCAACCGCCGCCTTCTGCCCGTTCCAGCGCGGTGACGCGGCCGGTTTCGCCCGTACGGAGTTCGCCGCCGCCGGCGCGTACGCGGTCGAGCAGCGCGGTGATCAGCGGCTCGGTGAGCACGTAACCCTCCTGCGGATACCAGGCCACCTCCCGTACGCCGTCGGGGAGCCGCAGCGCGGGTTCGAGCGCGGCGACGCGGTCGGGGCCGACGAGGTGGGCGGGGTAGTCCGCGCTGCTGACCGTTTGGGCGGGCGCGGGCCAGTGGATGTTCCCCACCGGCCGATACCACCGCGCCCCCTCGACCTCCCCGGCCAGCCGCGCCCAGGCGCGGAGCGAGGCGGTGCGCAGCGCGTGATACCCGCGGTCGCCGACACCATGGGAGTTGACCCACGCCAGACTCCACCGAGAGGCGCCGCGGCCCGGCACGTCCCGGTCCAGCAAGGTGACCCCAACGCCGGGACCGGCCCCGACCATCCGATACGCGAGCGAGGCTCCGATCACACCGGCGCCGATGACGGCTATGTGGGTGGGAGCGGGAGGTTGGGGCATGGGGGCTCCTCTCGGCGGTGCGGCGTGTGCCTTCCCGACCGAGTAACTGCCCACTTTGCGGCGCTGGGTGCGCGCGGCGGAGACGCACCGGGCCGGGCGATGCGGGAACGCGGGTCGCCCGGACCGGGTTCGTGCGTCGGGGGTCAGCGCTGCTGGGCCACCTCTCCGTCCGTGGATGCGCCGGAGGCGATGCCGTGTTGGGGCTCGGGGACCGACTCGGGGGAGAGGAGGGTGGAGCGGCGGCCGTCTGTGCCCACCGGGACGTCGCCGTCGATCGTGACGCGGCGGAGGGTGCGCTCGTGTGCGTCGGAGTCGTCCAGGCCGTAGTGCTGGGTGGCCCGGTTGTCCCAGATGGCCACGTCGCCGGCCCGCCACTGCCAGCGCACGGTGTTCTCCAGCCGCTCGACGTGGGACTGCAGCACGTCGATGAGCAGCCGCGAGTCGCGGGCCCGGAAACCGGTGAGCTTCTGCAGGAAGTTGCCCAGGATCAGGGTGCGTTCGCCGGTCTCGGGGTGTACCCGCACCACCGGGTGCTCGGTCTGGAAGGTGGTGGACGTGAACACCTTGCGGTGCTGCTCGCGCGCCGCGCTGGGCGCGTCGGGCCGTACGGCCGCGTAGTCGTAGTCGTTCGTGTGCACCCCGCGGATGCGGTCGGCGAGGACTTTCAGCGGCTCGGGCAGCTCCTCGTACGCGGCGGCCGTGTTGGCCCAGACCGTGTTGCCTCCGTAGGGCGGAATGACCTCGGCGCGCAGGATGGAGAAGGCCGGATAGGCGGGTACGAAGGTGACGTCGGTGTGCCACTGGTTGGCCCGGCCGCCGTGCGCGTTGTCGATGCCGAGCGCGTACCGGCCGTCCACCGAGGGCACGGTGGGGTGCGCGACCGGCGTGCCCAGCAGGCGGCCGAACGCCTCGTGGCTCTCGGCGTCCAGGTGGTGCTGGTCCCGGAAGAAGACGACCTTGTGCTCCAGGATCGCGGCGCGCACGGCGGCCACGGTCGCCGGGTGCAGATCGCCGCCGAGCCGCACGCCGGAGACGACGGCGCCGACACGGCCGCCGACCTTCTCGACGGTCACTCCGGTGGAATCCGCCTTCGCGGGCGCAGTGGTCATGGGAAAGCCTCCTGTGGCAATTGAATGTGCTCGGAGCGGAAGTAATTCGGCGCAGGTGATGGCTTTGGTGGAGCCCGCGCTGCTGCGCTGAGTGTGTGGAGGCCCCGTACGCGGAGAACGCTCGGCGCGTACGAAGCAGCGCTCGGAAAAGCGAGGGGAAAGGGAACGGGCGGGAAGGGCCCGTGTCACGCGCCGTGACAACAACGGCAAGTCATGCCCAGGAGCGTGACCGGGCCTCCGAGCGCGGGTCAAGGCCGGTGGCGCGCGGTTCACGACACTGCAACGCCGTGGATACGAGCGGACACGGAAGGCGTGATCCGCGTCGCATCCGCCACGCTCCGTACTCGCCAACGGCCGTACGCCGCATGCATGTTGGAGATCCCACGAGAAAGGACGGCCCCGCCCGTGACGAGCCCCCCGACACACCCGCAGCCGCATTACGCCCTGCCCGCCGTCGGCGACGGCCGCCGCGAGGCCAACGCGGCGCTGGTGCTGCGCACCGTGCTGGACCACGGCCCCGTCTCGCGCAGCGGCATCGCGCGCCGCGCCGGGCTGAGCCCCGCCGCGGTCTCCCGGCAGTGCACGGACCTGCTGCGGCTGGGCCTGGTGCGCGAGGCCGCCGACTTCGGCGCGGGCAACGGCGTGGGCCGCCCGCAGATACCCGTGGAACTCACCCCCGGCGCGGCGGGCGGCCCGCTGACCTGCGGGGTGCACATCGGCGTGCCGCAGTCCACGTTCTGCCTGGTGGACCTGCGCGGGCGGGTCGTGGAGCGGCAGGCGTACGCGCACGACGGCGTCACGGCTGAGAGCATCCCGCACACGGATCTGCCGCACGCGGACCTGCCCGAGCGGATCGGCCGCGCCCTCGCGCGCTTCCTGGCCGAACGCACCGCCACCGGGCCCCTGTTGGGTGTGGGCGCGGCCATCGGCGGCTGGGTCGACCCGGACACCGGCACCGTGGTCCGGCACGACGCGCTGGGCTGGCGGAACGAGGCCCTCGTACGCCGCCTCGAACAGCACACCGGGCTCCCGGTGCGCGCCGACAACCACGCGCGCGCCGTCGCCCAGTCGGAGCTCCTCTTCGGGCACGCCGAGGCGCGCCGCTCCCTCCTGCACCTGTTCGTGGGGAACGTGGTGGACGCCGCCCTCGCCATCGCGGGCACGGTGCACAGCGGACCCGGCGCGGGAGCCGGCGAGGTGGCACACCTGCCGGTGCCGGACAGCACGGTGCGCTGCCCCTGCGGACGTACCGGCTGCCTGGAGGCGACCGTGTCGGACACCGCGCTGATCCGTACGGCACGGGAGCGCGGCATCGACGGGGCCGCCGGCCCCCGAGCGCTGCTGGACGCCGCGGCGGGCGGGGACCGCGGCGCGGACGCGCTGCTGCGGGAGCGGGCGCGCGCGGTCGGCCGGGCCACCGGACTGCTGCTCGACGTGCTCAACCCCGACCTGGTGGTGGTCACCGAGCGGGCGGCGCTGACCGACGACGCCTATCTCGCGGAATTGCGGCATGCGGCGACCGCCTACTCCCACGTGTGCGGCGATCCGGAACGCCTCGTCGTCCCGCATGCCGGACCGGAAACCCTGCCTGTGGCCGCCGCCACAGTGTGGCTGAACGAGCTGTTCAAAAGGCCGCTGCAAAATGCGGGAAACATTCCCTCAATGTTTCCGCAGGAATGACAACCGCCGCGCACGGCACGCGTGTTGACCGCAGTGCGCTGCGCTGACATTGTTCAGCGCGTGACTCCCGACCTGCGCCTCGTCTCCCGCTGGCACGTCGACCTCTGTCGGCAGGCCAGCGCGGTGTGTGCGGTCGCGCGGAGCTGAAGCGGGCCGTTCCGCCCGTTCGTTCCGCCCTTTGAGCGCGCCGTCGCGCGCGCCTTTCCTCACGCGTACGTGACCCGTACGCGATCTCCCGTACGCGAAATCGCCGCCGGGCTCCGGAATCCGTTCCCGGACGTGCCCGGCGCGCTTTCTTTCTGACGCAGCGAAAAGAATGAGGCGTCCCTGATGCACGCGCGCTCTCCCGATCCGGCCCCGCCCTCCCGCTCCCTCCCGCGCCGTGCAGCGCTGCGCGGCGGGGGAGCCGCCGCAGCGCTGCTGGCCTCCGGCGGCGCGCTGGCCGGCTGCCGCTCCGCCGTCTCCGTGGCCGAGGGGCGGGGCGGCGGAGGACCCCGCCGCTCCGGGGACCTGACCGTGGGCACCGCGCTGGAGTTCCAGCCCGCGCTGCTGTTCACCCAGAGCGCCCAGCCGCTCCAGCAGGGGCTCGTCTACAACACGCTGACCCGCTACGACGACAGCCTCACGCCGCAACCCGAACTCGCCCGCTCCTGGAACTACGCCAAGGACGGGCGCAGCATCACCCTGCGGCTGCGCGACGACGTCACGTACCACGACGGTCGGCAATTCACCGCCGACGACGTCATCTTCGCGATACGCAATCTCACGGATCCCCAGCGCTCCGCCCAACTGGCCTCCACCGCTAAGGTCGTGAGCGGATTCGAAAAACGCGGCGACCACGAGCTGACGCTGAAACTGAAACACCCGGTGGGGAACCTCTTCGACCTGTTCGAGTTCATGATCATCACGGACCGGCACAGCATCGAGGACACCCTCAAGGGCCGCCGCCTCAACGGCACGGGCCCCTTCCGCTTCGCGGGGTGGCAGCCCGGCAGCAGGCTGAGCCTCCGCCGCAACGAGCACTACTGGCGCCCTGGCCGCCCCTACCTCGACTCCGTCGAACTGCGCCTCTACAGCCAGCCCGACGCGCTCCTCTCCGCCCTCCGCTCCGGGCAGGCCCAGCTCTCCCTTCAAGTCCCCGGCAACTACGTCGCCACCCTCAAGGGCAACCCCAGCTTCGCCATCAAGCGCTACTCGACCGGCAACGGCGCGGTGTACGTGGGCGCCGACGTGAGCAAGAAGCCCGCCGACTCCAAGCTGTTCCGGCAGGCCATCGCCTGGGCCGTGGACCGCGAACGCGTCGTGGACCAGGCACTCGGCGGCTACGGGCTCGCCTCCGCCGCGCCCTGGCCCCGCTCCTCACCGGTGCACAGCGAGGCGAGCCGCACCCACTACACCCACGACCCCGGCAAGGCGCGGGAGCTGCTGCGCGCCTCGGGCGTCGACCCGCGCGAGCCCGTACCGCTCGGGCACTCCACGCAGCCGCGGATCGCCTCGATCGCGCAGATCGTCCAGTACGACCTGCGGCAGGCGGGCATCCGCACCAGGCTGCGCCCGTACGACGACGCCGAGTTCCAGAACCGGCTGATCTCCGGGACCATGCCCACGCTCTGGATCAACAGCCACGGGTTCGCGCAGGTCCAGCCCTCGACCCTCGCCGTCAGCGCGTACCCCTTCAACGAGGCCAAGAACACCTCGCACTTCGGCTCCCGCGCCTACACCGAGGCCGTCCACGACGCCTGGGAGCACCGGGACAACAAGGGTGCCGCGGCCCATGCCCGCTACCGCCGCGTGTCCGACCTGCTGCTGGACGAGGCGTTCATCATCGACCTCGCCATCGAGGACCAGGTGCAGGTCTCCTCGAAGCGGCTGCGCGGCGTGGGCCTGGGCAAGTTCGGCTACCTCCACCTCGACGACGCCTACCTGGTGTGACATGCGCTCCTACCTTGTGAAGCGGATACCCTCCGCGCTCCTCGTCCTGCTCGCCGCCTCGTTCCTGATCTTCGCGATCCTGCGGCTCGTGCCGGGCGACGCCGCCTCCGTACTGGCGGGGTCCGACGCGGGCCCCGAGTCCGTCGCCGCCATCCGGCATCAACTCGGCCTCGACCAGCCTCTCTTCGTGCAGTACGTGTCCTGGCTCGGCGACCTGCTGCGCGGCGACCTCGGCCCCTCCTACGCGGTCGGCGGCAACGTCGCGGACCTCATCGCCGACGGGCTCGGCGCGACCGCCGAACTCACCGCGGGCGCCCTGCTGTTCAGCCTCGTCATCGGCCTGCTGCTCGGAGTGCTGGGCGCCACCGCGCGCCGCCGCCCCGTACAGGCCCTCGTACGGGCGCTGACCACCGGCGCGCTGGCCGTCCCTCCCTTCGTGACCGGCGTGCTGCTGGTGCTGGTCTTCGCCGTGGCCTGGCGGCTGCTGCCCTCCGGGGGCCGGATCGGCTTCGCCGAGGCGCCCGATCTGGAGTGGCAGTACCTGCTGCTGCCCGCGCTGTGCCTGTCGCTGCCGAGCGCCGCCGTGATCGGCCGCTATCTGCGCGACAGCCTGGAGAACGCCTTCGCCGAGGACTACATCCGCACCGCGACGGCGGCCGGGGTCAACAGGCGGCGCCTGCTGTGGCGGCACGCGCTGCCCAACGCGCTGCCGCCCGTGGTCACCCTGGTCGGGCTCCAGACAGGCCAACTGCTGGGCGGCGCCGTGCTGGTCGAGGCGATCTTCGCCTGGCCCGGGCTCGGCCAGCTCGCCGAACAGGGCCTCAACGGCCGCGACTACCCCCTCGTCCAGGACCTCCTGCTGCTCCTGGTCGGCTTCTTCGTCCTCATCCAGCTGCTCACGGACGTCGTGCACGCCTGGCTCGACCCGCGTATCCGGTGGGAGTGATCACCCTTGTCCGCCTCGCCCACGACGTCCCCGCCGCCCCCGACGGAGACCGATCCGCCGGAGCCCGCGCCCGTACGGGCACGCCGCCCCCGGCACGCCTACCTCGCCGCGCTGGCCACCCCGCGCGGCCGCGCCGGGAGCCTGCTCGTCGGTCTCGTCGTCCTCGCCGGGATCTGCGCGCCGCTGCTCGCCGGGCACGACCCGACCGCGCAGAGCGCGCACGCCCTCGCCGTGCCCGGGACGCCCGGACACCCGCTGGGCACCGACGACCTGGGCCGCGATCTCTTCGCGCGGGTGCTGTACGGCATCCGTACGGACCTCGAGGTGATCGCGGTCGCCGTCCCGGCCGGCGCGCTGCTCGGCTGTGCGCTCGCCCTGCCGGCCGCGGTGCATCCGCTGGTGGACTCCGCGGTGCAGCGCGCCTTCGACCTGGTGCTGTCCTTCCCCGGGCTGATCCTCGCGCTCGCCGTGACCGCCGTGCTGGGCCCGGGGCGCTTCCCCGTGATCCTGGTGATCGCGCTGGCCGAGGCGCCGCTGTTCGGGCGGCAGTTGCGGGGCGGGATCCTCGTGCAGCGCGAGCGCGAGTACGCGGTCGCCGCGCGGGTCGGCGGCACCGGGCGGCTGCGCCTGCTGGTCCGGCACATCCTGCCGAACTGCGCCGACCCGCTCGTCGTGCAGGCCGCCGTCTCGCTGACCGTCGCCGTGTTCCTGGAGGGCGCCATGAGCTTCCTCGGCGTCGGCGTACGGCCGCCCGAACCGTCCCTCGGCGGCGTGCTCAGCCAGGCGCTGCCCTATCTCGCCCAGGCCCCGTTCTACGCGGCGGGCCCGCTGCTGTCCGTCACCGTGCTCGTCCTCGGCCTGTCCCTCCTGTCCGAGGCCCTGAACAGGGAGATCCGCAAATGACCACCACGACCGAACACCTGCTGTCCGTACGGGGTCTGCGCGTCTCCTTCCCGGGGCCCGCTGCCGGGCCCGGTGCCGACGTACCCGCCGTGCGCGATGTCGACTTCACCCTCCGGCGCGGCGAGACCGTCGCGCTCGTCGGCGAGTCCGGCTCGGGGAAGTCCACCACCGCGCTGGCCCTGAACCGGATGCTGCCCGGTGCGGGGCGGATCGCCGGCGGTTCGGTACGGCTGGACGGTGCCGAACTGACCGCGGCGGAGGGCGAGGAGCTGCGCGGCGTGCGCGGCGCCCGGATCGGGATGATCTTCCAGGACCCGATGACGTCGCTGAACCCCGTGCTGTCGGTGGGAGCGCACCTGGACGAGGTGCTGCGCGCACACGGATCCGTGCGCGGCAGGGGGCGCGGCGCCCGCGCCGAGCGCCGGGCCCGCGCCGTCGAGCTCCTGGAGCTGGTCGGCATACCGGAGGCCGGGCGGCGCGTGGACGACCACCCGCACCAGTTCTCGGGCGGTCAGCGGCAGCGGGTGCTCATCGCCATGGCCCTCGCCAACGAGCCGGACCTGCTCATCGCCGACGAGCCCACCACGGCACTCGACGCCACCGTCCAGGAACAGATCCTCGACCTGCTCACCGACCTCAACCGGCGTACGGGTACGGCGCTGCTGCTCATCACCCACAACATGGGCGTGGTCGCCCGCAGTTGCGCGCGGATGATGGTGATGTACGCCGGGGAGATCGTCGAGGACGGCCCCACCGAGCGCGTCCTCACCCGCCCCCGGCACCCCTACACCCGGGGCCTGCTGTCCGCGGTGCCCCGGCTCTCCGCGCCCTCCGGCACCCGGCTCGCCGGCATCCCGGGCAGCCCGCCGGACCTGAGCGCCCTCCCGCCCGGCTGCGCCTTCGCCGCCCGCTGCCCGTCGGCCGACGACCACTGCGGAGAGGAGGCCCCGCCGCTGGTGGCGGAGGGCGCCGGGCGGGCGGCCTGCTGGCATCCGGTCGGTGAGGGGGAGCTGTTGGGGGCTTCGTACGAGGGGGCCGCGTACGAGGGGGCCGCGTACGGGGAGCGCGCGTACGGCGTGGGGCCGGGCGGCGATTCCGTGGCTCGTCCGGTCGCTCCCGCTCCCCTCATCGAAGTGGAGGATCTGCGCAAGGAGTTCCCGCGGCGCGGGAGTGCGGGCCGGCGCGGCCGTGACCGGATCACCGCCGTGGACGGTGTGTCCCTGCGCCTCGCGCCGGGCGAGACCCTGGGCATCGTGGGGGAGTCCGGGTCCGGCAAGTCCACTCTGGCGCGCATCCTCGCGCACGCGCACCCCGCCGACGGCGGCGCCTACCGGCTGCGCGGCGAGGACGTACTGCGCCCTTCGCGCGGTGCGCTGCGCGGGCTGCGGCGCGAGGTGCAGATGGTGTTCCAGGACCCGTACGCGAGCCTGAACCCCCGCATGACGGTGGGCGAAAGCGTCGCCGAACCCCTGCGGGCGCATGGGCTGCACGGCACGCGCCGGGGCCGCGAACAGCGGGTGGCCGAGCTGCTCACGCTGGTCGGCCTCGACCCCTCGGCGGCCGCTCGCCGCCCGCGCGCCTTCTCCGGAGGACAGCGCCAACGCATCGGCATCGCCCGCGCGCTGGCCCCGGAACCGTCCGTCCTCCTCTGCGACGAACCGGTCTCCGCACTCGACGTCTCCGTCCAGGCCCAGATCGTCAACCTCCTCGCCGAGCTCCAGCGCGAACTCGGCCTCGCCATGCTCTTCATAGCCCACGACCTCGCGGTGGTACGGCAGGTGAGCCACCGCATAGCGGTCATGCGAGAGGGCTGCATCGTGGAGACGGGCCCAGCAGACGAGCTCTGCACCGATCCCCAACACCCGTACACCCGAACCCTGCTGGCAGCCGCCCCCGAACCGGAACCGCGCGCGGCGACCGCACCCGCCGAGGGAGTCCCCGCATGAGCGTCCCGAGCCCTTCCCGCCGCCCGGAGCACGGGAGCCCGCGCCGTGACCCGTACGAAGGCTTTCCCGGACGCGTCGGGCGCACCTTCGCCGAATCCGAACCGGCCTGGCCGCAACCCCGCAGCGCCCCGCCCGGATCGCCCAACATCGTCGTGGTCTACCTGGACGACATGGGCTTCGGGGACGTCGGCCCGTTCGGGTCCGAGGTGCCGACGCCCGTGCTGGACCGGGTCGCCGAGCGCGGGGTGCGGCTGACCAACTACCACACGCAGCCGCTGTGTTCGCCGGCGCGCGCCGCGCTGCTCACCGGCTGCAACCCGCACCGCGTCGGCTACGCGATGGTGGCGAACGCGGATCCAGGCTTCCCCGGCTACGGGATGGAGATCGCCGATGATCTCCCGACCCTCGCCGAGACGCTGCGCGGCGCCGGGTACGCCACGTACGCCGTCGGCAAGTGGCACCTCGCGCGGGACTCCTCCTCGCACGCGGCCGCCGACCGCGCCAACTGGCCGCTGCAGAAGGGCTTCGACCAGTACTACGGGGTGCTGGAGGGGCTCACGAACCTCTTCCACCCGCATCAGCTCGTACGCGACAACAGCCCGCTGGACATCGACGAATTCCCGGACGGCTACTACTACACCGACGACCTCACCGACCAGGCCATCGGCATGATCAAGTCGCTGCGCGCCCACGACGCCGACAAGCCCTTCTTCCTCTATCTCGCGCACAACGCCGTGCACGCCCCGCTCCAGGCCAGGCCGGAGGACATCGCGCGGCACCGCGGCCGCTACGACGCGGGCTGGGACGCGCTGCGCGAGGAGCGCTTCGCCGCGCAGAAGCGCGCCGGGCTGTTCCCCCAGGACACCGAACTGCCGCCGCGCAACGCCGAGTACGGCCTCGACGTACCGGCATGGGAGGACCTGGACGAGGAGGAGCGGCGGCTCTATGCGCGCTACATGGAGGTGTACGCCGCGATGGTCGACAACGTCGACCAGAACCTCGGCCGCCTCCTCGACACCCTCAGCGCCCTCGGCGAACTGGACAACACCATCGTCGTGTTCAGCGCCGACAACGGCGGCAGCGGCGAGGGCGGCGCCGAGGGCTCGCGCAGCTACTTCAGCCGCTTCGCGCACCACCCCGCGCTGCCCGGCGACTGGGAGCCCGACGTGGCCCGCGACCCCGAGCTGATCGGCGGGCCGCGCAGCCTGGTGCACTACCCGCGCGGCTGGGCGATGGCCTCGAACACGCCGTTCCGGCTCTACAAGCGGCACACGTACGCGGGCGGGGTGCGGGTGCCCTTCGTGCTCTCCTGGCCGGCGGGGCTGCCGCGCGACACCGGCCGCGGGGGTGACGACGGGATTCGGGAGCAGTATCAGTACGTGACCGACGTGGCTCCGACCCTGCTGGAGCTGGCGGGTGTCGAGCGCCCCGCGACCCTCGGCGGCCGGCCCGTACAGGAGCAGGACGGCGTGAGCTTCGCGCGGGTGCTCGCCGACCCGGACGCCCCGAGCACGCACGGCGAGCAGTACTGCGAGATGACCGGCAACCGCAGCTACTACCGCGACGGCCACAAGATCGTCACGCTGCACCGGCCAGGCGACCCGTACGACGACGGCGAATGGGCGCTGTACGACATCCGCACCGACCCCACCGAGATCCACGACCTGTCCGGCGAACGCCCCGAACTGGTCGCGGAGTTGGCCGCGGCCTGGGAGAAGGCGGCCTGGCGCAACGGGGTCTTCCCGCTGCCCGACACCTCCGGCGCGCTGGCACGGCGCGGCCCCGGCGAGGAGGGGCTGTCCCGCCCCGTCACGCTCCTGCCCGGCACCCCTGAGCTGGAGCGCTACCGTTCCTCGCGGCTCATCGCCTTCCGCTCCTTCACGGTGGAGGCCGAGCTGGGCCCGTACCGCGCCGGCGAGGAGGGCGTGCTGGTCTCGCACGGCGACCAGGGCGGCGGGTACGGCCTGTACGTGGAGGACGGCCGCCTCCACTTCGCGTACAACGCGTACGGCGCACTCCACGAGACCGACGCGGGACCGCTCGCACCCGGCGACCGCCTGATCCGCCTGACCGCGACCGCCGAGCACGGGCTGCGCTGGCGCTTCACCCTCACCGTCGACGGCACGGAGCGCGCACGCACGGGCCCTGTGCACCAGCTCATCGGCATGGCCCCCTTCCAGGGCATCAGCATCGGCATCGACCGCAAGTCCCCGGTCTCCTGGCCCCTGTACGAACGCCACGGCACCCACCCCTGGACCGGAACCCTGCGCGCGGTGACCTACCGCCCGGGCCCGCTCGGCCCCGACGCGCCGGAGGCACGGGCCGAGGCGCTGCGGGAGGCGGCGGGGGCCTTCGAGTAGGGGCGCGGGCCCTCCGGGGACGCGGGTCCTCCGGCCACTTCCCGCCACCTCCGGGAGGAGGGGAGTGGCCGGTTCCGCGGCTTTGGGCGCGGAGTGCCGGCTGCGAGGATTCCGCTGACGACCCGTCATGGCGCCTGCCGCGCCGCCCCGTTCCCGCCCCTCCGGCCCTTCACGTGCCGAGTGGGGCCCGCTCGTCGCATCGCACGGTGTACCCGAGTCTGTGCCGAGTGCGCGCTCGGCCGCGTGAGGGGAGAGACCGTTGACCGGTTCCGCGCACCACACGCCCCAGCCCGCGACCTCCTTGACGCGGGATCTGAACGCCGCGGTGCACGTCCCGCCACCCGATGAGGACGCCGAGGTCGGACTCGCCAAGCGCGGACAGCTCGTGCCGCTGCCGGCCGACTTCACCGTGCAGCGGGCCGGCGGCCACGCGACGGCCTGGAGCCTGGAGCCGTACGGGTTCCTGACCGGGGACGCCCCGGACACGGTCAACCCGAGCCTGTGGCGCAACGCGAAGCTGAACATGGTGACCGGCCTGTTCGAGGTCGTGCCCGACGCGGTGTACCAGGTGCGCGGCATGGACCTGTCCAACATCTCCTTCCTGGAGGACCCGCGCCGCGTCTCCCGCGAGGTCGTGGTGGTCGACCCGCTGATCAGCGAGGAGTGCGCCGCGGCCGCCTGGCGGCTCTACCGCGAACACCGCGGCGAGCACCGCACCATCCGCGCCGTGATCTTCACCCACTCCCACCTGGACCACTACGGCGGCGTGCTCGGCCTGTTCGAGAACGGCCGGCTGCCCGAGGGCGTGGACATCATCGCCCCCGAGGGCTTCCTGGAGCACTCGGTGAGCGAGAACGTCTACGCGGGCAACGCCATGCAGCGCCGCGCGATGTTCATGTACGGGCCCCTGCTGGAGCGGTCGGCGCAGGGCCAGGTCGACGCGGGGCTGGGCAAGAGCATGTCGGCGGGCTCCTCGGGCCTGCTGCCGCCGACGTACACGGTCACCCCGCGCGTGGCGAGGCCCGGACACGTGGTGCCGTTCGGTCCGGTGAACCTGGAGTTCCAGCTCACGCCCGGCACCGAGGCACCGGCCGAGATGAACTTCTACCTGCCCGACGTGCAGGCGGTCTGCATGGCGGAGAACGCCACGCCCACCCTGCACAACCTCTACAGCCTGCGCGGCGCGCAGGTCCGCGACGCCAAGGCGTGGTCGCAGTATCTGAACGAGTCCGTCGAGTGGTACGCGGGCCGCTCCGAGACCCTCTTCGCCTCGCACTTCTGGCCGCGCTGGAACACCGCGCAGGAGCCCGACGCGATCACCTCGTACCTGACCAGCCAGGCCGACCTCTACCGCTTCCTGCACGACCAGGCGCTGCGGCTGGCCAACCACGGCCGCACCATGACCGAGATCGCCGAGGACCTGGACGCGCAGGTGCCGCGGAGCCTGGCGGAGCACTGGTTCAACCGCGGTTACTACGGCACCGTCAACCATGACCTCAAGGCCGTCTACCAGCGCTATCTGGGCTGGTACGACGGCAACGCGGCCCATCTGCACACCCTGCCGCCCGAGCAGGCCGGTCCCCGGTACGTGGACGCGATGGGCGGCGCGGCGAAGGTCGTGCGGCTCGCCCGGGAGGCGTACGAGAACGCCAAGAGCGCGGAGGACTACCGGTGGGCGGCCGAACTGCTGAGCCACGCCGTGTTCGCCGACCCCACCGGCACCGAGGCGCGCGAACTGGAGGCCGACGTCCTGGAACAGCTCGGCTACCAGGCCGAGAGCGGACCGTGGCGCAACTTCTATCTGGCCGCGGCCCACGAGCTGCGCACACGGCCCGCCGACGGGAGCGCGGACGGGCTGCCCTCGCCGCAGATCATCACCGAGCCCGTGCTGGAGGCGATGCCGCTGGAGATGCTCTTCGACTACCTCGGCATCCGGCTCAACGGCCCCGAGGCGGCGCACCACTCGCTCGCGCTCGGCCTCACCGTCAGCGGCGGTCTGGAGGGCGACCCCAGCCAGTGCGTGGTGCGGGTGCGCAACGGTGTCCTGGTCTTCACCGCAGGTCTCGTCGACGCGGAGAGTACGGACGCCTCGTACACCGTCACCCGCGCGGGCCTGAACCGCCTCGCCGTCGGCGACGCCACCCCCGAACAGCTCCTCGCCGACGGCGAACTGACCGTGACCCAGGGCGCGCTGCGGCCGCTGAACACGCTGAACGGGCTGCTGGAGACGTTCGAGTACTGGTTCGGCCTGAGCACGCCCTGAGCCGGCCGCGTTGGCCGCACCCTTGATCACTCCCCGACCCCGGCACCACCGACCCCGCAGAGGAGAGCCCCATGAGCGGCACCGTCGTCGACGTCACCGACGCGGACTTCGAAGAGAAGGTCGTCAAGGCTTCCGGCCCCGTCCTCGCGGTGTTCCGCACCGAGTGGAGCGCCGTGTGCCGGGCGCTGGACCCGATCCTGGCGGACGTCGCCGAGGAGTATGCGAACCGTCTGACCGTCGCCCGGCTCGACATCGACCAGAGCCCGTTGACGGGCCCGAAGCACAACGTCACCGCGGTCCCCACGCTGTACGTGTTCAAGGGCGGGGCGAAGGTCGGCACCCGCATCGGGCCGTCCACCAAGAACGACGTGGTCAGGCTGGTAACGCCGCACCTGTGACGGCCGTCCCGCACGCGCTGAGGGCGCCGGACCCGCCCGCGACGCGCTACCGTCGGGCCTCGTGATCGTATGGCTGAACGGGACACACGGCGCGGGCAAGACCACGACCAGCGCGCTGGTGCGGGAACTCCTGCCGGAGTCGCGGGTGTTCGATGCCGAGAAGGTCGGCGAGACGCTCATGGACATCACGCCGGGCCTGCCCTGGACGGGCAACTTCCAGGACTGGCCCCCGTGGCGGCCGCTCGTCGTCGACACCGCGCGCCGGGTGCTCGACTACACCGGCGGCACCCTGGTGATGCCCATGACCGTGCTGGTCGAGGCGTACTGGAGGGAGATCAGCGCGGGCCTCGCCGAGCACGGCATCCCCGTACGGCACTTCGTGCTCCACGCCGACCAGGACACCCTCCGCGACCGGATCATGGGGGACACCGTCATGGGCCCTCGGAATTCCGCCTCCACTATCTGGAGCCGTACGCCGAGGCGGCCCGTACGTGGCTGCACGGCGAGGCCGAGGTCGTCGACACCACGCACATCACGCCTGACCAGGCGGCACAGCGGATCGCCAAGGCGGTCCAGGGGTGATGCCCCGTCAGCCCGCCCGTACCCGTCAGTCAGCACGCGGTGCCGCCTCGATGAGGGAGAAGGGGCTGGGCGCCGGCAGCGGGGTGATGGCCGGCGGGCCGAAGCCCGTGGCCTCGCAGAGCGCCGCGAAGTCCTCGGCCGTGCGTTCCCTGCCGCCCAGGTTGACCAGCATGTTGAGGTCGCTGAGGTAGCCGACCACCGCACGCGGGTCGGCGGCAGGGGGCAGCACGGGCTCGATCAGGAGGAGCCTGCCGTGCGGCGGGAGGGCCGCGCGGACGGTACGGAGGATGGTGCGGCACCGGTCGTCGTTCCAGTCGTGGACGACGCTCTTGAGGAGATAGACGTCGGCCTCCTCCGGCACGGAGTCGAAGAAGTCGCCGACGACCGGGGTGAACCGCTCGCTCAGCCCCGCCTCCTCCATCGTCCCCGCCGCCTGCGCCAGCCCCCGGGCGGTGTCGTACACGATCCCGTTCAGCCCGGGGTGCGCCCGCAGCACGGCGGCCAGCAGCGTGCCGTCACCGCCGCCCACGTCGACGACCGTGTGCGCCGCGGAGAAGTCGTAGCCCTCGCACAGCACCGCGGCCGTGGCCCGGGTGACCTCGCCCATGGCCGCGTTGAACCGCGCGGACAGCTCGGGCCGCTGCTCCAGGTACGCGAAGAACGGAACGTCGAAGACCTGCTGGAACGCGGGGTCGCCGGTGCGCACGCTCTCGGCGAGCCACGCGAAGGAGCGCCCCAGGAGCGGTTCGGTGAACAGCCGCGCGAGGCCGGCGAAGGAGTCCGCGGCGTCCTGCCGGAGCAGTTGCCCGGTCGATGTGAGCGCGAAGCGGCCCGGGCGCGTCTCGCGCATCAGCCCGAGCCCCGCCAGGGCGCGCACCAGCCGCAGCAGCGCGTCGGGGTCGGCCCCGCACTCGGCGGCCACTTCGTCGGTGGTCCGCTCCGCGTCCGCGAAGCGGTCGGGCACGCCGAGCCGCACGGCCGCGCCGACCGCGTGCGCGGCGGCGGCGCCGAAGATCAGCCGCATGAGCGCGAGCCGGTCCTCCGCTTCCTGGCCCCTCGAACCCGCCCGGGAATCCGGCATGTCGGCCCCCTGCCACCCGTCGCCCGGACGCCCGGTGCGTCGGGCCGGCCCGGTACCGAGGCTAACCAGGTGCCCCTGAGCGCTCCAGCCCGAAGTGCTCAGGACCGGCGCGGCCACCGCGTGCCGCGGAGCCCGCATGGGAGAGGCTGGGCCGCGTGATGGACAACGAACACGACGACGGACACGACGACGGACACGACAAAGAGCACGCGTATCTCCGACGCTGTGTGGAGCTCGCCGCCGAGGCGTTGGAAGCGGGCGACGAGCCCTTCGGTTCGCTGCTGGCGGCGGCTGACGGCAGCGTCCTCTTCGAGGACCGGAACCGCATCGCCTCGGGCGACCGCACGCGGCACCCCGAATTCGCCCTCGCCCGCTGGGCGGCCGAGCACCTGAGCCCGGAGGAGCGCGCAGCAGCCACCGTCTACACCTCGGGCGAGCACTGCCCGATGTGCTCGGCCGCGCACGCCTGGGTGGGCCTCGGCCGGATCGTGTACGTCAGCTCCGCCCGGCAACTGGCGCGGTGGCTCGGCGCATTGGGGGTGCCGCCCGCACCCGTGGCCGTCCTCCCGATCCAGGAGGTCGCACCCGGAGTGCCCGTGGAGGGCCCCGTACCGGAGCTGGACGAGGAGGTGCACGCGCTGCACCGGCGCTACCACGGCGCGGGCTGGCGGACCCGGGCCAGCGGACCCGGGTGAGCGGGGACCGGGCGCGCGCCTCCGCCGGGGCCGCGCCTAGGAAGACGCCGTGCGGAACCCCGTATGCCCCGAGCTGCTGTCCCCGGTGTTGGCTGTGCGGGCGGCGACCCGGTAGCGGTTGCAGTACGAGCGGTGGCACAGGTACGAGCCGCCGCGCAGCACCCGCGGCGTGTCCGCCGGAGCGCCGGCCGCCTCCGCCGCGCCGTCCCACCGGTCGGCGCACCACTCCCACACGTTGCCCGACACGTTGTGCAGGCCGAAGCCGTTGGGAGGGAACGCGTCGACGGGGGCGGTGCCGCGGTAGCCGTCCTCGGCGGTGTTGCGGGTGGGGAAGGTGCCCTGCCAGATGTTGCAGCGGTGCTCGCCGCCGGGCTCCAGCTCGTCGCCCCAGGGGTATCGCCGCCGGTCGAGGCCGCCGCGCGCCGCGTACTCCCACTCGGTCTCGGTGGGCAGCCGTGTGCCCTCCCAGGCGCAGAACGCCTGCGCGTCGTCCCAGGAGACGTGCACGACGGGGTGGTCCTCGCGGCCTTCGACGCCGCTGCCAGGACCCTCCGGAGCGTCCCAGCGCGCGCCCTCCACGGCGCACCACCACGGCGCGGCGTCCATCCGCGGGGAGATCCGCCGCAGCCTCCCGGGCAGGAACGAGGCGAACACGAAGGACCAGCCGAAGCGTTCGGCCGCCGTGCGGTGCCCCGTCGCCTCCACGAAGGCGGCGAAGCGCGCGGTGGTCACGCAGTGCGCGTCGATCGCGAACGGCGCGACCCGCGCCTCGCGCACCGGCCCCTCGGAGTCCTCCGGGTTCACGTCCCGGTCCTCGCTGCCCATGAGGAAGGTGCCGCCGGGGAGGGCGAGCAGCGAGCCCCCGGCGGTATCAACTGCCTTGTCCAGTACGGGAGTTGGTACGGAAACGGGCTCGGGCCCAGCAGGCTCGGGAGCCCCCGCCGCGCCCCGCCCCGGGGCACAGCACGCGCGCGTACCGCTCACTGCACGGGCCCGTCCTGCTCGAAGGACGACAGGGTCGTGTCGTAGTCGGTCTCGACGTCGTACATCGGCGTCATCCAGTGGTAGAAGTTGTCGCCGCGCTCCCGCAGCAGCCCGTACAGGCGCTGCGTCAGCTCGATCCGTACGGGCTCCATCTCGGGGTGCTCGTAGCGGTTGTGCAGCTCGTCGGGGTCGGCGTGCAGGTCGTACAGCTCGTTGCGGGACTCGGGGTTGATCACCAGCTTGTGGCGGTCGGTGCGGATCATGCGCTGTGGGTACGGGAAGTGGTGGCCGTGGAATTCGGCGAGCACATGGTCCGCCCACTCGGGATGCTCCCCGCGCACCAGCGGCAGGAGGCTGCGGCTGTCCACGGCGGGGGAGGGGTCGGATTCGGCGAGGTCGAGGACGGTGGCCGTGCAGTCGGTCAACGACACGAATTCCTCGCGCACTTGGCCACCCGGCGCCCCGGGGACCCGCAGCAGCCCCGGGATCCGGTAGATGTCCTCGTACATCGCCGGACCCTTGTCGTGCAGCCGGTGCGCGCCGGTGAACTCCCCGTGGTCGGCGGTGAAGAAGACCGCCGTCCTGTCCTCCAGGCCCAGTTCGCGCATGGCGGTAAGGATGCGGCCGATCTGCATGTCGATCAGCTCGACATAGCCCCAGTAGACCGCGACCAGCTTGCGGCTCTCCTCCAGCGACATGGTGTCGAAGGCCCACAGACGGCTGTAATTGCTCTGCACGGGCGGCTTGTCCGCGAAGGTCTCGGCGACCGAGGCGGGCAGCTCGACCAGCGAGGGGTCGTACCTGTCGTAGAACTCCGGCGGCAGGATGTACGGCAGATGCGGCCCGAAGAAGTGCGTGGCCAGGAAGAACGGGGTGCGGTCCGGGCCGCTCTCGTCCTCCGCGTAGCGCTCCAGCATCTCGATGGTGCGGGTCGCGAGATAGTGCTCGAAGGTCGCCTCGACCGGCTGGTCCAGTCGCGCCGCGAGCAGATTGCCCGGGCTCCCGTTGGGCGTGGTGCCGCGCACCGGGTCGGTGATCCGGTACGGGGGAAGGTCCCGCTCCTTGAGGTAGGCCAGGTAGTCGGGGTGGTCCACCGGGTTGTGCCAGCCCGGCAGCGAGGGCCCGTCGAAGCCGTACGAGGCCGCGTCCCGTTTCACGCCACCGTGCCACTTGCCGAGCAGTCCGAGGTTGTAGCCCTCGTCGCGCAGCGTCTCGGAGAAGGTGAACTGACCCTCAGCCAGGTCCTCCTGATAGCCCACGTTCCGCTCGTAGTTGGCCAGCAGCTTGTGCCGGAAGGGCGCGGCCCCCGTCAGCAGGCTGGCCCGCGCCGGGGTGCAGATGGCGGTCGGCGTGTAGCAGCGCTCGAAGCGGGTGCCCGAGCCGGCGAGGGCGTCGAGGTTGGGCGTGGAGACGTGGGGATTCCCGTAACAGCCCAGGGTGTCCACCCGGTGCTGGTCGGTCATCAGGAACAGCATGTTGTGCCGCACAACGGGCCTTTCGTTCGGGTCTGTCGGGGGGCGCGGGGCCCCGGATGCGGGTGCTCGGTGCGGGCGGTCGGCGTGAGCGGCCAGTGCGGGGTGGTCAGCGCGGGCGGTCAGCGCGAGCGGGCCTCGGGGGACGGAGGCTCCTGCGGTGAGGTCCCCGCCGAAGCCCCCGTCGGAGCCCCCATCTGCGCCGCCGCCGGATCCGCGTACCCGGCCAGCAGCGGCGACTCGCGCAGCACGAGCGCGAGCCCGCCCAGCGCGCCGCCCCTGTCGTCCAGTTGGGCCGGGGTCAGCCCGATCCCGCGGTGCACGAGCGGTGCCGAATAGGCGCGGAACGCCTCGCGCGCCGGGTCCAGCAGCCGGGGCCCGAGGGCCGCCACCTCGCCGCCCAGCACGATCCGTTCGGGGTTGACCGTCGTACAGGCGGCGGCCAGCGCACGGCCCACGGCCGCGCCCGCCTGCTCGACCGCGGCGCACGCGCGGTCCTCGCCGGCGGCGACCGCCTCCTGGAGCCGGTCCCTGCTGCGCCGGCCTGCCGCGCGCAGCACGGCGGGCAGCGAGGCGTACCGCTCCAGGCAGCCGCGGCCTCCGCACCAGCAGGCGGGGCCCTGCGCGTCGACGCAGATGTGCCCGATCTCCCCTGCGGCGCCCGAGGAACCGCGGAACAGCCGCCCGTCGACCACGAGCCCGCCGCCCACGCCGTAGGACAGGGCGACGTGCAGCACGTCGGCCGCGCCGGCCGCCGCGCCCCAGACCGCCTCGCCGAGCGCGGTCAGGCGGCTGTTGTTGTCGGCGAGCACCGGGGCGCCCAGCTCCTCGGAGACGAGGTCGGCCAGCGCCTGGCGGCTGCGCGGCGCCGCACGGCGTTCCGCGGCACCGGCCCGGGTGCGGCCGCCGTGCTCGGCGGTCTCGCCCGGGCCCGGCGTGCCGAGGCCGATCCCGGCCACCGCGCCCAGGTCGATGCCGCCCTCCTCGGCGAGCTCGCGCACCGCGTCGGCCGCCGCCCGCGCCCTGGTGCGCACATCGGCGCGGGCCGGGCAGGTGCGGCCGCCCGAGGCGGTCACCTCGTGCGCGGCGTCGGCGAGCACCGCGTAGATCCGCTCCCTGCCGATCTCGATGCCGATGGCCTGCGCGGAACGGGGGTTGAGCGAGAGCCGCTGCACCGGGCGGCCGCGGCCGCCTGAGGGCCTCGGCTCCGGGCCCTCCACGAGGACGCCGTCCTCCAGCAGTCCGCCCACGATGCCGGAGAGCGTCGTGCGGGACAGGCCCGTCAACTCCCCGATCTCGGCGCGGCTCCGCGGACCGCCGGCGCGCAGCAGCGCGAGCACCCGCTCGACGTTGCTCTGGCGCAGTTGCCGCAGCGCGGACTGATTCCTCACCACTCCCATGACCGGCAGCCTGCCCGGGCCCTCTCTTTACGTCAAGAGCATGAACATAAATCGGTGACCTGTGCCGAGCACTCGCGAATTCCGACGAAGCATTGACGTTAATCGGGGGCGGGAGCACCATGACTGGCCGCACCGCACTCCGGCTCTGCTCCCTGTGTGCTTCCGGCGGGCGGTGCCGACTCCCGTGCTGAGCCTCACCCTTCCGGCCCGTCCGACACCACGGTCGACGACCCGAGGAGACCTCATGCCCCATCCAGCAAGCGGCCGGAACACGAAGGCCGGGGAGGCCCCGCCTCCCGCCGCCCGGTCGCCGCGCGCCCTGCTGCTCTACCTGTGCGGCGCGTTCGGCGGGCTGCTGTCCGGCTACGACATGGGAGTGGTCGCGGGCGCCCAGCTCTTCATCACCCGCGACCTGGGCCTCAGTCCGTGGATGCAGGGCGCGTTCGTCAGCTCCCTGATGATCGGCGCCGTCGTCGGCTGCGCCGGCGCGGGCTCGCTGACCGAACGGCTGGGGCGGCGGCCCGTGCTGCTGGCCACCGCCGTGGTCTTCGCCGTCGGCGCGCTGGGCATGGCGCTGGCCCCCGGGCCCTGGGTGCTCATCGTGTTCCGCACCATCGCCGGGCTCGCCGTGGGCACCGCGTCCTCGGTCATCCCCACGTACCTCTCCGAGCTGGCGCCCACCCGGATACGCGGCCGCGTCAGCGCGCTCAACCAGATGATGATCGCCGTCGGCATCTTCGGCGCCTACCTCGTGGACCTCGCGCTCGCCGAACACGCCGCCTGGCGCTGGATGCTGGGCGTCGCGCTGCTCCCCGCGCTGGTGCTGTTCGCGGGCATGTGGTTCCAGCCCGAGACCCCGCGCTGGCTCGCCACCCACGGCCGCACCGAGGAGGCCCGCCGGGTGCTGGACCGCCTGCACGGCCCCGGGGAGGCGGCGCACGAACTGGAGGAGATCGACCGCGCGGCGCGCCGGCACACCGAGGGAGCGGCGGCGCTCTGGCGCGAACGGCCCGTGCGGCGCGCCCTGTTCATCGGCATCACCATGGCCGTGATCCAGCAGGTCATCGGCAGCAACACGATCGTCTTCTACGCGCCCAGCATCCTGAAGGCCGCCGGCTTCGGCGACACCGCCGCGCTGCTCAACAGCGTCGGGCTCGGCGCCCTGTCGATCGTGATGGTGCTGGTGGCCGCGCGCCTGGTGGACCGCGTCGGGCGCAAGCCGCTGCTGCTGACCGGTCTTGTCGCGATGGTCGCGAGCATGGCGGTGCTCAGCGTCGTGTTCTTCCTCGGCGCGCTGGAGTCCACCGGCGGGAAGATCGCCGCGGTCTCCGCGCTCGCCCTCTTCAAGGGCGCCTACTCGCTGAGCTGGGCGCCGCTGCTGTGGGTGATGCTGCCCGAACTGTTCCCGCTGCGGGTGCGCGGGCCCGGCGTCAGCGTCTGCTCCGGCGCCAACTGGGGCGCCAACTTCCTGGTCTCGCTGCTCTTCCCGGTCCTCCTCGCGGCCGGCGCGGGAACGGTCTTCGCGCTCTTCGCGGTGCTGGGCGTGGCGGCCTTCGGCTTCACCTTCCGCTTCCTGAAGGAGACCGCGGGCCGTTCACTGGAACGGCTGGAGTTCGAGGAGGACGCACCGGGAGCCGATCCGGCTCCGCTGGCGCGCGCCGGGGAGGGGTGAGACGAGAGCTGCGGCGGGTCCCCGTACGGTGCCGAGTACGAGGCGACCGTACGGGGACCCGCCGCCGCCCTCACGACGCCAGGCGCTCACCCACCTCCTGAGCCCCGCTCCCGTCGCGTACCGGCTCCCACGGAAACGGCGGGTCCGGGATCTCGCGGCGGAGCACCGGGGCGACCTCCGACTGGAACAGCGCGAGGGAGTCCCGGTGCTGCCGCGCGGAGAGGCCGCTCGCGTCGGCGGGGAGGTGCAGGACGGTGTGGCCGAGCTGCTCGTGGTAGCGGTGCACCTTCTCGATGATCTGCTGCGGGCTGCCGACCAGCGCCGAACTGTGCTCCACGAAGTCCTCCAGCGTGGGGAAGACCGGCTCCAGACCGAGCTGCTTCTGGAACGCCAACTGGCCCTCGTACACAGGCCGGTAGGCGGCGACTGCCTCCTGCGAGGTACGCGCCGCGAAGAAGCCCGCCGACCCGGCGCCCACCACGGCGTCCGCCGGATCCCTGCCGTGGGACTCCCACCGCTCCCGGTAGTGCCGCACCAGCTCGGCGTACGGCCCGATGGGGTGCGTGACGTTCGCGGAGAAGAGCGGGTCGCCGTGGCGCGCGGCGAGTTCCACCGACTCGCGGCTGGTCGCGCTGCCGTGCCACACGCGCACCGGCCGCTGATAGGGCCGGGGCAGCACCTCGGCGCGCTCCAGCGGGGGCCGGAACCGCGGTACCGCGGTCACCTCCTCGTGCCTCCAGATCCGGCGGAACAGCTCGTAGCCCTCCGCGTTGCGCTCCCACTGGTCCTCGGGCGTGACGTGGAACAGCTCGCGCTGCGCCGTCCCGTTGCCCTTGCCGATGATCAGCTCGAGACGCCCGCCGGAGAGGTGGTCCAGCGTCGCGTAGTCCTCGTACGCGCGCACCGGGTCCAGCAGGCTCAGCGTGGTGACCGCGGTGAACAGCCTGATGCGCGAGGTCAGCGCGGCGATGTGGCTGAGCACCACGGGAGGGGACGAGGACAGGAAGGGCCGCTCGTGCCGCTCGCCCACCCCGAAGCCGTCGAAGCCCAGCTCCTCGGCGAGCACCGCGTTCTCGAGCACCTCGCGGAAGCGGTCGTGCACGGGCTTGAGCACCCCGGTGACCGGGTCGGGCGCATGCACGATCAGGGTGATGGCCAGGAACTTCACGAGGCCGCCCGGTGGTTCAGGGGCGCGGCCCCGTCCGGGTGCGCCAGGCCCAGGTGCTCGCGCAGGGTGCTGCCCTCGTACTCCGTACGGAAGACGCCCCACTCCTGGAGCAGCGGGACCACGGTGTCCGCGAAGCGGTCGAGGCCGCCCGGGGTGATGTGCGGGACGAGGATGAAGCCGTCGGAGGCGTCGTTCTGCACGAAGCGGTTGATCGTCTCGGCGACGGTCGCGGGGGAGCCGACGAAGGACTGCCGGTTTCCGGTCTCGATGACGAGGTCGCGGATGGACCAGTTGTTGGCCGCCGCCAGCTCACGCCATTCGCGCGCGGTGGCCAGCGGATCGCGGTACATCCGCACCTGCGCGCGGCCGCGCGCCACGGTGTGCTCGCCCAGGTCGGGGTCGATGTCGGGCAGCGGCCCTTCGGGGTCGTACGAGGAGAGGTCCCGGTTCCACACCCACTCGAGCTGCTTGATCGCGGTGGCTCCGCTGACCTGCTTGCGGCGCACCTCGCGTGCCAGCTCCTCGGCCTCCGCGTCGGTGTCGCCGAGCACGAAGGTGGCAGCGGGCAGGATCAGGAGCTGGTCGGGGGTGCGGCCGTACCGGGGGAGCCGTCCCTTCACGTCCGTGTAGAAGGACTGCCCGGCCTCCAGGGTGCTGTGCCTGCTGAAGATCGCGTCCGCCTCTGAGGCCGCGAACTCCCGCCCCTCCTCGGAGTCGCCCGCCTGGAAGATCACCGGTCGGCCCTGCGGGCTGCGCGGCACGTTGAACTGGCCCTCGATGGCGAAGTGCTGCCCCTGGTGCACGAAGGACCCGGCCTTCGCGTCCCGCAGGAAGGTGCCGGCCGCCTGGTCGGCGACGATCTCGTCGCCCGTCCAGGAGTCGAAGAGTTCGTGCGCGGTGGCCAGGAACTCCTTGGCACGCGAATACCGCTCCTCCTGCGGCAGGAAGCCGCCGCGCCGGAAGTTCTCGCCGGTGAACGCGTCCCAGGAGGTCACCACGTTCCACGCCGAGCGCCCTCCCGAGAGGTGGTCGAGGCTCGCGAACTGCCGCGCCACCTCGTACGGCTCGTTGAAGGTGGAGTTGATCGTGCCGGTCAGGCCCAGCCGGTCCGTGACGGCCGCGAGGGCCGAGAGTACGGTGAAGGTGTCGGGGCGCCCGACCACGTCCAGGTCGTAGATCTTGCCGCCCTGTTCGCGCAGGCGAAGCCCCTCGGCGAGGAAGAGGAAGTCGAACTTCGCGCGCTCCGCCGTCCGCGCGAAGTGCGCGAAGGAGCTGAACTCGATGTGGCTCCCGGCCTCGGGGTCGCTCCACACGGTGGTGTTGTTCACGCCGGGGAAGTGGGCGGCGAGGTGGATCTGCTTCTGGCGCTTGTCGTTGCTCATGGTGATCCGGTCCCTCCGGCTCAGGCGGTGGCGGGCGTCTGGGTGGTCGCCGCGTAGCGGTTGGCGGGGCGGGCGAGCCCGAGGAGCTCGCGCAGCGTGCCGCTCCCGTTCGCCTCGTACGCGTCCCGGAACAGGCCACGGCGCTGGAGCTCCGGCACCAGATCGCGGGTGATCGCCGGAAGGTCCTCGCCGGTCACGGCGGGACGCAGCCGGAATCCGGAGAGCCCGGTGCCGTGCAAGTCCTCCAGCAGGTCGGCAAGCTGGGACGGCGTACCGGTGAAGATCCGCGCATCGCTCGCGTACGGGGCTCCCGCCAGGCCCTCCAGGCGCTCGCGCCGCTCCGTCGCCTCCGCCCCGCTGCCGGCGAGGAAGACGACGAGGTCGCCGAAGACGTGCAGCGGCTCGTCCGTACGCCCCGCCTCGGCCTGCGCGGTGCGGATCTCCTCGACCGCGGCGCGCGCCTGACCGCCGTCGTGCGGGGTGACGAAGGCCAGGTCGGCGGCCAGTCCGGCGAGCCGGAAGGAGTCGGCGCGGTGCGCCAGCGCGCCCACCAGCGGCTGGCCCTGCGGCGGGCGCGGCGTGACCGAGGGGCCCTTCACGCTGAAGTGCCGCCCCTCGAAGTCGATGTAGTGCAGCTTGTCGCGGTCGATGAAGCGGCCGGTGGCCACGTCCCGGATCTCCGCGTCGTCCTCCCAGCTGTCCCACAGCCTGCGGACCGCCTCCACGTAGTCGGCGGCCTCGTCGAACAGTTCGCGCACCACCGCGCGCACCGCCGGGTCGGCCCAGTCGTCGCGGCTGTCGACGTGCAGCGGAGGCAGGGTGCGGCGCCCGAAGTGCGCGTACTCGTTCGCGCGCGCCGAGACCTGCACGCGCACGCCCGCACGGCCCCCGCTCACATAGTCCAGCGTCGCGATCGCCTTGGAGATGTGGAACGGCTCGGTGTGCGTGGCCACCACGCTCGGGATCAGCCCGATGTGGCGGGTGAGGGGCGCGACCCGCGCCGCGGTCAGTACCGCGTCGAGGCGGCCGCGCACCTGGTCGGTGCGGTCGTCGGGTGCCGTGGGGTGGGAGGACTGGAGCCCGAGCCCGTCCTCCAGCGTGACGAAGTCGAGCAGGCCGCGTTCGGCCTCGAGGATCTGGCCGGCCCAGTAGTCGGCGGTGAACAGCTCCGCGGGCCGGGCCGCCGGTTCACGCCAGGCGGCCGGATGCCACCCGGCACCGTCGAGCGCGACGGCCAGCCGGATGTGAGGGGAGACGTCGGGGGAAGAGGGTGCGGACACGGTGAGGGTGCCTTCCTGATCGGCGTACGAGGGTGGCGTACGAGGCCGGCGTACGGAATCGCGTACGGAAGCAGCGCCGCGCACCCGCGCAGGCCATGCCGGAGTGGGCATGCCACGGCGGGCGGGGCGTTGCGGGCTGTGGCTTCGGAACCGGATCAGGAACGACAGAGCGCGCCGGCCACGCGCAGAAGATCGATGTGCGGCCGGGTGTAGAGCCGGACGCGGCGGCGCGGGGCGAGCAGGAGGGAACGGCGCGGGAGCCGTGCGCGGAGAGCGCTCCGCATGCTCCTCACCTCCACCCCTTCGTCCGGCCCTCGCGGATACGTGCACGCGTGCAACCCCCAACAGCCTTGCACGCGGCGCGCATTCCCGCCATGGAGCATTTCTTCCGTACCGCACTTCCGCGCCGCGCATTTGCCTCCCGGGCAACTTTCGGCGGCGGGCTCGACGGGGCGCCCCTTACGTGGGGGATAGTGATCCAGGACGCGGCGGACGGGGACGGAAGGGAGGGGCGTGATGAGCAGGGCTGTGCAGCGCAGCAGCTCGCGCGCCTCGTTCGCGCTGTTCGCCGCCGTACTCGCCTTCCTCGGCGGCATCGCGGGCATCGGCCCCGCGCAGGGCTCGGGGCACGCCGCGCCGCCGGCCGTCGCCTTCCACCTCGGGGCGAACTCCGTACACACGTCGGCCTCCGCGCCCACCGGCGAGGTCTGCGCGCAGGCCGACGAGGGCTGTTCGGCGCCCCGCGCGGCGCCGGCCGCCGCGCACCACGAGCTCGGGAGGGACCGGCCCACTCCGCCGCCCCACCCCGTGGCCGTGCCGTACACCGCGCTGCTGCCCGCTCCCGGCGTGGACGGGTTCAGGACGGTGGTGCCCTCGCGCGAGGGCGCGGCGCCGGGGCACAAGGCAGCGCACCGGGTGCGCGGGCCTCCCTCTTCAACAGGCATCTGACGCAACCCAGTTCATTCCGCTCACCGCGGCGGCGCCCGCCGTGGCGCGGTCGCGGCATGCCTGTTGCCCGATGGAGGCACCATGACGCGTGCTCTGCGCGTGAGAGCGCTCTTGGCGCTCGCTGTCATCGCCCTGTCCGTGGTCGTCACCGTGACCATTCCGGTGCGGCTCGGACTCGATCTGCGGGGCGGTACGCAGATCGTGCTGGAAACCCGTTCCACCCCCGAGGCCCGCGCCGACCGCGAGGCCACCGACCGCACCCTGGAGGTGCTGCGCGGCCGCATCGACGCGCTCGGCGTCAGCGAACCCACCCTCACCCGCTCCGGCGACGACCGGATCATCGCCGAGCTCCCCGGCGTACAGGACCCGAGGGAGGCCGCCGAGGTCCTGGGCCGGACGGCCCAGCTCACCTTCCACGCGGTACGGGGCCCCGCGGCGCCGGAGAAGGGCCAGAACGCCGAGAAGCAGAAGCAGGACCAGAACAAGGAGGAGAAGCGGAAGCAGAACGAGGAGGAGAAGCAGGCCACGGAGAAGACCAAGGCCAAGGACGAGGACGTCCTCGAGGACGAGCAGGGGCAGCCCCTGCGCCTCGCCCCCGCCTCCCTCACCGGCAAGGAGGTCGAGGGCGCCGCGGCCCGCTTCGACCAGGAGGGCGGCTCCGGCTGGCATGTGACCGTCGACTTCGAGGGGAAGGGCAAGGACGGCTGGGCCCGGCTGACCGGCGACGCCGCCTGCCGCCCGGCCGGCGACGAGGCCCGGCGCATCGCCATCGTGCTGGACCGCAAGGTCATCTCCTCGCCGCAGGTGGAGGAGTCGGTGGCCTGCGGCGCGGGCATCTCCGGCGGGTCCACGCAGATCACGGGGCGGTTCGACCAGGCCGAGGCGAAGCGGCTCGCGGTGCTCGTCAACGGCGGCGCCCTGCCGGTGCCGGTGGAGACCGTCGAACAGCGCACCGTCGGCCCGACACTGGGCGCCGACGCCATCGAGGCCAGCGCCTGGGCGGCCGTCATCGGCACGGCGCTGACCGGCCTGTTCGTCCTGTTCGTGTACCGGCTCATGGGAGCCATGGCCGTACTGGCGCTCGCCTGCTACGGGCTCCTGTCGTACGCGGCCCTGGCCGCCGTCGGCGCCACGCTGACGCTCCCCGGGCTGGCCGGTTTCGTGCTCGCGATCGGCATGGCGGTGGACGCCAACGTGCTGGTCTTCGAGCGCGCCCGCGAGGAGTACGCGTCGCGGCGCAGGCCCACGCCGCGCTCCTCGCTGGCCGCCGGCTTCCGCAACGCCATGAGCGCCATCGCCGACTCCAACATCACGACCCTGATCGCCGCCGCGCTGCTGTTCTTCCTGGCCTCGGGCCCGGTGCGGGGCTTCGGCGTGACCTTGGGCATCGGTGTGCTGGCCTCGATGTTCAGCGCGCTGGTGGTCACGCGGGTGCTCGCCGAGTACGCGGCGGGGCGGCCCTCGGTGCGGCGGCGCCCCCACCTCACCGGCATCGCCGGAATCGGCGCGGTGCGCTCGGCCCTGCTGCGTACGGGACCGCACCTGCTGCGGCACCCCTGGCGGTGGCTGGCCGTTTCGGTCGGCGCGGTGGTGCTGGCCGGGTCCGGCATGTTCGTACGGGGTGTCGAGGCCGGCGTGGAGTTCACCGGCGGACGTCTCATCGAGTACGCCACCTCCTCACCGGTGGACCCCGAGAGGGCGAGAGCCGCGCTGACCGAGGCCGGATTCCCGCGCGCGGTCGTGCAGTCCTCGGGGGACGACGACCTCACCGTGCGCACCGACAAGCTGAGCAACGACGAGGCACAGGAGGTCACCCGCACCGTCGGCACCCTCGCCGACACGGTGGAGAAGCAGCGCGACGAGACGGTCGGCCCCAGCCTCGGCGAGGAACTGCGGCGCGGCGCCCTCATCGCCCTCGCCGTGGCCCTGGGCGCGCAACTGCTGTATCTGGCGGCGCGGTTCCGCTGGGTGTTCGGCGCCTCGGCCGTGGTGGCGATGGTGCATGACGTGGTGGTGCTGGTCGGCGTGTTCGCCTGGCTGGGCAAGCCGCTGGACGGCATGTTCCTGGCCGCGCTGCTGACCGTGATCGGCTACTCGGTGAACGACTCGATCGTGGTCTTCGACCGGGTGCGGGAGCTGTGCGGGCAGAAGCGGACCGCACCGTTCCCGGAGCTGGCGAACCGCGCGATCCTCCAGACCGTGCCGCGCACCGTGAACACCGGCCTCGGCGCGGTGTTCATCCTGGCGGCGCTCGCCGTGCTGGGCGGGGACTCGCTCACCGACTTCGCCCTGGCCCTGCTCATCGGCGTCCTGGTCGGCACGTACTCCTCGCTGTTCACGGCGACACCGCTGGCCGCGGTCCTGGAGGAGCGCCAGGAACGGAAGCGGCGCCGGCGCCGCAAGGGCACGGCGGGAGCCAAGCAGCGCGCACCCCAGAAACCCCGCGCACTGACCCGCCGCTGACCCGTCCTCCCACATCCACACAGGGGCCCGCACGCCGTTCACCCGGCGCGCGGGCCCCGCGTTTTCGCCCCGCCTCGCTCAGCGCCACACGACCCGCATCGCCGTCGTCGCCTCCAGCGGGGACGCGCCCGACTGGGCCGCCAGCACACCCGCGCCCTCCGGGCTGCGGGTGAACAGCGGGGCGCCCGCGCTCACATGGGTGTGCCAGGCCGCGGCGTACAGGTCGGCCAGCCGGCGGTTCTCGCCCAGCGCGGTGGGGACCGCGTGGTGGACGACGGGGTTGCGTACGGGTCTGCGTACGAGGGCCAGGGCGGCGGTACGGAGGCCGGGCGCGGCGAGCAGATAGCGGGGCAGCACATAGCGCGGGGTGCCCACGGGGGAGACCGCCTCGTCCAGGGCCGTCGCGAAGAGGCGGGAGGAGGCGGCGGGGACGCCGGTCAGCTCGACGCGGTAGGCGCCGGTTTCGTCGGGGGCGCAGGAGACCGCATCGGCCCCGCGTTCCACCAGGCCGGCGGCGTGCAGCCCGTCGGCCACGGCGTACGCGATCCCCAGCAGCACCGGCGCCTCGCCCGCGCGGCGCAGATGGCGGCGCGCGGCGACGGTACGCGCCGAGGCGTAGGCCCCGGCCGCCGGAAGCGCGGCGGTCAGCACGATCAGCGGCCAGGACGGTGCCGCCAGCGCGCCGGGTGCCGCGCCGCACACCGCGCCCACCCCTGCCGCCTGCAGCGCGGGACCCGGCGGGAAGCGCGCGGGCAGGACTCCGCGTTCGGCCGGAACCGCGGGCGGGGGAGCGGCTGGTGGGGCCTCGCGACGGACTCCGGTACGTGTACGGGGCAGGGTCACGCGGAGTGTGTGGGCCAGCTCGTCCTCGTACGGCGCGCTGATCCGCCACCTCTCGCGTACCCGGGAGCGGGCGGCCGCGCGGTGCAGCATCGCCGCGTTGAAGCGGTCGAACTCCTCGCGCGGCGGCGGCGCGTACGGGGACAGCTCGGGGTGTACGTGGGAGACCCCGGCCATGATCTCCCCGGCGTCGGTGAGGCCGAGGTAGCCGTCGTGCTTGCGCACGAAGCGCGCCCAGTCGCCGTGCCCGCGCGGGTGGCCGTCCGCGACGCACACCACCGACCAGGTGTGGGCGACCTTCTCGGGCCGGCCGGGATCCTGGCGCAGCGCGCGCCCGCGGGTCTGTACGACGGCCGTGGCGGTGGTGGCCTCGGTGAGGTCCACCAGGGTGTTCACCCGGCGCGCGTCCCAGCCCTCGCCGAGCATGCCGCGGGTGCCGACGAGCGCCCGGCTGCCGCCGGACTCGAAGAAGCGGGTGGCGAGGGCGGTCCATCTGCGGCTGGTCCAGCGGCCGTTGCCGGATCCCGGGCCGGAGGAGCCCGCGCTGATGACCGTGACCAGGCCCTCCGCTTCGGCCGTGCCCGTCGTGAGCGAGAGCGCGGGGTCGCTCTCCCGGCAGAAGTCGGCGAAGCGCTCCGCCGTGCCCGGCGCCGCGGCCACCGTCCGGCCCGTGACCAGCAACGGAGCGAGGGACGCCGTACGCGGGTCGGCGCACAGCTCGGCCAGCACCAGCAGCGAGGAACCCGCCTGCGCGTCCAGCACCTCGCCGAGCCGCGCGGGCAGCGTCGCCGTCGCCCGCTCGTGATCGCACAGCACCACGGCGCGCAGCCCGTCGCCGAGCGCCGCCTCCTCGGCGTGCAGGATCTCCCGTACGGCGTCCGTCTTGGCCGCGCTGCGCGCCAGCACCCGGTCGACGGGGGAGCGGCTGCTGCGGACGCCGCGCGCGGTGAGCTGGTAGCCCACCCCGGGCAGCGCGGCGCGCACCGCCTGTTCGGCCGCCGCGTCGCGCGGATCCCCGCTGTGCCGCAGGCAGTTGCGCACCCAGTCGTCCAGCAGCACGACCCAGTCGGCGGCCTCCGGCGCGTGCCGGTGCTCCTCGCGCGGCCGCGCGCCCTCGGGCAGCGCGAGCAGCCCCGCGTGGTGGAACCGCAGCGCTGCGGCGGCCAGTTCGGGCTTCTCCCGCTCCAGCTTCGGCCAGGGAAGGGCGCTCCCGGACTCCGGGCCGGGGCCACTGCTACGCCGTACGATCCGCTCGTCCAGCCAGCTCAGGAAGGGGTGCGCGGCGAACCCGGGATCGAGCAGTCCGGTCGTCAGCTCCGTGAAGCGCTCCGCCTCCGCCGCCAGCCAGTCCGCCTCGGCGGCGGTGGGCGCGGTGAGCCAGCACAGTTCCGCGTACGGGGCGAGATGCCCCTCGCGTACGGCCGCGGGAATCGAGGGCCCGCGCACGGCCGGCCCGAACAGCTCCTCCACCAGCGCCGCCTGCGCCGGGGTGAGCCGGTCGGGCGGGGTGGCGGTCAGGCCGATGACGGTGGCCTCGGGCAGTTCGCGCAGCAGCTCGGCCAGCAGCTCGCCCCAGGTGTCGAGCAGGTGGTGGCACTCGTCCAGCAGCAGGGTGCAGCGGCCCAACTGCCGCAAGGAGTCCACGAGTTCGCGCCCTTGTGGACGCAACCGGTGCAGATGCCGGACCGCCTTCTCCTCCTTCTGCTCCGCTCTCCCGCCGTCCTCGGCGACCTCGGCGTCCGGGTCGAAGGAGGCCAGCGACTGGTACGTGAGCACGGTGACGGGGGAGGAGAGCGCCCGGTCGGTCCCCGCGGGAACGGTCCCCTCCGCCCCGCCCGCATCGGTGAAGGCCCGCCACTCGCGCAGCCACTGCCCCTGGATCGCGGTGTTCGGGCAGAACACGACGACCGGGTCACCGCGGCGCCGGGCCGCCTCCAGCCCGGTGAGGGTCTTGCCGAGCCCCGGCGGCAGCACGACCCACGCACGCCGCCGCCCCTCGGCGACCGCGCCGGCCAGCCCCGCGAGCGCGGCGTCCTGATGCACGCGCAGCGGGTGGGGAGGACGCAGCAGCGCCATGGGGTGGGTGGAGCGGGACATGTCCGTACGGTACGGGGCGGGGCCCGCGGGCGCGGCGGCGGGCAGCCGGCCCGGGCGCGACGGCGTACCGCTCCCGGCGGGGCCGGGTACCAGTCCGCGGAACCGCTCGGCTCACCATCCCGCGAACCCCGGCAGCACCTCCTTCGCGCGAGCGATCTCCTCCGTCAGCGGGTGGTCCTCCGCGACCAGCGGGAGCGCCTTCTCCGCCGTGCGGTAGGCCTCGGCCACGGCGGCGTCGGGCAGCTCCGTGTCGCCCATGCTCAACGCCCGTACCGCGCCCAGGAGTTCGCAGGCCAGCACCGTGCGGAAGGCGCCGACGGCGGCCGAGGTGCTGCGCGCCGCCTGGGTGGAGAAGCTGGCGTGGTCCTCCAGGCCGCGCGAGATGACCGCTGTGCCGAGCGTGACCGGGGCCGCGGCGTGCCGCAACTGGCTGAGCGCGTCGTGCGCGGCGTACTCCAGGATCATCACGCCCGAGCTCCCCGGCGGACCGGCCGACAAGAAGGGCGTCAGCCCGGTGAGTTCGGGCTCGACCAGGTCGCTGAGCCGCGCCGCCGAGAGCTCGGCGACGTGGTGCAGCGCGGCCCGCAGGTGGTCGAGGGCGAGCGCCAGGTACGCGGTGGAGAAGTGGCCGTGGTGGTAGGCGTTCTCGGTGTCGATGTCGATGAGCGGGTTCTCGGCGGCAGCGTTCAGATCGGTGCCGAGGATGGTCTCCAGCGAGTCGAGCGCGTCCAGCGCCGGGCCCTGGACCTGCGGGAACGCGCGCAGCCCGAACGGATCCTGGATCCGGCTGCCGGGTCCAGGATCGCCGTCGCCCCACAGGATCCGGCGCATCTCGGCGGCGCAGCGCAGCGATCCCGGATGCGGCCGCCGCGCGTGCACCCGCTCCGAGAAGGCCTCGGGGGAACCGCCCAGCGCGCAGTACGACAGCGCGGCCACCGCGTGGCTCGCGTAGAGCAGTTCCCGCAGGTCGTGCCAGGCCAGTACGGATTCGGCGAGGGTGGCCGCGTTGCTGGAGATGAAGGCGAGCGCGTCCCCGGGGCTGATCGGCACGGGGTCGAGCGAACCGACCGCCCACGGCCGCCGCCCGGCGAGGGTGAGGCCGATCTCGGCGAGCGCGGTGAGGTCGCCGGTGCCGATCGAGCCCTCGGCGTGCACATGCGGGACGGCGCCCACCCGCAGCGCGGCCTCCAGTGCGTGCAGCAGCCGCGGGTGAACTCCGCTTCCCGCCGCGGCCAGTTGGTTGAGCCGGATGAGCAGCGTGGACCGTACGAGAGCGGGCGGGGCCGAGGCGCCCGTACCCCCTGCGTGGCTCTCGAGCAGTCGCAGACCGTGCCGGTCGGCGCTGTCGGGGTCCACGACGTGGTGACGGTTGGCGCCGACGCCGGTGGTGCGTCCGTACACCGCGCGCTTGGCGCCGATCTCCCCGGCCACCCGATAGGCGCGGTGGGCGCGTTCGAGCGCGGCCGGGTCGAGCGTGGCCGAGGCGCTGTGCCGTGCCACGCGCACGACGTCCGTGCAGCGGAGCCGGTGGCCGTCGACGTGGACGAGGCTGCGGTTGGTCATGCTCACCCCTTGACAGGAACATATTCAACTCTGAGGGTGCATGAAACCCGCCATTCACGGGGGTTGGCAAGGACATCGGGAACGGAAATCCGGAACGGAACTCGCGGCGGTCCGCCGCGCGATGCGCCGTGCCCGGCGAGGGGAGAACCCGTGAGCAGCACCCCGGAGGAGAGCGAAACGGAAGCAGCGGGGGAGGGCGGGCGGCCGCCGGACACCCGGCGGTCTCCGGCCACGCTGGAGCCCCCGGGCGGTCCCGATGGTCCCGACCGCCGGGACACCTCGGCCGTCCCCGGCTCCCGGGACACGTCCGCCGTCCCCGGCCCCCGGGACGGCTCGGTCACCCTCGACGACGCTCCCCTCAACCGCTTCCACCTCAAGATCACCGCGCTGACCTTCGGCGCGAACTTCTCCGACGGCTACCACCTCGGCATCGTCGGCATCGCGCTCACCCTGATCGGCCCGCAGATGGGTCTCGGGGCCGCCTGGGAGGGCCTGTTGGGCGCCTCGGCGCTGCTCGGGATCTTCGCCGGCAGCATCGTGCTGGGGTGGGCGGCCGACCGCTGGGGCCGCCAACTCCTCTATCTGCTGGACTTCCTGCTCATCGCGGTGGCCTCGGCCGCGCAGTTCTTCGTCACGGAACCCTGGCAGCTCTTCGTGCTGCGCCTCCTGATCGGCTTCGGCATCGGCGCCGACTACGCGCTCGGGCCCACGCTGGTCGCCGAGTTCTGCCCGCGCCGCTACCGCGGCGGACTGCTCGCCTCCCTCACCGCCATGTGGACCGTCGGCTACACCGCGGCCTACTTCTTCGGCAACTACCTCGTCGGCTTCGGCGGCGAGAGCTGGCGCTGGCTGCTGGCCTCCAGCGCGCTGCCCGCCGTCTTCGTCCTGGTGATGCGCATCGGCACGCCCGAGTCACCGCGCTGGCTGATCAGCAAGGGGCGCGTCGAGGAGGCCCGGAAGGTGGTGGCCCGGCACATCGGCCCCGGCATCGACTTCGGGCAGCTCCTCCACCGCTCCGAACCCGCCGAGTCCTTCGACTACCGGGAGCTCTTCAGGGCGCAGCACCGCACCCACACCCTCTTCGGCGTCCTCTACTACAACTGCCAGGTCATCCCGTACTTCGCCATCTACACCTTCCTGCCGCTGGTGCTCGCGCGGGTGGGTCTCGGCGGTGAGGACTTCCTCGGCAACGGGCTGCTCAACCTGTTTCTGCTGCTGGGCGGCGTGGCGGGCCTGTGGTTCGTCTCGCGCTTCTCCCGGCGCGGCTTTCTGGTCGGCTCCTTCGTGGTGATGGCTCTGGCCCTGGCGCCGATCGGCGTGTGGCCGCACGCGCCCACGGTGCTGCTCTTCCCGCTGTTCCTCGTCTTCACCTTCACGATGTCCGCCTCCTCCAACCTCGACCAGGTGTATCCGCCCGAGCTGTTCCCCACCGCGCTGCGCAGCTCCGGCGTGGGCCTGCTCAACGGCCTCAGCCGCATCGGCTCCGCGATCGGCACCTTCCTGCTGCCGCTCAGCCTGTCCGCCTACGGATTCCCCGCGTCGATGCTCGCCCTGACCGCCCTGCTGGTCCTCGGCGCGGTGGTCTCCGTCGCATGGGCCCCGGAGACCAAGGGTGCAGCACTGCACTGACAACGGCGGCTACGGCGGCGAAAGGGGAGGTCAGCGGGCCGGGAGAGCCGGCGGGCGAGGAGGGCCGAGGCTCCGGGGAGGTCAACGGGCCCGAGGCCAACTACCCGTCGGCGCCCGGCTTTCCGGGCCCCGCCGCCCCCGTACGCCCCGGCCGCGGCACCGACCCCACCTGCGCCCGGTCGAGCCCCGTCCCGGCGAACTTCTCCGCCACCGCGCGCAGGATCCGTGTCATCGCCTGCGCCGCGGGCGTCGCGGCCCGCCGGGACGGCCGGGCCAGGAGGATGCGGCGTACGGGGGTCGGCTCGTCGGAGGTGAGCGGCAGCAGCCGTACGTCGCTGCGCCTGCTGGTGAGGGCGAGCCGCGGCGCGATGGCGATGCCGAGCCCGGCGGCGACCATGGCCTGCGCCTCCTGGTAGTCGTGCGAGGCATAGGCGATGCGCGGCTCGAAACCGGCCCGGTGGCACGAGCGGCGCAGCACGTCCGCCACGGGGTGGTTGTCCGCCCTGATGATCCAGTCCTGGTCCGCGAGGTGCGGCAGGTGCGCGCGCGGACGCTCGCGCAGCGGCGAATCGGCGGGCACCACCAGCACGGTGGGATCGTCCAGGAGGTGGGTGAGGGTGAGGGAGCCGTCCTCGATGCGGTTCCAGTCGTAGTCCCACAGCAGCGCCTGCTCGCACTTGCCGGTGTGCAGCATCTCCAGCAGCTCGTCGAGCACGCCCGCGCGCACCACCGTACGGATCGCCGGATGGCGGCGGCGGAAGCGGGTCAGCGCCAGCGGCAGCAGCGAGGCGCTGGCGGTGGGGAAGGAGCCGAGCTGCAAGGTGCCCTGGTTGAGGTGCGCGTGCGACTCCAGGTCGGCCTCGGCGGCGCGCAGTTCCCGGCGGATCACCCGGCCCCTGGCGACCAGCGCCGCGCCGGCCGCCGTGCTGCGCACCCCGCGCGGCAGCCGCTCCAGCAGCGGCTGTCCCGCCTCGCGCTCCAGCAGGGAGAGCTGCTGGGAGGCGGCCGAGGTCGTCATGCCCATCTCCTCGGCCGCGGCGGTCAGCGAACCGCGCTCGGCGGCCTCGGTGAGCAGGAGCAGTCGGCGCACGTTCAGCATGGGGCGCGAGTTTAGCTGTGCTTAAGCAGAGTGAAGAACACTGCCATTGTGGTGAACCCGCACCTCTGCCACGGTCATTTGCGTTCACCGGGCGGCAAGCTCACTGCCACCCGCGCCACACCGAGGCGGCGCCCCGCGACAGCAGAGGCGGAGGCGTCGCCGCACAGAGGCAGAAGGAAGTCGCACGTGCGCATCCCCGCGACCCTGGTGCGTGGCGGCACCAGCAAGTGCTGGCTGTTCAGCCAGGTCCACACCCCCGCCGACCGCGCCGGCATCGAGCGGCTGCTCGTCGCCGCCTACGACGCGGCCGATCCCGTACAGCTCGACGGCGTCGGCGGCGCCACCCCCACCACCTCCAAGGCCGCCGTCGTCGGAGCCTCGCCCCGCGCGGGCGTGGACATCGACTACCTCTTCGCCCAGGTCGGCATCGGCACCGGCGTCGTGGAGTGGGGCTCCAACTGCGGCAACTGCGCCACCGCCATCGCCCTGTACGCGGTCGCGAAGGGGCTCGTGCCGATCACCGGCGACCGCACCCGCGTCGTCATGCACAACGCCAACACCGGCGCCCTGCTCGAAGCGGTCGTGGACACCACGGGCCGGCGGGTGCACGAATTCGGCGAGCAGACCGTTCCCGGAACGCGCTCCGGCGGCGTCGGCGTGGGCCTCACCTTCCTCGACCCCGCGGGCGGCACCACCGGAAAGCTGCTGCCCACGGGCACCGCGTCCGAACTGCTGCCCGCGCCCGGCGAACTCCCCACGAGTGCGCTACGAAGCGCCGACGCCCGCTCCCTGCGCGTCAGTTGCGTCGACGCCGGCGCCCCCGTCGTCCTCGTGGACGCCGCCTCCGCAGACCGTACGGGGGCCGAGCCGCTGGACCGGGTGCGCGCGGACGTGCCCTGGCTGCGGGCGGTACGGCATGCCGCGGCGGCCCGGATGGGTTTGCAGATGCAGGGCTCCACGGACGGCGCGGCCCTCGCGCGCGAGGAAGCCCCCGCACCCTCCGACGCCGTTCCCAAGGTGGGACTCGTGGGCCCGCCCGCCTCTTACACCAGCACGCTCGGCGAGCACATCGCCGCCGAGGACCACGAGCTGACGGTGCGGATGCTGTCCATGAACGCCCCGCACCCGGCCATCGGCCTCACCTCGGCCGTCGCCATCGCCGCCGCCGAGCTGGTGCGGGACACCGTGGTCGCCGCCGCCTCCTCCCGTACCGGCGAGTGGCTGCGCATCGGCACCCCCGCCGGAGTCGTCCCGGTCCGCTGCACCGAGCACACCCCCTCGGGGCCCGGACGGGTCACTGTGCAGCGCGCGGCCCGCATCCTCGCCGAGGCCGAACTCTCCGTACCCGAACCCCTCGCCCCGGCCGCCGCCTGATCCCAGAGCCTGGCCGCCGGGCCCGGCCGCCGGGCCTGATCCCCAACAGGCCCGAACGCACGGCCGATTCGCACCCCCCACCCCCAGTCTGCCGCCCCCCTCTGCCCCGCCCCCCCCGTGCCCAGTGAGGACAATGATGTCTCCTGACGTGATAGCCATCGGCGCGCTGCTGGTGATGTTCGTCGTGGGAACCGTGCTGCCGATCAACCTCGGCATCCTGGCCTTCGTCGCGACCTTCGCCGTCGGCACCGCCTCCCTCGGACTGAGCGAGGAGGAGATCTTCCGGGGCTTCCCGGTGGACCTGTTCGTGACCATCGTCGGCGTCACGTACCTCTTCGCCGTCGCCCGCCGCAACGGCACCATCGACCTGCTCGTACGGGCCGGGGTGCGGCTCGTACGCGGCAGAGTGGCGCTCATTCCATGGGTGCTGTTCCTGGTCGCCGCCGCGCTCACGGCGTTCGGCACCTTCACCCCGGCCGCCGTCGCGATGCTGGTGCCCGTCGGCATGAACTTCGCCTTCCGCTACGGGCTCAACCCGCTCATGGTCGGCATGCTCGTCATCAGCGGCGGCCACGCGGGCGCCTTCTCGCCGCTCGCCGTCTCCGGCGCGCTGGTGCTCAACATGGTCGACGACGCGGATGTGCCCGCGGTCTCCCCGGCCGCGCTGTTCTTCGCCAGCTTCGCGATCAACCTGCTGCTCGCGGCCGTCACGTATGCCCTGCTGCGCAAGCGGGGCGCGCCGTCAGGCGACGGTGAACAGCCGGAGGGAGAAGCCGCGTCGAACGAGGAGAGCGCGGCCCCCGTGTGCTGGCGGCAGGCCACCACCCTCGTGCTGCTCGCCCTGCTCGTGGTCGGCGCGCTCGTCTTCCACCTGGAGATCGGCGTCCTCGCGCTGGCCGCAGGCGCGCTGCTGACCCTCCTGGACATCAAGCGCCAGGAGAAGGCCGTCGACGGCGTCAGCTGGAACACCCTGCTGCTGGTCGCGGGCATGATGACCTACATCGCGATGCTGGAGCACGCCGGAGTCATCGACACCATCTCGCGGCACGCGGCGGGCATGGGAACGCCGCTGGTGGTGGCCCTGCTGCTGTGCTTCACCGTCGCGATCACCTCGGCTTTCGCCTCCTCGACGGCGATCCTCACCGCGGTGATCCCCATCGCGATCCCGCTGCTGCTCTCGGGACACCTCAGCACCGCGGGGCTGGTCGGCGCGCTGGCGGTGTCCACCACCATCGTGGACGTCTCGCCCTTCTCCACCAACGGCGCGCTGGTCCTGGCCAACGCGCGCGGGGTGGACCGCCAGCGCTTCTACCGCCAGGTCATCGGCTACACCCTCGGCACCGTGGGCCTGGGCCCGCTGGTGGCCTGGGGCGCCCTGGTCCTGCCCTTCTCGTAGGGCGTCATGCCGTAGGGGATCACCCGCGGCCCACCGTACGCCCGAAAAAGCCGGTCAGGGCCGTGCGTTGGGCCGCGATGGCGCGGTGCGGGGCGATCGTGCCGATGAGCTCGGTGACCGTCCCGCGGGGCAGGTCCAGTGCGCGGGCGATCTGCGGGACGACGGCGACGGCGTCGGTGTACGTCGCGTGCGCCGCGCCGCGCAGGACCAGCTCCTCGCGCGGCCGCCCGGTGCTGTGCTCCCACAGGGATGCCCAGGAGGGCATCGTACGGCGGGAGTTGCCGTCCTTCCCCGCCAGCAGGAAGGGCCGGTCCAGACCCTCGGCGGCGACGGGGGAGAGGTGCCCGGGCTCGCTGTCCTCCTGTACGTAGGCGAGCACCCCGTCCAGGTCGGCGCCCGCGCCGATGCGCCGGTCCTCGTACATCGCCTGGAGCGCGGCGAAGCCGCCGGCCGACTGCCCGAACGCGCCGACGCGCGCCAGGTCCAGCACCCCGAGCAGATCCGGGGGCAGCGCGCCCGGCAGCGCGTCCAGCACGAACCGCAGGTCGGCGACCCGCACTTCGAGGGTCTTGCGCAGGAGCGCGCGCACCTTCTCCGGGTCGCCGCCCGTCTTCTCGAACTCCTCGGGCAGCACGGTGCGTTCCACGCGCCCGCCGGGGAACTCCACCGCGCTCCCGTCATAGGTGTGATCGACGGTCACCACCGCGTACCCGTGCGAGGCCAGCGCGTCGCACAGCGTGCTGCCGAAGCAGCGCGGATCGCCCACGCCCGGCGAATAGAGCAGTACGGGCCAGGGGCGGGGGCCGCGGCGTACGGGGGCTCCGGTGCGGGCGTGGGTGAGCGTGGCGGCCCAGTCGACCTTGCCGGCCGGTACGCCGCCGAGGTTGTTCAGCGCGTCGAATCCGGCGGCCTCGCCGGGCAGGAACTGCGGAGCGCGCCGCCCGCCACCCGCACATCTGGCGGGATAGCGCACGCTGACCATGAGTTCGCGCACGTGCCCCGCTGCATGCCAGGGATCGCCGCGCGAGATGTCCACGAGCCGCCGGGAGAGCGTGCCGACCTCGTACGGACCGCCGGGTGCCGGAAGTCGCAGGCGTACGCGGCCGGAGCGCGGGGCGGTGGGCTGCGCCGCATGGGCTGTTCCGGAGGCGGCGGTCAGGGCGAGGGCGGCGGCCGAGAACACGGCGGCGCGGCGTGAGAGCACGGCATCTCCCGGAGGTGGGCGCGGACGGGACCACCTCACCCTTCCGTCCCGCGCGCGCCGGGCCCATACGGCAATCGGGCCATTCGGTACGGGGGTTGGCCCCCGTGACGCGGGGGACGTTTCCCCTACGGGGCAGGAGTGAGTGGCCGATGCAGCCGTTCCGGTGGAGCGGACACTTGCGCAACCTTTAAAGTGATCGTCGTGTCGAACACGATCGGTGAGCCGGAGAGCAGCCGTGCTGCGGAGAGAAACGCGGGGAGAAACGGTGGGGCGGAGATCATGAGCCCGCAGGAGCCGAGCGGAGGACCGGGCGAGGGGGTGCGCGGGGAGCCGCGGGTGGGCCCGCGCGACGAGCAGGCCGTGCTCGACGGCGGCCCCGCCGACGGCATGCGTGTCCGCGTGACGGGGCGTCCCCAGGTCATGCAGGTCGGCTACCCGTGCGCGGTGGAGGAGCCGCGCGACGGCGTACGCGTCGAGGCCCTGTACGTGTACCGCCTGGACCCCAAGTCGGCCGACGGGCCGCTGCGTTACGGATTCGACCGCGCCAGTCCTTGAGTCGGGCCGGTCCATGAACCGTGCCGGTCCTTGAGGGCGCCTGAAGTGAGGGCGCCTGAAGTGAGGGTCCGGTGGGGGATCACGGAGCGGCCGGACCGCGCGATCCCCCACCGAACCCTCAGCGCTCTCAGGGGCGCCCGGAACTCCCTCAGGCGCGCCCGGAGTTGATGCCGCGCCGGATGCGTCCGCCCCTCGCGGTGGCCGCGGCCTCGCCGCCGCGGGTCTCCTCGCCGCGGACCTCCTGGCCGCAGCGCCGGAGGACGTAGGGGCGCAGCCCGCGCTCCAGGAGTGCGCGCTGCCACGCCTCGCGGGCCCGCGCCACCTCGGGGTCGGCGGCAGCCGCGGCCGAGCGCTCGGGCGCCGAGCCGTTCCGCACCGCCGCGGTCAGCACCCACAGCAGTCCCACCAGCACGGTGACCAGGGCGACTGCGGCGGCGATCAGGCCCACCGTCACCAGGTTCCCTGCGAGGGCCTGCTGTGCGCCGGCGAGCCGCAGCACGAGCCCGAGCAGCAGGAAGAGCACGGCGGCGACGGCCGTGAGGCTTGGCACCAGCACACCCAGCGCGGGCAGCACGCCGCCGGTGCGGGCCGCGCTCCCGGTGGCGCGCGGCGAGGGGAGGGTCATGGTCTTGCGGGCGCGCAGCCTGCGGTAGTCGCGGTATTCGCGGGCCGCGACGGACGCGATGGCCGCGCGCTCCCCGAGCGCCCCTGACCGCAACTGATCGGTGTCAGGGGCCTCTTCCGCCCGCTGCACCGCCTCCCTTACCTCTTCGGACTCCAGTGTCTGGTCCAGGATGCGCTCGAAGTCGGGCCGGTCGGCCTTCTTGAGATCTTCTGGAACGCGCACGAGAAATGCCCCCCGATGCATGCGAGACGACGTCGGCTTGCCGGTACCGCCCGGTCACACCACCGGACGAAACGAACCCCAGAAGGCCAGGTTAGTGCAATGCTTGCTACATTGCGCAACTGTGCGCCGTACGGTGGGTGTTGAAAGCCGGGGTATCAGGTGCTGCGGGCCCGGTGCCAGGGGTGCGCAGAGAGTTCCGTGCGTCGGCCAACTTTCCTCACACCGACGTTTCCTGGCGCCGACGTCCGTCACGGCAGGAGCCGTTGCTCCTTCGCCACCGCGACGGCTCCCGCGCGGGTGTCCACGCCGAGCTTGTCGTAGATGCGCCCCAGGTGCGTCTTGACCGTCGCCTCGCTCAGGAACAGCGCCTTGGCGATGTCCCTGTTGGACAGGCCCCGCGCCAACTGCCCGAGGATGTCCCGCTCACGGGCGGTCAGCGTGGGGCGCGGGCTGCGCATGTTGGTCATCACCCGCTGCGCGACGGGCGCGGACAGCGCGGTGCGCCCCTCGGCCGCGCTGCGGATCGCGGCGAACAGCTCCTCGGGCCGCTCGGCCTTGAGCAGATAGCCGGTCGCGCCCGCCTCGATGGCGCGGGTGACGTCCGCGTCGGTGTCGTACGTGGTCAGCACCAGTACGTGCACGGCCCCACCGGACTCGGCCGTGATGCGGCGGGTGGCCTCCACGCCGTCCATGCCGCCGCCCAGCTGAAGGTCCATCAGCACCACGTCGGGGGAGAGCCGCGCCGCGAGCGCCACGGCCTCCTCCCCGCTGCCCGCCTCGCCCGCCACCGTGATCCCGGGCGCGCTGGACAGCAGAGCGAGCAGCCCTGCACGCACCACGGCGTGATCGTCGCAGAGCACCAGCCGTACGGCGTCGGCACCGGCGAGGGCGGGGACGGAGTCCGCTGGCGAATCCGAGCTGGTCATGACGCGGGAACCTCCATGGAACCGGAACCGTTACTCGTACGCAGCGGTACGGCGGCCGACACCACCGTGCCGTCGCCCGGCGCGGACTCGACGGTGAGGGTGCCGCCGAGCTGGCGCACCCGTGCGCGGATCGCGGGCAGCCCGTGGCCGCGCACCCCGGCCGAGCGGGCGGCCACCGCCTCCGCGTCGAAGCCCGCGCCGTCGTCCGCGACGTCCAGGCGCACCTGGTCGCCGAGGAAGGTGAGGGTCAGCGCCGCGCGGCCGGCGCCCGAGTGCTCGCGCACATTGGCGAGCGCGCCCTGCGCGATGCGCAGCAGCGCGGACTCGATGCGGTCCGGCAGCGCCCGGTCCGCCGGGGAGCCGTCGACATGGCACTCCACCTGGCAGGAGCCGTCCGACTCGCGCGCCGCCAGATCGCGCAGCGCCGCCTCCAGGCCACCGCCCCCGGCAAGGCCGGCGGGGGAGAGGTCGTGCACGAAGGCGCGGGCCTCGGCGAGATTGCGCCCGGCGACCTCGGCCGCACCGCGTACATGCTCCCTGGCCCGGTCCGGTTCGCTCTCCCACACGCGGTCGGCGGCCTGGAGCAGCATCTGCTGACTGGACAGGCCCTGGGCCAGGGTGTCGTGGATCTCCATGGACAGCCGCTGCCGCTCGGCGAGTGTGCCCTCGCGCCGCTCGGTGGCGGCGAGTTCCCGCCGGGTGCGGATGAGATCGCCGATGAGCGCGGCCTGCCGCACCGCCTGCCGGTCCATGTACGCGAAGACCGCGGTGGCCAGCGCCGCGACGGCGGGCGGTCCCACCACCAGATCCAGGTCGAAGCGCTGCGCCAGCCGCAGTTGGGCGAAGACCACGAACCCCGTGAACAGCGCCACCAGCACGTACGCCGCCGGCAGCGGCAGGGTGCGCAGCGCCGTGTAGAAGAGGGGCACGGCGCACCACGCGAAGCTCGGTGCGAGCGCCACCAGTACCGCCCACACCACGACCAGCGCGCACAGCCACAGCAGGCGGGGGAGCGGGGGCCGGCCGCGGCCGGGCGACAGCCGCACGGCGTCGATGGGGCCGGCCAGGTCTTCCGCGGTGTCCGACCGGTGCTCCGGCGCCTCGGGCACGGCGAAGACCGGTCCGCCGAGCACCTGCCCCAGTACGTAGAGGAGCGCGAGGACACCGGCCAGGGCCAGCACCGCCGGCGCGTCCGGCGCGTCGCCGTGCCGGGTCGCGTAGCGGGCCAGCGCGGAGCCGAGCAGCAGGAAGAACGCCAGGTGCACCACGAGCGCGGGCCACAGGACCCACCCGCCCGGCGCTCCCACTGGCCTGCCGCCGCCGGAGGCGGAACGGCTGCTCGACGGCATGAACGCTCCTTTCCGGCGTGTGCTCTGTGTGTGCTGCGGCTTCTGAGCTGGGGAAACACTTCCATTGTCGCTCTGTGCGCGAGCGGTGGGGTCAACCGTTCGGATGACCCGTGCTGCGGGCCCCGAGGCGCAGGGTGGAGGGGCGGCGCCCGTGCCTCCCGCCCCGTACGCTGCCGTCCCGCGCGCACGCCACGCCCCACCCACACTCCCCACCCGCACGCACGCAAGCACCACAGCAGAACCCAGGAGTCACCCCATGCCCAAGAAGGCAGCGTCCCCCGCCGACCGCGCCCTGCTGGAGGCCGCGCGCAGCGGCGGTGCCGAGGCCGTGCGCACGGCGCTGGCCGACGGCGCCGACCTGGAGGCGCGGGACGTCCACGGCCGCACCGCGCTCCTGCGCGCCGCGCTCGCCGACCGCGTGGAGGCCGCGCGCGAACTGGTCGCCGCAGGGGCCGACGTCAACGCCCAGGACGCGCGCCACGACAGCGCATGGCTGGCCACCGGGGTCACCGGGAGCGTGCCGATGATGCGGGCGCTGCTCCCCGGCGGCCCCGACGTGACGCTCACCAACCGCTTCGGCGGGGTCTCGGTGATCCCCGCGAGCGAGCGCGGCCACGTGGAGTACGTACGCGCCGTACTGGCCGAGACCCGCATCGACGTGAACCACGTCAACAGGCTCGGCTGGACCGCGCTGTTGGAGGCCGTGATCCTCGGCGACGGCGGGCGCACCCACCAGGAGGTCGCCGAGATCCTGCTCGCCGCCGGCGCCGACCCGCTGCTCCCGGACGGCGAGGGCGTCACGCCCCGCGCCCACGCCGAGCGCCGCGGCTTCCACACCCTCGCCGACCTGCTGCGGCGGGCCGAGGACGGAGCCGGGTGCCCAGGGGAGGACGGAGCCGGGGACGTGGCCGGTCACGCGGCCGAGGACGGAGCCGGGCGCGGCGAATAAAGCGGTCGCGGAGCACCGTGCCGCTGAGGCTAGAGTGGGTGTTCGGCTCCGCGCGTCCGGGGGAGACGGGGGAGGGGGCTTTCGACGACGGCGCGCGACGGCCGGTACGAGCTGCCGACGGAGCGGTTCCGCGACGCATCGCGAGCCCGCAAGGACGTGAACGGCCCCGGGATGCCGTAGGCCGTACGCACGGACCGCGGACGTCCCACGGCGCAGGCGAACACCGGGGACGCCCCCGGGATGTCGTACGCCACATCGGGAATGCCGCACCCCGCCCGTCCGCTCTTGTGCCCGAACGCGGCTCACCCGAGCCCACCATGCTCGACGCCCGGCGGTTCCCCGCTCCCCGAGGAGCCGCGGTGCCGTCACCGGCCATGTACGACTCCTGTGAGGTGTGCTTCTCCATGACCGACCCCGTCTCTACCGGGGCCGCGGACTCCGCGCGTGCCCAGATACCGGCGCGCGCCGCCGTCTTGATCGCCGTGCTGGTCGCCTCGGCATTCGTGATGATCCTCAACGAGACGATCCTGAGCGTCGCGCTGCGCGACCTCACCGTGGACCTGGACGTCTCCACCACCACCGTGCAGTGGCTGACCAGCGGCTTCCTGCTGACCATGGCGGTGGTCATCCCCATCACCGGCTTCCTGCTGGAACGCTTCACCGCCCGGCAGGTCTTCCTCGCCTCGCTCACCTTCTTCAGCCTCGGCACGCTCGTCAGCGCCCTCGCGCCCGGCTTCCCCGTGCTGCTGGCCGGCCGCGTCGTCCAGGCCTGCGGCACCGCCGTCATGATCCCGCTCCTGATGACCTCGGTCATGCGCCTCGTACCCTCCGAGAAGCGCGGCGCGACCATGGGCACCATCAGCATCGTCATCGCGGTCGCCCCCGCCATCGGGCCCACCGTCGGCGGCGCGATCCTCGGATCGCTGGGCTGGCGCTGGATGTTCTGGATCGTGCTGCCCCTCGCCCTCGCCGCGCTGGCGGTCGGCGCGGTGCGGATGCGCCTGGACAGCGAGACCCGCAAGGTGCCGCTCGACGTGCTGTCGGTGCTGCTGTCCGCCATCGGCTTCGGCGGCGTTCTGTACGGGCTGGCCTCGGTGGGCGAGTCCGGCGGCGGCGAGCACGCCGTCGCGCCGTGGATGCCGATCGCCGTGGGGCTCGTGTCGCTGGCCGTCTTCGTCCTGCGTCAACTGCGGCTCCAGCGCCAGGACCGCGCGCTGCTCGACCTGCGCCCCTTCACCAGCCGCACGTTCTCCGTCGCGCTGGTCCTCTCCGCGCTGCTGTTCATGTGCCTGCTGGGCATCGGCTCGATCCTGCTGCCGCTGTACCTCCAGACCGTGCTGCACACCAGCACCTTCACCAGCGGCCTCGCGGTGCTGCCCGGCGGCCTGCTGCTCGGCCTGCTCGGCCGGCCCGTCGGGCGGCTCTTCGACCGCTTCGGCGCCCGGCCCCTGGTGATCCCCGGCGCGCTGGCCATGGCGGTCTCGCTGTGGCTGTTCACGCTGCTCGGCTCGCACTCGTCCCTCGGCGCGGTCATCGCGGCCCACATCCTGCTGATGGCGGGGCTCGGGCTGATGATGACGCCGCTGATGACGGAGTCGCTGGGTTCGCTGCCCGACCACCTGCACTCGCACGGCAGCGCCATCCTCGCCACGCTCCAGCAGGTCGCGGGCGCCTTCGGCACCGCCGTGTTCGTCACCGTCGCCTCGCTGGGCAGCTCTGCGGCCTCCGGATCGCCGGACGCCGACGGCCTGCGCACCGCGTTCATGGCCGCAGGATGCATCGGCGTGCTCGCCTTCGCGGCCTCCCTCTTCCTGCGCGGCAAGGCCCGCACCGCCGCCCCCGCCGAGGCCGTACGGGAGACCGGCAGCGGCGAGGGGGAGCGCGACGCACGGACCCCGAGCACGGTGGGGCCCGAGGCGTAACCCCTGGTCCCGCACGGGAATTCGCCGGTACGGCATGAGAACGCCCCTGTTCGTCACTCGACGGGCCGGGGCGTTCTCGCGTACGGGGCTACGGGTTCGATGCCTGACGCTCACTCCGCTCCGGGCGGCACGGGCGTGGCCTGGTGGTAGTACATCCGCCACCCCGCCCGCGCATCCCTCCTCCAGAGCGAACTGCGCCGCGCATGCACGCCGCCGATCCTCGTCTCGTACGTCAGATGCACCAGGCCCGGCGCGAGCGGCACACCGGTCAGCCGCTCCGGTACGCAGGCCGGCTCGTCTCCCTCGGCGCCCGGCAGTCCGGGCAGGTCGTCGAGCATCTGCGCGTAGGTCCAGCGCCGCCCCGAGGAACCGACCTCGACGAAGTCCGGGTCGAGCAACTCCCGCGCCAGCGCGGGCGAACGGCGCACCCGCGGCTCCAACAGCCGCAGTTCCGCGGCGATCGCCTCCCGTACGGCGGTGTCGTGCCTAGCACCGGCATGTGTGTCCTCATCCATGGCTCTATGCTCGCGCTCTGAACGGCCGTTCCCGGCCCGCCGGTTGCGTTGTACCGAGCCCCTGCACCCCTCATGACCTCCGGCCCCATCCATCCCGGAAAGGGATCCGTCACCCATGCCCCTCAGACCGGCAGATCCGGACCCGAACGCTCTGCACCCGATGCCCGAACAGCCCCGCGTGGTGCTGCTCAAGCCGCTGGTGACCTCGCCGTTGATCGAGGTCGGGGAGTTCTCGTACTACGACGATCCGGACGACCCGACCGCGTTCGAGACCCGCAACGTGCTCTACCACTACGGGCCCGAGAAGCTCGTCATCGGGAAGTTCTGCGCGCTGGGCGAGGGCACGCGGTTCGTGATGAACGGCGCCAACCACCGCATGGACGGCCCCTCCACCTTCCCGTTCCCCGTCATGGGTGGTCCCTGGGCCGAGCACTTCGACGCCTGGCTTCGCGATCGCTCCACCCCGCGCACCTGCCCCGCTCACCCCCCTCGACCGGGAAGCGCCGCTCGACGACCTGGACCCTTTACGCGACCTGACCGGCGGGGCACACGTGGTCGCCGTCGGCGAGAACTCCCACTTCACCCTCACGCTCGGAGCGCCCGACTCGGAGGGGACGCCGCCGACACCCTCCGCCGCTCCGGCCCCCCAGGCCCCCTGAGCACGTGTGATAGACGACGAGGATGACCCTGAGCACAGATGTCGTGGTGATCGGCGCCGGGCTCACCGGCGCCTCGGCCGCCTGGGCCATCAGCCGGGCCGGGCGTTCCGTCGTGTTGCTGGAGGCCCGTGGGTTCGGGCACCGGCAGGGGAGTTCGCACGGGACGGAACGGATCTTCCGGCGGGTCTACCCCGACCCCCACTACCTCGCGCTGACCGGGCAGGCCGAACGGAGCTGGCACACCCTCGAGGCCGACGCGGGTACGCACCTGCTCCGCGTCACCGGCGGCATCGACCACGGCGCGGGCCGCGATGTGCCGGACCTCGCCCGCCTGCTGACGGCGGAGGGCGTACGCCACGAAGTGCTCACTCCGGAGCAGGCCGCGGAGCGCTGGCCCGGATTCGCCTTCGGCGGCCCCGTACTCCACCAGCCCGACGCGGGGGTGATCGACGCGGACGCGACCGTCGCCACCCTGCTGGAAACGGCGCGGCGGCGGGGCGCCCGTACCCTCGAACACGCCCCGGTGGAGGCCGTCGAGACGGCCGGCAACCACGCCGTCGTGCACCCCGCGGGCGGCGCCGAGCCCATCCTGGCGCGCCGGGTCGTGCTGGCCGTGGGCGGCTGGCTCCCGGAACTCGCGCCCGGAATCCCCGTACGGCTGCCGCCACTTGAGGTCACTCAGCAGCAGGTCTACCACTTCGCGCAGCGCGACCCGCGGGCCGTGTGGCCGACGCTGGTGCACGACGAGGGCATGCTCGTGTACGGGCTGCCCTCCGGCGCGGACGGCGGCCCGCGCCCCGCCGTCAAGGTCGCCCGCCACCACGGAGGCACCCGGACCACCGCGAGCGGCCGCACCGGCGTGGTGGATGCCGCCGACCGGGAGCGGGTGACGGCGTACGTACGGGACTGGCTTCCCGGCCTGCACCCCGAACCGGTGGCGGAGGCGACCTGCCTCTACACGAGCACGGCGGACGAGGACTTCGTACTGGACCGGCGCGGCCCGCTGGTCGTGGCCTCGCCGTGCTCGGGGCACGGGGCGAAGTTCGCGCCGCTGCTGGGGGAGATGATCCGGGATCTGGCGGTGTACGACGCCGCGGCACACCCCCGCTTCGCCCTCGATCGTCCGGGGCCGGCGCGACCGGTGGGACAGCGGGTGTGACACCGGGGATGTCGCGGGCGCTGAGAGGTGCATACGCGGGAGTACCACCCGGACACCCCAACGACGTGGCGAGGGTAGGAAGTTGAGCGGCAATCGGTTAGACGGAGAAGGGCCCGTGGGCGGAGCGGGCCGCGATCGTTCCGTACTGGACCGCGACGAACACCGCTGCCGATGGCGCGAACACGGCGCGGTCTGCGGCCGCCACGCGGACCGCATAGGCCCGATAGGCCCCGTGGGCCTCACCACGGAACAGCGCCCCGAGCACTGGCAGGCGCTGTGCGCCGAGCACTTTCGGTCGCAGGGCGCCGGACCGGGGGCGCTGTTGCCGCCGCCGGCGCTTTGGCCGCACGGGCCATAGGGGCGACTTCGGTGTGGCCCCGGCGCCCATGCACACCTGTTCACACCTGCTCCGTGGGCTGCCGGGGCTCGTCCTCCACGACCTCGGCGAGCCCGCTGACCTGGCCAAACGGCGATTGTCGTACCCGGGTGGCAGGATCTCTTACGTGAACGAGAATCCCTCTGTGAACGAGAATTCAAGCGCGACGCACGACGACGTGCCCCTCCCGCAGGCCCCCGAGCGCGGCATGCCGCCCCTGAAGGCGGACGAGCGGGAAACCCTGTCCGGCTGGCTCGACTTCTACCGGGACACCCTCGCCCTCAAGTGCCAGGGCCTGACCGAGGAGCAGCTCAGCACGGTGGCGCTGGCCCCCTCGGAGCTCACGCTGCGGGGACTGGTGCAGCACATGGCCGAGGTCGAACGGAACTGGTTCCGCCGCGTGCTGGCCGGCGAGGACGCCCCGCCGATCCACGACCCGGAGGCCGACCCGGACGCCACGGACGGCGGCTTCGCGCTCTCGGCCGACGGCAGCTTCGCGCAGGCGTTCCGCACTTGGCAGGGGGAGATAAAGACGGCCCGGGCGAACTGCGCGGCCCGCGGCCTGGAGGACACCGTCCCCTTCATGGGCGGCGAGGTGACGCTCCGGTGGATCCACTCGCACATGATCGCCGAGTACGCCCGCCACTGCGGCCACGCCGACCTGCTCCGCGAACACATCGACGGCCAGACGGGGGTGTAGGGGACTGCCGACGTAAAGGGTGCGGGGCGTGCGCGGGCTCGGCGCCGTTCAGCGCAGGACGACCATCACGGCCGCGGCGAGCATGATGCCCGCGGAGACGCACACCATGACCTCGCGCAGGATCCACGCGAGGCGTGACTCTCCCGTGCCCTGAGAGAAAGGTTCCTGTCGAGGACGGGGCGGGGGAGTGCGCTCGGTTTCGCTGAGGGCGGGCTCCAGCCAGTACGCACCCCACAGCCGTGCTCCGTTCGTGCTCGCCTCAAAGGGTTCCATGCACGGAACAACGTTTCTTCGCCGCGCGCGGAACGGCACCGAAGCACTCCGCAACCGAATCGAGATCCGCACCGAACTGCCCGCGGTCGGCAGCCTCTTGGCACGCGCGGGAGCCGGGACGATCCTGCTGTCCCGGCTCCCGTACGGACCTGCGTCGCCGACTGGCGACTACTGACGGCCGGAGGTGACGGCCTCCGCTTCGTCCGTCGCCACTCCGTCCGCGTCGGAACGGGTGGCGAGGTGACGGCGGACCCAGAGGAAGTAGACGGCCGTGAGGAGGGCCAGCCATACGACGCCGACCACCAGGGCGACGCGGGTGCTCTCGTACACGCCCAGCACCACCATCACCCCGGCCATGAAGACGAGCGTGGCGATCTGCCCGTACGGCCAGAAGGGCGCGGGGAACTTCAGCGCGGCCTGCTCCTCGGCCGACATGTCACGCCGGGCCTTCACCTGCGTCAGCACGATCATCACCCACACCCAGACGGTGGCGAAGGTCGCGATGGAGGAGATGATCAGGAAGATCTGGTCGGGGATGAGGTAGTTCATCAGGACGCCCAGGAGGAGCGCGCCGGTCACGATGACGGTGGTCACCCACGGCACGCCGCTGCGGGTGAGCCGGCGCATGACGGCGGGGCCCTGCCCGCGCTCGGAGAGGCCGAACATCATGCGGCCCGCGGCGAAGATGTCGCTGTTGATGGCCGAGAGCGCGGCGGTGAGGACGACGAGGTTCAGCACGGCGGCCGCCGACTTGAGGCCGACGCCGACGAAGATCTCCACGAAGGGGCTGCCCGAATTCCCGACGGTCTGCCAGGGGTTGACCGTCATGATGACGGCGAGGGTCAGCACGTAGAAGAGGATGATCCGCACCGGGATGGAGTTGACCGCGCTCGGGATGGTCTTCTCCGGCGCGTCCGCCTCGCCCGCCGTGACGCCGATGATCTCCGTGCCGCCGAAGGCGAACATGACGACGGCGAAGGAGATGATGAAGCCGTGGGCGCCGTTGGCGAAGAAGCCGCCGTTCTCCCACAGGTTCGAGATGCCGACGTGTGCCTGGCCGCTGCCGATGCCGAAGACGATCACGGCGATGCCCGCGAGGATCATCGCGATGATCGCCACGATCTTCACCAGCGAGAGCCAGAACTCCAGCTCGCCGAAGAGCTTGACGCTCACGAGGTTGAGCGCCCCGATGAGCAGCACGGCGGCCAGCACCCAGATCCAGCGCGGCACGTCGGGGAACCAGAAGGCCATGTAGACGCCCACGGCCGTGATGTCGGCGATGCAGACGATGACCATCTCGAACGCGTACGTCCAGCCGGTCGTGAAGCCGGCCAGCGGGCCGAGGTGCTTCGTGGCGTACTCGCCGAAGGAACCGGCGCTCGGGTTGCTGACGGCCATCTCGCCGAGCGAGCGCAGGACGAGGAAGACGGCGGCGCCGCCGATCAGATAGGCCAGGAGCACGGCGGGCCCCGCGGCCTTGATGGACTCCGACGACCCGTAGAAGAGGCCGGTGCCGATCGCCGAACCCAGGGCGATGAAGCGGATGTGCCGGGACCTGAGCCCTCTGCTCAGCGTCTTCTTTTCAGTGGCCAACTGTGCCCTCCCATGGGACCAGCAGAGATGTGAGGTGTCGGGCGATCGTGTGGGAGGTGTGGGGCCTCGTGGCCGGGAACGCCGTGCACCGTGGAAGCACCCTGTATATTCCTGTATAGACAGGCGTTGTCAAGAGGTTGTCCGGTGAATGAACATCAGGTCGCGCGCCGAGTCTTGGTCGCGCGGTCCTCACATGGCCCCTGACGGGACCTCTCACCCAGTCGTTCACTGCGCGTCGAAGCCGCCCTCGAGCCGGTAGCGGGAGCCGGGGTGGAGCAGCCGCGCGATGCTCACCAGCGCGCCCTGCGACCAGGTGCGGCGGTGTATCAGCAGGCAGGGCTCCGAGCGGTCGACGCGCAGGAGATCGCACTCCTCCTCCGAGGGCAGCACCGCCTCGACGATGTGCTCGCCGCGGTCGAGCGGAGCGACCTCGGACAGGAAGGTGTACGGGGTACGGGTGGTGAAGTCCTGTTCCAGATAGCCGGGCGCGAAGGCCGGGTTGACGTAGCGGTCCTCGAGCTGGATGACCACGCCGTCCTCGCTGTGCACCACGCGCGAGTGGTAGACGGGCCGCCCCCTGGCGACGCCGAGTTCCGCGCCGGCGGAGGGTCCGGCCGGCTCCTCGCGTACGGAGAGCACGCGCGCGTCGTAGCGGTGGCCGCGGCGGCGTACCTCCTCGGCGATGTTGTGCACCTCGACCAGTCCGGAACTGCCCTTGACCTGCGCCACGAAGCTGCCCACGCCCATGACCCGGCGGATCAGCCCCTCGGCCGCCAGCTCGCGCAGCGCGCGGTTGACCGTCATCCGCGAGAGGCCGAGCGAGGCGACGAACTGGCTCTCCGAGGGCAGCGCGTCGCCCTCGCGCCAGCGGCCGCCGGCGATCTGCCCGGACACCAGATCCTTCACCCGCTGGTACGCGGGGCCCGCGTTCGGCGCGCGCTCCTCGTACAGCCGGGCGAGATCCGCAGCATTTACGGCCAAGCCCCTCACCACTCCCGTCGCTGTCCGTTCCCGCGTGCCGCCGCCCAGGAATTGTAGGCGAGGCCGAAACGGTGCTTTGAGGCGGATAAGCGCTGCTCAGCGGCGGGCGGACGGTTTGTGGCGATGCGCGTGCGGCAGGCCGGTGACGAGGGTGACGTGGCCGGAACGTGGTGTGGACCGTCCCGGCGCGGGCTGTCCCGGGGCGGTCAGCAGCGGGGGATGGTGGTGAGGTTCTTCGCCCAGCGGGCCGCCACCCAGCCGCGGCCGTCGGCCGTCTTGTACCAGAGCGAATTGCCCTTCACGTTGCTGCCGTTGACCTTGCAGGTCACGCGGAACGTCCGGCCCGAGGACAGTGAGCCGGCCTTCCGGTAATTCACGCCGGGGCCGCTGCGAATGTTCAGCGCGGTGCGGGAGACGACGCGCGCATTGTTCTTCCGCTTCTGGCACGTGTCGCATTTCCCGGGCGAGCCCTGCGGGTCGACCCGCAGCAGCGGGGTGGTGTGCGTGGGAGGGCCTTCCTCGTGGTGGTCGTGCGCGGAGAGCAGAGCTTCGGTGAGCGTGGCGAGTTCGGCGCGGGCGGGTGCCTCGGGTTCCCAGTGGGAGGAGCCGTACGGGTCGTCCAGCAGGGCGCGCAAGGGGAGGCGCGGCGGGAAGTCGGGGGTGAACATCACCAGGCGTGCCCGTAGTTGGGGCGCGGGGGAGTAGCGGTGCACCTGATCGGGGCGTACCCACAGGACCGTGGCGGGCCGGCAGTCGTGCCCGACGAAGTCGATCATGTGGGCGCCCTCGCCTCCGGTGTCGAAGAGGAGCAGGTGGAAGTCGAGGCGCTGCGGTACGCCGACGCGGTGGCCGTCGAGCGTGCCGATGTCCATGCCCAGGGCGGGGCAGTGCGGGTTGCGGCAACCGAGATCGCTGATGGTCCCGGCTCCCCGCCCGCCGTGTCCGCCGGCTCGGGCTCCGAGGCGCAGCGCTCTGAGCAGGCCCCGGCTTCCAGGCCGGTGCCGGGTCCGGTACGAGAAGGCACCCCGCCGCTCACGATCAAGGTCGGCCCCGCCCGCGGCGCCCCCAGCCCTCCGCGGGTGCAGGACGGCGACATCTCGCCGTGGACGGCCGCCTGACCCCCGTACGGGAGCCGCCTCTCGGTCATGGCCGAACAAAGATCCGTAAACATCAGGTAATGTCGATAGTTCGCGGCTTGCGGAGATCGATGACGACTCGTACGGGAATGTCCGAAGCGAATCCGTCATCGGGGCCGGACCAGAGCGAGATCCGGAAGCCGCGCCAGGACTCAGTACCAGCAAACCCAGCACCAGCAAACAGGGAGGACCGGGATGGAGGTGGGTCGTGCTTTCGCGGCGGCCGCCGGTGCCGTCCTCGGCGGGCGTCCCGCGCGCAAGGGCGCGGTGCGGGCGCTGCTCGCCGTCCCCCTGGCGAAACCGGTCGGCGACCTGCTGGTCCGTATGGTGTGCCGGGCCCCCGGCGCCGGAAGCGGGCACTCCGCGGCGGCGGGCGCCCTCGCCGTGGCCTCCGCCGGCTCCACGCCGCGCGCGGTCACGTTCGCCGCGGCCGCCGTGGCCGGAGCGGGCCTGGGCAAGCGCGCGCTCTCGGCGGAGCACGGGGCGCGGGAGGCCGGTGCGGGCGCCGCGGCCGGACTCCTGTGCGGATACGCGGCCCGGCGGCTATGGCGCCCCTCCGGCGCTGATCACCCGGCGGCCACGGGGCCCGTGCGGTACCCGAGCCCCGGCACGCAGGGCGCTGGAGTCGCCGTGGTCGTCAGCCCCGGCGCCCGGCGCAGCCGGCGGGCCGCGGAGGCGGTGCGCGCCGCCCTGCCCGAGGCGGAGCTGCGGTTCCCCGGGGCGGGCGCGAGCCTCCCCGAGGTACGGGAAGTGGCCGCGCGCGGCGCCCAGGCTTTGGCGGTGGCGGGCGGGGACGGTTCCGTCGCGGCCGGCGCCGCGGCGGCGCGCCGTCACCGCGTACCGCTGCCGGCCGTCCCGGCGGGCACGTTCGACGACTTCGCCCGCAGCCTCGGCCCGGCCACGCCGGAACAGGCACTCCGGGGCCACCGCGCGGGCACCGCTGCCCTCGTACGCGTGGCCCCGGCGACGGACAGCGCCCAGGACCGGGGCGTGCTGAACACCCTGGGCTTCGGCGCGTACCGCAGGCTGGTCGAACACCGTCGCAGCCGCGAACGCCTGTGGGGAAAGTGGCCGGCGGCGCTGGCGGGCCTGGCGTCCGTACTGCGCCACCGGCCGGAGACCGTACGCGTCGACGGTGTGCCGCACCGGGTGTGGCCGGGGTTCGTCGGCGTCGGGCGCTACCGCTCGCACGGTCTGACCCCCGCGCACCGGGAACGGCTCGACGAAGGCGTCCTCGACGTGCGGCTCCTGACCGCCCCGGCTCCAGAGGAGCGGGGAGACGGGTCACGGCTGAGGGCGCTGTGGGGCGCGCTGGCCGGACCGTACGGAGGGCCGAGCCGTTACCTCGCGTGGACGGCGGAGACCCTCACGCTCCAGCCGGAGGAGGACAGGCCGCTGATCGTCGACGGCGAGCCGGTGACCCCCGGCGGGCCGGTCACGATCACGGCCGGGGACACGGAGATCACCGTCTTCCGTCCCGCCTGATCCTCCGCCCCTGCCTGACCCAGGCCGTGCCGCCGCGAGGCACGGCGCCCCACCCCCAGAGCCGCAGGCCACGCCTCGGCCATCCCGCGCGACGCCCGACGACGAGCGTGCGCGCGGCACCGGACGACGGCCGACGACGCCCGTGCTCCGCATCACCACCTGCCACGTACTGCCCACGGCAGCCAGCACCACCTCAGGAGCACCCGTGCCCCTTCGCAGCCACCAGAGCACGACCCTCGACCGCGGTACGAGCCTTGAACGCGGCACGACCGCCGATCACGGCGTGACCGTTGACCGCGGTGCGACCGCCGACCGCGGTGCGACCGCCGACCGCGGTGCGACCGCCGAGCACGGTGCGACCGCCGAGCACGGCGTGACCGTTGACCGCGGCACGACCGCCGATCACGGCGTGACCGCCGACCGCAGTGTGATCGCCCGCCACGGCGTGACCGCAGACCGCAGCGTGACCGTTCACGCCGACACGCCCCCGCGCGGCGACACGCCCCTTCACGGGACCCCGCAACACGACAGCCCCCAACACGCCGCACTCGCACCCCGCTCCGTCGCCGTCGTCTGCGGTACGCGGCCCGAGCTGATCAAACTCGCGCCGCTGGTACGGCTGCTGGGCCCGGCGGCCCAGGTGCTGCACACGGGGCAGCACTACGACGAGGAGCTGTCGGGGCGGTTCCTGGAGGAACTGGGGCTGCCCGAGCCGGTGTTCCTGGAGGGCGTCGGGGGACGCGCACGCGCCGGGCAGCTCGCCGCGGCGCTCGACCAGCTCGACGCGCTCTTCCTGGACGAGCCGCCGCGCGCCGTCGTCGTGCACGGCGACACCAACGCGGCGCTTGCCGGCGCGCTCGCGGCCAACAGCCGCGGCATCCCGCTGGTCCACGTCGAGGCCGGGCTGCGCAGCCACGACCGGCTGATGCCCGAGGAGCACAACCGCGTGCTCATCGACCGGCTCGCCGACCTGCTGTGCGCGGCGACCGAGGACAATCGGCGCAACCTGCTCCAGGAAGGCATCCCGGACTCCCGCATCGCCGTCACCGGCAACACCATCGTGGAAGCCCTCGACGGCGCGCTGCCCGGCGCGAAGGACCGCGCACGGACGCTGGCCCGGCATGGCCTGACCGCTGACGGCTACGTCCTCGCCACCGTCCACCGCCCCGAGAACACGGACGAGCCCGCCGCGCTCGGCGCGCTCCTCACCGAGCTGGACGCCCTCGCCGGCGACGGCACTCCCGTGGTGCTGCCGCTGCACCCCCGTACACGGGCGCGCATCGCCGACGCCGGGCTGATGCCGCTGCTCGCGCGGCTGCAGGTGACGGACCCGCTGGGTTACGGGGAGTTCCTGGCCCTCGCCCGGCACGCGGCGCTGCTCGTCTCCGACTCCGGCGGCGTACAGGAGGAGACCACCGTGCTCAAGCGGCCGCTGATCGTGGTGCGGCGCTCCACCGAGCGCCCGGAGGCCGTGCCGTTCGCCCAGCTCACCGAGCCGGGGCCGGAGTTGGGACGGCTCGCGCGCGCCCGGCTCGCGGCCGACGCCTGCGTGCTGGAACACCTCGCGGCGCTGCCCAGCCCCTTCGGGGACGGCGAGGCGTCGCGCCGCATCGTCGCGGGGATCGCCCGCCTCGCCACCCGCTCCCCGCACACCGTGGCGGCCTGACATGACGATGCCGACCATGACGATGCCGACCTTGAGCTGGCCGCTGCTCGTGCCCGCGCTGCTGCTGGTGTGCTTCCTGCTGTACTGGGCCGGTTCGCGGTACGCGCTGGCGCGCCGTGCCACCGGCGTACCGCGCGAGGCGGGCGAACCCGGCGCCTTCGACTGGCACTTCTTCGTGCCCTGCCGGGACGAGGAGGCCGTGGTGGGCACCACGGTGCACCGGCTGCGCACGGACTTCCCCGCGGCGCACGTGTGGGTCACCGACGACGCGAGCGAGGACCGCACCGCGGAGATCGTCGAGCGGCTGGCCCACGACGATCCGCGCGTCCACCTCGTACGACGTCGCCTCCCGCACGCCCGCACCGGCAAGGGCGCCGCGCTGAACGCCACGTACGAGGCGCTGAACCGGCACCTGCCGGAGGGCGCCGACCGCTCCCGGGTGATCGTCTGCGTCATGGACGCTGACGGCCAGCTCGCCGGGGACGCTCCGGAGCAGGTGAGCGGGGACGGCGGCTTCGGCGATCCGGAGATCGGCGGGGTGCAGATCACCGTGCGGATGCGCAATGTCGAGGACACGCGCCCGGTGCCGGGCGCTGGACGCGTACGCAACGCCTTCGCGCGGCTCCTGGTGCGCATGCAGGACATCGAATTCGCGGTGTGCAACGCGGGAATGCAGCTGCTGCGCGCCCGCACGGGGTCCGTCGGGCTGGGCGGGAACGGGCAGTTCACCCGGCTCTCCGCGCTCGACGCGGTGGCCGCCGCCGAACGCCACCCCTGGAACGGGCGCGCCCTGCTGGAGGATTACGAGCTGAGCCTGCACATGACCCTCAACGGCCACCGCGTCGCGCACAACCCGCACACCTGGGTCAGCCAGGAGGGCCTGCCCTACCCGCGCCGGCACCTGACCCAGCGCTCCCGCTGGGCGCAGGGCAACTTCCAGTGCATGCGCTACGCCCCGCGCATCGTCTCCTCCCGCCACTACCGGGGCCGCGGCGTCCTGGAGACCCTCTACACCTTCCTCCAGCCCTTCGCGCACCTCGCGATGCTGGTGTGGTGCGGGCTGCTCTTCGCCGGGCTCGCCTCCGAGGCCGTGCACCACGGGAGCGCGGGACACCGCGAACACCTCCTGGCCACCTGGCCGTTCCTCCTCGCGCTGGCCGCGGTGTCCGTCGTCCCGTTCCTGCTGTGGGGCCTCGCCTACCGCCGCGAGTACGCCTCCGACCGCGCCCGCGCCACGGGGCTGCTGTGGGGCATGGCGCTGTGGCTGTACGCGTACCACCTGTTCCCCGCGTCGGCCCGCGGGATCACCCGCATCCTGCGCGGCCGCAACGGCTGGGCGAAGACGCGCAGGAACGCGGAGGCGGAGAGCGGTGCGGACGCGGAGAGCGGTACGGAGACGGAGAGCGGTGCGGAGGCGGCGGCTCGCACCGCGGCGTAGCGGCGCGGGAGTCGACCTCCCGGCCCCGTCCTCTCTTCCGGCCGCCGGCTCAGCCTCCGCTCCGGCAGCGCTGCCACTGCCGGACGATGTCGTACAGCCAGTAGGCGACCGCGGCGAACACCAGCCAGGTCCAGAAGGACGACAGGTCGGGGTGCAGGATCGCGTCCGCTCCCGCGACCAGCACCACCGGCAGGAAGAGGACCGAGGACCGCAGGTCGCGCAGGGTGGCGCGGTGGGGTCGCCCCGGCCCGTCGGCCAGCCGGAGCGCGTGCCGGTGCACGGGACCGAACCGCTCGTACGCCCCGCCGCCCGCGGCCGCCACGTGTCCGCGCGCCTCCTCCACTCGGGTACGCGCCTGTACGGGTCTCAGTCCATGGCGGCCGCGCAGGAGGCCGTACAGGCGGCGCAGCCACGCCTCGTCGTCCCGTCGCAGGGCCCGCTCATCGCCCTCGAACCACCGGTCCGCGGTCGCCGACGGGAGCTTCCACGCCGCCGCGGCGAGCAGCAGGGCCACGGCGCCCGCGATCGGCGCGGGGCAGGTGAACAGCGCGTGCTGGGGCAGCGTCGTGATCGCGAGGGCGGCGCAGGGGATCGCCAGCACGATCGCGCCGACGCACGCCCGCGCGCCGCCGAGCCGCCCGGCGGAGCGCAGGGCGAGGGCCGTGCCGGCCAGCAGCGTGCCCGTGAGGATGAGGAGCGTGGCCGTCGTGGCGGCCCAATTGACCGGTAACCAGGGGCCTTTGCGCAACCAGGCGAACCCGGTCAGGAGCACCCCGCTGATCCCCACGGTCGCCGCGCCGCGTTTGAACCATTCTCCCGGGGTGCTGTCCTGGAGGTCCCGTCTGCTGCGGTGTTCCTCGCCGAACTGCGCGGCCCGTTCCGCCCGTTCCGGGGTCGTCTCGACGGCGAAGTCCGGTGCCTTCTCTTGTGCGGTGCTCATCGCTCTCGTCTTGTTCACTCGTCAATCTCCGTTATTCCGGACTCCATTCTAGTGCTGGGCGCACGAGGCTCTGCTCGCGCTGCTGCTGGTCTGTGTTCTCCGACGCACTCCGCCACCGAAGGAATTCAACGGACTCACGGGTCGAATGTCCCGGCAACTGCTTGTGTACGACGAGAGGTTCCGGCTTCTGCGCCGTCGCTTGCTCGGCGACAACGCCGAACCCTTGACCGTGCGTGACCTGGTCGAACCCGTCCGTATGGCCGTGGAAGCTGACAAGGACCGTTCGGATGCCAGAAGGAACCGGCTTTCCCAGCCGACGCCCGCCATTCCCGACGCCATTTACTGGTTCATGCTCATCACGCTGGCCGTCGCGGTCCTGGCGCTCGCCTTCTGCCTTCCCTATCGCGGTGGCGGTACCGAAATCGTCACGCTCCTCGTCGTCACCGCCCTGATGACCGCGTCACTGCTCATCATCCGCGACGTCGACCGCCCCTTCGGCGGTGCCATCACGGTGAACGCCACCTCCATGAGCGTCACCGAGAAGGACATCTCCGCGGACTTCGCCTCCACGTACGGAAAGGGGAAACTCCCCTGCGACGCACAGGGCCGCGCCGCCTGACCGGCTGAGCGCGAGCCCGATCTCTTCAGCGCATGCTGCGGAAGTTCTCCGCCGGGACCCGTACGGATTCGCCCGAGGTGAAGGCGACGGTCACGCCGTCGGGCTGCCAGCGGACATCGCGGATGTGCGGCTCGGCGGAGCCGAAGTGGAGTTCCACGGGGTAGTAGTAGTCCTCCGCGCCGGGGCCGAGCCGCAGCTCGTAGCGTGTGCCCGTCAGTTCGGAGATCCGCATCAGGTACAGGTCGCTGGACCGCCGCGCACCCCCGGACTCGTAGGTCACCCCCGACGCCCCTGACGTCTCCTTGTGCAGCACGTCCCTGCTCAGGGCGATGGACTGGCCGGCGAAGAAGAGCACGGCCGCCAGCAGCGCGAGCAGCACCACGGCGCAGGTGAGAAGGGTGACGGCGGGCGAGAACCGGCGTATGCGGGTGGACACGGCGGGCGGACTCCCTGAGAGTTGCGGGTGATCGGTGACCGGCCCACTCCTACCAGGCGAACCCCGCCCGCCGCGCGCCCCGTTGGCGCAATGCCCCACCTGTCAGGCGGCGGGCAGGATGTCGACCGCGCCGAGATGCCCCGTACGTCCGGAGATCCGCAGGTCCAGGCGCCCGTCGGCGACCTTCACGCCGGTGAAGGTGCGCACCGCCGCCTTGCCGCGCGCCGCGTCCAGCCGGCCCGGTGCCCCGCCCTCCACGGCCACCGAGGTGTGCACGGCGCCGGCAGCATCGGCGGCCTGCACTCGGACGTCGTACCGCCCCTTCGGAACCCGCGCGTGGAATCCGTACGCGACGCCGTGCCCGAGCGCGTGCCCGGACGGTGGCCCGGACGCGTGCCCGGACGTGTGCTCAGACCCGCGCCCGACCCCGTGCCCCGCCCCGCGCCCGGCGACGAAGTCCCGCCGCAGCGCGTTCAGTCCGGACCGCGGCCCGCGATCGCGCGCCGTGAGGCGCCCCGCGCCGCTGAGCCCGTAGCCGCGGGCCGCGGTGTACGGGGTGCGGTCCGTGACCGGGGTGTACGAGGAGGCGGTGGGGGAGCCGCGCGGCCCGAAGTCGTACACCGCCGAGACCGTGGGCCGCACGTACCGGGCCAGTTGAGGCACCCGTTCCCGCAGGTCGCGCGCGAGGAGGCGGGCCATGTGGAGGGCGCCGTACGCCTGGAAGTGGGTGCGGTCGGCGACCCCGTCGGGGCGGCCGGGGTACTGGCCCGGCCTGGTGTAGAGGAACACGTCCTTCGCCGCCTCGGCGCCGAGCGAGTCCAGGTAGCGGCGGCTGCTCGACCCCAGGTCGACCAGCGGAACGTGCTCCTCCCTCGCCACTTCGGCCGCCTTGTCCGCGTACGCAGCGAAGGCGCGGCGGAAACGGCCCGTCGCCGGGTCGACGTCGCGCTGCGAGACCGGCGTGATCACGACGGGGGTCGCGCCGCGCCGCTCGGCGCCGCGGATGTACGCGGTGCGCAGCAGCTCCTTGTACTGCTCCGGCGTCGTGTGCCGCTCCGGCGGGTCCGCCAGGGAGTCGTTGTGCCCGAACTGCACGAGCAGGACGTCGCCCGGACGGATGCGCTCCAGGATCGTCCGCAGCCGCCCCTCGTCGACGAAGGAGCGCGAACTGCGGCCGCCCATGGCGTGGTTGGCCACCCTGACCCGGGGCGAGAGGTAGCGCCCGAGCATCTGGCCCCAGCCGGCCTGCGGCGCGTAGTCGGCGGTGTAGGTCTGCGCGGTCGAGTCGCTCGCGATGTAGACGGTGGGTGCCTGGGCGCCGTGCGCCTCGGCGGCGTACGCGGCGCTCCCCGCCGGGGCAGGGAGCGTCGCGGCCAGTCCGGCGGCGAGCACGCTGAGCAGGTGGCGGACGCGTCGTCTTCGCCCGCGCAGGGGTCGTGTCATGACTGCATGATCACCCGCATGCGGCGGGAGCGCCGGATGAGCTGGGCCGGAGGGCGGGACGCGCGGGTACGCCGAGGTCGTGATCGCGCGCGGGCCCGGCACAGCGCGGCACCGCACGCACCGCCGCCCGGGCGCGATGATGCCCGGCGATCCCTCCGTACGCCATGGCCCGTACGCAAGCGTCCGGACGCACGGCCGGGCGTCGGGCGGAGACCTCCGGCCCCGCGTGCGGGAGCCCGCGACGGGTGACCCCGCGCGCCCTGGCGATCAGCGGGCGGCTGCGGCAACGATGCGGCGTCCCTGTCCCGTACGGCGCGCCCGGACCGCGGCCACGCGGCTCCGCACCGGCGCGCGTCCCGCCGGAAGGCACCTCAGCGGAAGGCACCTCATGGGTTCACACGCGGCCGACGTACCCCGGCGCCGGCGGCTGCTCGCCGCCGTGCTCGGCCTCCTCCTCCCCGCAGGACTCCTCGCCGCCGCCCTGCTGTACGCCACCTCGGCACCCGGAGCCGAGGGCACGGCGGAGGCCGAGGCCGAGCCCGGGGCGCGGACACAGGCGCAGGCGCAGGCCGGCTGCCGTTCCGCCTCCGCGTACCTGCCGCGCGGGGACTGCGGCCCGTTCCGGCAGGTGCTCGCGGAGGACTTCAACGGCGACCGTGTACGGCTCGGCGGCTTCAGCGGCTGCGACCACGCGGCGGAGACCAGGGCCGCGTACTGCTCGGGCCTGAGCGGCGAGTACCGGCGTAACTGGTGGGCCTATCCCGCGGGTTGGCGCGATACGGCGAACGACCGCGGCCGCGAGGTCACCGGCGTCTACCACCCCGAGGACACGGTGAGCGTCGGCCCCGCGTCCGACGGCGACGGGCGCATGCGCATCCGCATGTGGCGCCCGCGCGACGGAGGCCCGGTGCACGCCTCGGCGGTGGTGCCGCGCGCGGTGATGCAGACGAAGTACGGCAAGTACAGCGCCCGCATCAAGGTCACCGAGCTCAGCCCGGGCTACAAGTCGGCCTGGCTGCACTACGGCGGCGGCTGCGAGATGGACTACCCGGAGGGGGAGTGGACGGGGCAGCTCACCGCCTTCCACCACCCCTGCGGCGGCGGCAGGCAGGGCTACTTCCCGGCGAGCGTCGACTGGACCCGCTGGCACACGGTCACCACCGAGTGGACGCCCGGACATGTGCGCTTCCTCCTGGACGGGCGCCAGATAGGACACGACACGCGCGACGTGCCCGACCGCCCGCTCTCCTGGGTCCTCCAGAACGAGAGCGCCCTCGAGGGCCCCGTCGCCGCCCCGGGCAGCAGCGCCCAGTTGGAGATCACCTGGATCGCCGCGTACGTGTACGGGAGGTGAGCGGTACGGGGTCGGGGCCGGGCCAAGCGGTGCGCTGCGGGCGCGTGTTGGCGATCATGTGCGGATGACCGAGAACACCTCGCCCGCCGCGCCGCCGGTGCAGCGGCTCCCGCACTACACGAAGGCCGACCAGGCGGAGATCCTCGGCGACGGCGACGACCCCTTCGGCGTCGCCGGAACCGGTATCGCCTTCCAGCCCAAGGACGAGCACTTCGGCATCAGGGCCGACGGCAGGCTCGTGGCCCACGCAGGCCTGCTGCGGCTGCCCGTCCGCGTCGGCGACACCCGTACGGAGGTGGTCGGCGTCGGCGGGGTGGCCGTCGCACCCGACATGCAGGGCCGGGGCCTGGCGCGACGGGTGGTCGGCGCCGCGCTGGAGCACGCACGCACGATGGGGCCGCGGCACGCCCTGCTGTTCTGCCGCGCGCCCCTCGTACCCCTGTACCGGCGCCTCGGCTGGCACCCGCTGGACACGGACGTCCTCGTCGAACAGCCCCCGGCCCGGGTGGTGACCATGCCGCTGCACACCATGATCACGCCGCTGCACGCGGAGGCGCGCTGGCCCGCGGGCGCGGTACGGCTGCTCGGGCGGCCGATGTGAGGCGGGGTGCGCGGCCATCAGCGGCGCGGCGTCCAGCAACCGGCTTCACCGGCACCTCACGAGCGAGCCGATCACGCGCCGAAGCCACCGCGCACGCCGCGCACAACGCGTCCAGCCCTCACAGCGCGGTCCGACCCCCGATCTTGGGGAGGAGCGGTACGGCGCGGTCCCAGCGCTCCATCTCGCAGCCGTTGGAGCGGTCGTAGTCGGCGTTGACCGGGCGGCCGCGCCAGGTGCCCTCCACGTGCGCGGTGGCCGGACCGCCGTAGATCATCGGGCAGTCGGCGTCCGGCGACACCGGCGCGAAGGTGTCCTTGCCCCAGGTGGTCACCTCGTCCAGACCGTCGCATGCGCCCTTGGCCTCGGGGTGGTTGCCGCCCGTCGGATGGCACTCCAGCACGAAGGTGCCGTCGCGGCCCGGCACCCCGGAGTCGGCGACGGTGACCACGAGCCGGTCGCCGCTCACGGGATGTGCGGGCAGGTCGCCCCGTACGGAGGCCGAGGCGAGCGGCGCGGCCGCGACCAGGGCGCCGGAGACGGCGGAGGCGGCGGCGCAGGCGGTCAACGCGGTGGCGGCGCCGGGGAGTCGGGAGAGCGTGCGGAACGGCATGGGGGGCTCCGGATGAGGGGCGGATCTTGGTCATGCGCACGCCTGCGCGCACGCGCTCCCTCTAACGCGCAGGCCGGTGCGACGTCACGCGTACGGCCGAAAAGCGCCCCTACGCCGTGTCCTCGGGCTCGGCCGTCCGCACCCCCGTACAGGAGACGATCTCCTCGTGCCCCTCGGTGAGGAAGAGGACGAAGTGCCAGCTCCGGTCCTCGGCGGTGATCTGCCCGAGGGAGACCGGGAGGCGGTGCGCGTCCAGCCGGTTCACCGCGTCTTCGAGGCCGAGGGTGCGCTGTCCCGTACGGCGGGTGTGCCGGAGCCGGCGCCCGTAGATCCTGGCCAGGTGCCGGGCCGGGACGGCACCCTCCCAGACGGCGAAGTTCCCGGTGTCGCCGAGCGCTTCGCGCGCCGCCTCGGCGGCCCGGGTGCCGTTTCCGGCCAGCAGCCGGTCGAGCTCCGAGCGGTCCATGCCGCCGCCGTGCGCCGTCACCGGGCACCACCGTCCGCTTCCCGGTCCGGCTCGCCCCCGGTGTACTCGCTCAGCACCCCGTCCAGCCGCGTGGCCAGGAACGCGTAGAACTCGTGCATCGCGGTGAGCCGCTCCCGCTGCGTGGCGGTGAGGCGGGCTGTGCCCCGGGCGCCGGCGGCGAGTTCGCGCAGGCGGACGGTGGAGTCGACCATGTGCTGGAGGCACCCCGCCCAGGCGTCCCCGCGCCACTCGTACACGAAGTGCCGCCGCCCCGGCTCCTTGCGGCGCTCCACCGTGCCGCTCGCGATGAGCAGCCGCGTCATCTCCGAGACGGAACCCTTGCTCGCGCCGAGCCGCTCCTGGAGCTGCCCCAGGGTGAGCGCCCCTTCGCTGAGCAACAGCACGGCCGCCACCCGCCCCGCCATCCGCGGCCAGCTCATGGCCCGGCCGATGTGCAGCCCGAACTCCTCCACGAGCGCGGGGTGTTCACCCGCGGCCCGCTCGCGGATTCCGCCCTGGCCCGGCCCGTCGTCCGCCCTGCCGTCCGCGGTGTCGTCCGCCGCATCGCCCGTCCTCCGGGACACCGGCCACCTCCTTGCTCACCGGGAACTGAACGTTCATTCTTGACTGAACGCAGCGCCCGGGCGGAGAGTACCAACTCCGGGACCACGGGCGGCAGATCGCACCCTCGGCGTACCCCGGGGCGGGAGGCAGCGCGGTGGCGAACGGCGGTTGGGACCTCATCGTGGTCGGCGCGGGCTCTGCGGGCGCGGCGCTCGCGGCGCGCTCGGCGGAACGCGGCAGACGCGTCCTCCTGCTGGAGGCCGGGCCCGACTACCGCGCGGCGCACACGCCAGAGGTGCTGCGCTCGCCCAACCCGGGCGTCGCACTCGGCGATCCCGGCGCCATCGACGGACTGCTCTGGCCGGGGCTCGACTCCTCGCGCACCGACAGCCAGGAGCAGGCGCTGTACTGGCGCGGCCGGGGCGCGGGAGGCAGCTCCACGGTCAACGGCCAGATCGCGATCCGGCCTCCGATGACGGACTACGCGGAGTGGGCGGCGGCCGGGTGCACGGGCTGGTCGCCGGACGAGGTGCTGCCGTACTTCGCGAAGCTGGAGGACGACGAGGAGTACGGCGACGAGCCCTACCACGGCCGCGGCGGCCCCACCCCCATCCACCGCATGCCGCAGGACGCGTGGGGCGGCGTGGACACGGCGCTCTCCCGCGCGGCCCTCGCCGCCGGCTTCGGCTGGGCGGGAGACGTCAACGCGCCCGCCACCACGGGCGTTTCGCCCTACCCGATCAACTCCCGTGCGGGACGCCGGGTCTCGGTGAACGACGGCTATCTGGAGCCCGCGCGGGACCTGGACACCCTCACCGTACGAGGGGACGCGCTGGTCGACCGGGTGCTGTTCGCCGGGGACCGGGCCGTGGGGGTCCGACTGCGGTGCGGCGGGCGGGAGACGAGCGAGTACGCCGACACCGTGGTGCTCAGCGCCGGGGTGATCCACTCCCCGGCGGTCCTGCTGCGCTCGGGCATCGGCCCCGCAGGGCATCTGCGCGCGCTCGGCATCGGCGTACGCCAGGACCTGCCGGTGGGGGAGGGGATGCAGGACCACCCGATAGCGCTGGTGTCGATCCCCCTCGTGGAGGACGCGGCGGTGCAGTCGCCGCACGACCGGCACACCAACGTCTGTGTGCGCTGGACCAGTTCGTCCGGCGCCCGCGAGAACGACCTGATGTGCGTGTCCATGAACCAGAACGTGCTGTCCATGGCCGCCGCCTCCACCGCCCGCCACTTCGGCGCCTACGGCGTGTGGCTCAACCGGAACGACTCGCGGGGCACCCTGACCCTCACCTCTCCCGACCCCGAGCGGCACCCGCTGGTGCGCGAGCGGATGCTCTCCGACGAGCGCGACCTGGCGACCCTGCGCGAAGGGGTGCGCGCGCTGGTGGACCTGGCCCGGCGCCCGGAGACCGCGGAGATCACCCAGGGGGAGCTGAAGGACGTGAACGGCGACCTCTTCGCCGCGCTGGACAGCGACCGGGCGCTCGACGCGTACCTGCTGAGCACGGTGGTGGACTCGCAGCACGGGACCAGCACGTGCCGGATGGGGGCGCCGGACGACCCCGCGACGGTGGTCGACCCGGAGTGCCGCGTCCTGGGCACGGAGGGCCTGCACGTCGTGGACGCCTCCGTCTTCCCCTCCGTACCCAGGGCGAACACGAATCTGGCCACCATCATGGCGGGCGAGCTGATGGCGGACCGGCTGGCGTGAGGGCGGGGCCCGTGGATCTTCTGAAGGCTCAGCCCGTGATGCCCGCGTCCCGCGCCAGGAGCGCCGCCTGTACGCGGTTGCCCGCCTCTAACGCCGTGAGGATGCGGCTCACATGGGCCTTCACGGTGCTCTCCCGCATGCCGAGCTGCGCCGCGATGTCCGCGTTGGTGTCGCCGCGCGCGAGCAGGGCCAGCACTTCGCGTTCGCGGGGCGTGAGCCCCTCGATGCGGGAGCGGGCCGCGGCGGCCCCGGGGCGCCCCGCGTCGTGGTAGCGGTCGATCAGGCGCCGGGCCGCGGCCGGGTGCAGCATGGCCGAGCCGGTCGCGACGAGGTGGACGGCGCGCAGGATCTCGGCGGGCTCGGTGTCCTTGAGGAGGAAGCCGTCGGCACCGGCGGTGAGCGAGTCGTAGACGTATTCGTCCAGGTCGAAGGTGGTGAGCGTGACCACCCGGGGCGGGCTGGGCAGCGCGCGGAGCCGGGCGGTGGCGGCGATGCCGTCCATGCGGGGCATGCGCACGTCGACGAGGGCGACGTCGACGCGGTGCGCGGTGGCGAGTTCGAGCGCGTGCAGGCCGTCGGACGCCTGCGCGACGACCTCGATGCCCTCGTCGCCGTCGAGGAGATCGGCGAGACCGAGGCGTACCAGGGCGTCATCGTCGACGATCATGGCGCGGATCATGTGCGGGAGCCGTTCCGTTCCTCGTGGGCTTCGTGGCCTTCGTGGGCTTCGTCTTCGTGGTCTTCGTGTGCGGGGCTTGCGGTGAACCGGGCGTGCTGGTCCGCGTGTTCCGGGTGGGGGATACGCGCGTGGAGGCGCCAGCCGGCCGAGTCGTGCGGCCCGGCGTGGAGTTCGCCGCCGAGCGCCTGTACGCGCTCCCGCAGGCCGACCAGGCCGAAGCCGGAGGTGCCGCCCTCGACGCCGGAGGCGCCGGGCCCGTTGGTGACCTCGACCGTGGTGGCGGGCGGCCGGTGGTCGAGCCGGACGGTCACCGCGGCGCCCTCGGCGTGCTTGCGGGCGTTGGTCAGCCCCTCCTGTACGAGGCGGTAGACGGCCAACCGGTGTGTGGCCGGGGCCTGTTCGGGCCGCCCCTCCGCGTCCAGCTCGACCTCCTGGTGGGCCTTCCGCGCCTGGTCGATGAGCTCCTGCACATCGCGCAGGACCGGCGCGTGCGCCGTACCCGCGCCCGCCTCCGTACCGGACTCGGCCTCCGTGCCCCGCTCGGCCGAGGCGGAGGCGTGCAGCGCGCCGAGCACGTCGCGCAGGTCGGACAGCGCCTCGGTGGAGGTCGTACGCAGCAGGGCCAGGCGCTCGGCGACGGGCTCGGGCAGCTGGTCGGCCTTGGTGGCCAGCACCCCGCTGTGCAGGGCGATCAGGCTCAGGCGGTGGGCGAGCACGTCGTGCATCTCGGCGGCGATGCGTGAGCGCTCCGCCGCGCGGGCCGCCTCCTCGCGCAGCTCCCGCTCGACGCGCAGCCGCTCGACCTGGGCGTTCAGGAGCTTCACCAGGCGCTGCCTGTTGCCCAGCCACAGCCCGCTGAGCACGGCCAGGAGCAGGAAGAGGGTGGGCCCGTACTGCTGGGGCCGCCACAGCGAGTCCGACTGGTTCTGCCACGAGGAGTTCGCCGTCATCACGACGGCCACGCTCACCACCGCCCACACCGGTCGGCGGTGTGCCGCCAGGTCGAAGAGGGCGACGAGCAGCAGCGGCACCATCGGCCAGCCCCACACGCCGGTCGCCACCGTGGCCAGCGCCGGCGCGACCAGCCAGTGCAGCCGTCCTGTCAGCAGGGCGGCACCGCACGCCAGCGCCAGCGCGGTGCGCGCGGTCAGGTATGCGCCGCCGGCGCTGACGGACGCGTTCTGGATGGCCATGCACGTCAGCACCAGCACCAGTCCGTGCCGCCCGTAGGCCGTCCACGGAAGATCTCTTCTCCACCTCACCCCACGATCCTAGGCATGCGGCCTGCGCTTTCTCCCCCGACGAAGTGCCGCCCCGCACCCCCGACTTTCGTAGGGGGAGAGCGCGGCAGAAGGGCCGATTCCGCGGCGCCGCGCGCTTTCTAGCGTCTTCGGCATGGATCACAGGACCGCCCCGTACGCCCCGCCGCCCGCCTCCCGCCCCGCGCGCCGCACCACCGCGACCTGGGCCTTCTTCCGCGAGGCCGCCCGCGACATGCGCACCACCGGCGCCGTCGCGCCGAGCGGCGCCGCGCTGGCCCGCGCGCTGAGCGCCCCGCTGCGCGCGTCGCCGCACCGGCCTCCGGACGGCCCGCTCACCGTGCTCGAGGCCGGCGCCGGAACGGGCGCGGTGACCGGCACCCTCCTCGACCTCCTCCCACCGGGCGGCAGCCTGGACGTCGCCGAGGCGAACCCGCGCTTCGCCGAGCGCCTGCGCGCGCTGGTGGACGAGCATCCGCGCTGGTCGGAGGCGGGTGACGGGGTGCGTGTGCATGCCCGGCTGGTGGAGGAGATGCCGGTCGACCATGATCACGGTCATGGCTACGACGTGATCGTCTCCGGGCTGCCGTTCGCGAATTTCGCTCCGGCCGAGGTTGAGGTGATCATGGGTCGGTATCTCGAACTGCTGCGCCCTGGAGGCACGTTGACGTATTTCGCGTATCTCGGCACGCGCCGGGCCCGCGCTCTGCTGGCCTCCGGGGAGGAGCTGCGCAGGCACCATGCGGTGGAGGAGGTCCTGGCGGGTTACCGGGAGCGGTACGCGACCGGCTTCCGGAACGTGTGGCCCAACCTCCCTCCGGCCAGGGTGTGGGAGCTGCGGCGCCCGGCGGCCGGGGTTCCGCTCACGCCGTGCGCGGTGGGGGCCGCCCGGTGAACGTGGTCCCCGACGTCCTGGCCCATGTGCCGCCCTCCGGTGCGTATGCGCTGGTGGCGGTGGCGGTGCTGGCCGAGTCGGTGCTGCTGGTCGGCGCGTTCGTGCCCACGCTGACGCTGTTGCTGACCGCGGGCGGGCTGGCGCGGACCGGGCAGCTCAGCCTCGCGGGGCTGATCGCGACGGCCGCGTGCGCGGTGGTGGCGGGCGACCTGCTGGGGCACCGCACGGGCAGGGTGCTGGGGGTGCGGGTGCGCACCGGGCGGCTCGGGCGCCGGCTGCCCGCGCCGGTGTGGCGGCGCGCGGAGGTGCTGATGGAGCGCCGTGGGGGACAGGCGGTCTTCCTGGGTCGCTTCCTCCCGGTGATCCGCACCGTCACGCCCCACCTGGCCGGTGCGGCCCGCCTGCCCTACCGCCGCATCGCGCCCTACAGCCTCGCGGCCGCCGGGCTGTGGGCCGCGGCCGAGGTGGGCACGGGGTACGCGGCGGCCGCTTCGTTCCAGCAGGTCCTGGCCGCGGGCGGTCCGGCGCTGGCGGCGGGTGTCGCGGCCGTGGCGTCCGCGGCGGTGGCCTGCGCGAGGGCGTACGGGCGGCGGCGCGCGGCGTCGGCGCGCACCGCGGCAGTCCAGGAGACCGCGGCGCAATCCGTTGAGGCTCCCTCCTTGCGCGAGAGGGTGTGACTCCCGGCGTGAGAGGCTGTCACTCCCGGAACTGGAGCTCGCCCCGCCTCTAGGGAGTGTCGTCGGCGAGCACGCACCGCGTACCGCTGTAGATGGTCGGCATGCACTTGTTGCAGTGGATGCACAGCGAACGCGCCCCGGGGTCGCGTTCCATGCGCTGTACGAGGTCGGGCTCGCGCAGCAGGGCCCGGCCCATGGCCAGGAAGTCGAAGCCCTCGGCGAGGCCGAGTTCGGCGGTCTCGCGGCGGGAGATCCCGCCGAGGAGGACCAGCGGCAGGTCCAGCGCCGCGCGGAACTGCCGGGCGCTGTCGAGCAGGTACGCCTCCTCGTACGGGTAGCTGCGCAGGAACCGCCCGCCCGCGGCCCGCACCCCCAGGCGCAGCGCCGGGCTGCGCATCGCCGCGGCGAACTCCCGCAGCGGTGCCTCGCCGCGGAAGAGGTACATCGGGTTGAGCAGCGAACTCCCCGCGGTGAGCTCCAGCGCGTCCACGCTCCCGTCGGCCTCCAGCCAGCGGGCCACGCGCAGGCTCTCGTCCAGCCACAGGCCGCCGGGCACCCCGTCGTCCATGTTGAGCTTGGCCAGCACCGCGATCCGGTCGCCGACCGCCTCGCGCACCGCGCGCGCCGCGTCCCTGGCCACGCGTGCGCGGGCCTCCAGCGAGCCCCCGTACGCGTCCGTGCGCCTGTTCAGCCGCGGGCTCAGGAAGGAGCTGGCGAAGTAGTTGTGCCCGAGGTGGATCTCCACCGCGTCGAACCCGGCCTCCACCGCCAGCCGCGCCGCCCGACCGTGCGCCGCCGTGATCCGCGCGATGTCGGCGCCGCTCGCCCGCCGCACCCGCCCCATGGCCTGCGGGCTCAACAGCGCCGAAGGCCCCAGCGACGGCCGCCGGTTGGAGCGCGGGTCGGCGACCGGGCCCGCATGGCCGATCTGCGCGGAGGCCGCCGCACCCTCCGCGTGCACGGCGTCGGTGAGCCGCCGCAGCCCGGGCAGGATCTCCGGCCGCATCCAGAGCTGATGCCGCTCGGTGCGGCCCTCGGGCGCGACAGCGCAGTAGGCCACGGTCGTCATCGCCGTCCCGCCCGCCGCGTGCCGCCGGTGGAACTCGACGAGCCCGTCACTGACCTGGGAGTTCCGCGTCATCCCCTCGAACGTGGCCGCCTTGAGGAACCGGTTGCGCAGCGTCAGCGGCCCCAGCCGCGCCGGTCCGAAGAGCGCGGGGGAGGGGAGCGGGCCGTTCCCGGATGCGGAAGTGCTGGTCACGTGCGCCTCCAGAGGGGTGGGGCCGGTACGGGGCGAGCGCGCCCTTGTGTCAGGCGCGCAGGGGAGTCGGCTGCGCGTCGGGCCGCATCGCCGCCTCCGTACCGCCGTCCACGCACAGCACCGAGCCGGTGGTGAAGCGCGCCTCGGGCCGCAGGAACTGCTCGACCCAGAACGCGATGTCCTCGGGCCGCCCGAAGGTCCCCAGCGGCATGGGCGTGGGGAAGGAGCCGGGATCCAGCTCCTCCTCGGTCCCGTCGGCCGCGGTCGACCCGATCATCAGCGGCGTGAGCACCGCGCCCGGCGCGATCGCGTTGAGCAGGGTCCCCGTACGGGCCCAGGGCGCGGTGACCGCGGTGCCCCGCACCCAGCGGGCCAGCGCGAACTTGGAGCTCGCGTACGCGGAGACGCTCGGAGCGATCGCCAACTGCTCGGAAGGCAGCACACGTTCGGCCTCGCGCGCCGCCTGGACCGCGTGCTTGCGCGCCGCCGCCTCGTCGCCGCCACGGTCGCCGTCGCCGTCGAGGAGGAGGTCCACCAGCGCCTCGTCGATGAGGGGGACGGTGGTCGCCGAGTTCGAGGTGATGGCCACGGCGCGGCCCGTGCCCGAGTGCTCCAGCGCCGGCCGCAGACCCTCCAACACCTGCACCGTGCCGTAGTAGTTGATGGCGACGACCGCGCCCGCGTCGGGCAGCGAGGGCCCCACGCCCGCGACGGCCGCCACGCCGTCGAGGGTTCCGCCGCAGAGCGAGAGGACCTGCTCGACCGCGTACCGGCGCCCCTCGGCCGTCCCCAGATCGGCCGTCACCTCGGCCTCGCGCAGGTCCACCCCGATGACCTCGTGCCCGGCGGCGCGGAGCCGCTCGGCACTGGCCGCGCCCATGCCCGAGGCCGTTCCCGTGATGGCGAAGGTGCCCACGATGCTGCTCTCCTCCCGCGCTGCGGCCGGTCCCTGACGGGTCGTCAGCGGCCGCGCCAAGCGTAGGCCAATCACTGATTGAACGATAGGAGAGCGCACAGGTCGGAGCGCGCGGGGCCTCGCGGCTGGAAGGCGGCCGGGAGGCGGCGGGAGCCCGGACGCTGCCGTGGTGCAATGTCGCCATGACCCACCCGGACGCGCCCGCACGCGAACGCCTCCTCGCCGCCGCCAAGCGCCTGTTCCTGGACAAGGGCGCCGACCAGGTCTCACTGCGCGCGGTCAACGCCGAGGCCGGCCTCAACCCGGGCGCGGTCCACTACCACTTCGGCTCCCGCGACGGCCTGGTCTCCGCCCTCCTGGAACAAGAGCTCCAGCCGCTGTGGGCACACTGCATGCGCGACCTGTTCGCCACACCCGGCTCCGAGCCCGCCGTACGCGACCTCGTGACCGCCCTGGTCGAACCCTTCGCCGAACTCACCGCCACCCGCGACGGCCGGATGCTCTGCCACCTCCTCGCCCGCGGCGCCCTGCCCACGGGCCAACTCCCCAACGTCTCCACCCTCTTCGGCCCCGCACCCTTCGAGGTGCTGATCGGCCGCGCCCTGCCCCGCCTGACCCCGCAGGAGGTCACCGAGCGCTGCCGCCTGGCCTTCACCCTGGTCATGGAAACGTACGGGCGCCCCACGGCGAAGACCCCGCTGGAGCCCACGCCGTTCCCCGAGACGCGCACCGTGATCGCGTTCGTCACGGCGGGCCTGACGGCCGACTCGGTGGCATCTTCGGTGGCTTCTTCGACGACGTGAACATCCCCCCTGGCCACGGGCGGTGGGCGTTCAGGGCTTGGTCTCCTGGAGCCGCACGCCCCACGCCTCCGCCGCGCCCTCCAGCAGCTCGTACGGCAGGCCCTCGGGCCAGGACTGCTGGAGCGCGGTACGCGCGTTCTGCAGCCGCTCGCACACGATCAGGCTCACCGGATGCCGCACGAGGCGGTAACGCGGCCTGCCCGCAAGGGAACTGCGAGGCCCGTAGTTGCCGTAGAACTGCTCCAGCCGCCCCCGTCTTCGCACCGCGAACGCCTTGAGCGCCGCCGGATACCGCGTCAGCGACTCGCCCGCCAGCGCCCCGAGCGCGGCCCGCATCAACGCGCCGGTCAGCTCCTTCTCCGCACCCGGCGTCCCGCTCCCGGTGAGAGAGGCGAAGAGGTGCTCCGCGGTGCCCAGGATGCTGTGCGCCTCGACGCCGAGTTCGGAGGTGTCGTAGGCCGGTTCCGCCACCGCCGCCGTGACCCGTTCCTCACCGCTGTCGCCGTCCTTGCTGCCCGGCCCGGTGGCGATGGTGATGAGATGCACGTCGAGCGCGTCGGCGTGTGCCTCCAGGGCCTGGGCCAGCGCCTGGACCGTGTCCGCGTCGTACGGCCCGGACCCGGTGCCTTCCTCGCTCTCGGTCCAATAGCGCGCGAGGGAGCGCAGGGTGTCGGTGACGTACCCGGCCGGCACGTACAGCCGCCCTTCCGTCCCTCGCCGGACCTCGGGGAACGGTATGTGCGACTGCTCCATGTACGGCCTCCTTGTGTAGATGTCCCCCGGAAGAGTAGCCGGGCCCCGAACCACTCAACACACCTCTCCCCGCAGGCCACATCCTTGGCCTGGCGGAAAAGCGGCCACTGCGCCTCCATTCGGTCCGGGGCGATAGCCAGTTGGTGATGTGCGTTGCCAGCGCGGGGTGACTGCGTCGCCAGTGGCGAGTCCCCGCCAGGTACCCCCGCGGCGGCCCCGCATGCGGCAGGCTCGAAATCACCCGCCCGAGGCCCCTCCGTACGGAGCGGGCGGGCTCCCTCACTCCCGCCCCGGTGTGCCGAGTCCCCGCCGGGGCGGGGACGTACGGCTCAACTCCGCGTTGTCCCTGGTCCGTTGGGTTGTCAGTGCCGGCGGCTAGCGTGCTGGGTATGGATGAGCAGACGGTGCGGCGGTTGCGCGCACGCCTCGCATGGACCGTGCCCGAGCTCGGCGCCCGCCCTGGCTCTCTGGGCACGGGGCGCCGCGCGGCGGAGATGCTGCGCTTCCTCGCGGACGGCGCCCGCAGCACCGCACCGGCCGACGCCTCGGGGGAGGCGGAGGCGCATGCGCGTTCGTGGGTGGCGGGGTGGTTTCTGGACAGAGCCGCGGAGGCGGTGGAGTGCGGGGACTGGGAAGCGGGGGTGCGCTTCGCGCAGGCAGCCCGCACCGGTTGGCACTGCCGCGTCACCCCTGCCCGCTGTCTGGCAGGGCCAGAGCTCCGCCGCGCCATGGCCTGCTACAGCGCCCCCGGACGCGCCGCCGAGGACAGCTCGATGTGCGGAGAGACCGAGCCGTTGCCGCCTACGCCGATGACGGAGGAGCGAATACGCCCGTGACGTGGGATTCGCTGCCGTCGAATGAGCGGGCCGGGGAGCGCTGGGGGTAGGGCTTGCGGCGATGCCCCGATGAGGGGGTACGGGCACGCGCGCAGCGGCCGTGCGGTCTTATGCGGCGAGGTAGTCGTGGACGGGCCGCATCGGGGCCAAGGTCAGGTCGGTGATGATGTGGCTGGCCGAGACGATCTCTTCTACGGGGAGGTCGGCCAGGGGTGCCATGACGTGCTCGAGGAGTTGGACGCGGGCGGGCCGTCCCAGGCGCCCTTGATGGTGATGTCGGTGATCTGGGTGCGGACCAGGTCGCAGGTACGCAGTCCGCCACCGTAGCCAGGGATGACCTTCCGCACGGAGGACGAACACCGCTGGTTCCTGGTTTCCATGGAGCTCACCGGACTTCCGGCGATGCGCTGCAGGGCAGCCGCCTGGGCGCGGGTCGGCGTCGCCCGCGGTGGACGCGGACCCGGTGCGCCGGTGATCGCTAGGGTCGCCTGCCCCGATTGCTGTTCTCAGCCGCCCGCCTGGCCCCGGCGGGCGGCGAGGTCCCACACTGCTGACCCCGCCGTGCGGGACGGCCTGCGCTGTCTTTTAGATTCGCTGCATGGCCTTTAGTGACAGCCCTGACTTCCCTGCCGGTCCGGAGAGTGACATATCCTCACCGGGTGAGCCGGTACGCGTGTTTGCCCAGCCTGCCGGTCTGAAGTCCAAGCTGGTCCGCCAGCACTATGAAGAAACCATTCTGCGGCCGGTGATCTTCGACGATCACGCCGATCTCCTCGCCCCGCATGTGCGCCAGGCTCTGCACCGTCTCTTCCCCGGCGGGCGCGCGCCGCTGTGGGGCGTCACCCCCGGCCTCGGCGATGCCAATTGGCCGAAGATCCGCAGGATGCGGGCCGGTGACGTCGTCTTCTTCAGCGGCAGCAAGAAGCTGTACCTCGTCGGCACCATCGCGCTGGCGTGGCACAACCCGCAGCTGGCCGAGCGGCTGTGGCAGCGGGACGCGCGGACCGGCCAGACCTGGGAGTACATGTACGCCCTCACCGGTGTGCGCGGCATCGATGTCCCCATGGACGAGGTGCGCACCCTCCTGAACTGGAACCGGCAGCGCAACATCATGGGCTTCTCCGCTCTTAAGGAGAATGAGGGCGAACTCCTGCGCACTCTCGTCGACTTCGACCCCGAAACTCCCCACGCTGGAGCGGAGGGTGCAGTGCCGCCGCCCGCTGATGCCGGGACCGCGCCCTCCGCTCCCTCCGATGGAAAGACCTATACCGCCACGGCACGGGCCGAACAGGCCAGGCTCAAGAACTACCTGCTGCCCGGCACCGAGGGTGAGTGTGCCCTGTGCGGACGTCTCCTCCCGCGCCCCTTCCTCGTCGCCGCGCACATCAAGAAACGCCAGGCCTGCAGTGAGGCGGAGCGCTGGGACGTGGGCAACATCGCCATGCTCGCCTGCCTGCTGGGCTGCGACAGCCTCTACGAACACGGCCTGATCACTGTCAGCGCCCACGGCCACCTCCAAGTCAGCCCCCTGGCACGCACCACTCCCGCGGTGGCCCGGCACATCGACACCCACCTCGACGGACGCAGCATCACCTGGTGGAATCCGCGCCGCGAGCCCTACTACGCCTGGCACCGCACCCACACCTTCCAAACCGGAGCCCCTACCCCCGCCGACGTCACCGCCTAGCCGCCCCGTCGGCGCATTGGAAGTCTCCCGCGGCATGGGCAGCCGGATTCCCCCCCCCGGCGGCGCGGAACCCGTGTGCAGCGGGCCAGTACCTGTTCCCTGCGTGTGTGGGGGCGGGCCCAAGTTGAAAGCGCAGTCTGTGAGGGCCACTTGGTGCTTTCCGCGGGTGGAGGGAATGGGTTTGCGGGGTTCTTCAGAGCCTGCGCGGTGTCTTCTGTCCCTGGAGTGTGTGGGGGTGGTCCCGGAAAATCTGAGGACCTGCTGGGAAAGGTGCGTGCCAGAATTGGGCTGTGATCGACATCGATGAGTTCATGGCTGGCTGTCGGCCAAGTATCCGGGCGCTGGTGGAGCAGTTCGGCGGCGGCGAGGCGGCGCTCGCGTTCGACGCTGACCCGCTAAGCGCGGTCGGTGTCCTGGACGACTATGTGCAGCGGCTGCCGGTCGGCGAGTTCGAGGTGGAGGACTGGATTACGCTGCACAGTGACCTGCTCGCGTTCGTGATGGTGGTGTTGCAGGAGACATATGGAGGCATCTGCCGGGCACGGCTGGATGGCAGTCTGCCGACAGGTTGGGAGCCGGTGGTCGACGTTGTCGGGCCGGATGCCTCGCACCGTGTGATCGCACCGACGCCTCTGGTTCGCGAGCACCTGGTGCCGGTTCCGCAGAGGGTTCCTCGCCTGGTGGAAGCTGTGGCCCGCCGCGCGGCAGGTTGAGTCGGCGGCGGGGAATCCCGGTCTTCCTCGCTCGGCCTTCTCATGCTCAGCAGCCTTGTGAGCAGAGTTCAAGTACACGTTCTGGGGCCGGTGTCGGACGGCATGCTGTTCCTCGCGTGGGGGATTGGGGCCTGTGCCTGGCGGTCGGCGGCGTGTGCAGTGGCTGCTCCTCACTCGCGCGGGGATGGCCCCCACTGGTCTGCGACGGGCTGCGTGCTGCCCTCCTGCTCCTCGCACGCGCGGGGATGGTCCCTACGCCGACCTCTACGTGAGGCGCAACGACTACTGTTCCCTGCTCGCGCGGGGATGGTTCCCAGCCGGCATTCAGGTCGACCTTGGCGGTGGTCTGCTCCCCGCGCGTGCGGGGATGGACCCGAGTGGGACATGACGCCGCAGGACGCGAACGCCTGTTCCCCACACGCGTGGGGATGGTCCCTCCTCGCGGTCGCCGTAACCGGAGTAGTCGTTCTGCTCCCCACGCACGTGGGGATGGGCCCTCGCCGGCCTCGACGTACCGGCCCGAGGTGCGCTGTTCCTCGCGCGCGTGGGGATGGACCCCTCCGCGAGGCTCTGCACACCATCGGCCACCCCCTGCTCCTCGCGTCCGTGGGGATGGACCCGTCACTTCCACTGAGGCGGGATGGCTCATGCCCTGCTCTCAGCGTGCGCGGGGACGGGCCCACCGCGCGTGGCGGTAGAGAACATCGCCAGCTGCTCCCCGCACTCGCGGGGATGGCCCCAGCTGTTTCGTCGGGTTCGAGTGCGTCAACTGCTGTTCCCCGCAGGTGCGGGGATGGGCCCCTGGGGCGCGGGCTCGCCGTCGTGGACGAGCTCCTGTTCCCTGCGCGTGTGGGGATGGACCCCAGACAACCGAGCCCACCGCGGCCGACGCCATCTGCTCCTCGCGTGTGCGGGGATGGACCCACCAGCGCTGTGGGGATGACCATGCGCGCGGCCTGCTCCCCGTACGTGCGGGGGTGGACCCCCAGGAGTGGAGGGGCAGCAGCCCAGGGTCTCCTCTGCTCCTTGCGTGTGCGGGGAGGGGCTCCTGGCTGCCGACTCTCTGTTGGTCGTGGCCTCCTGTTCCTT